>CP016093.1:565000-1249166 GCA_001664005.1 Rhizobiales bacterium NRL2
AGGCGAACATCAGCAGGATGTGGATCGACGGCGGCGCCACGATGCCGCCATAGGGCGTCGACTTCGCGTATTCCTCGTCGAAATAGAGCGGATTGTCCTCGCCGACCTTGCGGGCGTAGTCTTGGATGATCCGCCTGGTCAGGGTCACGGGCCGCGTCTCACGCAGCTCCCCGGGGACGATCATGTCCCAGGTCGCGCGCTCGGTGACCTCCTTCCAGAAGTCGGTCTCGAAATCCTCGCCCATCACGTTCATGGGGCTTCTCCTCCCTGTTCAACCTGTTTGATATGCGAACATTGGTTTTCTATACGAACGCTGGAACGCGCCCGCGGCGGGGTCAACCAGGCGGACGGGCCGGCGTGCCGGGACCGGATCATTTGTTTGAATAGGAAACAGGGGACGTCGAGATGGCCGCGCCCGAGCCCTCGAACACCTATGCCCAGAGCTTCGCCCGCGGCCTGGCGGTCATCACCGCCTTCCGGGAAGGTTCACGGGTGCTGACCCTGACCGAGGTCGCCGCCCGCACGGGCGTGACCCGGGCCACCGCGCGCCGGCTGCTGCACACGCTCGTCGCCCTCGGTTATGCCGCCTCGGACGGCAAGCATTTCTCGCTGACGCCGAAGATTCTCGACCTGGGCTTTGCCTATCTCGCCTCGTCTGAGATCTGGCGCTTCGCCGAACAGGATATCCAGGCCCTTGCCGAGGAGGTCGATGAGAGCAGCTCGATCTCGGTGCTCGACGGTCACGATATCGTCTACGTTCTCCGCGTCCCCACGAAGCGCATTCTGAAAAGCTCGCTCAATATCGGCAGCCGGGTGCCGGCGCATGCGATCTCGATGGGCCGGATCCAGCTGGCGGCCCTGCCGGAGCGCGATCTCGGCGGCTATCTGGCGTCGGCGAAACTGGAGGCGTTCACGCCGTGGACGATCACGGATCCGGATGGTCTGCGGACAGCCATCGAGCGTGACCGCGCCCAGGGCTGGTCCATGGTCTACCGCGAGCTGGAGGAAGGCATCGCTGGCGTCGCCGTGCCGATCCGCGCCGCCACCGGCCGGGTCATCGCGGCGGCGAACATCTCGCTCTCGCCGGCGCGCCTCAGGGAGCCGGGCAAGAAGGCGCATCTGCTGGACAAGCTCACGGCCGCGGCTGCCGCGATCGAGGCCCGCCTCAGGGAAGGCCGCCGCCGATAGATCTCCGGCGCTGCGGCTCAGGCCGCCATGGCGGCTTCGGTCGCCGGATCGCCGGCAATGCGGCTGTGCCACATGCGCCGCGCCTGATCGAAGGGCCAGGGGGTGGCCTGGTGCATCAGCCGCCGGTTGTCCCAGATCACCGCGTCGCCGGGCGCCCACTGGTGGTGGTAGATGCGCGGCGGCTGGCAGGCGAAGTCGACGAGATCCTGCAGCAGCTTTTCGGACTCCTCCGACGACATGCCGATGATGTCGTAGGCGTGACGGCCGACCAGCAGGTTCTTCCGGCCCGTCTCCGGATGGACCTTGACCAGCGGCCGGACCGAGACCGGCCCGTCATGCAGGCCGTAGCCGCCGAAGGTCCCGCCGGCGTTCACCTTGCCGTCCTTCACGGGTTTCGTCTTGTGGCCCACCTTGCCCTGGGAGTGGTGCAGCGAGTGATGCGCCCGCAGGTTCTCGATGCGCGCCTTCATGGCGTCATCGAGTTCGTCATAGGCCGCACGCATGTCGGCGAAGCCGGTGGCGCCGCCTTCCTGCGGGACGATCTCGGCGGAAAACACCGCGCCCTTGGCCTGCACGGGCATGTAGGTGGAGTCGTGATGCCAGCCCATGTTGCCGCGGTTGATCTTCATCATCTCGTCGCTGCCGTCGTCGGGCCGGAGCGAGCCGTCGTCGCGCATGTTGCCGATCTCGGCGATCTCGAACTCCAGATCGCCGAAGCGCCTGGCGAAGGCGATCTGCTCCTCCCTCGTCAGGAACTGCTCCGGCACGATCAGCAGGCCGTATTCCAGCCAGTTGTCATGGAGTTCGCGGAACGCCGCATCGTCCATCGCAGTCAGCTTCACGCCGTGCACGCGTGCGCCGAAGGTGGGCCCGCTCAGGGGCTCGAAGGTCATCTGGCTCATGTCGCTCTCCCCGGTGATCGCAATCTACCGGAGAGTATTGTGCCCGGGCCGGCCGTTTCTGCCAAGCGAGGGACGCGCGGCGTCGCCCTGCATGTGGCGCAGGGGACGCCGGACGGGGAAGGGAGGCGCTATTTGCCCACCCGGATCGCCAGCTTGCCGAAATGGCCGGCGGCGCGCATGGCGCGGTAGGCCCCGGGCGCGTCCTCGAAGGCGAAATCGTCGTCGATCACCGGTTTCAGGCCGTGGCGCTCGATGGCGCGGTTCATGTCGGCGAACATGGCGCGGCTGCCGACATAGATGCCGCGCACGGTGATCGACTTGCGCATGAAGTTCGTCGGGTGCACCTGGCCGCCGGCGCCGGTGAGGATGCCGATCAGGCCGATGATGCCGCCGACGCGGGTCGCGTTCACGGAGCGGTCGAAGGTGCCCGGCCCGCCGACCTCGACGGCGCGGTCGACGCCGATGCCGCCGGTCATCTCCAGCACCTCCCGGTCCCAGTCCGGGTTGTCGCGATAGTTGACGGTCCCGTCCGCGCCCAGATCCTTCATGCGGGCGAGCTTGGCGTCCGAGGACGAGGTGACGATGGTCCTGGCGCCCATCATGCGGCAGAACTGCTGCGCGAAGACGGAGACGCCGCCGGTGCCGAGCAGCAGCACGGTCTCGCCGGCCAGGATCGGGCGCGGCTGGGTCAGCGCGTGCCAGGCGGTCAGCGCCGCGCAGGGCAGGGTCGCCGCCTCGGCGTCGGAAAGATGCGCCGGCGTCGGGATCACGCCGCGGGCGGGCAGCACGACCTCCTCGGCCAGCACGCCGGGCCGCGCACCGCCCAGCGCCGAATTCATGGTTTCCGGGCCGATCTCGCCCGCGTCCCAGTCGGAGAAGAAGCAGGAGGTCACCCGGTCGCCCTCCCGGTACGGGGCGCCTTGACCCACGGCCGAGACCACGCCGGCGCCGTCGGAGTTGGGGATGAAGGGCAGTAGCAGGCCGCGGGCGGCGGCGTGCTCCACCGTCATCAGATCGCGGTAGTTGATCGAGTTGGCCGTCATCTTCACGCGGACCTCGCCGGGCCCCGGCTCCGGCATCGGCTTCTCGTTCAGTGTCAGGCCGTCGATGCCCTCGGCCGTCGTGATTTCCCAGGCGCGCATGTCCGTCTCCCCGTCCGCGAATCTGCGGTTGCAATTGTCGGGGGTAGAGCGCGGCTTGCCAACAGCGCCCGTGCAGCACGCCTGCCATGCAATGCTGCGGCGCAAAAAGAAACCGCTTGCGCGGCATGCCGAAACATGGTCTGTCCCGCCCATGGATGCCGTTCGTGGATGACGACCTGTTCGTCGCGGCATCGGACCGGCGGCGCGTAGGACCTGAGTGAAAGGGCGGCGCGGCCGGGGAGCGCGGTGACGCGCAGTCACTTGAGGAGCCGTTCCGCGCCAGGCTCGCTACCCTTGAACCGAACAGGCCGCCCCGTGCCGATCACGGCATGGGCGCATGGCCGCATGCAGAAAGTAAGTACTTGACCCAGTTCAATGAACTCGGCCTCGCCGAGTCCGTCCTTCGCGCTGTGGAAGCCGAAGGCTACACGATTCCCACCCCGATCCAGGCCGAAGTGATTCCGGCCATGCTGGCTGGCCGCGACGTGCTCGGGACCGCCCAGACCGGCACCGGCAAGACCGCCGCCTATGTGCTGCCGCTGCTCTCCCGCATCGCGGACGAACGCCGCGCGCCCAGGCCGAAGACCTGCACGACGCTGATCCTGGCGCCGACGCGTGAGCTGGCCAACCAGATCGTCGAGGCGATCCGCACCTATGGCCGCAAGATCCGTCCTTCGGTGGCCCTGGTCGTCGGCGGTGTCCGCCCCGGCCCGCAGATCCGGCAGATGGCCGGCGGCGTCGACATCCTGGTCGCGACCCCCGGCCGGCTGGAGGACCACATGTCCACCGGCGTCATCCGTCTCGACGGCGTCGCCAATATCATCCTCGACGAGGCCGACCAGATGATGGACATGGGCTTCATGCCCGCCATCCGCCGCATCCTGCAGAAGGTGCCGGCCGATCCGCAGACCATCCTGCTCTCGGCCACCATGCCCAGGCAGATCCGCGCCCTGGCGCAGGATTTCCTGAACGACCCGGCGGAGATCGCCGTGGCCCAGGCCGACCGGCCGGCGGAGCGCATCGCCCAGGAAGTCGTCTATGTCGACGCCCGCGACAAGCGTCAGCGTCTGGTGGAGCTGATCGAGGACCGCGAGGTCGGCCGCGCGATCGTCTTCGCGCGCACCAAGCACGGCGCCGAGAAGCTGTCGACCTACCTCGAGAAGGCCGGCATCGCCTCGACGGCGATCCACGGCAACAAGAACCAGTCCCAGCGGGAGAAGGCGCTTTCGCGCTTCCGTGACGGCAAGGTCGCGGTGCTGGTGGCGACCGACGTCGCCGCGCGCGGCATCGATGTCGACGGCATCACCCACGTCATCAACTTCGAGCTGCCCAACGTGCCGGAGGCCTATGTCCACCGTATCGGCCGCACGGCGCGCGCCGGTGCGAGCGGCATCGCCATCTCCTTCTGCGACGGCGAGGAGCGCGGTCTGCTGAGGGACATCGAGCGGGTCATCGGCGGCACCTTCAACGATGCCGGCGAACTGACCGACACGCCGCCCGCGCCGCGCCGCGAGCGCTCCGGCCCGGGCAAGACCCGCAAGCCCGGCGGCCAGCGCGGCGCCAATCACCGCAAGGGCGGGCCGCGCCCGCCGCGCGGGGGCCATGACGGCGGCGACCGCCGCGAGTCGCGCGGCGGCGAAGGCCGCCGGCCGGCCCGGCCCCGGCGTCAGAAGATCAGCGCGTAGTCAGTTCGCCTGAGGACATCCCCCATCCGGCCCTCCCCTTTCTCGAAGGGGGAGGGCACGGAGGGCGAAGACCGGCCCGGCCGTGACCGGGCAAGGACGAACACCCTTATTCCTTATTCCTTCCCGAACAGCTTCGCGTATTCGCCGTAGCCTTCCTTCTCCAGGTCGGCGACGGGGATGAAGCGCATCGACGCGGAATTGATGCAGTAGCGCAGCCCCGTCGGCGGCGGTCCGTCGGGGAAGACGTGACCGAGATGCGAATCGCCGTGCTTCGAGCGCACCTCGGTGCGGATCATGCCGTGGCTGGTGTCCTTGATCTCGACGATGTTGTCGGGCTCCAGCGCCTCGAAATAGCTCGGCCAGCCGCAGGCCGAATCGAACTTCTGCGACGAGGCGAAGAGCGGCTCCCCGCTGACCACGTCGACATAGATGCCGGCTTCCTTGTGGTCCCAGAACTGGTTGCGGAAGGGCGGTTCGGTCATGTCCTCCTGGGTGACCGCGTACTGCATGCGGTCGAGCCGGCCGAGCGCCTCGACGGTCTTCTGGTAGGTCCTGCTCATCCTTGACTGCTCCTGTCGTTCCTCAGCCCGAAGATAGGGAGGACGGCCCGCCATGGCGAGGCCCCGCGCCGGGCGGTTCCGCGCGGCGGAAAACCGGGACGCCGTCACGTCCCCGGAATGAGTTCCGCACGCCGTGCATGGCAGCACCTGAATAAGTGACCTGATTTCTTTACCGGGACTTAAGCCTGCCCGCCTAGGTTGAAAGCCATCGAGCGATTCCGTTCCCGGATTCCGAAGCAGCAAGTCCGGACCCATGCGTCCGGCCGGCCAACAGTGCGTCGCGGCCGAATCAGCGTAGGAGTGAAACGGCATGTATCAGGCGGGCGTATCCGAAACGAAGGAGTCGCTCGCCGACCGCACGGCGAGGTCGCTCCTGCTCGAACTGGACCAGCCCGAGGATGGGGCGTTCACGGTGAAGCGGGCCGGTCTGGGCGCCATGGTGGTGCGGCCCGGCGCCGGCCGTTCATCCGGTCGCTCGATCCTTCACGAACTTCTGCCGGCGATGGAATCCCATGCCGGCACGTTCACCGATCACACCTTCCTGCTGGCGCTCGACGGCGTCAAACGTCTCTATCCGAAGGCGGCCGCCGGCATACTCGCGCGGCTGCGCGAGTACCTGAAACCCCATGCGCGCGTGCTGGCCGGCGCGCGGGGCAGCCTGTTCTGGATCTCGCCCAGTCTGCTGGTCGTCGTCTGCACGCGGCACGGTGCAGGACGCATCGACCGCTTCCGCGCCGATGTCCGCCGCGCCGGCGCCAAGCTGCTCGGCGAGGAGGGGGCGGAGTCCATGGAATGCTACGTTCTGCAGGAGGTCGCCGAGGGGCGGCTCCGGTTCGAGCCGCTGGCCGGTGCGCCGGCCCTGGCCGGAGAGGCGGCGGCCATTTCTCAGCTCGCGCCGCGGCGGATGTCGGCCGGCCTGGCGTCGATCGTCCGGCCCGACGCGTGCGCCGAGATGATGGACCAGGGCTTCGACTGGAGCGGTGCCGGCCGGCCCCTGATCTTCAGTCCGACCGCGCGGCCGCCCGGCGACCTGGAGGCGGAGACGCTGGCGTTCCATACCGTCTATCTGCCGATCTGGGACATGCGCAATCAGGCTGTCGCCGCCTCCGCCGCCCTGCCGGCGCGGGAGGTCCACGGCAGGTTGCTGGTGGGCGCGCGCTCCATTCCGAGTTCCTGCTTCGAAGACGGGATGGTGACCGACATCTATCTCGACCAACTCATGCACGTGAGCATCGGCCTCGAGACGCTGCATGAATCCGGCGGCGCGGGCTTCGTCTCGTTCTCGGTTCCCTATGCCGCGCTGCGCAGTTCCCGCCGGCTGTCGCGGATGGCGACGGCGATCGGCCGCATGCCGGAGGCGCAGCGGCGCCACCTGCTGCTCACGGTATGGGACATTCCGCCTGACGCGCCCGACGGCCGGCTCCGGGACGTTGTCCAGACCCTGCGGCGGAACTGCTTCTCCATGACCATGGCGTTCAGCGGTCAGGGCGGCGACTGGCGCAAGGCGTTGAACTACGACGTGGGCGTGGTCTGCCTGCAGAGCCTCGCCACCGAGACGGCGGGCGATCACGCCGCGCAGTTCGCCCGCGAATGCCGCGCTGGCCGCCGGCGGTCCTTCGTCGGCCTGGTCGACAACCGCGACGTGGTCCACCACATGCTGAACGCCGACATTGACTTCATCTCCGGGCCGGCGCTGGCCGAGCCGGTGACCCGGCCCCTGCCGGCGCAGGTCTACGAACGCGACGACTTCCTTTCCGGCCGGCCCATCGTCTAGCGCCTGTCCGGCCCGCTCGGCCGCGACTATGCTGCGCCGATGGCCCGGCGAATCGGCTTCCCATTGCGACGGCTTTGGCGCGTCCGGATTCCGCATGCGGGACGCGTCACCGGCGCGGTCGCGCTCGCACTGCTGGCGGCGTTGCTGATCCATTCGGCGATGCGCATGGACGCGGCCGGGACCCCGGTCGAACCCAGCCTCGCCGTTTCCTATCATGTCGGGCCGCTGGAGACGTCGTCGGCCGACGGCGTCTGGCGGTCCCCGGCGCAGGCGGAATGGCGCGCGGCGGAGGGCGACGAACTGCATCTCGGTTTCCGCGGCGAGCCGGTCTGGCTCCGCGTCGAGGTGGCCAACGATGCAGCCAGGCCCTTCGATGGGATGCTGGTCTACAAGTTTCCCTATATCGACCGCATCCTGTTCCACGGCTACGACGATACGGGCGCGCCCGCCATCCGCCTGCGCGGCGACCGCGCGCCGCTGGACCGCAGCCTGCCGGCCAGCCACTTCCCGGCCTTTCCGGTGGAGGTGGCCGCGGGCGGGACGGCGGTCTTCCATCTGGAGGTGACGACCACGTCGGTCGTGCTGGCGCCGCTGAAGCTCTATTCGGAGAAGGGCTTCGAGCGGATGGTGCTGGGCGACCACCTGCTGTTCGGGGCGCTGTTCGGGGCCGTGCTGGCGGTCTGCATGTACGTCTTCACGGTCTACCTGACCGTGCGCGACAAAGCCTATCTGGACTTCATCCCCTTCAGCCTGGCCTATGCCGGCTATGTCGCGGTCGCCTCGGGCATGGGCCAGATCTGGTTCTGGCCCGGCGGGTGGGAATACGCCAATCCCCTGTTCTTCATGCTGCAGGGTCTGCTGTTCGCCTCGGGCGTGCGCTTCTTCCAGCGCTATCTCGGCACCCCGGAGCGCCATCCCAAGGTCGACATGATCATGCGCCTGCTGGTGGTGGTCGGCCTGCTGACCTCGCTGGCGCCGGTGCTGCCGGTCCCGGTCGGCGCGGCGCTGATCGCCTTCGTCGCCGGGCCGGGGGCGATCTTCGTCTTCGGCCTCGCCGTCTATCTGTCGTTCCGCGGCTCCGACCGCGCCCGCGTCGTCGCCTTCGGCTGGGGCTTCAGCCAGCTGACCGCGGTGTTCCTCTATCTCAGGGTGCTGGACCTCGCGCCCTACCACCCGATCAACCACTACCTCACCGCCATCGGCTGCGCCGTCGCCACGCTCTACTTCGCCATCGCCCTGGCCCTCGGCCTGCGCCGCCAGCAGAAGCAGCTCCTGCTCGCCGAGGAACTGAATGACACCCGCAACAGCTTCATGGCCGGGATGAGCCACGAACTGCGCACGCCGCTCAACGCCATCATGGGCTTCTCGGAGATGATCTCGAAGGAGATGCTGGGCCCGGTCTCGCCGCCGACCTACCGCGACTATGCCGCCGATATCCACGACAGCAGCCGCAACATGCTGAAGCTGGTGGACGACGTGCTGGGCATCGCGCGAATCGAGAGCGGCAAGTTCCGCCTCGAGCCCGAACCGCTGGACGCGGGCGAACTGCTGGCGGAGACGGCAGAGGATTTCGCCGCCGCCGCGGCGCAGGCCGGCGCGCGGGTCGATGTCGCCGCGCCAGAAGGCGACCTGGTCATCGAGGCCGACCGCGGCGCGCTGCGCCAGGTGCTGCACAACCTGCTGTCCAACGCGGTGAAGTTCAGCCCCGAAGGCGGCGTGGTCACCGCCCGCGCGCAGGGCGACGGGGCCGGTGTCACGATCGGGATCGCCGATCAGGGACCCGGCATCGCCGAGGCCGACCTGGAGCGCGTGCTGCAGCCCTTCGAGGTGGTGCGCAGCGACGCCCACACCGCGAAATCAGGCGCGGGGCTCGGTCTGCCGCTGTCACGCATGCTGGCCGAGCTGCACGGCGGCGCGCTGACCATCCGCGCCGCGCCGGACGAAGGGACGACGGTGATCGTGCGCCTGCCGCGCAAGGCAGTCGCCGATTGAGCGAAAGGGATCAGGCGACGCGGGCGTTGGCGGCCTGCTCCGACAGCAGGGCGTCCACATAGCGGCCCTGGAACAGGCTGACGCCGATGGAGCGGCCGAACTCGACGGCGTGGGCGTTGTCGCAGCGGCATAGGATCAGCCGCGTCGGGCCGGCGCGGCGCACGGCCTCGGCCAGTTCCCTGCGTTCGGCCTCGCCGCCCTGTTCCCAGACGTCGGGCGCCCAGAGGATCTTCTGCATGTCCAGGCCCAGCCGGCGCTTGTCGACCAGCGGCAGGGTCAGGTGGTTCAGCCCGTCGAGGCAGATGCGGTAGCCCCGGTCGCGCACGAAGTCGCGCGCGAAGGCGAAGCCGGCGACGTTCTGAAACACGTCGGAAAGCTGCACTTCCAGGATGATGGTCTTCTTCGTCTGGGCGCGCAGTTTCTGGTCGAACTCCAGGAACTGCGGCGACAGGATGGTCTCGACGTTGATGTTGATCGAGGTCGACAACGGCACCGAGGCTTCCATGTCGGGCAGGGCCTTGAGGATGCGCTGGTCGAGATACTGGGTCAGATAGGCGAACAGCGCCGAGCTGGCGGCCAGCTGCACGTCGGGCATGACCATGCGCTGCAGATCGCCGATGGAGACGAAGAGCTCGTTGAACACTGGCCGCGCCTCGCCCTCGGGTGTCAGGGCGCAGACGGGCTGGCGGCGCATCAGCGAGGAGATGTCCATGGAGGCGAGCTGCTCGACCAGCCGGCCGAGATGCTCGGGCTGGATCGGGATCTGCTTGCGCTCGCGGCGCGGCGCGCCGGACCGGGCGATCTGCTCGGCCTCGGCCTTGCGCTTCTCCTCGGCCCGGGCGAGCAGGCGGCGCGCATGGGCCAGGAAGTCCTCGTAGTCGACGGTGAGGTCGTACCAGTCGCAGAAGCGGTCGCCGTCGGGGCCGGGACGGGTGGCCGGGTCGGCGGCGAAGAGGTGGCGCAGCTTTTCGACCACCGGCTCGACATCCGGCGTCAGCGCGCCCTTGACCACCAGCACCTGATCGGCGGTCGACAGGCGGAAGAGCTGGCCGTCGAAGCGCTTGACCAGGTCTTCCAGGCAGTTGGCGGCGATGCGGAGCTGATGCTCCTGGCGGTTGTGCGGCTTCAGGCGGGCGTAGTGCAGGTGGATCGCCAGGCGGTCCTCGGCATGGCGCGACAGCCGTTCGGCATAGTCGACCAGCCGGATCTCCTGATCGCTGCGAACCTGCATACTCGTCTGACTCCCGTGTCCATCCTCGCCGGACGCGTTCATCCGGCTGTTCGCCGTTCTACCGTGGGGGCTTTGATTTTCGGTTAACGGCCGCGGGCGTGCGCGTGGGGATTGACGTGGACGCCCAGCGCTCTAAGCCTTGTCGCCGGTCGAGGGCTGAGGGAGCGGCATGCGGGTCCTGTTTCTGCACAACAATTTTCCGGCGCAGTACCGTCATGTGGCGACGCAGCTCGCCCGGGAAGGCGGCCATCAGCTGGTCTTCGGCACCCAGGCGAAGGCCGGCGAGATCCCCGGCGTGACCAAGGCCTTCTACAAGCCGGCGCGCGAGGTGCGGGACGCCACGCACCATTATGTCCGCAACCTGGAATCGGCGGTGCTGAACGGCCAGTCCGTCTACCGCATGTGCATGGAGCTGAGGAAACGCGGCTTCCGGCCCGACCTGGTCTGCGGCCATTCCGGCTGGGGGCCGACGCTCTACGTCAAGGACGCCTTTCCGGAGGCGAAGCTGCTCAGCTATTTCGAGTGGTACTACCACGCCCACGGCACCGACGCGGACTTCCTGCCCGACAACCAGATCAGCGCCGACGACGAATGCCGCATCCGCACCCGGAACGCCGCCATCCTGCTCGACCTGGCCAATTGCGACTGGGGCCTCTGCCCGACGGTGTTCCAGCGCGACCAGTTCCCGAAGATATTCCACAACAAGCTGTCGGTGCTGCACGACGGCGTCGACACGGACTTCTTCAGGCCCGACCCGGATGCGAAGATGAAGGTCGGCGATCTCGATCTCTCCGGTGCGGGCGAGATCGTCACCTACGCCACACGCGGCATGGAGCCCTATCGCGGCTTCCCGCAGTTCGTCGAGGCGGTGGCGAAGCTGCAGAAGACCCGGCCCAACCTGCAGGCCGTGATCGTCGGCCAGGACCGCGTCGCCTATGGCCGCAAGCTGCCCGACGGCAAGACCTTCAAGCAGAAGATGCTGGAGGAGACGGACCTCGACCCCAGCCGCATCCACTTCACCGGCCTGCTGCCCTATGGCGACTATCTGAAGGTGCTGCAGGCGAGCCACGTCCACGTCTACATGACCGTGCCCTTCGTGCTCTCCTGGTCGCTGATCGAGAGCATGGCGGCGGGCTGCCTGATCGTCTCCTCGGACACAGAACCGGTGCGAGAGGTGATCAGGGACGGCAAGCAGGGTCTGCTGGTGGATTTCTTCGACGTCGACCAGTTGGCCGACCGCATTGGGGAGGCGCTGGACAACCGCGAAAAGCTGCAGCCGCTGCGCGAGGCCGCCCGCGATGTCGTGCTCAAGACCTACGCGCTGAAGGACACGCTGCCGAAACACGTCCGGTTGCTGAAGGAGGTCGCGGCGGGCAACCTGCCGCCCATCCTGACCCCGCCGAAGCGCGCCGCAGGCGCCAGGCCGAAGCGCCGCGGGAAGCGGTGAGCGGGGCCGGGGGCTCTCTCTGGTTCGAGACGCCGACCGGTCCGGTCCGCGTCGAGGGCGCCGCGCCCCTGATCACCGCGCTGCGCGCCCAGGCGCCCGACTGGCCGGCGGCGGAAAGCGGCCCGGCCGACGCGCCGGCGATCGAGGTCGAGCCGGCCGGCGAGGGCCGGTTTCGCTTCCGGGCCGAACTCTACGACACGGGCGATCTGATCTTTCCCCCCGGCCTGGTCGGCGGCAACGGCCTGATCGGCGCGTTGATCCACAGCTTCTGCGTCCGTTCGCCGGACTGGATCTGCCTGCACGCCGGCGCGGTCGAGATCGGCGGCCGGCTGACGGTGCTGGTGGGCGACATGATGGCGGGCAAGAGCACGCTGTCGGTGGCGCTGGCCGCGCTGGGGCGGCGGCTGTTCACGGACGACCGCCTGCCCGTCGGCAGGACGGCGGCGGGTTTCGAAGGGTTCGCGCTGGCGCTCAGGCCGAAGCTCAGGGATCCGCTCCCGGCCGATGCGCCCGCCGCCTTCCGCCGTTTCGCCGGCGAACGGGAAGGCCCCCGCGAGAGCGGGATGCGCTATGTCGTGCTTCATCCGGACGAGCGCGCGCCTTTCGGGACGCGGCTGCCGCTCGAGCGCCTGGTGCTGCTTTCGCGCCGCGACGATGCAGGAGCTCCGGCATTCCGGCCCGTCAACCTTGGCGAGACGGTGAAGCGCCTGGTGCCGACCGCCTTTGCCGCGCAGCTGCCGCCGGTCGCGCGGTTGGCGCGGCTCCGCGAACTGGCCGAGTCCGTCGACCGGGCCGAACTGGTCTATGCCGACAGCTTCCAGGCGGCGGAACTGCTGGATCGGGAGGCGCGCACATGAGCGGACTTCGCCGGGCGGAAGGGGTCGTCGAATCCGAGATGGAGGGCGACCTTTTCCTCGTCCGCCCCGACGACGGCGAGATCTACCATCTCGACCGCATGGCCGCGGGGGTCTGGAACCTGCTGGCCGAGCCGATGTCGCGCGCCGAGGTGCTCGCCATCTTCCGCGAGGCGTTCCCCGAGGTCGGCCCAGAGCGTATCGCTGCCGACCTCGACGCCGCGCTCGACGAGATGCTGCGCGACCGGCTGATTACGGAGCTCGAGAACGATCTTCGGGTAGACTGAATCTGTTGAAGTCTTCGGGCTTGACCCGAAGACCAGCGTCGTGGCGCGGATGGATGCACAGGCCCTCGGATCGAGTCCGAGGGCCGCAGTTTCAGGCGGTTCGATCAAACACTGGAACGATCTACCGGAACTTCGGCTGGCGCTTGTTGAGGAAGGCGTCGATCGCCTCCTTGTGCTCCGGGCTTTCATAGGCCTGTTTCAGCAGCGCCTGCTCCCGGTCCTGCACCAGCCGGAGGTCCGTCTCCGAGCCGTTCTGCGTCAGCAACTCCTTGGCCCAGCGCAGGTGCCGGTCGGGATTGGCGGCGATCGTCTTCGCCATCTTCCGCGCCGTGGGCATCAGGTCGGCGTCGCCCACCACCCGGTCCACCAGGCCCGCCTGCTCGGCCTCGGTAGCGTCGAGAAAGCGGCCGGTAAGCGCGAACTCGCTCGCCCGGCCGAAGCCCATGCGCTGCACCAGGAAGTGCGAGCTGGCCAGTTCCGGCACCACGCCGACCTTGACGAAGGGGGCGGCCATCCGCGCCGAACGGGCGGCGATGATGACGTCGAAGGACAGGACCTGGCTCAGGCCCACGCCGACCGCCACGCCGTTGATGGCGGCGATCAGCGGCTTGGATTCGCGGACGAACTTCACCCAGTCGATGCCGCCGGCGACGTCCTTGCCCTTGACGTCCCTGCCTTCGGCCTGCGCCTTGAAGGTGTCCTCGATGTCAGCGCCCGCACAGAAGCCGCGGCCTGCCCCGGTGACGATGATCGCCCCGATTGCCGGATCGTCGTTCGCCTTGGAGATGGCGTCGTGCATCTCCCGGCGCATCTGGTAGGTCCAGGCGTTGAGCTTCTCGGGCCGGTTCAGCGTCACGGTGGCTACCGCGTCCTCGCTCTCGACGGTGATCTGTTCATAGTCCATGGCGACTCTCTCCCCTGTGCGGGCGGCATTGGAACATGGCCCGGTGACGTCGTTAAGCGGGGATTAACACGCATCTGGCATGAGTGAAGCCTGTTCAGGAGTACCGCGAGCCATGAGCGAAAAGATCTCGGAAGGCGACGTCCAGGCGCTGGTCGGCGCGCTGTCGGAGGACCAGAAGGGCGCCATCTCGGCCCAGCTCGGACGTTTCATGCAGCGCTCGGGCCTCGACAAGCGCGAACTCACGATCGCGCTGGAAATGATCGACCGCCTGATCGCGGACTCGGTGGAATCCGTGCGCAAGGGGCTGGCCGAGCACATCGCCGAATCGCCCTGGCTGCCTCGGCCCATGGTCGAGCGGCTGCTGGCCGATGTCGAGCAGGTCGCGCTGCCCATCGTCAGTTTCTCCTCTCTGCTCGGCGACCGCGACCTTCTGGTCCAGATCGAGCGCGGCGGCAATTTCCAGGAGGCCGTCGCCGGACGCCGCGCCGTCAGCGCGCCGGTGGCCGAGAAGCTGGTCGAGAAGGGCACCGAAAAGGCGGTCGGCATCCTGATCCGCAACCCCGGCGCCGAGGTGAGCGAGCGCGTGCTGGACCGCGCGGTGGACCGCTTTCAGGACAGCACCGACGTCATGGGTGCGGTGGCCTCGCGGCCGGGCCTACCGCTGGAAGTGGCCGAGCGGCTGGTTTCGCTCACCGTCACCGAGCAGTGCGTGAAATCGGTCGCCGACCTGATGATGCAGACGCTGATCCGCCGCCACGACCTGCCCGCCGTTCTGGCCGAGGATCTCGTCGTCCATGGCCGGGAGCGTTCCATCGTGCAGCTCGCCAGGGGCGCCGACAACTGGCAGGCCGTCGAGGACCTGGCGAAACGCATGCACGCCGCCGGCCGGCTGTCGACCAGCCTGATGCTGCGCGTGCTGGCCAGCGGCGACCACCAGTTCTTCATTGCGGGCATGGCGCAACTCACCCGCTGGCCCCGCGACAAGGTCGAGGCGGCGGTGGATGCCGCCGGCGTCGATTCGTTCCGGCGCCTGTTCGAGCAGAGCGGGCTGGAGCCCCTGCTGTTCCACGCCTTCCGCGTTGCCCGCGACGAGATGCGCGCCGCCCGCGGCCGGCAGCGGCCCGCCGCCGATGAGGACTTCATCGAACGCGTGGTCGGCCGCATCGCCGAGGAATACCGCAACATCAATCCCGCGGGGCTGGAGCAGGTTCTCTCCCGTCTCCGCGCCAAGGCGAACCGGGACCGCAAGCCGGCCTGACAGCCGTCCCTTCAGGCTGTACCGTCACCCGATGCAACGGCACATCACCGGGTACGGCCTGGACGACAAGGGCGAACGCTTCGCCTGGCTCGACTGCGGGCACCGCCAGCACGTCCGGCACCGCCCGCCTTTCGTCGAACGGCCCTGGGCCGAGAGCGAGGCCGGCCGCGCGTCCATGTTGGGCGAGACGCTTGGCTGCCTGCGCTGCGACCGTCTGAAAATGCCCGATGACGTCACCCCGTATCGGGAAACGCCGGTCTTCGACCAGGCGACGGTCCCGGCGGGATTGCTGAAGGATCACGAGACGAAGCCCGGAACCTGGGGCCGGCTGGAGGTGCTGGCGGGGGGGATGCGGTGCGTCTTCGCCGATCCGGTCGGCCGCGCCGTCGACCTGGGTGCGGGCGAAAGCTCGCCGATCCCGCCGGAAGTGCTGCACCATGTGCAACTGCACGACGGCGCCCGCTTCCGCGTGGTGTTCCTGCGCGTGGAGCGGGACGGCGGGTAGGTGATTGTTCCGGGCACGAGCGGAAGGCGCGCGGGGCCGGCCGGTTAGCCATGCCCCGCGCGCCAAACGGCTATGCCGCCTCGACCAGCTTCTCGTTGATGGTCAGGCCGTTCTCGCCCGCCGAGACGCGGACGGTCTCGCCGTCGGCGATCTCGCCTGACAGGATGGCCTCGGCCAGCGGGTTCTGCAGCCGGCGCTGGATTACCCGCTTGAGCGGCCGGGCGCCGTAGACCGGATCGTAGCCGGCGTCGGCCAGCCAAGCCCTGGCCGCCTCGTCCAGCTCGAGACCGATCTTCCGGTCGGCCAGCAGCTTCTCCAGGTGCCGGAGCTGGATCTCGACGATCCCGCCCATGTGCGTCCGCGAGAGCCTGTGGAACAGGATGATCTCGTCCAGGCGGTTGAGGAACTCCGGCCGGAAATGGCCGCGGACCACGTTCATGACCTGACCCTCGACCAGATCGACATCCTCGCCCTCCTTCTGGCTGGCGAGGAACTCGCTGCCCAGGTTGGAGGTCATGATGATGATCGTGTTCTTGAAGTCGATGGTCCGGCCCTGGCCGTCGGTCAGCCGGCCGTCGTCCAGCACCTGCAGCAGCACGTTGAAGACGTCCGGATGGGCCTTCTCGACCTCGTCGAACAGCACGACCTGATAGGGCCGGCGACGAACCGCCTCGGTCAGCGCGCCGCCCTCGTCATAGCCGACATAGCCCGGAGGCGCGCCGATCAGCCGCGCGACCGCATGCTTCTCCATGTACTCCGACATGTCGATGCGGACCATCGCCTGGTCGTCGTCGAACAGGAACTCGGCCAGCGCCTTGGTCAGCTCGGTCTTGCCGACGCCGGTCGGGCCCAGGAAGAGGAACGAGCCCATGGGCCGGTTCGGATCCTGCAGGCCGGCGCGGGAACGGCGGACGGCGTGGCTGACCGCCTTGATCGCCTCCTCCTGTCCGATGACGCGGGCGCCGATGCGCTTCTCCATCTCCAGCAGCTTCTCGCGCTCCCCGGCCAGCATCTTCTCGACCGGCACGCCGGTCCAGCGGCTGACGACGGTGGCGACATCCTCCTCGGTGACGCTTTCGCGGACCGAAGCCGGCGCGCAGCGGCCCTCGGCATCCTGCAGCTTGCGCTCAAGGTCCGGGATCAGGCCGTAGGTCAGTTCGCCGGCCTTGGCCAGATCGCCGCGGCGCTTGGCGTCCTCGACCTCGTTGCGGGCACGCTCGAGCTCTTCCTTGACGTGCTGCGCCTCGCCCAGCTTGGCCTTGGCGGCCTCCCAGGCTTCGGTCCCGGCGCGGCTCTCCTCCTCCAGCTCGAACAGCTCGTCCTCGAGCTTCTCGAGACGGTCCTTGGAGGCCTGGTCGGTTTCCTTCTTCAGCGCCTCGCGCTCGATCTTGAGCTGGATCACCCGGCGGTCGAGCAGTTCCAGCGCTTCGGGCTTGCTGTCGACCTCCATGCGAACGCGGCTGGAAGCCTCGTCGACCAGATCGATCGCCTTGTCGGGCAGGAAACGGTCGGTGATGTAGCGGTTCGACAGCATGGCCGCCGCCACGAGGGCGGAATCCGAGATGCGGACGCCGTGATGGACCTCGTACTTCTCCTTCAGGCCACGCAGGATGGAGATGGTGTCCTCCACCGTCGGCTCGGAGATGAAGACGGGCTGGAAGCGCCGCGCGAGCGCCGCGTCCTTCTCGATGTATTTCCGGTATTCGTCCAAAGTGGTGGCGCCGAGGCAATGCAGTTCGCCGCGCGCCAGCGCCGGCTTCAGCAGGTTCGACGCGTCCATGGCCCCGTCCGCCTTGCCCGCGCCGACCAGCGTGTGCAGTTCGTCGATGAACAGCACGATCTCGCCGGCGGCCGACTGCACTTCCTGCAGCACGGCCTTCATGCGCTCCTCGAACTCGCCGCGGTACTTCGCGCCGGCGATCATCGAGCCCAGGTCGAGCACCAGCAGGCGCTTGTTCTTCAGGCTCTCGGGGACGTCGCCGTCGACGATGCGCCGCGCCAGGCCCTCGGCGATGGCGGTCTTGCCGACGCCGGGCTCGCCGATCAGCACGGGGTTGTTCTTGGTGCGACGCGACAGCACCTGGATAGCGCGGCGGATCTCGTCGTCGCGGCCGATCACCGGGTCCAGCTTGCCTTCGCGCGCGGCCTCGGTCAGGTCGCGGGCATAGCGCTTCAGCGCGTCATAGCCCTCCTCGGCCGAAGCGGTGTCGGCGGTGCGGCCCTTGCGCATGTCGTTGATCGCCTGGTTGAGGCCCTGGGGGCTGACGCCGGCCTTCTTCAGCGTCTCGCCGGATACGGCAAGCGCCACCAGCAGCATCTCGGCGGTGACGAACTTGTCGCCCGCCTTCTTCGCGGCCTGCTCCGCCTGTTCGAAGACCTTCGCCGTCTGCTGGTCCAGATAGAGCTGGCCCGCGCCGGCGCCTTCGACCTTCGGCAGCTTGCCCAGCGCCATCTCGGTCTGCTGCAGGGCCTGTTTCGCGCTGCCCCCGGACACCTCGATCAGGCGCGCGGCCATGCCCTGCTCGTCGTCGAGCAGGACCTTGAGGATATGGTCGGGGGTGAACTTCTGATGGCCCTCGCGGATAGCCAAGCCCTGGGCGCTCTGCAGGAAGCCGCGCGCCCGCTCTGTATAGGTCTCGAAATCCATGAAATCCCTCTCTTCTTCCCGGCCCGCCACCAGACGTCCCCTTGCCGGGGCCCGCCGCCAGCGGCCGAAGATGGGTTGCTGCACACTACACAGGGTCCCCTCAGGCAACCCTGCCCCCGATATGTTGTCATTCAGTCACGGTGACGCAAGATCGCGACAGGCGGATTCTTGATTTCGATCCGCCGCCGGCACAAGCTGCGCGCGCCATGGCCGAGATCGTGCAAATCCTGCGTTTTCCCGTAAAGGGCCTGTCGGGCCAGGAACTCGACTCCGTCGAGGTGTCCCCCGCCGGGGGCATGCCGCTCGACCGCATGTTCGCCATTGCCCGGGGCTCCGCCATGGCGGGCGGCAAGGCGATTGCCGATCTGGGCTGGAAGGACTGCCTGCAACTCAAGAACTGTCCGAAACTGGCCTCGCTTTCCGCCGAATTCGACGCCGACGAGACGCTGCTCACGCTGAAGCGCCAGGGCCGCCAGGTGGCCCGGGGGAACCTCTCGCAGCCGGTCGGGCGGCAGCTCATCGAGCAGTTCCTTTCCGCCTTTCTGGCCGACGAGATCAATTCGCCGCCGAAGATCGTCAGCGAGGAGGGCCAGATCTTCTCCGATGCCCGCGCGCCGAAGCTTTCGATCATCAACCTGGAGACGCTGCGCGACATCGAGCGGGTGCTGCGCCGGCCGCTCGAGCCACGGCGCTTCCGGGGCAATTTCTATATCGACGGCCTGCCGCCCTGGGCGGAATTCGACTGGATCGGCAGCGAACTCGACGCGGGCGGCGCGCGGTTGCGCATCACCCAGCGGATCGACCGCTGCGCGGCGACCAATGTCGACCCGGACACGGGCGAAAGCGACATGCAGATTCCGAAAGTGCTGCAGTCGGGATTCGGCCACATGGACTGCGGCGTGTTCGCCGAGGTGCTTTCGGCAGGCAGCATCCGGCGCGGCGACGCCATCGGCTGAGCCGGGGGCAGACAATCTCGGGCGCTCCGCTTGATTGCGTCCGGGGGCGCACGTATGTAACGCCACTCCGGCCCGAGAGAGGCCGGCTCCAATTCCCCCGCAACCGAAAGGGTCTGATCATGGGCTATCGCGTCGCCGTCGTGGGCGCCACGGGCAATGTGGGCCACGAGATGCTGAACATCCTGGATGAGCGGATGTTCCCTGCCGACGAGGTCGCCGCTGTCGCCAGCCGCAAGTCGAAGGGCAAGGCGGTGTCCTTCGGCGACCGCACCCTGAAGACCCATGCGCTGGAAGAGTTCGATTTCGCCGGCTACGACATGGCGCTGTTCTCCGCCGGCGGTGATGTTGCCCGGGAATGGGCGCCGAGGGCGGCGGCCAAGGGCTGCGTCGTCATCGACAACAGCTCCGCATTCCGCATGGATCCGGACGTGCCGCTGGTGGTGCCGGAGGTCAACGCCGACGCCCTGGCCGGGTACTCGAAGAAGAACATCGTCGCCAATCCGAACTGCTCTACGGCGCAGCTCGTGGTGGCGCTGAAGCCGATCCACGACCGGGCGCGGATCCGCCGCGTCGTCGTCTCCACCTACCAGTCGACCTCCGGCGCGGGCAAGGCGGCGATGGACGAACTGTTCAACCAGACCAAGGGTATCTACGTGAACCAGTCGCCCGAGCCGGCGGAGTTCACCAAGCAGATCGCCTTCAACGTCATTCCCCATATCGACATCTTCCTGGAGGACGGGTCGACCAGGGAGGAGTGGAAGATGACGGTCGAGACCAAGAAGATCCTCGACCCGAAGATCCGGCTGACGGCGACCTGCGTCCGGGTGCCGACCTTTGTCGGCCATGCCGAGGCGATCAACCTGGAACTGGAAGAGCCGCTTTCGGCCGACGAGTGCCGCGAATTGCTGCGCGAGGCGCCGGGCTGCATGGTGGTCGACAGGCCCGAGGACGACCAGTACATCACGCCGGTCGACTGCGTCGGCGACTACGCGACCTTCATCAGCCGCATCCGCGAGGACGGGACGATCGAGAATGGTCTGAACCTGTGGGTGGTCTCCGACAACCTGCGCAAGGGCGCGGCGCTGAACACCGTGCAGATCGCCGAAACCCTTGGCAGCCGCTTCCTGCGCAAGGCCGCCTGAGCCTCTTGGCGGACCGCAGGCCAACGAAAAAGGCCGCGGCGTTGAAACGCCGCGGCCTTCGTCTTTCAGGGTCCGGCAGGATTACTGGCCGGCGGGATCGTTGACCGCCTCGCCGGTTTCCTCGGCGGCCTCGTCCATGGCGTCGCCGGTTTCCTCGGCTGCCTGATCGATGGCGTCGCCGGTCTCCTCGGCGGCTTCGCCGAGCGCGTCGCCGGTCTCCTCTGCCGCCTCGTCCAGGGCCTGGCCGCTCTCCTGGATATCGGTCTCGACGGCCACATCGTCGCCATCGCCGGTGTACATGACCACGGCGAAGATCGCGACGACCGCGATGACCGCGACCGCCAGGACCGCAGCGATGCCGCCGCCCTTGCCGTGCTTCGCGCCGCGGCGTTCGGCGGGATCGGTTGTTTCGTTATCGTGCTTGTCAGCCATTGCGGATTCTCCGTTCTTGTTGTCGTTCGTCGGCTGTCGGGATCATCACGGCCGTCAACGGGGCCTTCGCCCGCGCACGACGCCGAAGATCAGCGACAGGATGAACAGGATCACGAAGATCACGAACAGGATCTGCGCGATGCCGGCGGACGCGGATGCGATGCCGCCGAAACCAAACACGGCCGCGATGATCGCGATGATGAAGAAGAGCAGGGCCCAGCCCAACATGAGTTCGCCTCATTTCTGTTCTTGTACGTCGTCGTTCCCGGCGCCGAGGCCGGGTTTATCCGAAAGGTGGGGAGTCGCGGCCGCAGCCGCAGTGCCATCAATTGTCGCAGCGATCGCGGCGCGCCATCAGAGCGGGGCGGGCTGGCCCGGCACACCCCTGCCGATATCGACCCAGGCCGCGTTGATCGCCCTTATCCGGTCCATCGAGATCCGTTCGATATCGCGAACAGGCTCCAGATAATCGGCGTGATGGATGGTGTACTCGATCTCCCCGGCCTCGTTGCGCAGCGGCAGGCCGAAGGATTCGAGGCGGTCCCGGTCGCGCTCCGATCCTTCCTTGCCCAGCACCGCGAGCAGGCCGCAGGGGTGACGGACGATTGTGAACAGGCGCTGCCGCGTGGCTTCGCGCTGGTCCGGGGGGATGAGCTCCAGATAGCTCTGTCCGGTCATTTCCCGGTCGAAGGTGGTGAAGAAGTCGGTGCCGGCGAGGCGGAACCGGATCGTCTCCGGCTCGGCGTATTGCAGGATCACGATGTTGGGCAGCACCTTGACCAGCCGCGCGGGATCGATGTCCCGGCGCGCCGGCGCGATCCTGTCGCCGGCGAAATCGAGCCATGCGCCCGCCAGAATGCGGGAGCCGGCGGTCCGGAACGGCAGCGAAACCATGGCGTCGCGCCGCCGCCCGACCTGGCTCTGGGTCAGTTCGCCCACGTGATGTCCGTCTCCCCCGGAGTCGTTTCCGCTTCGGGAGCCGGCAATAGCGACTGGTCCGGGGGGTTGTCCACGGATTATCCGCCGCACCCGCAACGGTACGGCCGCGCGTCCGTCAGCCGCCCAGGGCGACCGCCCGGCGCATCAGGCGTTCGAAGGATTCGGCCAGTACTTCCCAGGCCGGATCGTGGCGCCGGCCCTTGCGGTGGAGTTCGTAGTAGTAGGCCGTCAGACAGCCCAGACGGTAGCCGGCCTGGGCGCGGTACCAGTCGATGTCGGCGATCAGGCCGCCGGCGGCTGCGTACCGTTCGAGGAAGAATGCCGGCGGCGGGCACCAGTGCATGTGCGCGCGCCGCGCCGGGCCCCAGCATTCCGGGTCGTACATCATGCACAGCCAGCCGAGATCGAGCAGACGCGGGCCCAGGCTGACGCTCTCCCAGTCCACGATCCCGGTCAGCCGGCCTTCGTGAAACAGCCAGTTGTTCGAATAGTAGTCGCCGTGCAGCAGCCCCGGTTCGGGGTCGGCCGGCGCGTTGGCGTGCAGCGCGTCGCGCGCCCGTTTCCCCTGCGCGATCCAGTCAGGATCGCTCGTCTTCTCCAGAATCGGGATCCAGTGATCGATCTCGTCGCGGATCAGGCGCGGCGGCTCCCAGTCCGCCAGCGCCGACGCGGCGTCGATGCGGTGCATGCGCTGGAGCGCCCCGACCGCCTGCCCGAACAGCCTTTCGGCGGCCGCGGCGTCGGGCACTGCGCCGTTCGCCGGGTCGAACACGTCGCCGGGCGGGCGGCCGGCGAGACGGCTCATCATCAGGTAGGGCACGGAGAACCACACCGTCTCTCCGCCCCAGTAGCGCGCCCTCGGCGCCGGTACGCCATGTTGCTCCAGTAGCCGCAGCACCGGCACCTGGCGCAGGACGTCCTGGTTGTTCTTCTGACGCACGCCGGGCGGCGGCACGCGGATGACGAGGCGTTCGGCGGTCTCGGCGCCGGCCAGCACGTCGAAACCGTAGAGCAGGCCCGAATGGCCGGGCATGCGGGTGACGTTGGCCGCCACCTTGTCCGCGCCCAGGTGCGTCTCGACCCAGCCCTGCAAGCAGGCGGCCATGCCGTCGGTGCCGCGAATGTCGGGCGTCCGTTCCAACCGCGCTCTCTCCACTGTTGCCGAAATCGCTTGCGGGCCCTTCAATAACAGTGTTATGTGAGAATAACAATGTTATTTGACTGTGGAGCGCGCGGATGGGCGACAGCCTGGAATCGGAACGGCGGCAGGCGCTGGCGCAGTTCCGCCGCGACCTGATCCTGGACGCGGCGCGGGCGGTATTCACCGAGCACGGCATCGCCGGCGCGTCACTGCGGAAGATCGCGCAGGCCGCCGGCGCGACCACGGGCGGCATCTACAGCCACTATGAATCCAGGCAGGCGCTCTACGCCGATGTGCTGTGGGATTCGATGGCGACCCTGACAGAGCGTCTGGAGGCGGCGCGCGGCGCGGCGGCGGCGGGCGCGCGTCTCGCGGCGGTTCTGGAGACGGTCTTCGCGTTCTACCGGGAGCGGCCGAACGATTTCGATCTCAGCTTCTACCTGTTCGGCGGCGGCGGACCGGGCAGCCTGGGCAAGGACCTTGACCGGCGGCTGAACGACCAGATGCGCGGCGTCATCGAACTGGTGGCCGAAGTCATGGTGGCGGAGGGTTACGCCCCGCAGGCGGACGCCTTTCCGCGCGCCGTGGCGACGATGACGCACATGTTCGGCCTGGTGCTGATGTTCAAGACCGGCCGTCTGAAGGCCCTGAAACAGGATCCGCGGGCGCTGCTCGCCATCCATATCCGCGACCTGGAGCGGGCCCGCAGCGGGCAAGGGGAGGACTGATCCATGCAGCTCAGCGACTATGACGACCTGCCGTTCCATCAGGCGCCGACGCCGATCGCCACGCCGGCGACCTCCGACGTTCATTTCAACGACGGCTACATCTTCGCCGCCTATGCCGACGACTACTACCTGCTGGCGGGCCTGCGCCTGCACCCGAACATGAACGTGATGGACGGCTTCGCGGTGCTGGCCCATGGCGGCGAGCAGCGCTGCGCCCGCTTCTCCCGCGCGCTCAGGCCGGCGAGCGCCTATCTCTCGGTCGGACCGCTCCGCGTCGACCCGGCCGAGCCGATGAAGCGCCTGCGCGTCTCGCTGTCGGAGTCGCCGGTCGACCTCGCCTTCGACCTGGAATTCGAGACCGTCGGGCGGCCCTTCGCGGAGACGCCCTACCGCCACTACCGCCACGGCCATCTGGTCAACGACCTGATGCGCTATACGGTGGCCGTGCGGGCCAGCGGGAGCATGACGGTCGATGGCCGGCACGTGACGGTCGACCGCTGGCACGGCATGCGCGATCACAGCTGGGGCGTGCGGGCGAACATGGGGCCGCGCACCTATCACGGCGGCGCCGAACATCACCCCTCCGAAGTCGACCACCGGCGTTTCCGCCTCTGGGTGCCCTTCGAGGTGGCGGGGCACAGCGGCTTCTTCCACATCCATGAGGACGAACACGGGCGGCCCATCGACTGCGAAGGCGAACTGGCCTTCGACGACGGCGCAATCGTGCCCGTCGCCGCCGCCGAGCACGAGCTGGAATACGCCCCCGGCACGCGCAATCCGGTCAGGGGCCGTTTCACCCTGACCGATACTGAAGGCGTGCGGCGCGACTACGCGATCGAGCTGGCTGGTACGCCCGCAGACGTCCAGGGCTTCGGCTATTACGGCGGCTGGCAGGATGGCGGCGCGCCCGGCGTCTGGCGCGGCGTCGGCCCGGTGGCCGAATCCGACCGCTATCCCGCTGGCCCGGACATCGCCGATTCCGGCCCGCCCGCGCTGCCGGCGGGGAAACGTCTCGGCCCGACCGAGTTTCCCGTCCGCATCACCGGTCCCGATGGCGCGAAGGGCATGGGCCATTTCGAACACACGGTCATGGGCTGCTACCGGCCCTATGGCTTCGATTGAGCCGCAGAAGACGAAATCAGCGGAAAGGACTGTCACGATGTATCAGATGATCGACTACGAGGTGGATGGCGCCACCGCCATCGTCACCCTCGACCGGCCGCAGGACCACAACACCTTCGTCCCGCCCATCCTGGACGAGATGCACAGCGCCGTCTCCAGGGCGATCCGCGACAAGGCGGTGAAGGTGATCGTGCTGCAGGGCGCGGGGCGCTCCTTTTCCGGCGGCTTCAACTTTGCCGGCGGCTTCCACCACTGGGACGACGAGATCACCACCGAGGGCCGGTGGGACCCGGGCCGCGACCTGATCAAGGTCAACTCCGACGAGACCGGCTGGGTCGCGCGCTTCATGTCGCTGTGGAACAGCCCCAAGCCGGTGATCGCCCAGGTGCATGGCTGGTGCGTCGGCGGCGCGAGCGAGCTGGCGCTTTGCGGGGACATCGTCATCGCCGCCGAGGACGCCCAGATCGGCACGCCCTATTCGCGCATGTGGGGCTGTCACCACGCCGGCATGTGGATCTACCGGCTCGGCATGGCCAAGGCGAAGGAGCTGGCGCTCACCGGCCGGCCCGTCTCGGGCAAGGAGGCGGTCGAGATCGGCCTGATCAACAAGGCGGTGCCCTTCGCCGACCTGCAGAAGGAGGTGCGCGCCCTGGCCGACCAGCTCGCCACCATCCCCGCCAGTCAGCTCGCCTCGATGAAGATGGTGGTAAACAACGCCTACGAGATGATGGGCCTGCGCTCGACCCAGGCGTACGGCTCGGCGATGGACAGCATGATGCGCAACACCCCCGAGGCGCTGGACTTCATCGATCTGGTCGAGCGCGAGGGCGTGCGCGCCGGTATCGAACAGCGCGACGGTCCCTTCGGCGATTACAGCCAGGGCAAGGTGGGCGTGAACAAGCCCGACCCCGACAATGTCATCGTCGCCGGATCCCTGAAGAAACAGGCGGCAGGCGGCTGAAACCGCTCAGCCGGTTTCGCCCAGCGGCCAGGTGAAGCGGATATTGCCCTTCTCCAGACCCGCCAGGACGATGTCGATGCCGCCGGATTTCATCATCCACTCCAGCCGGTGATCGCGGTATTCGCGCCGGATCGTGCCCGACTCCAGCCGTCCTGGGGCGCCTTCCATTGCCGATGCTGCCTGGTCGAACTCCGCGAAGGTCGCCTGAACCGACGGACGCTCCGCCAGGCGCGCGCGCCATTCGGCGAGGGGGCCGTCGCGCCAGTCACCCAGTTCCCAGTGGAAGGAGCGGTTGAAATAGGGCGCGACGGAGAGATCGGCCCAGCCGAAGTTCTCGCCGCCGAACCACCGCATTCCGCCGAGCTTGCCGGCCAGCCAGCGGTGCAGTTCGGCCGTCTGGCGGGCCGCCGTCGCCAGCATCGCCTCCCGCTTCTCCCCCTCGGCGCGGCGGAACCAGACAATCTCGCCGATGCCCCAGTTCACCGCTTCGTAGAGTGTGTCGCAGACGTCCTCGATCATCCGCGCCTCGGCCCGGGCCGCCGGGTCCGCCGGCAGCAAGGGCGGTTCGGGAAACCGGTCCTCGAGATATTCGAGGATGATCGTCGAATCGAAGACGCTGAAGTCCCCGTCGATCAGCGTCGGCACCTCCAGCCGCGGGCTGGCCTCGGCGAAACGGCCGCCGGAGCGGCCGGAACCGAGCACCTCCGGCACTTCCCTGTCAAAGGCCACGCCCTTCTCGCGCAGTGCGATCTTCACCTTCTGGGCGTAGGACGACAGCGGATGTTCGTAGAGCAGCATGAGTTCCTCTCCCCGGCTCGACGGAGCCCGCGGCAATCGTCGCCTGCCGGGAGGGCGGCTGCAATATCCGCCCGAAGCAAGCGGCCGACAGGGGTGTCACCCGCCGGCTGTCCGCCGCCGTGTGGTCAGCGCGCGGCCGTAGAGCAGGGCGAAGCCCAGGAACGCCACCGCCCAGCCCAAGGCGGAGACGCTGAACAGCAGGATCGCCTGTTCCGGCAGCAGCGCCGCGGCGACGCGGCTCAGTCCGGCGGCGAGGACGGCGGCGTAGAGCAGGGCGGTGCCCCGGCCGGCCTGCAGGCCGCGGCCGGTGTGGCCCAGCGTCGCGCGGGTCATGACCGCGAGGGTCATCGCCCCCACCGCGCCGGCGCCAAAGGCATGGACGGCGGCGGTTCCCGGCACGAACGAGGGCAGGGCGGCGGCGAGACCCAGCAGTGCGAGGCCCGCCGGAATCCACGCATAGGCGAGGTGGAGGACGGCCACCAGCGGCTCGGTCCGGGTGGCCATTCCGCGCCAGCGCGCCAGCCTGAATGCCTGGGCGGCGGCCGCGGCGAAGGCGGCGGCAGCGACCACCGGCCCTTCAGGCACGATGACGAAGGCGGCGAGCGCGAGCAGGGTCAGGATCATCGCCGCCCGGTCGACGGTCCCGAAGGATGCGGGCAGGCGCGCCGCGCCCCGCTTGACCAGCCAGTTGCGGGTGAAGCTCGGCACGATGCGCCCGCCGACCAGGGTGATCAGGGCCACCGGGACCGCAAGGCCGAGCCGCGCGCCCGCGCCGTCCGTGCCAGGCCAGCCCGCGGCTTCCAGGTGCATCAGGACGTTGCCGGCCGTGAACGCCGTCAGCGCGGCGACCATGGGCAGGTTGCGCCAGTTCCGGCCGGCCACGATCTCCCTGAGCACGACGGCGATGAAGACCGCAGGAAAGCCGAGGTCGAGGGCCATTGCCGCGCCCGCGCCGATCGCGCCCGAGCACCACACCGCCACGCGCCCGAGAGCCCAGAGCGCGACGAGGCCGAGCAGCGGCAGGCCCTGCAGCGGCATCCGGCCGGTCCAGTTGGGGATGGCGGTCAGCAGGAAGCCGGCGATCACGGCCATGGTGAAGCCGTAGAGCATCTCGTGGGCGTGCCAGGCGACGGCGTCGAACGCGGTCGCCGGCGCGAAGCCGCCGTGCAGCATCGCCGTCCAGACCAGCAGCACGCCGCCGCCATAGAGGCCGGCCAGCAGGAAGAAGGGCCGGAAGCCCTGCGCCAGCACCGCCGGCGCGCGGGTCGGACGGTAGCGGGGGATCGCGGTGCGTGCTTCGGTCATTGCAGGGCCTCCTCCGCCTCGATGGCGCGGATCAGATCCCGCTTCAGGGCCTCGGCGTCGATCTGATACTCCCCGGCCGCGTCGTCGACGGTCATGAACGGCGCCATCAGGCAGCCGGGGCAGGACATGCGGTGGAGCAGGAAGACGCGGGCCGTCCCGGGCGCGCGCCGGATCAGCTCCGCGATGGGCAGGGTCTCGATCTCCCCAGGTGTCATGGCGTCTCGTCCTCCGAGGGGGTGCGGAGAGGAGAATAGAGACTGGCGGGCGGGCGCGATTTGCGCCGGCGCAAGTCCGGCTCAGGCGTGGCCGGCGATCTCGACCAGGCGGTGCGGCTGGCGGATGACCAGATGGCTCGAGCGGCGGGAGTCCACCACGCCCTCCTGATCCCAGGCGGAGAGCGTGCGGCTGACCGTGTGCAGGGTCGTCGCGGTCATCTCCGCCAGATCCTGGCGCGACAGCGCGAAGGGAATCTCGACGCCCGCATCCGTCTTCCTGCCGGCCTGATTGGCCAGGCGGAGCAGGGTCGCGGCGATGCGCTGCTCCACGCGCTGTGTGGCGACCTCCTGCAGCCGGCTCTGCAATTCCTCGATGCGGCCGCCGACGGCGGCGATGGCGTTCTGTGCGATGGGTGGATAGGCCGCCATCAGTTCGGCGAAGCGGCCCGCGCTCCAGCCCAGCGCCATGCAGTCCTCCAGTGCGACCGGCGTCGCCGGGAAGGGCATGCGCCGGAACACCGCGACCATGCCGACCATCTCCCCCGGCCCCAGATGCCGGATGACGATGTTCTGGCCCTCCGCTGTCACCTGGTCCAGGCGGACCCGGCCCCAGGCCAGGACATAGCCGTGGGTCGCCTCGTCGCCCTGCTGAAACATGGCCTCCCCGCGCGCCACCACATGCTCGCGTGCGGCTTCCGCCAGAGCCGTCAGCGCCGCGCCATCCAGGCCGCGGAACAGCCCGACGGGTTTCAGCAGGCCGACCCGCGTCTCCGTATCCATGGCCCTTCGCCTCCTTTTCGGCGTTCGCCAGGCGCCCGCCCGTCGTCTCCGCCCGATCAGTCCGAGCGGGCGGACCAGGAGCGGGACAGCGGCGCGCGCTCCGACTCGGACTTCGCCGCGATCCGGCGTTCCTCATCCACCATGTAGTCGCGCGTCAGGGGAACGGCATCCAGGCGCCGCGTCAACTGCATCTGGAAGACCATGTTCGTGCGGCGGCGGAATCCGATCTCGCAGAGCGCAAGGTAGAACTCCCACATGCGGAAGAAGCGCTCGTCGTAGAGCGCCTCGACCTCGGCCCGTTGCGCGACGAAACGCTCGCGCCAGTGGCGAAGGGTCTCCGCGTAGTGCAGACGCAGGATCTCGACGTCGGTAACCCACAGTCCGGTCTGCTCCACCGCCGGGAACACCTCCGACAGCGATGGCAGGTCCGCCCCGGGGAAGATGTACTTCCGGATGAAGGGATTGATCGGCGCCGGAGAATCGGAATAGCCGATCGAGTGGATCAGCGCGACGCCGTCATCTGTCAGAAGCTTTCGGATGCGGCCAAAGAACTCCGCATAGTTCCGTTTGCCGACGTGCTCGAACATGCCCACCGAAACGATCCGGTCGAAGCCGCCTTCCAGTTCGCGGTAGTCCTGCAGCTCGAAGCGCACGCGGTCGCTGGCCGGCGAGCGTTCGGCGCGTCTTGTGCTCAGGCTGTGCTGCTCGGTGCTGAGGGTAACGCCCGTGACATCGGCGCCGAAGGTTTCGGCGAGATACAGGCCGAGCCCGCCCCATCCCGAACCGATGTCGAGAACCTTCAGTCCCGGCCTGTCCAGGCAAAGCTTGGCCGCGATATGGCGCTTCTTGTTCTCCTGCGCCGTCTCCAGGCTGTCGTCGGGCGACGTGAAGTAGGCGCAGGAATACTGCCGGTCGGCGTCGAGGAAGATGTCGTAGAGCGCGGAGGACAGGTCATAGTGGTGCGCGACGTTGGCCCGTGCGCGCCCGATCGGATTGGCCTGCTTCAGGCCATTGCCGAGCCGTCCGAGGAGATCGAGCCACCAGTGGCGCCCGGATGCGCCGTAGTTCGACGCGAGCATGTCGAGGAAGTCGTAGATGCCGCCTTCCTCGAAGACCAGACGGCCGTCCACATAGGACTCGCCGAGTGACAGCGCGGGGTTGAGCGCAAGGGTGTACTCGCTCCTCCGGGATGACAGGCGCAGCGTGACGGACGGTTCAGTGCCGTCGCCGATCAGATGCCGGCTGCCGGACGAGTCGATGACGCAAAGGCTGCCCTTGCGGACGAAGGATCTGAGTATCGTCAGGAACATCGTGCGGATTATACAGAGTCCAGTTCTGCCGGAAGGGCGACGTTTCGCCCGGCTCCGCTGCAGGCCGCAGCCCACCCATGCCGGCATGGGTGCCGCGGCTGAACGGTTTGAACCAGAACGCCGCGCCGCCCCTGCCGCGGAACAGCCCGACGGGCTTCGGCAGGCCCGACCCGCGTCTCCGTGTCCATGGCCCTTCGTCTCCGTTCCCGCCTTCGATCGGCAAACCCCGCCGAAGTTTGTTGCAGCGCAAATCGGCCTCCGGTCGTGACGCCTAGGTTGGCCGCGTTGTCACCAACCAAAAGCGTCAAGGAGAACGCAAATGAGCACGTTTCGTAATGCTCTTCTCGGCACCGCCAGCATGATCGCGGTCGTTGCCGGGCTTTCCCTCGGCGCCGACGCCGCTGCCGCCGACAAGGCGACCGACGCCGACGCTATCAACCCGGCGGCCATTGCGCTGGATCCGGCCGCTCTGCCCGGCCCGATCGCCCGCGACCATGCGGAGACCGTGAAGGTCGAACTGGTCACGGTCGAACTCGAGGCCGAACTGGCCGACGGCACGACCTTCCGCTACTGGACGTTCAACGGCAAGGTCCCCGGTCCCTTCGTCCGTGTCCGCGCCGGCGACACCGTGGAGGTGACGCTGAAGAACGCCGAGGACAGCATGATGATGCACTCGGTGGACTTCCACGCCGTGACAGGCCCCGGCGGCGGCGCCGTCGCCACCCAGACCGCGCCCGGCGACGAGACCGGCTTCACCTTCAAGGCGATGAAACCCGGCATCTACGTCTACCACTGCGCCACGCCGATGGTCGCCGACCACATCCAGGCCGGCATGTACGGCATGATCCTGGTGGAACCCGCCGAAAGCCTGCCGAAGGTCGATCGGGAACTCTACGTCATGCAGGGCGAGATCTACACCGATCTGGCCCCCGGCCAGGCGGGCGTGGCGATGACCGACTACGACAAGCTGCTGGACGAGGATCCGGAATACTACGTCTTCAACGGCGCCGCCGGGGCGCTGACCGGCGCCAACGCCATGAAGGCGAAGGTCGGCGAGACCGTCCGCATCTACTTCGGCGTCGGCGGTCCCAACAAGACCTCCAGCTTCCATGTGATCGGCGAGATCATGGACCGGGTCTACGATTACGGCTCGCTCAACACGGCGCCGATCACCGATGTACAGACCGTGTCTGTCGCGCCCGGCGGAGCGACCGTCGCCGACGTGACCTTCGACGTTCCCGGCCGCTATCTGCTGGTCGACCACGCCCTCTCGCGGCTGGAGCGCGGCCTGGTCGCGGAGATCGAGGTCGAGGGTCCGAAGAACCCGGAGATCTACGACACCGGTGAAATGAAGCTCAGCATGGCCGGTCACTGACCGGCTGCGCCCCGGCGGTCCCGCATACCCCCCTCGCTCCCGCGGGGCCGCCGCCCCTTCCCCCAAGACATCTGACGAAAGGAACCCCGAGATGAAACGCACCCTGATCGCCGCCGCCATGCTGGGCGGTCTCCTCGCCGCCGCCATACAGCCGGCCGCGGCCGCCGATTTCGAGGTCAAGATGCTCAACCGCGGCGCGGACGGCATGATGGTGTTCGAACCCGCCTACCTGGAAATCCAGCCTGGTGACACCGTGACCTTCCTGCCCACTGACAAGGGCCACAACGCGGAAACCATCAAGTCCATGCTTCCCGCCAACGCCGAGGCCTTCAAGGGCCGGATGAACAAGCCGGTCACGGTGACCTTCACCGAGGAGGGCGTCTACGGCTACAAGTGTCTGCCCCACTACGGCATGGGCATGGTCGGCGTGGTAGTCGTCGGCGACGCCGAGGCGAACCTGGAAGCCGCCCGTGGCGCAAAGCATCCGGGCCGCGCAAAGCAGCGTATGGCCGCGCTGGTGGATCAGATGGACGACCGGCTGGCCTCGCGCTGAGCCGGTCCATGACGGAGACGGGGCCGGGGGCGGTGACGCCCGCCGGCCCCGATGCTTAGAGGGCGCGCAATGACAGAGGAAGGCGGAGCGATGACGAACCTCGCGGCGGCGCTGGCGCTGCTGTTTCTGACCCACGCCGTGCCTTCCCTGCCGACGGTGCGCGCGCGCCTGCTGGAACGGTTCGGCGCGACGCCCTTCCGGATCGTCTACAGCCTCGTCTCGCTCGCTGCGGTCGCCTGGGTGATCCAGGCCTATGCCGGGGCCGCTGACAGCCCCTGGGTCTGGACGCCGCCAATCTGGGCCCGGTGGGCCGCGGTGCTGGCGATGCCGCTGGCGCTCTGGCTCGTCGCGGTCCGCCTGATGCACCCGCCGGGCAGGGGCGCGGCGCGGCTCTATCGACGGGTCCCGGCCCCGGCCAGCGCCGGCATCCTGCTCTGGGCGCTGCTCCACCTCGCAAATGTCGGGCAGGCGCGGGCGCTGCTGCTGTTCGCCGTTTTCGCCGCGATCGCGCTCTTTGCGCTGGTCAAGAACATGCTCACCGCCGCGCCGGTCGCCGGAAGCGCCCCGGACCGCGTCGGCTACCGGCCGGCAGCGGCGGCGCTGGCCGTCTGGGCGGCCTTGCTGGCGCTGCATCCGCTGGTCATCGGCCCTGACCCGCTCGCATGGCTTGCGCTGACTGGCTGACCGGCTCCCGGCGCAGGCCGTCCAGGAAATCGAGAACCTCCGCGTTCGACCGCCGCGTCACCTCCCTGTTCTTCTGGATGGTGTAGCCCTGCGAACTGACATGGGTGGCCAGGAACAGCAGACGGCTCAGGGGGCCGTCGATCTTCCGTCCCGATTCCTCAACGCGCAGTTCGCCGTCGGGCTGCAGTTGGACGTGGCAATGACGCAGGTGGAAGCCGAAACGCCGCGGCTCCGCATCGTCGCCGTCCCACTGGTGGTAGCAGTCGAAGACCTTCAGCCGCACGTCCGACCCGCCGCGGCGCAGGTCGTCGGCGATCTCCTGCGTGCGTTCGACCGAAACGTTCCGATCCCGCTCGCCGATCATGATCAGCACCGGCGCGCCGGTGGTCTCGGGTTCCTTCATGCGCACGATGCTGCAACTGTAGTAGGCGACGTGGGCAGCGAAGCCCCCGCCCTCGGGTTGGTACAGAGCCCTGATCGGCTCGAATGCGGCCACCTGGGAAACCATGCCGCCATAGGAGTAGCCCTTTATGGCCACCCGCTCGCCGTCGATTTCCGGACGGCTTCCCAGATAGGCCAGCGCGCCGAAAGCGTCGGCGAGGACCATCGCCGTCGTGAGCCTGAGCGCCTTCCAGGTCTCCGGGCCGCGGATGTTCCGGGAGGCGTAGCTGTCCAGCACCAGGGTCGCGTGGCCCTGCTCGGCCAGCCAGCGGCCATAGGCCATCTCCCTGTTTCGCATCGGCCCGCCCAGACCCTGCGCAATGACAACGCCCGGCCAGCCGCCGGCCGGCGGTTCGCCCGCCGGAAGATAGAGCGTGCCCTGTGCCTCGATCGGCCGGTCCCGCGCGCCTTCGGCCATGTCCCGGGGCGTGTAGGGGTTCCAGCTCCGGAAGCCGACCGTGCGGCCGTCGCGCGTGTTCTGACGGGTCTCAGCCATGGCGATGCTCCCTGTGTCCGGCGCCGGCTGGCGAGAGCGTGACCACATGGCGGAACTCGCGGGCCACCGAGGAGCGCGACATCGGCACGCGGACATAGCGTCCGTCCCGCCAGAGCGCGTACTGGTCATTGAAGCTGTCGGACCCGATCCAGCCGTCCTGGCCACCCAGCAGGCAGAAGTCGTTCGCGTCCGGGTCGGACAGGTCGGAGACGTGGCGCGCCACCTGGCCCAGTCCGACGCGGTGCGTGTCACGCGCCACGCCGTGAGCGGTCTTCATCAATGTCTCGTTGCCGCCGCCGATGGCGTCGTCGCTGAAGCGGTAGCTCCTGCCGATGACCGGCACCCGGGCGAAGGGATGCTCCAGGCGCATGCGGTGGATCGCGCCCCATGTACGATGACGCCGGAAATCGGCCTGTGCGTCCCGCGCGGCCCTGGTTGCCGCCTTCTCGAGACGCGGGCGGGGCAGTTCCTCGAGATCACGCGCCAGTTGGGCGGTCAGATCCCATGCCGCCAGGTAGAGCGCCAGTTCATAGGCTGCATGAAGATGGCGCAGCAGATGATGGACCATCAGCTCATAGGCCAGCGCGCCGCGCGAGTCGGCTTCATGCCGGCCGTTCCACGAGGCCAGCGCCCCCACGACGCCGGGCGTATCGGCCGCCTGGGTGTCCAGTACTGCCAGCATTCCCCTGCGGATCCGTTCCGACGAAGGCATGGCGACGTCGCGCTGCAGCGCCTTCAGGTCATCCGGCCCGCCTTCGCTCAAGCCGTCGAGCAGCCGGCTCATCCGGTCCACCCGGTCGTTCGAGGAGAAGAAGAAGCCGACCGGCACGTCCGAAGGCGGCGGCCGGTTGTTGGCGGAGGCGACATAGCCGCGCTCGGGCGCGAACTCTGCGGGGAAGTCGCTGCCGACGACGATTTCCCGCCAGTGGTCGAGAAACTCGCGCTTGCGGACGATGTCGGCCGGCGGCCCCGCGCCGCGGCGCGGCAGGTGCGCGGCGATCGCCTTGCCCACCCGGCCCCTGGTGTCGGCAAAGACCATGGTCTGGGCGGGCGCCGCGAAACCGTCCAGAGCGCTGCGGAACTCGTCCCAGTCGCGGGCGCGCTGGACGCCCAGCATGGCGCTGATCTCGTCATTCGGATCATGGCCGATCCAGCGCATCGCCAGCGGCCGGTCCTTTGGCAGGCCCAGCATGGGCGCGTCGGAGATGATCGGGCCGTAGGCGCATTCGCGGATCGTGACCCGGCCCTCGCCGCCCCAGCGCACGGGGATGGTCTCCTCGCGCGTTGCGATTTCCCCGTCCGGCAGATCGGTGACATCGAACAGGTCGCTGCTGGCCGCATGCAGGCTGGTGCCGCCCCAGGCGATGTGTTCGTTGCGGCCCAGCGCCATCACGGGAACGCCGGGGATCATCAGGCCCACGGCGTGAATGCCGGGCGCGCGCATGCCGGCGATCAGCCACAGATTGGGCAGCATGACGCCCAGATGCGGATCGCTGGCGATCATCGCCGCGCCGCTTTTCGTGCGTTCGCCGGCCACGGCGAGGGAATTACTGCCGCCCCGGCCGAAGGCGGCCAGGAAGTCTTCGGGTCCCGGGTTCCGGCCATTCCCGGCATAGGACGGCACCGGCGAGCCGCCTTCCGCGATCAGCCTTTCCCAGACTGCCGGCCAGTACTCGTGGTCGCTGTGCGGCAACAGCCGGCGCAGCACCTTCCAGGAAAAGTCGCTGGCGGCGACGCGCCCGATGGCGACAAGGTCGCCCAGGGTCCAGGGCTCGGGTGCGGCGCCCAGAAGGCGGAACTCTTCCGGATGCTCGTCCGCCGATTCGATGACCGCGTTGACGCCGTCGCGGAAGCCGGCAAGCCATTCCCGCGTTTCCTCCGGCAGTCCCTGCCGGATTTCCTCGACGGCGCGGGAGAAGCCGACGATGCGCAGGCTGCGGTCCACGTCGAGCGCCACCGGACCCAGCAGCCCGGCCATGCGGCCGCGCGCCAGCCGGCGCATGATTTCCATCTGGAACAGCCGGAGATGGCCGTGGACGACGCCCAGGCCGACGGCGAGGTCGCGCTGGCCGGCGGCCTCCACGAAGGGGACGTGGCGGTCGTTCCAGCGAATCTCGACCCCGGCATCCAGCGGCAGGCCCTGGCGCGGCAACGCCGCCAGGCGGTCCTCCAGGCTCCAGCGCCGCCGGCGGGGTTCGCGGGCGCGGAAGGCCGTGTAGCGCGCGGTCAGCATCGCCGCACCTTTCCAGGAGCGCGCCGTGGTGATCATGCCGTCTCCCCTTCCTGCCTGCGCGCCGCTTCGGCGGCCCGCCGCTCGCGGCGGAACATGGGCCACAGGCTGGCCGCGAACAGCGCGTCCAGTGGCAGAACGCAGAAGACCTTGAAGAAGACCCAGGCCTCGGTGCTGAAGGACTGCCGGACGATTTCGTTGAGCACGGCAAGGCAGATCAGAAAGCCGCCCGCGCGCAGCGCCAGATTGCGCCAGGCCTCGTCGCGCATGGTCAGTTCGTCGCCGAAGGCGCGCTTCAGGAAGTTGATGCCGATCAGCGGTCCGCCCAGCACCATGGCGCCGAACAGGGCGTTGCCGACGGTGGGCTGGATCTTGATGAACATGGCCTCGCCCAGCCAGAGCGTGAGACCCCCGAACACCAGCACCATTACCAGCCCCATCAGGGGAAAGGTCGGGAGGGTGCGTTTCGCCGAATATGTGCAGGCGACCGAGACGATCATGGCGGCCATGAACGCCGCCGTGCCGACGAAGATGTCCCCGAACATGAAGGCGACGAAGAAGACCAGCAGCGGCCCGGCCTCCAGAGCCAGCTTGCCCAGGAGCTTCGATGTTCTGTTCAGCGGAATTTCAGCCGCCATCTCGCTCATCGGCCGATCCTCCTTCGGACGCACGCCGAAGTGCGGCGGGCCCTCGAGGAGGCGGGCCGCGGCGGAACCGGCAGGCGGGGCGGGATGTGCCCCCCGCAAGCAGAGTCGAACTTCAGATCTTCAGGCACTTTGCGCGCTCGTTTGCTTTTTCTTCTGTCCAGAACGTGGTGAGCGCGCCGCCGTCTGGAACCGCGTCGATTTGCCCGACGCGCGGAACCGCCTGTGCCGTAACCACCTGAATGGTGGTCCGGCCGTGCCGCCGCCGCGGTGCGGTGCGGCGGCTCAGCCGGCGCTTTCGGGCCCATCCGAGCGCGGGCCGAACGCGAAGATCGCGCCGTTGGCGACGCCGGGTAGCACCCGCGTGCCGTAGACCAGCGCCCGCCGGCGCACGATCATCGCAGGCCAGCCGCCGAACTCGGCGTCCAGCGCTTTCAGCAGCGAGATCGCGGTCGGCGTGACCGTCTCGCCGGAGGAGGCGAGGCCGCGCACCGGCACCCCTTCCAGCATGTCGAGAACGGCCGGCGCAGGCGCGGGCAGCAGGCCGTGGGCGCAGCGCACCGTGCCGTCGCAGAGGGGCAGCGGCCCGCAGACCAGCCGCGGTTGGCCCAGCCGGTCGTAGAGCGCTGCCACGAGGCAGGTGTCGAGAATGCTGTCGAGTGCGCCGACCTCGTGGAAGGTGACCTTCTCCGGCGGGATGCCGTGCACGCGGCCCTCGGCCGCCGCCAGGATGGCGAACGCCTTCTCCGCCAGCGCCCGTGCGGCTTCGCCGAGCGCGCTTGCGGCAATGATCCGTGTCACGTCGTCCAGGCTGCGGTGATGGTGTTCGCGGGGCAGGGACACGCGGGCGCGCCAGCCGCCGATCTGGTTCACGGCCGTTTCCTCCAGCATGACGCAGCCTTCCGGCAGGCCGAGGCTGAGGGCGATTTCGCCGAGTTCCGCGTTCGTGGCCTGCGCCATGCGCGCGAAGCCGGCCAGCAGCATGTCGCCGGAAAGGCCGCTGTTGGGACGGACGACCAGACAGGCGTCGCCGGTCATGCCGGCCCCAGAATGCGCGCGGCGGCGCAGGCGGCGCCATAGCCGTTGTCGACGTTGAGCACCGCGACGCCCGGGGCGCAGCTGACCAGCATGCTTTGGATCGCGGCGAGACCGTCCTGCGCCATGCCGTAGCCGACCGAAGTCGGCACCGCGAGCACGGGCTTCGGCGTGAGCGCCCCCAGGACCGACGCCAGCGCCGCGTCGAGTCCGGCGACCACGATCACCACGTCCGCCTCGTTGATCGCCTCCAGCCGGTCGACCAGCCGCCAGAGCCCGGCCACGCCGCAATCCTCGAACACGGTGCTGGCGATGCCGAGATAGGTCAGCGTCCGCGCGGCTTCCCAGGTCACGCGGCCGTCCGCGGTCCCGGCGGAAACCACAGCGACCTGGCCCGGACGGGCCGGCATCGTGGCGCGCCAGGCCGTGCGCGACAGCGGGTGATAGTCGATCCTCGAAGACGCCTCCCCCGGCAGCGCCGCCAGCACCGACGGGTCCAGCCGGGTGAAGAGCACGGGCTGCACGTCGGGTTCGGCGAACTCCTTCAGCAGCGACAGCACCGTTTCGACCGGCTTGCCCTCGCACAGGACCGCTTCCGGCAGACCGATGCGGGCGGCGCGGCCATAGTCGAACAGGACCTCTTTCATGCGCCTCCGCTCGCGTCACGCGGCGCGGCGCCCTCGCCGTGCAGGAAGGCGGAGCCGCGGCGGTACGGCCGGACGCCGAGAAAGCGGCGGGCTTCGGCGGCGCAGTCGGCGGCGGCCATCGCGCGCATCTCGGCGAAGCGTCCGGCCAGGGCCTCGTCGGCCTCGACCGCGACGCCGGCGGCGGTGATCCGGCAGCGGATCGTCCGGTTCTCGCCGAAGCGCCGGCGAAGCAGGGTCTCGACCCGGTCGATGAAGGCGAGATCCGCGGACTCGATGGCGATGCCGGTCTCGACCCGGCTGGCGAGGCAGGGCTGCGCGGGCAGCTCCGCGATGTCGTCCAGTCCGTAGCGCCGGGCGAGGGCGCGAATGTCGGCCTTGCCGATCCCGGCCTCGACATAGGGGTGGACCACGTCGCGCTCCGCCGCGGCCGTCAGGCCGGGCCGGTAGTCGCCCAGGTCGTCGACATTGGCGCCCGAGGCGATCGCGCCCGCCGCGAGCCCGGCGAGGCGATCGTACAGATTGGTCTTGCAGAAATAGCAGCGGTTGACCGGGTTCTTGAGATAATCCGGGTCGGCGAACTCGCCGGCCTCGACCACGTGCAGGTCCCAGCCTTCCCGCGCCGCGTAGGCGCGGACGCGCGCCGTCGCCGCCGGCGGCACCGCGGGCGAGACGGCATGCGCCATCCGCACGGGCCGTTCGCCCAGGCGATGGGCGACATGGGCCAGCGTCATGCTGTCGATCCCGCCGCTGACCGCGACGGTCAGGCCCTCATGGGCGCGCAGGACGGCCAGCAGACGGCCTTCGGCCGCCGCCGCCTCTTCGCCCCATGATGGCGCTCCCGAACCGTCAGGCATGGGCGTGGGCCTTCTCCTTCAGCCGCTTGCGCAGCACGTCGGCGATGCGCTCGGCGATGGCCGCGTCCGACAGCCCCGGCTCGCCCAGCGCCCGGACCAGGGCGTCGAGGCCGAGCAGCACTTCGTCCGTCGGCCCAGGCAGGGCGACGATCATCGTGTCCAGCACGCGGCCGACGGCGATACGGACGCTGTTCTTGTGGACGTGCCGGCCGACGCCGAGTTCATATTTCACGATCTCCGGCGTGGCCGCCTCCGGGTCGGCCCTCAGAAACGCCTCGATGGTGCAGTCCTTGACCTCGGCGCCCACGCCGCCGGTGGTCACGATCATGCCGAAGCCCTCCTCGGCGCGTTCGCGCAGCGCGGCGGCGATGTGGTACTCGTTGTCCTTCAGCGGCATGCCCTGGCTGACCGCATAGCCGTTCACGCTCAGCTTCTCGCGGATGGCCGGGCTGTTGGTGTCCTTCACCTGGCCGTTGGCGAGTTCCGTGCCGGTGGGGAAGACCACCACCGTCTTCGCCAGCTTGTCACGGATCTCCGCCATCTGCCGCTCGGCCGCTTCGAGGGACTGAAGGGCCTCCTCGCCGCTGGCCGCCACCCAGCTCAGCAGGCCGCGGGATTCGACCCGCGCGTCCGCGGACACGCCGACGCCCTCGACCGAGGCCACGGCGTCGAGCAGTTCGCGCTCCTTGCCGACGATGTTCTTCGCATCCAGCCCGCGCCGCAGGATGTCGAGCACGATGTTGTCGTCGCGGACATCGGTCACGAGGATCTCCGTGCGGTCGAGCACCAGAACCCGCGCGACCGCATCGGCGACGGCCGTCAGGTCCGCATCGGCCAGCGCGAGGCCGGTGATGCTGAGCTCGGTCTTGCCCATCATGTCGTATTCGACCACGACGTTCTCCCAGGTTGTTCGATGCGCGTTACGCGCCCCTATATGCGCCGCCGAGCCGGGTCCGGCCGCTTGGCCCCGACATCAACCGACATGCGCAGGCATGCCGCGGCCCCTGCGTTCAGAGCGCCTCGGACGGGTCGAAGCCGCGCTGGCGCATCCACTTGGGCATAAGCTCCTCCTCGACCCGCCGGTCGGCGACCGGCGCGCGTTCGATCAGGTGCTCGGCCAGCTTCTCGTTGCACGTCAGCATGCCGTAGGCGCCGTCGAAGACGACCAGGTTGTCGGTGTTGGCGAGCCGCTTGGCGAACCTGACGGCGGACGGCAGGTCGTGGGCGGTGACGCAGTTCTTGATCATCTCGATGTTCATGCAGTCTTCCTCGACCAGCTTCGCCATCTCCTGGCCGACGAGGACCATGGGACAGGACGTGGCCAGCTCCATCTGCGGCACGCCGGTCCAGAAATGGTTCATCACCAGCCCCTTGACGGCGGGGTTCACCGGCTTCGCCTTCGGCTGGTCCGGCGGCGGCTGCCACAGGCCGAAGCCCAGGCTGACCGGTATGGTGTCGAGGTCGAAGAGGTCGAGTTCCGCCTCGGTCAGATTGCCGAAGGTGGTGCCGCCGCCGACCATGTAACGGGGCTCCCCCGTGCCGTCGATGATCGCGATGCAGTCGCCGATCTCGTTGAACAGTTCGCGCAGCTTGCCGTAGGACTTGAAGGCCAGCAGCGCCAGCTTTCGGTCGATCGGCATCAGGTCGTTGCCGGACTCGATCCCCGTCACCCCCTGCGGCGAGGCCGCCATGAACACGCCGAAGGCCCACTTCTTCTGGACGAAGTCGGATTCGAAGACCAGCCGCGGGATCAGGTTGGACGACCGCGGCCCGAAATTCATGTGGTGGACCGAACGCGTCTCGAAACGGGCGTAGGACATTGAGAACGGCTTCATCGTGCGGCTGATCATGCGGTGCATGTCCAGTTCGCGCAGCTCGCCATGATGGCAGTGGATGATGAAGTCGGCGTCGTAGATCCGCTTGATGCCCATCAGCGTGCCGACCGGGGTTTCGATCTCGACGCCCTGGTCGATGTAGAGCGCCGGCAGCGCCCGGCCGTCGAACATCTCGTCCAGGCCGAAATGCTTGATCACCTCCTCCGGCTCTTTCAGGCGGAAGCCGGTGGCGACACGCAGCCGGACACGCCTGCAGCCCGTGCGCTGTTCGACCACTTCCTTGATCGTACGGATGACCTCGCGATAGGCGTAGCCGCCCATGATCATGAAGCCGTACTGCGAGGCCAGGATGTTGACCGTCGACTTCTCCTTGATCATCGACATGTCGACGTCCTTCAGCGACTCCGCGGTGGCGCGGCGGAGCGGCTCCAGATCGTCGCCCTCGACATAGATCGCCTTCGGCACGTCGGGGAACAGTTCGGAAATCGGCAGGCCCACCATGCCCGGCAGGTCGGCGGCGCGCATTGCGGGCATGCCGGTGGCCGTCTGCGGGCCGTACTGGGATGTGCGGATTGCGGCCGGCGTCGGGCGGGGCAGTTCCGAGACGGCGAGATGTGTCATGGCGCGAACCTTTCGGTCTTGATCGGGCCGGCCCGGGGCCGGCAGCGGCTGCTGCGGGTCAGAACTTGCGGAAGACGTCCTTGTCCTCTTCCAGGAAATAGCCCGCGTACTTGTCGATCACCTCCTGCGGTACGTCCCACAGGCTCTGGGTGGTCGGGTACCAGCGCCACTTCTCGGGTTTCTCCAGCTTGTGGCCCGCCGCCTCCAGCAGGCGCATCGACATCATCTGGCAGTACACGGTGCAGCCCGACCGCGTGCCGGTGTCGAGCGCGATCTGCTCTGGCGTGATCGCGCCCTGCAGCACCGCGGCGGCGGCTTCCTGCACCCGGGTCTGGGTACACAGGCAGTGCCACTGCTTGGGATGCATGTTGGCCTTGCGGCAGAGGTCGTGGATGTCCTCGATGGGCACGTCCTCGATGGCGACGCGCACTTCCCTAGGCTCGTCGCGCTCGACCCGGGTGATCGCGTCGTCGGGACAGATGCCGTGGCAGTTCGGGCAGGCGACGCAGAGGTCGTCGTTGATGATGGCGATGTTGTCTTTCATGTGGATCGCCTCGGTCGGGCAGACCCAGACGCATTTCTTGCAGCCGGTGCAGTTCTCGTCGATCACCGCCGCCTGGTACTTCAGCGTTACCACATCTTCCTCCCCGCCGGCGGATGCCGGACTTCGAACGTCGCGGATTCGCCGCCGCCCCATCTCCGGACAGGGCCGGAAGCAAGGGCCGCGCACGGTCTCGCAGCTGCTTCGGAACGCATAGGTGCGGCGCCTCCCCTGGTCTCCGCAATGGCCGCCCGTTGCGAGACGTCTGGCCTCTGGGCCGTTCGGCGCACGCACAAGGCGCGGGCCGGACGGTTCTGACGGGCCGGTTTGTTTTCATACTAGTGCGTCGCAACCGCGGCGGTCAAGGCGCCTGCGGGCCGCCGCTGCTTGGAGATTCGGCAGAAATATCAATCATTTCAGTTCATTAGAGGAATTTCGCCCGATCGGTCGGCGAATCACCCGGTGGGCTGCAGGTCGGGATCGGCGACGACGTCGAACTTCACGTCCACGCCGGGCGCATCGATGACGGCGCGGCCGATATCCAGGATATCCACATCGTGCGCCGCGATGGCGGGGATGTCCTCCAGGGCGATGTCGCCGGAGAAGGCGATCTCCGTCGTCTCCCGCCGGCCCGCCGCCCGCACCATCGACGCGACGCGGTCGAGGTCGGCCAGGTTCCCGGTATCGACCATCAGGATCTCCGCGCCCATCTCGATCGCCGCCCGGGCCTCGTCCTCCAGCGGCTCGACCAGGCCGCGGAGCTGGATGCAGCGCGTGTGACCCTCCAGAACCGAGACGGCTTCCAGGGTCCGGCGCACGCCGCCGAACATGCGGACATAGTTCTTGTCCAGATAGACGAAGGGCAGCGGGGCGATCCGGCCGCTGCCGCCGCCCTGGTGGATGGCGCGCCGGACCTGCGGCTTGATCTCGATCGGCATCTTCTTGGCGGCGCCGGAGACGATGCGCACGCGGCCGCCGGCGATCTGCTGCGCGCGGCGGGCGGCGCGGGCGATGCCGGAGGGCTTGGCGATGGCGCCGGGCAGTGTGTCCTCGGCGATGGCGATTTCCTTCGCCGGCGCGCGGATGATCAGGACCGGCGCGTCCGCGTCCGCCTCCTCGGCGTCGCGCATGGCGTGCAGCACCTCGCAGCCCAGGTCCAGCGCCTTGGCGGCCGCGTCTTCCACGCCGCAGATCACGCCGGCGGTGGCGACCCGCAGCTCGGCGGTGAAGCGCCGCCCGCCGAGGGAGCGGAAGATGTCGTCGCGCAGATCGTAGGTCATGCAATGCTCCCCGTCCGGCCGCTCCCGCCGGCGGGCGGCCAGACCGGATCGATCTCCACCCGCCGCGCCGCCATGCGCCGGGCCACGGCGTCGGGCACAAGATGCCCGAAGTCGCCGCCGGCGCGCCAGACCTCGCGGATCATGGTCGAACTGATCGCGACCGGCGGCAGGTCGAGCAGGATGGCGTGGCGTCCCGGCGCGATCTCCCAGGCGGCGGGACAGCCCGGCGGCGGCGGCGCGGGCCGGGCGTCGGGCCAGGCGGCCAGCAGCGCGGCCTCGAAGGTCTCGGCATCGAAGTCGCCGCGCGGGGCGACCGCCAGGTGCGTGGCGTGCGCGATGTCGCGGCCGTTGACCCATTTGTGCAGGCGCAGGAACTCGCGCTGGCCGAGGGCGAAGTACAGGCCGGCGCCGGGCTCGGCCTCGCGCAGCGCCGCGACGGTCCGCCAGGTCAGCGACGGTTTCGGCAGATCGGCCTCGATCGCGTTCACGGCCATGCCTTCGGCCCCGGCGATCGCCCGGCCGATCAGATCGCAGCGGAGCCCGAAGGGCAGCAGGTCGTCCGCCGCCCTGTGGAAGGGGGTGTGGCAGGGCACGAAGTCGACCCGCGCCACGCCGAGCGCGGCCGCCGCGCCTTCCGCCAGCGCCAGATGGCCGCGATGAACGGGATTGAAGGTGCCGCCGATGATCAGCCGGGCGGTCATGGGAGCCTCGCTGTTGGCCTCAGTTCTTGAAACAGTGTTCGCGATGCCATCCGAGGTGCACGGGCTGCGCCGTTGCGTATCGCATCCCGGCCCCCGGGGTTCAGTCCCGGCCGTCGTTGGGCGTGTCGCCGAGGTACAGGGGCTTGATGGCGCGGCTGCGGGCCGTGATCGCCGCACCGCCGGTGCGATCCATGTCGCGCGGCAGGGCGGGGTCGGCGAGGGTGAGCGGGTGACCCGTCTCGACGAAGCCCAGATAGGGGCCGCCGAAGTCGTAGCCGATCAGCTTCAGCACCTCGTGCGGGATATCCTTCGCCTTGTCCGGCGGGATCGAGAGGTACTGGTTCTCCTCCTGGCGCAGCCAGCCGAGATTGTAGTGAAGCCCCATGCCGCGGCGGTTGCCGTTCGACCGGTTGGCGCCGCCGCCGTGAATGAGGTTGCTGGTGTAGAGCAGCACCGAACCGGCCGGCATCTCCGCATTGACCACCTCGTCGGCTGTGGGTTGGCGGTCATGGGCCCAGCGGTGGCTGCCGGGCACCAGCCGGGTGCCGCCATTCTCGGCAGTGAAGTCGTTGCACGCCCACATGGTGGCCAGCGTCATGGGGATGGAAGGCAGGCGCACGGGATAGATCCCGCCGTCGCGGTGCAGTTCCTGGGCCGTCTCGCCGGGCTGCAGATCCACCAGCAAGGTGACATGGAGGTGATAGCGCGCGCAGTGGGGCAGCAGAACGCGGTCGCAGACGCTCATGATCGTGGGGTGGACGGCGAGCTCCCGGCAGGCCGCGGACTTGGCGATCAGATTGTTGATGCGTTTGGTCCTGTGGCCGGCGAAGTCGGTCCTGCCCAGCTGCACCGCGTCGACATGGGGCTCGAAATCGGCGTTGAGACGCGACACGGTCGCGGCATCGGCCAGTTCGCGCACGATGGCGTAGCCGTGCTCGTCAAGGGCATCGGCGACTGCCTCGGGGCTTGCGTCGCGCTCGAATTCTGGCCTGGGCATCCGCTGTTGGCTCCTCTGCCGGGTCTGAGGACCATTCCAGCGGCGCGGCCGCTTCGATGCAAGATGCCTCGTCGGCGGCGCGGCGGCGACGGCCGCGCCCGCGCGTGCCGGCGCGCCGTTCCGTCGGTTCGATTTCAATGAAGCAAGTGGCGGAGGGAAAGGGACTGGAATCCAACGTTCTCTGACTGATCCACCTCACGAATCGCCTGCTTTTCAGATCATAAACACCGGAGCGAACCCGCCCCCAGGAGTCCTGAAATTCGTGGTCTGGCCTTGATAGAGGCGCGCAGCTACCAAAAGAACCTGACCGTCATAAGTGTAGAGCCGAACGTCCATCTTGCGCACCTGTAGTGCTTCGTCGATCTTGATCATGCGCTCGCTCGGCCGGACCAAAGTCTGAGCAACGTAGCCCCCTCGCTCGATTTCTGCCCAGACGCCTTTCGTCACCTTGTCACCACGGTAGACCGCCTTTCCGCCATGTCCGCCCGTTGGCTTGAAGAACAGGTCCTTACGCGACTTCCACAGTTCGTCGGCGATTTCGGGAGTGACAACGACAGTACGCGGGACGGATTTGAGTTGGGCCAGAAGTCTTGGCTCCAGACCCCAGGCCTCGAGCGTTGCCGGATCCGAGAGCAGCGAAAGGGCGCGCTTGTCGGCGAGAAGGGCGTGGTTGTGCGGATTTGGCGTCACGACCACCGCGCCCTCCCGGTAGGCATCTCTTAGCGCCCTGTGTTCCGGCTGATCGAACGCGAAGTCGGTGACCCTGTTGTAGACGAGGTCGATCGGCTTCCCCTCGACGCTGAGCCGACCGGCTTCATGGCGAAGATGGCTGGCGTCCGCGATAACGGCATCGACGCCACGTGCGGCCATCGCCTGCCGCACAAGGACGAACTCGGGATAGAGATACTGTTCCTCCGGCCTGTCGTCGACGATGGCAATTCGGCCTGCGGAACCGCTTCCCCGCTGGCGCTCCCATTCGTCCTGGAACATGCGAAATGCCACATCCTCGAAGGCGTGCGGCTTCAAGGGCATGTCCATTTCGGCACAACAGGCGCGCTGAGCCCTTGCAAGAAGGGCGTTGAGGAATGCCCCGCCGGCGTTGGTATTGATCTCGATGAGCCGGAGGCCGTCTTCGCCGAGATGGAAATCGTAGCCCATCAACGCACCAACAGGGCCGTGATCCTTTTGCGAGATTTCCGGCGCCCAGGAGAGGACGGCGGCCTTGTATGCGGCGAGCCGCGCCGTCGCCTCGATCGCGGCGACCACCTCCTGCATCTCGGCCACCTGGCTGGCCGAGAGGAACACAGGCACATTCGAGAACAAATGCGCCTTGGGTCGGATGAAGGTCTCGCAGAACTCCGGGTCGCCAGCCTCGCGCTCAAGCGCCTCGCACAGCAACGGGCGGTCGAGGGTAATGCAGAAGCAATTCTGGTTCAGCCGCTCCGAGAGAGTCTGAACTGGACCCGTGGACGTGGGGCCTGGATCGCTCATCGCCCCCAAAGCCCTGGCTGTCCCCAGGCCGGACGCGCGTCAGGCCCGATGCGGGCATCGAAAAGTCTTGGAATCATCGTTGCCCCAGTGTTTCGGTCAGCAGGCCGATCCCGAGTGCCGCATCCGTCTTTGCGATGGAGTCTTCGGCGCTCGCGATCACTCCGCACAGTGCCCGGATCGCGTCGATCGTCTCTGGAATGACGATGGCCTGGTTGTCCACCATGTAGGCGTAGAACAGTTCGTCTCCCTGGACCTTCAGCATGTCCGACCACAGCGCCACCTCGTAGAGGTTGTCATGTGGCCGGCCCAGGTCGGCCATGAGCTCCTTGACCGCGTTGATCGCCGTCAATCCGGCATCCATGCGGATCAGGGCAATCCGGGACGATGCTGCAAAAGCGTCGAGCACCTCTTCCCTTGAGGCCGGGCGGGTCAACTGCACCGACCAGTAGTGCAGATGCGCCAGGGTCTCTGGCACCTTGACCGCCATCGTGACGACATCGAGATCGGGGTCGACGCTCTGCGCATCCGGCCCCTGATGGCTGGGAATCTCGGGCTCGGGGACGAGCGTGTTCATGATCCCGCCAAGGTGACTTTCCCAGGGGTCCGTCGCCCGGCGCAGCAGCGTCCCGCGCGCGCGACGCAGCAGGCCTCCCTGCTTCAATGCCGTAAGGGTTCTCACGATCGAGGTGGTGTTGCAGGAGACGACGCGCGTGCTGTCCCGGTCCAGCGCACTCGCATAGGTAGATTCCGCAACGAAGGAGTGTCCGGTCACCTCGTGATTCTCGCCACCCTGGACGATGAACTTGATGCCCCTTTGTCGATAGATGTCGACGTTCACCGCCGCGATCCGTTTCGGCGTGCAGTCCACCACCAGGTCGCTCGCCTCAAGCAGATCATCGAGGTTCCCGGCGACATCGAGTCCGGTGTTCCGCATCGCCTCTGCATGGTCACTGGTGGCTGCGAAAAGGCGGTAACCCTTCTGCGTCGCCATGCGTGGCCGCCAGTCGGCGCTGATATCCGCAACCCCGGCCAGTTCCATATCGTCCTGCAGCGCAACGGCGTCGGCGACACGCTTTCCGATCACGCCGTAGCCGTTCACGGCGACGCGGATCTTTTTCGTTGGGGTCATCGGCTTCTCCTCGCGTTGGTAGCGCGCGTCCGTGATGTGCCGCTGTCTGTTTGCCGAAATCCTTCCAACTATTCCACGAAAGCGACTGAGTTACTGCCCCCAAACCACCCTGACTGGCGAATTTCTCCGAGCGGCGTCCGCTTCATCATGGCATCGTCAATGCTATCCTCGTTTACGCTGGCGCCGTCAGGATGAAGCGGCGCGCCGCTGCACCAGCAAGATACCGATCAGCACCAGGACGACACCCACGGCCTGGACTACCTCGAGCCGTTCGCCGAAGAAGGCCGCGCCAATCATCAGCCCGAAGACCGGCACCAGAAACGTGAAAGCGTTGGCCCGATTGAGCGTAACTTGCTCCAGCACCTCGAACCAGAGCCAGAATGCGAGCGATGATCCGAGGACCGCAAGCGCCACGAGGACGAGAATGAACTCCGGCGACCACGCCAGCAACGAGACATCTTCCGTCAACATGGACAGCAGAGCCAGCGGTGCCGCACCGATGAGCAACTGGAAACCCATCGCCATGATGGGGTCGGCCTGGCCGGTGAGGCGCTTGATGGCAACATTGCCGATGGAAACACCGGTGGCGGCGAGCAGGACATAGGCGATGCCTTGGGAGTAGCCGCGGGCGCTGTCTCCGGCGAGACCCGGCCAAGCGATCACCGCGATGCCGGCCAGGCCAACCGCCAGCCCGATCCTTCCAGTCGCCTTGAGGCGTTCCCCCAGGAAGACATACGCGAGAACCGCGGCGACGATCGGCTGTACGTTCGCGATGACGGTCGCGAGTCCCGGCGAAACGAACTCGGCCGCATGGAACATGCCGAGGAAACCCATACTTGTCGCCCCCAACCCGACCACGACGATCAGAAACCAGGGCCGCGCGCCGACGGGCACCGGACGATGGCAAAGGACTCCGAGTGCAATCAGGCAAAGGCCTGCCAGCGCGGCTCGCAGGGCCGCAAAGGCAAGATGCGGCGCAAGGTCCAGGCCAATGGTGATGAGGGGAAAGCAGGCGGCCCAAAGCACCATGACCACCAGAAGGCGGAAGGCAGCGCCAATGGTCATTGCCGATGTGCCAAGCTTTGCCCGATGCAGAGAACTGGCGGTTTCATTGGAGCGTAATCCGTTCTATCATTGCATATTGATCCAGATCAGTGCGGACGCGGCGACCCCACCCTACATGGAGAATCGAAGCAAGTCCGTTGGAGAGGGCAAGGAAGCGCATGTCGCAGGCAATTACTTGGCAGCGCAGAAAGGATCCGTATCGTTTGACACGGGGCGTGAAGCATTGGCTGGCGCTGCTGCTTGTACTTGCCTTTTCAACGTCAGGTCTTGCCCATGTTTCGATGGGCGACCATGCCGCGTCGGCAACCTCGTTTTCGCATGAGGTTGCATCCAGTGGTCAGGACGTGGCGGCGGAACCGGATTGCGGCAGCCGTGGCGATGAATCCCACGGCCGAACCTGTTGCACCGGCAGCGTCTGTTCCTTTTTCGTCCCGCCGGTCTCGGCGGGAGGCACGAGCATGGCGACGGTCGCTGAAGTTGTAGCACGCCTTCCCGACGAAGTTCATCCCGGCCGCGCGCCGTCGCCCGGTTTGCGACCTCCGAGTCTCTCCGCGAACGGCTGAGCCCGCGCGCCTCTCCCGGCGTGTCGGGCTGATCCGACCGGTCCCGCCGGTCCGGCCCTGCAACGTTCCCGAGAGAGTTTCGTCATGTACCATCCATCATATCGCCAGTTTCTGGCATTCACCGACACCGCAGGCATGATCGGCGCGGCTTCTTCGCTGCTGTTTTCAAAGTGCCCCCGTCACGAGGGCGCAGGGTCATGACCCATCACGATCACTCACCCGCCGAGCCAAAGGCAGACGAAGATCGGCGCCAGCCGTTTCTGAAAACACCGGCCGGACTCGCGCTCTGCGTGTTTCTCGCCGTTGTCGGCGTCCTTCTTGTTTTCGAGCACAGGGTTCACCTTCTGGGAGCCTGGCCGCTCCTGTTCCTGCTGGTCTGCGGCGGCATGCACTTCTTCATGCATCGAGGTCACGGTGGCCATGGTGGCCACGGCGGCGGCAGCGATGAACGGTGATGTTCCCGCCTATGGCCTGTGGTTTCTGGCGGCCCTGAATGCGGGCATCTTCATCCTGTTCGCCTTCAGCTTCTTCAAGCCGAACACGACGCGCGACTGGCGCTCGCTCGGGGCCTTTTCGGCCTTCATCGTTGCCCTGTTCGCCGAGATGTACGGGTTCCCGCTGACGCTCTACGTGCTGGCAGGCTGGCTCGGCAGCACCGTTCCGGCTTTCGATCCGCTCTCGCACGATGCTGGCCACCTTTGGCCCGCCCTGTTCGGCTGGTCGATGAATCCGCATTTCAGCCCGTTCCATCTGCTGAGCTACGTCTTCATTGGCGGCGGTTTCATGCTGATCGCCGCCGCGTGGCGGGTGCTGCACGAGGCGCAGAAGAAGGGAATTCTCGCGACGACCGGCCCTTATGCCCGCATGCGGCATCCGCAGTATGTCGGCTTCGCGCTGATCATGATCGGATTTTTCCTGCAGTGGCCGACACTGGTGACGGGCCTGATGCTGCCAGTGCTGCTGGTCATGTATTGGCGGCTCGCAAGGACCGAAGAGCGCGAAGTGGAAGCGGCCTTCGGTGACCAATACCGCCGCTATGCCAGTGCGGTTCCTGCTTTCCTGCCGCGCCCCACCAATCTGCTTCGTTCGAGCAGGGGGTGACTGTGGCGATTTTTCCTTCTCATCAACCAAGGAGTACGAAACGTGAGAACACGAAACCTTCAGGCGGCCCTGTTCGCGGGTTTGCTACTTATCGGGACCGCAGCATCGGTCGCAGCCCAAACCAGCGCACAGCCACAGGACGAACACCACCCGGAAGAAACCCAGGACGCTCCGCCAGCGAGCCCGGCGCCCGGTGACGCGCCCTCAGCAGCCGCACCCGGAAGCATGCCCGGCATGGGCATGATGACGCCGGAGATGATGCAGATGATGCAGCGCATGATGAGTCAGGGTGCAATGACCGGGATGATGATGGGCGAAATGGCAGGCCAGGGCATGGCCGAGGGTGGCGCGGTTCCAGGCATGGCCGGTCAGATGCCCATGGCAGGCATGATGGCGTGCCCGATGATGCGAATGATGATGAACGGCCAGGCAGGAATGGGCATGCCCGGCATGATGGGTGGTCAGGGCATCCTCCTCGGAACGCCGAACGGCACACCGGAGGAGATGACGGAGGATCGCGTCCGCGCCTTGCTCGAGCAGCAGTTGACCAATCTTGGCAATCCCCGTCTGAGGCTCGGCGAGATCGGCACTGCGCCTGACGGGAGCATCACTGCAGAGATCGTTACCGTGGACGGCTCGCTGGTGCAGAAGCTCGCCTTCAACCGCTATCCCGGTCTGGTCCGGCAGATAGCCGAATAGGCGCGCGGACTTGTGACACCGGTACTGGCGCCCGCCTAAGGAGAACACGATGAAAACAATCGCAATCGACGTCGGCGACTTGCTGACAGCCTTGGGCCCGGACGAAGTGGGACGGCGGATCGGCGAGGTGCCGGGCGTCGAAAGCGTCTCCGTGGATCACGCGTCGCAAAACGCCACGGTCGAATACGACGAGACCCGCATAAAGGTCGCCGACATCAAATCCTTGGTTCGGCGGCCTGGTCCCGGCGTCGATGCGCCGCCTGCCGCTTCGACCGGCAGGGGGCACGAAAGCCACGCGATGGCCGGAGCATCACCAGAGAGTCCAGGACCGGCATCGGGCCATTCAGGACACCGGGACCATGACAAGCACGCGGGCCACTCGCCCGCGATGTTTCGGGACCGCTTCTGGCTTTCGCTTGCCCTGACGGTTCCGGTGGTCATCTGGTCGGCCCACATCCAGGACCTTCTCGGCTACCGGGCCCCCGCGTTTCCCGGATCGGACTGGATCGGTCCCGTGCTCTCCACGGTCGTCTTCCTCTACGGCGGTCTGGTCTTCCTGCAGGGGGCCTGGCGGGAAATGCGGTCCCGACTGCCGGGGATGATGACCCTCATCTCGCTCGCGATCTCCGTCGCCTTCCTGTTTTCTTGGGTGGTTCAGCTCGGCCTGATCGACGCGAGTGCCCTGTGGTGGGAACTGGCCACGCTGGTCACGATCATGCTCCTCGGCCACTGGATCGAGATGCGGTCCATCAATCAGGCCGAGGGGGCACTGAAGGAACTGGCGAAGCTCCTTCCGGATACCGCGACGCGGATCACCGACGGGGGCGAGGAGAAGGTGGCCGTCAGCGCGTTGCAGAACGGTGACCTGGTGCTGGTTCGGCCGGGCGAGAGCATTCCGGCAGACGGAACCGTGCGAAAGGGAGAGAGCGACGTCAACGAGGCCATGATCACCGGCGAGTCCCGGCCGGTGAAGAAGCGGGAAGGCGACGAGGTGATCGCCGCCACGATCAACGGAGAGGGATCTCTCCGCGTCGAGGTTACCGGTACCGGAGAGAAAACCAAGCTTTCCGGCATCATGCGGCTCGTGGCCGATGCCCAGAAGTCCAAGTCCAGAGCGCAGCACCTTGCAGATCGTGCGGCCCGGCTTCTCACGGTTGTCGCGATCGTCGCGGCCGCCATCACCATCGCGGTGTGGCAGTCTGTCGGCGCAGCGATCGACTTTTCCGTGGTGCGGATGGTGACGGTGCTGGTGATCGCCTGCCCGCACGCTCTTGGATTGGCCGTGCCGCTGGTGGTGGCCATCTCGACGACGCTGGGCGCCCGCAATGGGCTTCTGGTGCGCGACCGGCGGGGACTCGAAGAGGCGAGGAACCTCGACACCGTGATCTTCGACAAGACCGGCACCTTGACACTCGGCGAGTTCCGGGTCGTGGCGATGTCCGTCGCGGATGGGCTGGCCGAGGACGAGGCGCTTCGGATCGCATCCGGCATCGAAGCCGAATCCGAGCACCCGATCGCCCGGGGCATCGTGAAGACCGCACAGGACAAGGGCATAGACGTGCCCGTCGCCGAAGGCTTCCGCGCAATCACCGGCAAGGGCGTGGCGGCGACGATCGCCGGCACGGAATACCACATGGGTGGCCCGGCTCTTCTCAAGGCCGAAAATGTGCAGGTACCGCCGGTGCTGCTGGAGGCGGCGAAGGCGGCGGCCGACCGCGGGCAGGCTGCCATTTATCTCGTCCGCGAAGGCAAGGCCCTGGCCGTGTACACCGTGGCGGACGCGATCCGGGAGGAGAGCCGCGAAGCAATCGTGGCGCTGCATGAACGGGGGATCGAAGTTGCCATGCTGACCGGCGACGCGCAGGCCGTGGCCGATGCCGTCGCCAGGGAGCTGGGCATCGATACCGTGTTCGCGGAAGTGCTGCCCGAGGACAAGGCCTCGAAGGTCCGCGAGCTTCAGGCTCAGGGCAAGAAGGTCGCAATGATCGGCGATGGCGTCAACGACGCCCCAGCCCTGGCCACGGCCGATATCGGGATCGCGATCGGTGCGGGCGCGGATGTCGCCGTCGAGGCCGGGCATATCGTGCTGGTGCGATCCGATCCCCGCGACATCCCGCGGATCATCACCCTGAGCCGCGCCACATACCGCAAGATGATCCAGAATCTCTGGTGGGCGGCGGGTTACAACATCTTCGCGATCCCCCTTGCCGCCGGCGTTCTGGCGCCTTGGGGCATACTGCTGACGCCCGCGGTGGGCGCGGTCCTGATGTCCGCGAGCACGGTAGTTGTGGCCATCAACGCGCAACTGTTGAAGCGCGCAAAACTATGACTCCGTCGACGGGCCAGCCCCGAATGCAAGGGCAGTACAAGGAAAACAGCATCACCTTGCACGGTGCGGTCGCGATGGGCACGGGCGTGATGATCGGCGCCGGCATCTTTGCCCTGACCGGTCAGATCGCCGAACTGGCGGGACCCTGGTTTCCGCTGTCCTTCATCGTCGGCGCCATCGTGACCGCGCTCAGCGCCTACAGCTACATCAAGATGTCGAACGCCTGGCCCTCCTCGGGCGGAATCGCGATGATCCTGCAGAAGTGCTATGGGCGGGGAGCGGTCACCGCCGGTGCGGCGCTGCTGATGGCGCTCAGCATGGTCATCGCCGAAAGCCTGGTGGCGCGCACCTTCGCGACCTATGTGCTGCGACCGTTCGACATAACGGGCGGGCCGCTCGTGCCGATCCTCGCAGTTGCGGTGATCCTGTTCGCGTTCCTCGTCAACATTGCCGGCAACCGGTCGGTCGGGCTGTTCTCGCTGGTCATGGCCACGCTCAAGATCGGCGGCATCGCGCTCTTCGGGATCGCGGCGTTGTGGGCGAGCGGATTTTCCTTCGCCGCCGCCTCTGAGACCGGCCGGGACTTCACCGCGACCGGCTTCGTCGCTTCTGTGGCGCTGGCCATACTCGCCTTCAAGGGCTTCACCACGATCACCAACAGCGGCGCCGAGATCACCGAACCGAACCGCAACGTCGGCCGGGCCATCATGATCTCCATCGCGCTCTGCGTCGTCGTCTATCTGCTTGTGGCTTTCGGCGTCGGATCGAGCCTCACCATCGACCGGATCATCGCAGCGCGCGACTATTCGCTGGCCGAGGCCGCCGAGCCCGCCCTGGGCCAGGCGGGGTTCCTCTTGACCGTGCTTCTCGCGGCGGTGGCCACCGCTTCGGGACTGCTGGCCAGTGTCTTCGCGGTGTCGCGGATGCTGGCAATGCTCACCGACATGAAGCTGATCCCGCACAGCCATTTCGGCATGTCGGGTCCGATCCAGCGCCACACGCTGATCTACACTGTCGTCATCGCTTCGGCGCTGGCCGTATTCTTTGATCTGGGCCGCATCGCGTCGCTGGGCGCATTTTTCTACCTGATCATGGACATGACCATCCATTGGGGCGTGTTCCGGTACCGACGGCAAGAGATCGGTGCCGCGGGCGCTGTGCTGCTGGCGGCGATTGGCTCCGACGCGGCGGTGCTCGCGGCCTTCACTGCGATGAAGCTGCAAAGCGATCCCGCCATCGTCCTCTACGCCGCGATCGCGATCGGCGCGGTTTTCGGTTTCCAGCGCATCTACCTGGGTCGATGGACCGCAATGCGTGGCGATGGCCATGCGGAGCACAAGGCCGGTGGATCATGAATTCGATGCATTTGGCATCGCCGACGACAAGCGCAAGTCGCCATGCGCAAGAGGGGTCCGACTGATGTCACCTGGCGCGTGCATCCTGACGATCAACGGGGGCTCGTCGAGCATCAAGTTCGCGTTGTTTGAGATGGGCGGCGCCCAGCCCCAGAAGAGCCTGCGCGGCAAGATCGACCGCATCGGCCTGCAAGGAACCCATTTCACTTTCTATGACCCCACCTGGGAGCGGCAGGATGATCGCGGCATTGGTGATCTCGATCATCGTTCGGCGGCATATTTCCTGCTCGACTGGCTCGACAATGAGGTCGGCCTTGCGTCGATCACGGCGGTGGGCCATCGGGTCGTCAACGGCGGTGCCAACTACCGCGAGCCGCATCGCGTCACCGGGGAACTGCTGGATGAACTTCGCCGTATCAGCGCGTACGCTCCGGAGCATCTGCCTTCCGAGATCGATCTGATTGATCTGATCAGCGAGCGGGTGCCAGGCCTGCTGCAGGTGGCGTGTTTCGACACGGCCTTTCACCGGGATATGCCGCGGGTCGCCAGAATCCTTCCCATTCCCCGTCGCTTCGCGACGAAGGGGGTCGAACGCTACGGCTTTCACGGCCTGTCCTATGAGTTTCTCATGGAAGAGCTCGCGCGCTTGGCCGGCGTTGAAACTGCGAAGGGGCGGGTGATCCTGTGCCACCTTGGAAATGGGTCGAGCCTCGCGGCGGTCCGCAACGGCAAGAGCGTTGACACTAGCATGGGCTTTACCCCAGCGGCGGGCGTGCCGATGGGCACCCGTTCCGGTGACCTGGATCCTGGGCTGGTCTGGTACCTGGCGCAAACCGAGCGAATGACCGCGCAGCAGTTTCACCAGATGGTGAATCAGGAATCCGGGTTGCTGGGTGTGTCGGAAACGAGCTCCGACCTACGGGATTTGCTGGGCCGCGAGGCGAGCGACGTTCGGGCTGCCGAAGCAGTTGAATTATTTTGCTACCAGGTGAGGAAGTGGATCGGTGCCTTTGCCGCCGCGCTTGGCGGACTGGACACGCTCGTCTTCTCGGGCGGCATCGGCGAGAACGCACCCGCGATCCGGGCACGCATCTGCGAGGGTCTCGGCTTTCTCGGCGTCCAACTTGACGAGAACCAGAACGCTGCCGGCGAGCCAGTCATCTCGGCCGATCTGGGCAACGTCCAGGTGCGCGTCATTCGCACCGACGAAGATGTAATCATCGCAAGGGCAGTTTTCGGAATGCTTTCCGGCGCCGAAACCGGCCAGCACGCCCATCTGGAGGAGTAGGACCATGAACAAGTCGCTTTCGTCCGACCTCATCCAGAAGATGGACGCCTACTGGCGAGCGGCCAACTATCTCTCGGTCGGCCAGATCTATCTTTATGATAATCCGTTGCTCAAAATTCCCTTGCGTCTCGAGCACGTGAAGCCCCGACTGCTTGGCCACTGGGGCACCACACCGGGACTGAATTTCATCTACGTGCATTTGAACCGCGTCATCAGCGAGCATGACTTGAACGTGATCTATGTCGCCGGCCCCGGGCACGGCGGCCCGGGCCTGGTGGCCAACACCTATCTCGAGGGAACCTATAGCGAGGTCTACCCGGACATCTCGCAGGACGAACAGGGGATGAAAAAGCTGTTCACGCAGTTTTCCTTTCCCGGCGGCATCCCGAGTCATGTCGCGCCGGAAACCCCGGGCTCCATCAATGAGGGCGGTGAACTCGGCTATTGCCTGTCACATGCCTACGGCGCGGCCTTCGACAATCCCGACCTTCTCGTCACCTGCGTCGTGGGCGATGGCGAGGCTGAAACGGCTCCACTCGCCACCAGCTGGCACTCGAACAAGTTCCTCAATCCGGTGCACGACGGAGCGGTCCTGCCAATCCTGCATCTGAACGGCTACAAGATTGCGGGTCCCACGGTGCTCGCCCGCATTCCCCGTGACGAGCTCGACTCCCTGTTTCGCGGCTACGGCTATACGCCACACTTCGTCGAGGGCGACGACCCGGTGGAGATGCATCAGCTCATGGCTGCGACGCTCGATACCGTGGTCGAGAGCATCCGCCATATCCAGCACGACGCCCGCGCCAACGGGTTCAAGCAGCGTCCGCTCTGGCCCATGATCATCCTGCGCTCGCCGAAGGGCTGGACGGGCCCGAAGGAGGTTGACGGCAAACAGACCGAGGGCACGTTTCGCTCGCACCAGGTGCCGATGGGTGACATGAACCACCCGGGACATGTCAGGATTCTGGAAGAGTGGCTTGAGAGTTATCGTCCCCGCGAACTCTTCGACGAGACCGGCAGGCTACGTCCCGAGCTCGCGGAACTGGCCCCGAGCGGCACGCGCCGCATGGGCGCCAACCCGCACGCTAATGGCGGTCTCCTGTTGCGCGACCTGCACCTGCCCGATTTCCGCGACTACGCGGTGACAATACCGAAGCCGGGCCGCGTGAGTGCCGAGGCCACACGGATCCAGGGCGAATTGATCCGCGATGTGGTGAGGCTGAATCCCGAGACTTTCCGGGTCTTCAGCCCGGACGAAACCGCGTCGAACCGCTGGGGTGCGGTGTTCGAGGTGACGAACCGGTGCTCGACCGCGGAAATCATTCCAGGCGATGACCACGTCGCCCCGGACGGCCGGGTGATGGAAGTGTTGAGTGAGCACCAATGCGAAGGTTGGCTTGAAGGTTATCTGCTCACAGGCCGCCATGGCTTTTTCTCATGCTACGAAGCCTTCATCCACATCATCGATTCGATGTTCAATCAGCACGCCAAATGGCTCGATGTTGCAAACCATGTTCCATGGCGACGGCCGATTGCATCTCTGAACTACCTGCTTTCGTCTCACGTATGGCGGCAGGACCACAACGGTTTCAGCCATCAAGACCCCGGCTTCATTGACCATGTCATGAGCAAGAAGGCCGAGGTTATCCGGGTCTATCTTCCGCCCGACGCCAATACCTTGCTCTCCGTGACGGATCACTGCCTGCGCAGCCGCAATTACGTGAACGTCATTGTCGCCGGCAAGCAGCCGTCGCCGCAATGGCTCGATATGGACGCAGCCATCAAGCACTGCACCGCCGGGCTGGGCATCTGGGAGTGGGCCAGCAACGACGAAGGCAGCGAGCCTGACGTGGTGATGGCCTGTGCCGGGGATGTGCCGACCATGGAGACGCTGGCTGCGGTGGAGTTGCTGCGACAGCATTTTCCTGCCCTCAAGATCCGGGTCATCAACGTGGTCGATCTGATGACGTTGCAGTCGCAGAGCCAGCATCCGCACGGGATCAGCGACGAGGGATTTGATGCCCTGTTCACCAGGGACAAACCCATCATCTTTGCCTACCACGGGTACCCCTTGTTGATTCACAAGCTGACGTATCGTCGGACCAACCATCACAATCTGCACGTTCACGGGTTCAAGGAAGAGGGAACGACCACGACACCTTTCGACATGGTCGTGCTCAACGAACTGGACCGGTTCCATCTGGCCAGGGCCGTCATTGACCGGGTGCCGGGATTGGGTCCGGGCGCCACCAATTTCGAACAGCTCATCGAAAGCAAACTCATCGATCACCAGCGCTACATCCGGCAACACGGCGAGGACATGCCGGAGATCCGCAATTGGAAATGGGGAGCGAACGAAGGGTGACCTGGAATTTTACGGGCGGCACTAGTGGTTCGTTTCAGACGGAAGAGTCCGGCCAAAAGCGCGCATTTCCAAGCTTCAATGGCCGCTTCAAGGGTTCCATCCGTCTGAATCCATCCACTAGGGGCTCCCTGTATAAACTGAAAGAGTATTGACATGCGGCTGATACTGCCTTTGCCCGGCAACGAAACCTTCGCCCGTCATCTTGCTGAAGCCGGAGGATGGGAGCTTGGGCACATCGAAATCCGGCGTTTCCCCGATGACGAGAGTTATGTCCGCATTCTTTCGGATGTCGCCGATCGGCCGGTGGATTTGGTCTGCACGCTTGCACGGCCGGACGATGGCTTCCTCCGCCTTGCATTCGCCGCCGACGCCGCCCGCGCGCTTGGCGCGAATGAGGTGACGCTGATCGCGCCCTACCTCTCTTATATGCGACAGGACCGACGCTTCCAACCGGGCGAGGCTATAACGTCGAAGACATTCGCGCGGCTCCTATCTTCGACCTTCGACCGGCTGGTGACAGTCGACCCCCACCTGCACCGGTATCCTGCGCTCTCCGCGCTCTACACGATCCCGACCCATACCCTACACGCGGCACCTTTGCTGGCAGACTGGATCGCCGCGGAGGTCGACCAACCGCTGATCATCGGCCCGGATGAGGAGAGCGAACAGTGGGTGTCGGCAATTGCCCAGCGCATCAGCGCTCCCTATGCCGTCCTGCGCAAGATCCGGCACGGCGACCGCAACGTCGATGTCGAACTTCCCGACCTCTCGGAATGGACGGCCCACTGTCCGGTCCTCGTCGACGATATCGCCTCGTCCGGGCAAACGCTTATCGAAGCGGCAAAGAAGCTGCCGCTCCAGGGCTTCCGGAGACCTGTCTGCGCGGTTGTCCACGGTGTATTCGCTGAAGATTCCTATGCGCGCCTGAGGGTGCTCACCGACAGAATAGTTTCCAGCGACTCCATTCCACATGAGAGCAACGCCATTCGGCTTGCGCCGCTGATCGCTGCGATGATCGCGTCCGCCAAGGAGGCTCCGGACGACAAAATTCGGCACCGTCGTCCGCCCGAACCTTACGACGAGGTCGAACAGGCAGGCATGGATTCGTTTCCCGCCAGCGATGCGCCGCCCTGTACAGGCGGCGTCGAATGAGCGGCGAACTCCGACAGTTGGCGACCAGGCACATGAATTCGACCAGGAGGCAGTCATGCTAAAATTCACATCCCTCGGCGGCGCTGGCACTGTCACCGGTTCGAAACATCTCCTCGACCACGACGGCAAGCGGATTCTGATCGACTGCGGCTTGTTCCAAGGCCTAAAGAACCTGCGCGAGTTGAATTGGCAGCCACTGCCGATAGCCCCTTCGAGTATTAATGCCGTCGTTCTGACCCATGCGCATCTCGACCATTCGGGTTATTTACCCAAACTTGTGAAGGACGGATTCCACGGTGAAATTTTCGCGACGGACGCGACCCGCGACGTTGCAGAGCTGATCCTCAAGGACAGCGGTTACCTCCAGGAGAAAGATGCCGAATACGCGAACCGGAAGGGGTTCTCCAAGCACAAGCCCGCCCTGCCGCTCTACGGTCTTCACGATGCGGAACACGCCCTCGAACGCTTCTCGTCAATTCCGTTCGACAAGGCTGTTCAGCTTCCCGCCGGGGCGACCCTGATGTTCAGGCATGCCGGCCACATCCTGGGTGCTGCCACCGCCGATATCGTATGGGGCGGCAAGCGGATCATATTTTCGGGTGATCTCGGCCGCTATGGCGATCCCGTCATGCCTGATCCGGTTCCTGTCCCGGAGGCCGACTATATCGTTATTGAATCCACTTACGGCAACCGCATCCATGAAACGGGCGATCCAACCGAGATGCTGAGTTCCGTCATCGAGCGCACGGTTCAGCGCGGCGGGACCGTGGTGATTCCGGCATTCGCCGTTGGCCGGGCGCAGTCGCTGCTCTATCACCTCTGGCAATTGAAGCAGGCTGGTCGCCTGGCATCCATCCCGATTTTCCTCGACAGTCCGATGGCGATCAGCGCCACGGACCTGCTCCACGCCCATCGCGAGGATCATCGCCTTTCACCGGAGGATTGCGACACGGTCTGCGGCCTCGCCACCTACACGAGGGACGTCGAAGGATCCAAGGCAATTACCGCGAGCCCCTATCCCAAGGTGGTGATCTCTGCCAGTGGCATGGCAACCGGTGGCCGCATTCTCCACCATCTCAAGGCCTTTGCACCCGATCAGAAGAACACCATTCTGTTCTCGGGCTTTCAGGCTGCTGGAACCCGTGGACGGGCCATGCTGCAGGGCGCCCGCGAGATCAAGATCCACGGACAGTGGATACCGGTCAAGGCAGAGATCGCCGATCTGCCCGCACTCTCGGCGCACGCAGACTCTGATGAGTTGATGCGCTGGCTTTCCGGCTTCAATCATGCGCCGGCCCGCACCTTCATCGTTCATGGTGAGGCCGAAGCTGCCGAGGCACTGCGCGTCCGCATCGGCAAGGACCTCGGATGGAATGCGACCGTTCCCCGCCAGGATCAGGCGTTCGACCTATGAACCAAGGTGACGCCGAACTCCCCGCTACACCGAAGCTTCGCGCCACCCGCTTTCGCCTGCACACACAGCACCAGGCGGTGGTCATCATGCGGACCGACTGCCATGTCTGCCGCGCGGAAGGTCTGGCGTCCAGGTCGCAGGTGGTGGTTTCGTCTGGCGGTCGGGAGGTGCAGGCGACCCTGTTCCAGGTCGAGGGGGACGATCTGCTCGCCATCGATCAGATTGCCCTCACAGAAACAGCGTGGCAGATCTTGTGCGTCGAAGAAGGCACGGAAGTCACCGTCACGCATGCGCCAGCACTCGAATCCCTCGCCAGTGTCCGCCGCCGGATCTACGGGAACCGGCTCGACGCGCGTGCCGTTGGGTCGATCGTCAGGGACGTCGCGGCACGCCGCTACACTGATGTGCATCTGGCGGCCTTCCTGACGGCGAGCGCGGCTCTTCCTCTCGACGAGCAGGAGACCGTCGATCTGACCGGCGCCATGGTCGAGGTCGGCGAGCGCTTGCGATGGGATTCCCTGATCGTAGTCGACAAGCATTGCATCGGCGGGCTCCCTGGCAACCGTACCACCCCGATCGTCGTCGCGATTGTTGCTGCCCAAGGGCTCGTCATCCCCAAGACCTCGTCGCGCGCAATCACATCGCCTGCAGGTACTGCGGATACCATGGAGACACTTGCTCCGGTTGACCTTGATATCGCAACGCTCCGACGCGTCGTGGAAGCCGAGGGCGGCTGCATCGCCTGGGGCGGGGCGATGCATCTGAGCCCCGCCGACGATATTTTCGTCCGCATAGAGCGTGAGCTCGATGTCGATACCGAGGGACAACTCATCGCGTCTGTCCTGTCGAAGAAGATTGCAGCCGGCTCGACGCACGTCGTCATCGATATCCCGGTCGGACCTACCGCCAAGGTCCGCAGCGAGGCGTCGGCGCGTCACCTCGCGGAACGGATCAACTCCGTTTCAGCGCGTTTCGGACTCTCGGCCACTTGCATCCTGACCGACGGGTCGCAACCGGTCGGTCGCGGAATTGGCCCGGCCCTGGAAGCGCTCGATGTCCTCGCGGTTCTCCGTGGTGCGCCCGATGCACCGGATGACCTGCGCCGACGCGCAACGGCATTGGCTGGCGCCGCCCTGGAGATTGGCGGGAAGGCCGCCAAGGGGGAAGGAGCAGCTGATGCGCTTGCGATCCTTGCGGACGGGCGAGCCTGGCAGAAGTTCCAGGCCATCTGCGCGGCGCAAGGAGGTATGCGCACGCCGCCGCGGGCGTCCCACGTTCATCCGCTGATCGCACCGCGTGCCGGTCGCATCGTTCATATCAACAATCGCAAGCTCGCAAGGCTCGCCAAGCTCGCCGGCGCGCCGGAAGCCAAGGCAGCGGGCGTCTACTTGAACGTGAGCCTCGGCCAAGAGATCGACAATGGCCAAGCGCTGCTCGACATCCACGCGGAAACCGCGGGCGAACTGGCCTATGCGCTGGAATACGCGCAAAGGAGTCCGGACATCATCGAAGTTGAGCTTTCGTCGTAATGGTCGCTGTCGAGCTTGGATGGCTGAACGCTCTGCGACGCTACCTGATCGCCATGGCGATTGGGAATCTGATCTGGGAGTTCGCCCATATGCCGCTTTACACGCTGTGGGAAACCGGCACTCCACGCGAGATAGCCTTCTCTGCACTTCACTGCACCGGAGGCGATGTCCTGATTGCGACGAGCGCTCTCCTGGCCGCGCTGGTCCTGTTCGGAAGCAGCCACTGGCCGGAGACAAACTATCGTCGTGTGGGGCTTGCCACCGTCCTGATAGGTCTCGGATACACCGTCTTCAGCGAGTGGCTCAACATCGAGGTTCGGGAAGCCTGGGCCTATCGTGACCTGATGCCGGTTATCCCGGTAATCAACGCCGGCCTCTCGCCCATTGCGCAATGGATCGTCCTACCAATCATCGCTTTCTGGTGGGCGGGACCTCGGAAAGAAGCACCATGACTCGTTTAACGTCCTTCACCATCTTCCTGTTTGCTTCTGTCGTTCTTCTCATTATCTCGCCGCTTACCGCTCACGCCCAATCCGGTGTGCCCCTCGCCGACCTGTTGCGATCCACGCATATTCACGGGCTAGCGGTCGATCGCCCTGACAGCGGTCGTCTGCTTATCGCCACTCATCATGGTTTGCATGCCTTGCGACTTGATACTGGAATGGTCGATCTCGTTTCCGAGAGGCAGGACGACTTCATGGGTTTCACACCGCACCCGACCGATGCGCCAACGCTTTATGCGAGCGGCCATCCGGCGCGCGGCGGAAACCTCGGTTTCATTATCTCGAGAGATGGCGGCCGGTCCTGGTCCAAGCTCGCTGATGGCGTCGACGGTCCGGTCGACTTCCACCAGATGGACGTTAGCAAGGCCGATCCGTCTGTCATCTACGGCATCTTCGGCAATCTGCAGAAGAGCGCCGACGGCGGGCGTAGCTGGCGCCGGATCGGTCCCGCCCCAGAAGGAATCATTGCTCTCGCGGCCTCGAGCAAGGCCCCGGACCGGATCTATGCCGCCACGCAACGCGGTCTGGTACTCAGTACTGATGGCGGCCGTCGCTGGCAGCCAGCGCACGAGGCGCGGCAGGCAGCAACCATGGTGCATGTGACCCCGGACGGTACTATCTACGCCTTCATCGCCGGCACCGGCCTAGTACGCGCCGAGGAGCCGGAGCTCGACTGGACGACCCTGGGCGACGGGTTCGATGACGAATTCGTGCTCCACGTCGCAGTCGGTGGAGGAAGAGAGCGCCCAACTCTATACGCCGTGGCCGTCAATCCGAAAACGCGAATCCAGTCTCTCCATGTGAGCCGTGACGGGGGACAAAGCTGGGCCCCGCTGACAAAGGATAAGTAGAGGACATGGCGTGTTTCGTCGCCCGCATCGTTGGCACCAACGTTCTTGCGCCTTGTGGTTGACAACCCGGTTAACAAAACGCCGTTTCAATAGCGAACCAATGCATTGGAGAACGAAGGATGCACGGTGATCACTGTACCGTGCCACGCGAGGCTGGTCGACCTCCTTGCTCTGGGGCGTTCCACTCACCGCGTCACTTCCACCCCACCGGACCGCGCTTGCTCGCGCATCACAGCGTAGTCGCTCAGCATCTCGGCGATCGCTGACCCGTCCGGCAGCATCCCTAGTTCCTCGGCCGCGCGCGTTTGGAACTCGCGACTGTACTCCACCACGGGCGGACAGACGGTAACGATGCGCGGTTCAGAACCGCCCGTCGCGCAGGCGGTCAGCAAGCTCGTCGCGATCGCGAGGGCGGCGAGCCGCCGCATCGAGCATCCGACGCTGTACTTCATTGGCCTTCTCCGTGATTTCGAAGCGTTCCGCCAAGCGCCCGGCGCGCTCACCGGCGCGGCGGATCGACAGCAGAAACAGGAGGACGGTGAGGGCGAGCACGCCATACCGCAGCGCAGCGCGTGCCCATGGGCTGGCGGCAATCCCGGTCAGGAGTGCAGAGATCATCGCCGCCCCCGTTTCCAGTCGTCGATGCGGGCGTAAATGGCGACCGCGACGCCGGCGAGCGCCACGGCGATGAACACCCAGCGCAGGGTGTCGAGATACGGCACCAGCGGCAGAATGGCGGACTGGGTCTCGGCCAGGACGTTCTGCGCCACCTCGACGCCCGCCGCGCCAATCGTCGCCACTCCTGCGGCGCCGCTGCCTTTCATCGTGCGGCTCTCCGCCAGCACCTCCCGCGCGGGCGGTGCTTCGGCGGCAAATGCTGTCGCCCGCACGGGGAAACGCTCGCCCCACTGCCGCGCCGGCCCGAGATCGATATGCATGAATCCCGAGCGCGGGTAGAAACCAAACCCGAGAAATCCGACCGCCCGCGCCGCCGCCTCGAACGCGACCGGGTCGTGGTTCGCCATGGCGATGTCGAAAGCCGCGCCATCCATGTGCTTGGAGCGCGGCGCGCCACCGACGGCGCGGTTGTGCGCCGGACTGCGGTAGGCGGAGCGGACGATGAGCGGCTTGCCAAGCCGGTCGCGGAGCGCCTGGAGCTTGTCCAGCGCCTCCTCATTGAGGCGTAGCGACCCGCTGCCGCGACAGGCGATCTCGGCGGGAGAGAAGTTCTTCCAGCGCCAGGCGCCCTCGGGCACATCACGCCAGTGGTTGAAGTAGCTCGTCGTCATCGGTGGTCTCCGGACACAAAAAAGCCCGCCGAGCGGCGGGCTTGGTGGGGTGAGGATCGGCAGCGTCGGTCAGGGACCGTTGCCGAACAGCTTCAGCTTGATGGCGATGCCGGCCATCAGGGCGAGCAGCACGCCGGTGGTAACGATGCGGACAGCGGTCTGCACCGCCGTGCGCTTGGCGAGCCTGAGACTGCCCAGCAGGGAACGGAGGTCTCGGATGTCGACGGCGGCATCGTCGCCGTCGAGCCCAACATCCTCCAGCGCCTTGCGGGCGCCACGCTCCGCCGCCAACTCCAGCAACTGCTCGAACTCGGCTTCGAGCATAACGATATGGCCGTCACCGACGGTCGGACGGTTCATGCGATCTTCCTCTCGTCGATGACTACGCGGCCAGATCGGCCTCATGGACGCGGGCATCCTCGCCCACGGCGGTGATCTCGATCTGCTCGCCCCTCGGTCGGATCGAGATGACCCGGGCGCGCAGGCTCCAGGCCTCGCCGACACCGAAGGCAAAATGCGTCCGCTCTTCCGACGCGCCGGTGTAGGGCGTGAAATCGAGATCCTCGGCAAGGACGACACGCCGATCGTCGGCGCCCGGACCGACCGGCCAAGGGCCGCTTACCGTCCCGTCACGCCGACGCAGCGCGATGTAGTGCGTCTCACCGTCGGCCCATTCCAGCGGCTCGGAGAGTTCGAGCGTGCGGGTCTCGGGGGCCCAGGCGACTGCCTCACCACCCTGGCCCCAACGAGGCATGTCGTGGGCGACGGCGATGAGATCGCCATAGGTCGGGATCAGCCCCTCCAGCTCGGTGCGGAAGCTCACCATGCGGCGGCGATAGCGGTTGGCCGCCGCCATGTAGAGACCTTCCCGAAGTGCCTGCGCCTCGTCGGTGCAGCCGAACAGCTCGACCTTGGCCGGCTGATCGGCCGCGCTGTCGGCCAAGCTCGCGGTCACCTCGTCGGGCGCCCAGATGCGCGCCGAGAAATACTCGACCGTGACCGCGTCCGCGGTGTCCTCGCCCGGCATCAGGTACTGGACCTTGAGGCTGCCCTTGACGATGTTGCGGGGGCCGAAGAGCGCCACGGGCAAGGTCCGCGCTTCGTCCCGGACCAGCCGCAGGATGCCGCCCTGCAGGAACGGCACGGCCCGCCCGACGCGGGCGATCCGGGTGAGCGCTTCCCAGACTGTGACGCCTTGATCGAAGACGGCGTCGAAGCGGTCGCCCCGGCCCTGCCATAGCCCGTCCAGCGCATGGAGCGCCGCCAGGTCGATGCGGGCGTCCGGCAGATCGGCGCCATAGTGGGCGCGTGCGGCATCGGCGAACGCCCAGGCGATCGACCGCGTCGGCTGCGGCGAGGTCCATCCCGTGACGGGATCCCAGACCGGGAGCCTGCGGGCCAGGATGCAGTTCACCAGGCGCGACGAGCGCTGCGACAGGTTGTCGGTCGCGCGCATGCGCACGGCAAGCAGCGTGACGTCGCCAAACACCGGATCGCCTGCGAGAAACGCCTTCAGCCCCTGCCAGCGGATCTCGTGGCCGGCGCGGGCGTCCGTATCCTTGGCGTCGGTCCGCCTGAGACGAACCTCGTAGCGGCCGCTCGCGACCGGATAGCGGTCGCTTCGCCGCTGGGCGGTGTTCGTGGCGGCAGTGACGCTTTCTGCCCCCAGCTGCACCCAGCCGCCGAGGGCGACGCCATCCTCGTCGATCGCGCGCGCCTCCACCTCCCAGTCGATGGTGCGCGGATCGAGCCCGCCGGAGGTGTTGGCGTAGTAGAGCCCGCGCGGCATGACGAGGTCGATGCCGATCTCCTCGGCGGCGGTGCCGGCGGGGTTGGCGGCGAAGGGGCCGATCCAGCCGTCGTCGCCTGTGTCCAGCTCGTTTGTGCCCTTCAGCTCCTGGCCCGCCACTTCGGCCGCCGTAGTCACGTCCGCCTCGAACAGCATTACCGGATCGCCGGGTGCGACGATCTCGTAGGTCACCTCCTCGAAGGAGCTGATGGGCGTGTCCTCAATGCGGACCTGCTCGAGGTCGTACTCGCCCTGACCGATGCAGTGCAGCTGATGCAGGTACTGCTCGTTGCCGGCGTACTCGGTCCAGGGTGTGGCGGCGAGGTCGGGATAGACCAGGTGCCGCCCGTAGATGACGGGGATCGGCTGGCCGAGTCGGGCCTGATTGCCCTGGGACTGCAGGGCATAGGTCGGGCTTGGCGCCGGTGTGCTGCCGAAGGAGCCGCCGAAGCTGGGCGCGGGAGGTTTGGGCGGCGGGACGAGCACGTTCACCAGCGTGGCGCCGGCGAGCCCGACGGCCGCGGTGATGAGCGAGGTGCCGATGGTGGACGTGATGCCGATGGCGCCGGCGATGGCGCCGCCGATCGCGGGTGCCGCCACCATGACGGCGATCATGAGCACGGTGCGCAGCGGGTTCTTGCCGCCGCCTCCGCCCCCGCCTCCCTGAGGCAGGGAGACGAAGATCACGACGTCGGACGCGCCGATCGCCACGGCCGGCCAGTCCGCGCGCAGCACGGGCTCGCCATTGCGCAGACAGACCGTCGGGCGCTCGAACTCCGCGATCCCGTGGGCGTCGAGCCAGGCGCGAATGGTCGTGCCGGCCACGATGGGCAGCACGTCTCGGCCCCGTTCCGGGCAGAACGGGTTGCGCAACATGACGACGACGGCGGTCAATGAGGGTCTCCCGTAAATCGATAGAAGCCCTCGATCCGCCATCCCTGGAGATCGAGGTCGCGGGGATTCTGGAACGCGACGCCGATCCTGCGGGCCGCATGCAGGACGCCGCCGCCATCGACCTCGAGCCACAGGCCGACATGGACCGGGTGCCGGGACTGGCGCATCAATACGGCGTCGCCCTCGCGAGGCTCGGCCACGAGGCGCCAGCGCCGGCGCTCCGGATGATCCCGGAAGGCATCGAGCACCCTGCGCAGGTCGGCCGCATCGACCGGGATCTCGGGCACCTCGATGCCGAACTGCTCGCGCCAGCAGTAACGGACCAGGCCCCAGCAATCGAACGCTTGCGCTCCGCGCCCGCCGGCCTGCCACGGTCGGCCGATCAGCTCTTCCGCCCAGTGCATCGGATTATCGTGTGAGCCCGGGGAACCGCCTGGCGGTATAGGTCTCGGCGGGGAAGGCCTTGTTGCCGATGTCGAGCATGCGGGCGCGCCCGGTGACCCGGAACACGTCCGCCTCGACCTCGGTCAGGATGAGGGTGATCGGCGGATCCATCTGCGGACCCTCCAGGTCGGTCGAGAGGTAAGGCCGGTAGGTCACCTCGATCTTGTCCTGGCTGGTCGCGGCCGCATCGAGGTGGCGGACGATCTCCCGGCTGACATTGTCGAGGGTGACCGCGATCTCCGGCACGGGCGCCGTGTCCACTGGCGGCAGTTCGAGCTCGAAGCCCATGGCAACGAAGCGAACCCAGCCGCCGGCGTCGACCGGCGCGTCCGCTTCGAGACGCGCCCAGAGGTCGACGTGGTCGCGCACGACGCGGATCGCGGTCGGCTGGCCGTCATCGTCCAGGAAGGACGGATGGCGCAGTTCGAGCGTGTGCAGGATGACGGTGTCGGAGGGCGCGGATGCGTAGGCCTCCCGGATCGCCCGCTCAAGCGCCGGATCCGGCATCGTCGTCCTCCAGCAGGTCGGGCTTCGGGTGGGCGCGTTTGACGGCGAGCCACTTGCCGAGAAGCTCGTCCATCTCCTTCGGCAGGCCGGTGCCGTTCAGGCGCAGCTGGTTGAAGGCTTTGAGGATGGTGTCGAGCTGCTCGCCGATCGGCGGGTACTCGACCTCGCGCGCCTCCCGGTAGCGCCGGTAGGGGTGGCCGAAGGTCCGGATGAGTTGCGCCACCTCGGGCTCCGCCTTCGGATCGTGGACGTGCAAGTCGATGCGCGCATCCTGACCGTCGGGGATCGGGTGATAGAGCACCGCGTAGTGGCGGCCGTCGACGAGGCAGAGATGCTCCCAGGTGTTGGGCTCCTCGGGCATGTCCGGGGGTTGGAAGAAGCCGCCGGCCTCTTCCGTATAAGAGATGAACAGTCGCATGGGTCAGGTCCCGAGCTTGGCGTTGATCTCGATCGGCCAGTACGGGTTCCGCTGCGAGTAGCCGGCGTTGTAGTAGACGTTGTAGGTCACATACCAGGTGCCGGCGCCCCAGCAGGTGCCGTCTTCGCCGAGCCAGAGATTGGCTCCGTTGTCCGAACCGATGGACTGCGCATCCACGTCGATCACCTTCGCGGCCAGGCCCGGTGCGTTCCACCAGTAGGAATTCGCTGCGAACAGGGCGCCGCCGCGCTGGCCGTTGTTGTTGCGCCCGCCGCAGAGCGTGGTGCCGTCGTCGAACAGCGCGATCAGATGCGTGGTCGAGCCGCGGCCCGCCAGATCGACCTTGATCAGCTCCCCCGGCGCGACGCCGGTGCCGAGGGTGAGATCGAGCTCGTAGACGCCGGCATACGTGCCGCTCGAACGGTTGTCTGAGAGCTGGCCATAGCCCGAGTAACCCCCGCCGAATAGTCGGTTGTGCTCGGTCTTCACATAGCTCGTACCGTAAGAGTTGCCGCCGCCCCAGACATCCACCGCCTTGCCGTAGGCCTCGCCCGCACCGAAGCCCGCAATGAACTGGGCTGCATTCGTGCCCGCTGTCGATCCCGTCATCGCCTGGCCGTAGCCGGAATAGCCGGCGAAGGCGACGGTGCCGTCAGCGAACAGGAACAGCACCTGACCGTTGTCGCCGCCGCCCCAGGCGGCGATCTTGACGCAAACCTTGTCGGCGAAGAGCTGGTTGCCGCTGGTCCCATGCTGGACCGGCCGAAAATAGGCCTGGTTGTTCCCGTAGGCATCACCCATGGGATAATTGTTGTTGCGCCCAGCGGCCCAGACCTTGCCGGCGGTGTCGATGTACCAGACCGTGCCGTACTGATCGCAGGCGGCGGTCACGTAGACCGCATCGGTGACCGGGACGATGCCGCTTTCGCCGCGCGACGGCAGGCCCTCGCGGTAGCACTGGTGCGGCGAGTAGGTCTCCGCCGAGTTGGTGGTGGCGTTGTTCGTGGCCGTCTGGCCGTAGCCGTTGTAGCCCCAGCCCCAGAGGCGGCCGTCGTCGGTCAGCGTGTAATAGGTGATGGCGGTACTGTCCTGGCCGTTCACCGTGCCGGCGATCTGCACGATCTTGCGACCGTTCTTGTAGATGCGCTGATCTTCCTGGATGCCCTCGTAGGACTGCCAGCCGACCATGCGCCAGCCGGAGCGGTTGGACGCGGCGCCGTCGCCGCACTGGCCGTGGCCGCTGTAACCGCAGGCAAACGCGACGCCGCACTTGAGCAGCACCACCTTGGTGTAACCGGGAATGGCGCCGACGATGTGGAAGGCGTCGCGCTCCTTCCAGTGGTGGCGCGTGTCGTAGCCGCCATAGTTGGACGGCCACGCGTCGGGATCCATGCGGCCTTCGGCGATCGCGCGGATCCAGTTCGACTGCACCCCGAGCCACTGCAGGGGGTCGGACAGGATGTAGCCGTGCTGGACGTAGCCGCCGCCATTGCCGTCGCCGAGGTCGGAATACTGGTTCTGCCCCGAGATCGCGACCTTGGTGTGGTCGACGATGAGGAGGCCCTGGCTGTTCTCCTGCGTCATCGACGGGCCCGTCACGACCTCGTGGCTGAACGGCTTGGGCGTACGGGTGTTGTGGCGAAACACATGCGGGTTGAGCGCCCGCTGGCCCTTGCTGTTGGCGATGGGGCCGGGGAACAGCGTCACCCGGTGGTGCCCGCCGCCGCGACGCCCGATGGTGACCGAACCGCCGCCGGCCTTGCGCTCCGCCCGCGGCAGGTCGGCCGTGATCGTGGAATTGCTCATCAGTAGTCGCCGCCGAAGAAGCCGATATGGACGTTGCCGGTCGTAACCGCATTGGCGTTGGCCGGGATCCGCGCCGCGAGCGGGTCTTTCAGCAGCAGCCAGCGGTCGCCCGTGAGGTCCAGCCACGGCATCTGCTCGAGGTCGAGCCCGGCGACCGAAGGGGAGCCGTCGAACCCGGCGCGGGCCGGAACCTCCATCGACCAGAGGGGACGCCAGCGGTAGGCGTCGATGGTGACGCCGAGCTGCTGCGTGATGGCGTTGCCGGGCGTGTTCTCCAGATTGAGCACGTCGAAAATGCCGGATCCGGGCGTCTGCTCCCCGGTCCCGGTCATGCGGTAATCGCCCCGATTGACCGTGGCGACGTTCCAGAGCGTCAGCACTTGCAGGTTCTCAGTGATCGCCCAGGACTGATCGTCGGTCCGGGTCACGGTGAAAGGGTCCGTGGCCGGCGTGGCGCCGGGGACGATGTTCACCTCGACGCCGGAGAACACGATTTCGAAGGTGCCGAACTCCACGGGAGCCGCGGCATCGCCGTCGTTGCCGAGCACGATCGCATGCAGCCGCGTGCCATTGGCGCCGGGCGTGAAGACGGTCTGGGCCGCGTTGCCCAAATCGGCGCGCAGAACCGCGCCATCCTGGCGGTAGGCCGCCACGAAGATCGGCTGATTGGCCATCTTGGTCCTCGTTCAGGTCAGATGAAGCTGCGCGCCAGCGCCACCAGGGCGCCGGCATGGATCTGCGGGGCCAGGTCCAGCGACAGCCGTTCGTCGCCGCCAGGATCGACGACGGCAGCGCCCAGCCCGAGCCCCGCTTCGAGCTTCGCGTCCAGCCGGCCCGGTGCGCTGTCGGTGGCGCTCACGGCGACGGTCCCGACGGCGCCCAGCGCGGCATCGCGGGCATCCAGCGCCTCGTCGCGGGCGAGCTCGGCCGCCGTCCGCGCGGTCTCGGTCGCGTCGACCGCCTGGGTGATGTCGGTCATGTGCGCGTCGACGCTCGCCTCCACGTCGACGATGACCTTGGCGACGCTCTTGACCGGACCGTTCTCGGTGGTAACCGTCGTCTGCGCGTCGCCATGCACGATCTCGTGCAAGAGCAGGCTGTCGGCGTGCGCGCGGTCGGCTGCCGCGCGCAGATCGGCTTCGATGGTCATGGACGTCTCCGGTTACCAGGCGTGCGCGCCGGGCAGGGTCGTGTGGATCAGCGTGTGCAGGGCGTCGACACTGCCGAGCAGCCCCTGCAGGTCCTCTTCCAGCAGGATCGCCATGGCGCCTTCGCTGAGCGTCGGGCGCTCTCGGATCTCCAGCTCGCTGCGAACCTCCCACAGCACGCCGGCGACGATCCGGGCCTCGAACTGGCGCGTGAAGCGCGCTTCCTGCGGCAACAGGCCGAGACCGCCCTTCAGGTCGATCTCGAACCACTCGCCGCCTTCCTTCGCGGTCCAGCGGTACCAGGCCTCGAACAGGGCGAACTGCTCACGCCGCAGCACCCAGCGCACGGTGATGCGGCTCGGCACCTGCGTGTACCGCCTGCGTTGCCGCGCCGGGCCCGCCTCCATCTCCGTCCGCAGGATGGCCTCGCCCGGCCGGATGCCATAACCGTCGACGGTCGGCAGGGGCAGTCGTTCCGGCCAACGGTTCGTCATTCACCATCCGGGCCAGAAGCCCGCCCTCGTCAACGGTAGCTACCGGCCGCCGGGTTGAGGCCGTAGCGGCGCTCCAGCGTCGGCGCGATGCCTTCGCCACGCCCCACGTTCCGGGCAATCCGGCCCTCCACCTGCTCGATCATGATGTCGAGGCTGAGATTGCCGTTGCCGTCACGCCGCCAATCGGCAGTGGCTTCCGTGCCCGGCGCCGCGTTGCGGACGTTCACCGCCACATTGACCACCGGCCGCTCGCCGGAGGCCGGCGCCAGCGATCGCATCTGTTCGGGCGTGAACACGCCCTCGCCACGCCGGGCGACGATCGGCACTTCGCCCGCGACGATCCCGCCGCCATGGAAGCGCGGCGCGCGGTCGAAGGCGGCTGCCGGGACCACGCGGCGCGGCAACGCATCAGCACCAATGACGCCGCCGCCATGGGCGACCATGACGGGGCCCGGTGCGGGGAAGTCCCCCACGGGCCCCGTGGTGCCGCTTCCCCCGAACAAGCCGCCGAAGATGGCGCCGCCGAGATCGGCGAAGATTCTCTCGAACAGCCCGCCCAGGGGCTTGATCACCGCCATGCGCCACGCGGCGCGCAGCGCTTCCTCAGCGATGCTGTTGAACAGATCGGCTGCCGAGAGCTTGCCCGTCATCGCCCATTCGACGAAGGCGTCCTCGCTCGCCTGCAACGCCCGGGTCGTCGCCTGCTCGAATTGGCGGGCGGCATCGCCCGCCTCGTCGAGATAGTCGCGGATGGCCCGCTGGACGCCGGCCGACCAATCGCGGCTGGCGCGCAGCATCCGGTCGTAGGCCTCTTCGCTCGCAGCCGTGAACGTCTCCTGGCTGATGGCGCCCGCCTCGAGCAGCGCATTGAGCTCGCGGATCTCATCGGCATAGGCCTGCTGGGCCGTCCGCAGGCTGCGTGTCAGCGCCTCGCCTTTCTCCCGGAGCTTGCGCGCCTCCTCCTCGGCCTTGTTGCGGGCCTCGATCGCCTGGCGTTCGTCGAAGAGCGCCCCCGCCAGCTCGCGCACCCGCGCGCGCTCCGCCTCCGTCGCCTCCGCCGACAGCCGCCGGAGTGCTTGGGAGACGAAGCGCTCCCGATCGGTCATGGCAAGTTCGTCGCGTTCCGCGCGGAGGCCTTTGATCACCCGCTGGTTGGCCTGACGCTGGCGCGCCGCAGCTTCCTCTTCGCGACGGGCGAGCTCGGCGAGACGCGCATCCCGCAGCGCGGCGGCGTCCAGCATGATCTGCTCGACGCGGTCGAGGTTCGAGCCGTCGGGCGCGCTCAGGGTCTGCATCTCGGCGACGAGCCGCTCATACTCGGCGCGGATCCGCTCGGCGCCCTCGTGACGGGCTTCGAACAGCTGGCGCTGCAGATCCTGCTCTATCCGGGCGATGCGCCGCGCGCGCTCCTCCGCCGAGGCGACATCGCCCTCGATGGCATCCGGCGTCGAGCGCGTATCGGTATCGACGCGGTCGGGCGTGTTGCGCTCCGCCTCAGCCTGCATCCAGGCGAGCTTCGCCGCCCACTGGCGGTACTGCGCGACCCGCTCCTGAAGACGGCGTTCGAGCGCTTGCCGGCGGCCCCAGGCGATCGGGTCGTCGAGGAAGGAGACATCGCCGATCTCGTTCAGCTCGCGGGCGATCTCCTGCAGTTCCCGGCGCCGTTCCTCGACGATGCGCCGGGTCGAGCGCAGGCTCAGCCCCTCGAAGTTGAAGTCCCCCTGCAGAACCAGCTTCAGCTGCTCGTAGGCGACACCAGCATCGGCGGCGAGTTCGGCAAGGCCAGAGGACAGGTCGGCGATCAGCGGCGAGAGGTCGAGGACGGCGCGCGTCAGATTGGCCGAGATCACCTTGCCCAGCGTGTCGAGCTCGTCCTTCGCTTGCTCGGCGTTGCGGATCAGGTCCTCTTCGAGAACGATACCGAGATCGCGGGCGCGCTGGCGCATATCCGCAAGCCCGTCGGCGCCTCGGTTCAGCATGTTGACCATGGCGACGCCTTCGCTGTCGAACAGCTTGAAGGCGAGCCGCAGCCGCTCGGCCGGATCCTCGACCGCGCGCAGGGCTTCCGCGACATCGTCGAGCAGGTCTTCCGAGCGCCGGATATGGCCGTTCTGGTCGCGCAGGGCGATGCCCATGCTGGCGAGCGCTTCCTTCGCCTCGCCCGTGCCGCGCGCGGCTTCCCCGACCCGGCGCGTGAAGCGCTGCAGCGCCATGTCGAGAGTGTTCTGTTCGACCCCCGCCAGGCTCGCCGCGTAGCGGAGTTCCTGAAGCGCCTCGACGCCGATGCCGAGTTTGTCCGCGGTCTTGCCGATGGCGTCGGCCGCCTCCAGCGAGCGGTTTATCAGCGCCGACAGGCCACCAACGGTGGCGATGCCGGCGATCGCGCCGCCTAGTAGCCGGATGCCGCCGCGCAGGGACGCGGCGCGTTCGGCGAGCGATCCCAGGCCGCGCGAGGCGACGCCCGAGGCGCGGTCGATCTTCTTGAGGGACCGGTCGCCGCTCTCGCCGACCCCGCGCAGCTCGGCCTGGACCCGGCCACCGCCGTCGACGCTCAGGCGCACAGCATACTGGTGTGTCGTCTTGGCCATGGGTCAATCCGGTCGCTGGCTCCGAAGGGTTTCGAGCATCCCGAGCTCGGCAGCAGGCAGAAGTTCGGCGAGCACGGCCGCGTCGAACCCGCGGGCACGCGCGATGTCGAGCAGGGCCGGTTGGTTGAAGCCGACGATCTGACCCGTCGGGCCGATGCGCAGCTGGCTGCCGTGTTCGCTCACCAGCAGAAAGAGTGCGTGTTCCTCTTCCGACCGGGGCGCATGCTCCCGGTAGGGGCAACGCTCGGCCGCGCCTATACCTTCGCCTTCGGCGCAGGGGCTTCCTTCCTGGCGGCACCCGGCGCAGTAGTCGGGCCCTCCGCCGAAGTGCCAGCGGCAGAGAGCCCGGATCCGTTTTTTGCTGCGGTGAGCAGCACCTGCCGGAGGGTGAACTCCTGGAAGAACCGCTCGCCCACCGGGTAGAGGTCCATCAGCGCGGCGACGTTCTCCGGCGTCGGTTCCGCCGGCCCGTCGTCGCCTTCAACGCCATCCCAGCGCTGGATGTGCCGGCGCGCGAGCTCCTTGATCAACAGCGCCTGGTAGAGCCCGTCCCGCGCGGCGTCGTCGTCGAGCACGGGAAGGTCGGCGACGGACAATCCGTTCTCCCTGCGCTCGCGAAGATCGCTCTCGATCCGCTCCAGCAGGCGGCGAGCGGCCGACTGTGCCGCGGCCATCGCCGTGGTGGTGAGCGGGGTGACCGTCGCGCTGACCCCGTAGGGGAGCTCGATCTCGAAGGGCTCCCGCGACGCCTTGAGAGAAATCATCCCTGCCTCCTTACAGGTAATCGCTGCCGTCGAGATCGTTCACCAGCGTCACCGTCAGCATCCGGCCGGCGATCTCGTTGCGCGCCCCCTGGAAATCGAAGCTGGCCTGAACGCCGCCCGGCCCCTCGATCGCGAGCTTCGGCTTCGGCAGATAGACCTCGTGCGCCTCGAGCGTGGCCGACAGACCCGCGCCGAGGCTGTAGGAGAAGGCGAGGTCGACCGGCGTTCCGTTCGTCGCCAGATCGATCAGCGTGGTGTCGGCGAAGCGCACATCGATCCGCCCGGTCAGCGCCGCGACGGTGGGATCGGCGCCGTCGATCTTGCTGTCGGAGCGGATGGTCTCGATCTTCTCCAGATTGTTCGAATAGGTGAACGAGCCCGCGGTCAGGTTGGCGATCGACGACCCGCCCCGACTGATCGCCCCCTGGAACTGGCTGACGCGCTGGAAGGCGAAACTCGACGGGGTTCCGCCCTGGCTCGAACCGAAGCGATTCTCGCCCTGGGCGACGCACTGGAGCGTCGCCGCAGCGGCGCCCGAGCGCTGGAAGTCGAGCGCCATGGACCCGACCACCAGGCCCGTGTGCTGGAAATACGCCGGCACCTGGGGCATGCCGACCTCGACGGTGTAGCTCGGCAGGCTCTCCTGGCCGGAGGCGAACACGTGATCGTAGGTGCCGTCGCCGTTGTCGGTGGTGACCGGATCGCCCAGGAGGCCGGTCAGCCAGATGCCGAGATAGCGCATATCGACAGGCACGACGATGTCGCCCTCGTCCATGATGGCGTCGCGCAGCGGCGCCAGCGGATCGCGGCCCTGTCCCAAGACCGGATCGTCGATCAGCCCCTGTTCGGAGCCGAGCGAGCAGCGGTTGAAGGGCATGCGATGGAAGCCGCCCACCGCCGCCTGACCGTATGTGCTCTCGCGGGCGACGAGCAGCGTCGCGCTCGAACCATAGGCTCGCGCCATGACGTGTTCTCCTGTGTTTGCTGATGAGCTCAGCCGAGCGGGCTGGGTGCCTCGTAATCCAGCACCAGCGTGATCATGCCGGTCTTGATCGCGGGCCCGCCCTCGACGGCTTCCGTCATGACCTCCGGACGGCCGTACGTCATGCCGAAGATCTGCCCGCCGAGCGTCGGGTCGGCATCGAGCGCGGCACCGATGGCCGTGGCCAGATCGTCGAAGGTCTGGTCACGGATCGCCTGGTCGCCGGACTCCGCGTAGATCTCCAGCTCGACCGCGTGGCGGTAGTAGACGGGAGCGAACCCGCCCAGCACCTGCTCGGGCTCGCCGGGATCGCCGTCGCGCACGACCACGAGCCCGCCCTCCGGGATTCGTTCCGGGAGCGCGCTGTTCCGTTCGACGCCGATGTCCGGCAACTGGCGGAGTCGATCGGCCAGAGCGATCAGCACCTGTTCGGACCGGGACGCCATGGCTCACTCCGCGCTCATGTGCCGGTCGATCAGCAGCGGCAGGGCGCGTGTCCACTTTGCCGCGGCCCTCTCGACGTCGAGGCGTTTCGGCATGCGGACCTGCGGCACCAGCACGAACATCACCACCGTGGACATGCCGGCCTTCATCCGGCCGGATTTGGTGAACGTCCCGCCTTTTGCCCTGCGGCCAACCCGGCCGGTCGATGCGTTGACCCGGACGCCGTCGACGACCAGAAGCGACGGCCGGCCGCGCCGGTAGACGAACCGCAGCGGCCCGAACCGGTGCTCGGGGAAGTTCGACGGGTTGATGCGCTTGCCGCCGACGCCCCGCTTCGGCGCGGCGGGCGTCGGAATGGCGAGCCAGAAGCCGTTGCGGCTCTTGATTACCGTGCCTTCGTCGAAGACCCGCACGATGTGCGGCGCCTTCGACCAGACCAGGCTCGCCGCGTCATAGCCCTTGTTCGGGTAGGTCCGCGACCGCCAGGCCCGCGCGAGCCGAACCCCGAGACCGGCCGTCAGGACCTGCTTGCGCAGATCCTGCTTCAGGCCCTCGCCGGCATCGCCGACGCCGGCCTGGACCGCCTTGGCGATGCGTCCGGCCTCGACCTCCAGGTCACGGCGGACGGCTTCGCCGAGTGCGGCAGAACCCGGAAGGATCCTGTTCGCCATCACTGAGGCCGCACGTCGAGGGTCCAGATCAGCCGTTCGGGATCGCGCACCGGCTCTCCCTGGACGACCAGCATCTGGCCATCGACCTCGATGGTGTCGCCCGGTCGAGGCTGCTCGATCGCCGCGACGAGCACGTCGACCAGCGTGGTCTCGGCATGCAGCCGGGTCTCCCTGAAGTCGATGACCTGATCCGGACGCCGGGCGAAGATGCGCAGCGGCACGCCGTCTCCGAGCCCGCCCGGGCGATAGACGGCCGAGCGCGCGAGGTTGGGATCATTGAACAGCACCTCCAGGGCTGCGGCGATTGCCGACATCAGAAGCTGCCGTTGAGCCGCACCCGTCCGATGGTATCGGACGCACCGCCGCCGACGACCTCGACAGCGACGCCGATCGCCGTATTCCCGGAGGCGGTCTTCGTCGTCACCTTGGCGGTGTTGTCCCAATAGACCTTGTCGCCGACCGCCCAGGCCTGCGATGCCGCCTTGGTCAGATCGAAGATGCCGACGAGGGCAGCCTCGACTGTCTCACCATTGATGGCATTCCCGGCGGCGACGCCGAAGATGGCGCCGACGAGCAGGCCGTCGCCGGAGGCGACGTCGTAGGGTGCGGTCAGGGTGATCGTGTTGCCGGGTTGGACGTAGTTCTTCATCGCGGAGGGTCCTCTCGCAAAGACGAAGGGCGGCCCGTCAGGACCGCCCGTCTCGTCAGGGTTCAGATGTCAGGGGGTGGTCCGGCTTATGCGCCCGGGTTCTTGTAGAGACCGCGCCAGTCGATTGCCTTGGCGCCGAAGTCGAGCCGGCACTTGATCTCGACGCCGTCGACGTCGAAGCCGTTGCGCGTCTCGATGTAGGCGCCCTGCTGGCCTTCGAGATAGGCGTACTCGATCGTGTCGATCTGGTTCGGGCTCGCGGCCAAATACCAGGCGGTCTCGCTCGCCCCATCGAGCCGCGGCTCGGCGATGGGTGCGAGCGTGCGGATCGACTGCGGCACCACGTTCCCGCTCTGCGCGGGCACAAGGTTCTGCGCCACCAGCTGCTCGGCCTTGAGCTCCAGGGCGGCCGGTACGATCAGAAAGGCGGGCCGGATGTTGAGCACCGTCTTCTTGTCGAGCCCGGTCTGCTTGCGCATCGCGGCGCGGGCCGCACCGACGCTGTCCACGCCGAGCGCCGCGCCGGCGCCAGCGAGGTTCTTGTGGTTGGCATGGAAGAGCGCCGTTCCGTCCGCCATCGCCGGGTTGGAGGTGACGATGTCCCAGACCACATCGCTTTCCAGCTGAGCAATGGCGTTGCCGTACATCGCCGGGATCCGGGTGAAGGCGTCGAGATCGTCGTTGATCAGAACCTGCCGGGTGATGGCGACCACGCGGCCGTAGGTCTCGATTCGGTAGCTCTCCTTCGACTCGCCGAGCGTGCCGCGCTTAAACTCGCCGCTCTCGCCCACCTTGAGAAGCTGGGGCGCCTCGCCGAGCTGAACCCGGTGCATCGCCTTGAAGTCGGTGGCAAGCACCTGGCGGCAGAAGAGCGGGAAGGTCCGCGGATAGGCCTCGTAGGCCTGGCGGAGCGTCTTGTTGGTGACGGCTGCCAGGATCTCGGGGAAATCCGAAGTCGAATGCAGCGCCCGGGTCGCGACCTCGTCGCGGGAGAGGCCGCGCGTGCCGGCCCCCGCCGTCTCCAGGCTTTCGCGGGCGAGCTCCAGCAGGGTCATGCCCCGATACTCGCGGGCCGCATCCTCCAGCGGGAACAATGTCGGGCTGTAGCGGTGCAGCAGCGCGTTGGCGACGGCCTCGCGCCGGGTCACCGTCTCGTCGCGGCCACCCAGCGGGATCGAGACATGGCCGAAGGTCCGGGTCTCGTCGGACTGCGCTGCGACCTGGTCGAGGATCAGCCGGCGCGCCTCGTCGATGGACACACCGCGCTTGATCAAGTCGTCGGCGAAGCCGCGCTCGAGGTGCAGCTTCTCGACAAGGCCGTGGATCGTGGAGACGCGCTCGCGCTCCTGCGCGCGGGCCTCGGTCACAAGCGCGTCCGTGTCGACGCTGCGGGTCTGCTCCTGGGGCTTCGGATCGGGTGCGGCCTTCGGCTGGCTGCGGACGCCCGTCTCCTTCGGCTTCTGTCGGAGTTCGGCATCCTTCGCCTCGGTGGTCTTCTCCGCAGGCGCGTCGGTCGCGTCGCGAGTCGCCTCTTCAGTCTGATCGGTGTCGTGCATCACATTGGTCCTCTGCTTGGGTTCGCCCGCGGCGCTGCGATGCAGGACGCAAGGCTCGAAGGGATCGCGGGAACGGAAGCCGGCGGCGGGATCGGCGCCCACCGGCACGGCCGAGATCTCGAAAGGAGTCCAGTCGACGGCGCGCCAAAGCTCGCGGCCGCCCTCAGGCTTCGAGACCTCGTAGCGGTGGACCTGGTAGCCGATGGAGACCGCGCGGATGTGCCCGGCCTCGATGTCGCGCCAGATGTCGCCGACCGCATCGCGCTCGGAGATCCGGATCCGGGCGATGCCCTGACCATTCTCGATCCGCGCCGTGCCCGGCACGACCGAGCCGATCACCGCATCGAGATCGCCCGCATCGTGCACCTTCAGGAACGGCGCGCCGTTATTCAGCCGGTCGAGCCGGACATGGTCGGGCGCCATGCTCAGCTCCTCGTCATGCGGCTCGCCGAAGAGCGAGAGGCGCCGCACCCGGGCGCCGGTCGACCAGATCACCTCGACGCTGCGCGTCTCGGGATCGATCGTGTTCGGCGCGAGTTCCGCCGCCCGGCGCAGGGCCGGCAGTTCGATCGTCTGCTCCATCAGGGTTTCCTCGGATCAGGTCTCGTCGCCGTCCGGGTCACCCGGATCGGCTACACGCTCAGGTTCGGACGGGTCGTTCGTTTGCGCGCTGCCCGTCTTGGTGACGCGACGCGGGTCGCTGTCGAGGACGAGGCCCAACTCGTCGAGCTTGGCGTTGGTGGCCGCGATCTCGGCCAGCACCGCGTCGGGGTTGCGGCCTTGCCGGGCGATGGCCTCTGCGAGCGTCATGGTGCCGGAGCGGATGGCGAGCAGGTCCGCCATCGCATCCTTCTGCGGATCGACCGCCTCGAACTTGGGCGGCGACCATTCGACGGGCACGTCGGGCGTCGGGATCCGCCCCGCTGCCCACGCAGCTTCCGTGAACCAGCGCCAGACCGGCGCACAGAACATCGGGATGAAGAGCTGCCACTGGACCGCGTCGATCATCCGGCGGAACTCGACGAGCCCCGCGCGGATCGAGGAGTAGTTCACCTGGCTCAGATCGCCGGTCAGCAACTCGTAGGGCACGCGGAAGCCGGCCGAGATCGTGTGCAGGCTCGCGCGCTTGTACTCGCCGTAGCCGCCGGTCGCCGACGGCTGGTTGAAGCGGATGTCCTTCCCGCCGCGGGCGTAGGCGATAAGCCCCGGCTCGAACTGCTCGACCCGGTTGCCGTCGGCGTCGACGACCGAGGGCGCGATCCCCTGTTGCGCTTCCTCCTCGCCGAACACGATGGCGGTGACGCAGGCCTCGGTCTTCTTGCGGACGATCTCGGCGACCTCGTAATCGTCGAGGTCGCGAAGGGCGCGGATGACCGGCGCACCCCAGGGCACGCCGCGCGCCTGCGTGCGCTGTTTCTCATAGACATGGGCGATCTCGGAGGCCGGGATCGCCCGGCTGGTGAGCCCGCCCGTCAGGCTGAGCATTGCGTCGCCCGGATGCGCGCCGAAGAGCCAGTAGGCCCGGCGCCGACCGAGCGCGTCAAACTCGATTCCCTGGACCGCCTGCCCGGAGCCGAGCGCCCCGTTGCGGGTCGCGTCGAGGAAGTCGGCCTCGAGCAGCTGCAGCTGCACCGGCGGCATGACGCCGTCGCCGGCACGTCGCGGCCGGCGTCGGACCAGCACCTCGCCGGCCTCGACCATCTCGCGACAGGCGAGCGTCTGCAGCCCGTAGAAGTCGAGCTGGCCGTCGGCGTCGCAGGCCCGTGCCCAGATCTCGAACAGCCGATCGACCTCGCGGTCGAGCGCGGCGTCGCCGCTGGCTGCACGCGGCATGATGCCGGCGCCGACGATGTTGTTCACCAGCACCGCCACGGCCTTTGCCGCATGCGGGTTGTTGCGCACCAGATCCCGCATCCGGTCCCGCAGCAGCGCACCGGCCCGGCCGATCTCGGCGTCCGCCGAAGATCCCGGCGCATGCCAGCCATCGGTGCGCCGGCCGCGGGCCGCGCCCTCATAGGAGCGGGCGAGCCCCTCGAAGGCCTGCCGCGCCAGCACGCGCCGGGTGGCAGCCCGTGGGGCGACGGTCGCGATGGCCCGGTCGAACCAGGACACCGACATCAGCGGTCCCCACGCGAGAAACCGGCGAAGCCTGCGATGGGGCGGTTCGCCGCACCGGCGATCTGGCGCTCGATGGTCCGGATGCGGCCGAGCAGATCCTCGGCGGAGCCGTATTCGACGGTCTTGCCGTCATAGCTCACCCGCGTGGTCCCGCTCGCATAGGCGCGCCGGAGCGCCGCGAGTTCCGCTTCCGTCCAGTCCGCCATTGTCAGAACCATCCTTCACGCCGCCCGAGCCAGTCGGAGCGGCGTTTGCCTTGCGCGCCCGGCGACGGGCGCCCGATCATGCCGGCCGGCGTATCCGTGCCGGTCGGGACGCCGAGCTGCGCTTCCAGATCGGCCCATGTCGTCTCGGACCAGCGGTCCGCGCCCGCGATCCAGGCGGCGGCGCGGGCATAGACCCGACAGTCCAGCGCCTCGTTGCGCTCCCGAAGCTTCTGCCATTCGAGCCGGGCGAAGCCGCGCCGGTTCCTGACCGTCACCAGCTGCTCGGCGGTGAGCTGTTTGATCCACTCGGTGTCGACCCAGCCCGGCAGATGCACCGTGCCGGGGGCGAAGGCGGCGCCGGCCTCCATCTCCTCGGGCGTCGGCCGCGGTAGTCGCAGGAAGCGATAGGTCTCGGCCTTGAAGGTCGAAACCGCCACGGTCCATAGCCGCGCCCCCCGGCGCAGGCGTTTGCCGCCCGCGGTGGCGTCCACGAAGGTCGGTCCCGAGACCGGGCTCGCCCTATTGAAGCCTTCGAGCCCCTTGACCGGGGCGACCTGCGCGAAGCCGACCGAGCGCGCCCAGCCATAGACGGCGGCCGTCTCGTAGCCCGTGTCGATTGCAAGCCGGGCAAGCCCGAGTTCGGCGCCGCCGGCATGCCGCCAGTTGCGGCCCAGCAGATCGGTCAGCGCCGCCCAGCTCTCCGGCCGATCCGGCCCGCCCTCGATCACCACATGATCGACGAGCCAGCTCTCTAGGCCGCGGCCCCAGGCCCAGACGTCGACCTCGATTCGGTCCTTCTGGACGTCCGCGCCGGCGGTCAGGAACAGCCCGCCGGTCGGCACGATGCCTGCCGGCCACTCCTCGCGGCGCTCGACGAGGCGCTGCCAATCCGGTGCGTCGCCGGTCTCGATCCAGGTCTCGCCGAGCACCGTGTTGCGGAACACCCGCTCGGCCTCGTCCGAGCCTCTGGCGGCCTCCTTGTCCCGCGCAACGTCGGCCCAGCTCTTCCAGCCCGGCGGCGAATACAGCGCCGAGAGATGAAACCCCACCGTCCGCCCATCGTCGGCCTCGGCCGTCGCCCGCCATTCGCCTGCGGCCAGCACGGCGGCCTTGTGGTGCTCCGCGATCGCGGTCTCGCAGGCATCGCAATGGTAAGCGGCCGTCTCGGGCTTCCCCTTCTCCCAGCGCAGCCGCTCGAACCTGAGCCACTGCATTTCCCCGCAATGCGGGCACGGCACGAAGAAGCGGCGCTGGTCGCTCGCCTCGTATTCGCGCTCGATGCGGCTCACGCCGCGGATCGTCGGCGTCGAGACCAGGAAGACCTTGCGCCGATGGGCAAAGGTCAGCGACCGCGCCTCGGCGAGACCGACCGGGTCGCCTTCCTCGTCGGCCGAAGCCGGGTAGGCGTCGACCTCGTCGAGGAAGACGTATCGCGCCGGCATGGAGCGCAGCCCCACGGCGGAGTTGGCGCCGGTCAGCACCAACACGCCGCCCGGGAAGTCCTTGGACAGCTGCGTGTTGCCGCTGTCGCGCGCCCGCGCCGGCTTCACCCGCTCCCGAAGCGCCGGGCTTTCTTCGATCAGCGGATCGATGCGCTGGCGCGAGTTGCGCTTGGCCAGCTCCACCGTCGGCTGGACCGCCAGCATCGGCCCCGGCGCATGGTGCATCACGAAGCCGATCCAGTTGTTGCCGGCCTCCGTCGCGCCGACCTGCGCGGCTTTCATGAACACGACCCGCTGCGCCGGATGGCTCGGCGAGAGCGCGTCCATGATCGCGCGCATGTAGGGCGTGCGCTCGGTCCGGTAGCGCCCCGGCTCGGCCGAGGCGCGTGAGGACAGCCAGCGATGCGTGTCCGACCATTCGGAAACCGTGAGCCAGGGGTCGGGCGTCAGCCCGCGGCCCCAGGCCCGGATCAGCGCTTCGGCGCCATCGAATCCTTCGATCTCAGCCGAGAGCGATACGGGGCTGGGCGAGTTCGTCGAGGTGGGCGCGGACATGGGCCTCCAGAACCTTCTGCATGGCCGCCGTCTCCGTCCCCAGCTCCGCCGCCATCAGCGCGGCGACCCGCGCCGGCCAGTTGACCCAGGCGTCCCGTTCCTCGCGCGCGAGCCGAAACACCAGCGCGGTGGCGCGGTCGCGATCGACGAGCTCGCCCTTGAGCTTCGCCAGCCGGATCCGTCGCTCCTGCGCCTTCAACACCTCATGCGCGGTCTTCGCCTGCAGGAAGGTCGTGCCGCCGCCCGTCACGGGCGCGGACATCCCCTGTTCCTTGAGCGTATCGCCCACCGCCGAGACCGCCGCCTCCGGCACCGGCTTCATTCCGGATCCCGCGGACGTCCCCTTTGGGCGACTCTTCGAGGGATCGGTCGTCTCGGCCCGCTTCGCGTCGCTCGCCGCGGCATCGATCGAGCCGTCGGCATGCAGGACCAGCCGGCCGGCGGCCTTCGCCTTCTGGATCGCGCCGCGCGACAGCCCGACATGGGCGGCATAACGGCGCTCGCTCATGCCCTGCATGCGACCTCTAAAACAGCAATGAAATGATGCACTTATCCGCTTGATAGCGGCGCGCATCGGAGCCTGTATGGGGCCAGCACGATCAAGCCAGGAGCCAGACGATGGCCACCACGATCCTTCCCACCCGCAACACCGAATGGGGCTTTTACGGCACCATCGACCGGATCGACGACGATCTGGCCGCCGACGCACCCAAGGCCTGGACGCTCGCCTCGCAAGCCATCGCCGCCGCCACGGGCGTCTCCCCCGAAGGGGTGCGCGACTTCCTCGACAGCAGCCACGGCCGCCACTTCGCCGACGACGTCGCCAACGCGCTCGCGCGGGGCGACACGCTGAAGGGCGCCATCGATGCCGCCGTCGCCCGCTGGATGGGCTGGCGCATCGACTGGCGCACCGAACGCGAGATGGGGATCCCCCGCGGGCTGCCGTATCTCACCGGGTTCGTCACCCACTGCGAGATCCTCGCCGAATCCGACGCTTGAGACGCCGCGTCTCTGGGTCCCGCCCGCCGCATGGCGGGCTCGATCTCGTAGAAGGGCCCGCATCCCGCGCGCCCGGATACGACGGAAACGACAAATGCCAAAACTTTCCGACACCCAACTCGTGATCTTGAGCGCTGCCGCGCAGCGTGACGATCGCAATGTCTTACCGCTTCCCGGATCGCTGCGCGGGAACGCCGCCAACAAAGTGGTCGGCGCACTTCTCTCTCGCGGGCTGATTGGCGAGCGCGTTACCAAAAAGCAGACCAAAGCGGACCCGGCGCTCAACCGCATCTGGCGGAACGACGAGGACGGTCGCGCGGTTCTCCTGCAGATCACCGACGCAGGCCTTGCCGCCATCGGGGTCGAGCCGGAAGGCGCCGACAGCGCGCCCACGGGCGCCACCCAGACGCCGGCCGACGACGCCGCATCTGACGCCCCCGCCGCCACGAAGTCCGCACCCAAGGCGCGGACAGCGCGCGAGGGCACCAAGCAGGCGCTGCTGATCGAGATGCTCCGCGCCGAGAACGGTGCGACCATCGCCGAGATCGTCGAAGCCACCGGATGGCAGCCGCACACGGTGCGGGGCGCCATCGCCGGAGCACTGAAGAAGAAGCTCGGCCTCGACGTCACCTCCGAGAAGGTCGAGGGGCGCGGGCGGGTCTACAAGCTGCCGCCCGCCTGACGCGGCAGCATCTTCCATCGCGGAGACCGCCGTCCTTCGGGGCGGCGGTTTCTCATCGGGCGCCGCGCAGCCGGAGCGCCTCGAACAGCCGCCGTAGAGCAAACGACCGGGCGATGCTCACGACGGTGAACACCGCACCCATGTTCAGATTCTGTACCAGCGTCGTCTGCAGCCCGAAGACCGGGAAGATCAGGATCTGCGTGACGACGGCAACGCCGAAGCCCACGGCGACGTTCGCGACAGCCTCGACGAGGGACATGGCACGCGATTGCTTCATGCGGCGTCTGCCGCATCGGATTCACCCAGCCTCTCCTCCCGGACCTCGGCGAAAGTCCGACCGTCGCCATCGAGGATGGCATCGCGGCCGGTCTCGGTCTGCCAACGCTCCACGGCGACATCGACATAGGCCGGGCTGATCTCCATCGCGAAGACGCGACGACCGTTGGCTTCGCCCGCCATGATCTGCGAGCCGGAGCCCGAGAACGGCTCGTAGCAAAGCCCTCCGCGCTCGACATGCTGGCGCATCGGGATCCCGAACGCGTCGAGCGGTTTCGGCGTGGGATGGTCCGGCCGTTCGTCCTTGGCGAAGCTCGGCATCTCCCAGGTCGACGGCAGCGTCTCGTCCGCGACCTTCGGCGGGCGTTTGCCCTTGATCCAGCCCATGAAGCAGGGCTCGTGCTTCCAGAGGTAATGGGACCGGGTCAGCACGCCGCGGTCCTTCACCCAGATGATCTGCTGATGGACGAAAGCGCCGGCCTTCTCCCAGCAGGCCTCCAGCATGGCCTGGCGGCGCGAGGCGTGCCAGCAGTACCAGGCAGCGTCCTCGGTGATCGCCTCGGCGACGGCGGCAGAGATGAACCCGTCGTAGAGCTCGGCGCCCTGGCTACTGTCGTCCCAGGTCGTGCCGTAGGAAGCCGACCAGTCCTTGTTCCGCGTCGGATGGTTCGAGCCGTCATAGTCGACGAGGTACGGCGGATCGGTCGCGAACAGCACCGCGCGCTCGCCGTTCATCAGGCGGCGTACGTCCTCCGCATTGGTGGAATCCCCGCAAAGCAGCCGGTGGTCGCCGAGCCGCCAGAGATCGCCCGGCCTCGACGCCGGATTGCGCGGCGGCTCCGGCACGACGACCGGCGGCTGGCCACCACCGGCAGAGCCGTCATCGGCTCCCGTTTCCGCGAGCAGTCGATCCAGTTCGCCGTCTGCGATGCCGATCAGCGAGAGATCGAAGTCCTCGGCCAGCAGGTCCCGCAGCTCGGCCGAGAGCAGCGCCTCGTCCCAGCCGCCCATCTCGGTCAGCTTGTTGTCGGCGATGCGGTATGCGCGCCGCTGAGCCTCAGTCAGATGACCGAGCACGATCACCGGCGCTTCGGTCAGACCGAGCTGGGTCGCCGCCAGGATGCGCCCATGGCCGGCGATCACCTCGCCGTCCTCGGCGACAAGCACCGGCACCGTCCAGCCGAACTCCGCAATGCTGGCGGCGATCTTCGCGACCTGATCGTCCCCGTGTGTCTTGGCGTTCTGCGCATAGGGCTTCAGCCGATCGAGCGGCCAGGTCTCGATCGCGTCGGGCGCGAAGCTGAGCATCATGAACGATCCTGTTCGAGCGGAGCCGGACGCCGGGACCGGAGTCCATCACTGGATCCGGCGCTGGACTCCGTCGGGGTCCACCGGCATCCACCTGGCCGTGGCGCGAAGCTTTTGATTTATCGAAGGTATCGGGAAGCGGCAGCCCGAGTGGACTCCGGGTGGCTTCCCAAAAATCCGGCCCTGTCGCTGGCGAAATGCCGCGCTTCGCCCGCCAGCATACGAATTCGCCAGGAAGGACCCGTGAACTCGGCGGTAGAAGGGGGCGGCCTGTCGGCGCACTTCCCGAACCTACCGCTCACATACCGGCAGGAAGCCAAAAGTGTCTGGCAGAAAATATCAGACCGGCGACGCTCCCTCAGAAGGCCGGATCGTCGGCCCGTGCGAGGTCGATGACCTGCTGCATCGACAGGCGCGGATTGAGCCTCTGCTGGTTGAGGTGATGCGAGATCCGACAGATGCCGTAGATCCAGTGATGATGAGCCGAGGCCCGTTGCAGCCCGACCGTCCGGCAGATCTCACGCCAGCGCGAACCGAAGGCGCGCATCCAGACGATCTTGCCGTCGACGGGTTCGAGGCAGACCGTCCAGCTCAGCGTCTCCTCCATCCGACTGATCGCCTGGGGAGACGGGAGCACCCGCAGACGACGCGGCTCCTGGCCGACCTGGTCGGCGAAGGTGTGCCGGATCTCCGGCCATGTGCTGAAGTACCCGAAGAGCCGGGGCTCGGGCAGGCGCTTCAGGACGAAGGCAGCCTCGGACAGCCGCGCCTCGACCAGGCTGGGCGTCCACCTGACGATCGCCCGGTTGGCCTGCGCGTTCATCGCAAGCCGCCCTTCGTCTCGATCGCCCACAGCAGGAGCGCCAACGCGTCGGCCTCGTCGTCGTTCTCGGGCGCGAAACCTCGATCGCGGATGGCCGCGACAACTGAGGCCTTCGGCGCGTTGCCCAGCCCCGTGACGTGTCGCTTGATGGTGCCGACCGGGACGCCCTCGTAGGGCACGCCACGCAGCTCCGCCCAGCTCGTGAGCGTCGCCATCAGCCCGCCGTAGACATGCGCAGCGTCGGTCCCGAGATGGCGGCGGACCTCCTCGAACCAGATCCCGGACAGCGGTCCGCTCAGCCGGTCGAGTTCGGTCAGCCAGTTGCCGAAGCGCAGGTAACGCATGCCGCCGCCGTCATAGCGGCCGGGCCGGAAGCTGACCGTGCCGCTGGCCACCAACCCGTCGGCGCCGCGGATCGCCCATCCCGTGGACGTACCAAGGTCGAGCGCAAGGACGGCATCGGGGAGACCGTCGCCGTCGAGGACCACGCCGACGCTGACGGGTGTGACGGATGTGACGGGTTGCTCCGTAACCCGGTCACGGGCGCGCGTACGCGCACGCGTAACGCTTATATGGGGACAACCCGTCACACCCGTCACGGCCGTTGGTTTTCTGGGCATCTGCCTCACCCCTCGAACAGCTCGTCGTTGCTCTCGCGCAGGGCCAGGCCGCGGAGTCCCCGGGCCCTGCTGGTGTTCTGTTTTTCGAACCCACGCACGCTCAGGTTCTCCGAGAAGCGTTTCATCGAGCCGGCATACTCGCCATTCGCCTCCGCCCATGCTTTCCAGCTGGCGAAGAGCGTACTCGAGCCGCTCCAGTGCGCTGCGCCCGTCTGGCAGCACTCGTCGATCCAGCGTCCGAGCGCGTCCTCGGCCTCGAAGTAATCCTCTGTCGCCGCCATGACGGCGTCCGGGGGCTTCAACCCGGTCTGCTGCCATTCGAGGCAGCCCTGCAGGGCCCAGGCGAGGATGCCGTCGCGTTCCGCCAACAACCGGTCGGGGAGGCGGCGATCCCGTTTCGAGGGCGGGATCGTCACCGTGAACGGCACCATGTGCAGACGCCGGCGCATGGCCTCGTCCACGTTCCGGATCGACGGCTTGTGATTGCCGACGACAAGGAACTTGAACTGCGGGATGAACTCAAAGAAATCCTGCCGCATGAAGCGGGCGGTGATCTTGTCGCCGCCCGTCAGGGCCTTGAGCTTGCTCTCGGCCCAGCGGCTCCCTTGCTCGGTTTCGATGGAGGTGACGATCCGCGCGCCCCGAAGCCCGGCCATGTCGGTCGGGTGGCGATCGCCGTGGGTCGCCATGAACATGTCCATCGCCGCGACGGTCGCGTAGTCGCCCATGATCGCCGTCAGCGTGTTGGCGAAGACCGACTTGCCGTTCGCCCCCGTTCCGTAGAGAAAGAACAGCGCGTGCTCGGTGGTGACGCCGGTCAGGCAGTATCCGGCGACCCGCCGCAGGTAGGCCTGGAGCTCGGCGTCCCCGCCGGTGACCGTGTGGAGGAACGCCTGCCAGGTCGGGCAGTCGCCGTGCGACGCGGCGGCGGCGATCCTGGTCATGAACAGGCCGGCATCGTGGGGTGCAAGGGCGCCGGTGCGCAGATCGATCACGCCATCGGCCGTGTTCAGGAGCCAGGGATCGCGATCCCAGATCTCTGTGGTGCTCGCATGCAGACGATCGCTCCGGGACAGCCGCTCCACGGCTGCGACAGTCGCCGCCGTCGACAGCTTGGTCCGGATGCGCCCGGACGGGGCCTGCACGGCCGCCTCGCGACAGATCTGTCGCGCCAGATCGAAGGCCTGGAGCGTCTCTTCCCGTCGCCACACGGATCCCGTCCAGGTGAGCCACTGACCCCAGCCCGCGACATAGCGCCAACGATCGGAGTGACGGTCGGCGAATATCGTGGCCAGCGCATCCTCGGTGAAGCGCACGGGCATGGGGCCATCCCCACCCTCGTCTCCGCCGTCCGCGGCGCCAGGATCGTCGGCCTCCTCGATCTCGCCATTGCGGCTGAGATCGCGCTTCCATAGACGTTCCGCCTCCTTGCGGAGTCGTTCCTCCGGCCAGGGCGGATCGATGCGCGCGAGATTGTAGGACTTGATTTCCTCCCAGGCCCCGGCTGGGGAGACATGACCCTCCCGACATCGCCGGATCCAGTAGCCGATCACGCGGGAGAGCGCGTCGAACCGCGTCGTGCCGTCGACGCCGCCCTCCCGGATCGGGCGGGCGAACAGCTCGGGCACGGCGCCGGTCGCGGCATCAGCGCCGTTGAAGTCGAGATCGGGATCATCGGCGCCGTCCATCGGCGGCATGGCGATGATGGCCTCCACCAAGTCCGACAACTCGTACTCGACCGGCTTGTGGTGGAGGATTTCGACGAGCCGCCTTTGGCCGGATTTCGCATAGACGGAGCCGGCGACGCGAATCGGCTGGTGCGCGGATTTGAAGGATCGATCGCCGCCGACCTTGGCGGCGATCATCTGTCGCGCGCGGCAGACCCCGGCGATGTCCTCGCTCTCCGCCGGCTCCGTCAGGCGCCAGTACAGGTGAAGCTTTCGCGCGCCTTCGGGCGTGATGCCGCCCGACGCCACCACGAGGGTAGGCGGCCCGAGGTGGCGTTCCAGATGCGCGCGCTTCGCCGCGATGTCGCCGTGATCGAGGTCGACGAGAACGACCTGCGTCTGGACGACATGCTCGGCCCGCGCGTCGCCCGGGGCGAGGACGGTGCCGGGCACGACGAAAAGCGCCATTCCCGCCGCGGCAGCCCAATTCGCTTGCTGCCCGATCTTGATCGCAAGGTCGGCTTCGGCCTCCAGGAACGGCGTATGCGGGGGCGCGTCGGGGCTGCCCTTCTCGGCAAGGGCGCGGACCGGCGCCCAATGTTCGCAATAGCCGAAGACGACCTCGGTGTAGGTCGCGATCATGTCGAGGTCGGGACCGACTTCTCCCGGCTCTGCCGGTGTCGATTGCGGTTCCATCACGGCCAGCACCGGTTCTTCCAGGCACAGAACCGGCACTCGAAGTGGTCGGGGTCTTCCGTGTGGCGGGGTAGCAATTCGCCGGCATCGCAAGCACGGAGGATGCGAACCGCCTTGTCGCTCGCCGCCTGTGCACGCCCCGCATCGAACGGCACCGGCTCATGCCAGATCTCGCATGTATCCTTGTTGATCGCGGTGAAGAGCGCAGGCGCCTCGGTAAGCCCGAGATAGGCCTGGTAGAGCGCGATCTGGGCGGCATAGACCGGCTTCGCCTTGACCACGCCCCGCTTCGCGATCTCGCGCCAGTTCTTTGCGTTGGCGGACTTGCACTCCCAGAGCGCGGGAACCGCCATGTCGTTAGGGGCAGCGACGACGACACCGTCGGCATGCCCGCGGATGCGTCCGCCCGCCGCCGAGAAGCCGAACTGCTCTCCATGCCGGTCGCGCGTACGCAGGTCGAAGCCGGCCCGGCGCAGCCAGTCGATCGCCAGATCCTCAAGCACGTGTCCGAGCGCGAAGATGCGGAGCGACTGACCGTTGAAATCGGCGTCCTCGTCCTTCGGCGCTTTGACGTATTCGTATTGGAGCCGCCGCTGGCACGCATCCCCGAGCCGGCTGCCTCCGAGGTAGTCCCGTTCGGGGCGAGACGCCTGCTCCGCCACCAGCGCCCGGTCGATCAGCGCATTGACGCCATCGGCGAAGGAAGGCGGCTTTTCCCGGTGATTGAAGTCGAGCAACGCCTCCATCAGAACGGGACGTCCTGGTCGGGCCGGTCGGCGCTCGCGCGCATCGCCTCCTGGAAGCCGTCGACCGCCGATTCGGCGAGCGCCGCCGCATCCTCGGCTGTCAGCTCATTGAGCCGCTTCTCCCAGCCAATCTCGCCCATCAGCTCCGCCATGAACTTCAGGGCATGGCGAAGGGCGGTCTTCTCGCGCTCGTCAGGAGCGATCATGTCGATCGCCTCCGGAGCACGCGATCCGGGCGGTCAGTAGGCAATGGTGTGCGGCGGATTCGCGCGAATCTTTGTATCATTGGGGGCAAGCTCCAGCTGACCCCCTCACATACCGAGACGCTGGGCTGTCTGTCGGAAGGTGGGACAACCATCCCGTAGACTTGATTCTTGTAGCGGGAGAAGTGCCTGCCTAATTTTGCAACTCGACGGTAATTGCTGGAGAATCGAAGCCGATGCCTGCTTTCAATCCGAGAATTTTTACAAGTCCCGATCGCCTGAAACACATTTCGCCCGCACGACTAAAAACATTCCTTGGGCAGTGGCAGGATTACTTTGAAGCCCGCGGTCTCGATATTGCGTCCGCTTCGACCGATGACATGCCGCTCGGCGATATCGCTCACATCCTGATGAACCCGGACGCCTCGGTGCCCGAGGACATGGTCAACGCGCTCTACTACGTCCATGAGACCGCCACGCATGAGGCGATGGAGGAGCTGCTCGACCGCGCCGAAGCCGCGGGAATCGACATCGAAAAGGATTACGAAGCATCGGCTGCCGATGTCGCTGTCCAGATCTGGCTCGCCCAACCAATGCTGCTACAGCGCCAGCACGCCGAGACGGTCGCGTTGAAGCGCTCCAATTTCATGTATTTCGCAGGCTCGGCGCCCAAGAAGCCGGCAGCCGTCATCTCGTCCGTCTCCGAGGCCGATGCCAAGGCGATGCAGGATCAAATGGACAACTGGTTCGAGGCGAAGCGCCGGGGGCGAGGCTGTCGCATCTTCGCCTTTCCGCGAGGCGAGAAGATCTGGCTTCTTGTCCGCCACGGCATGCCAATGCGCCGGGAAGGCAAGCACCAGGAAGACGGCGAGAGCGGGATCGCGTTCTATCGCCCGCAAAAGCACGACGTCCTGATTTACGACAGCGCTTCCGACGAGATCGCCGTCAATGCCGAAACCAAGGGCGAGCGGGCACTCTATCTGAAGACGTTCGGCCTGATGCTGTTCGGCAACGAGGATTATTTCGATCGCTCGGAGCGCTACACGCTCGATCCGCTGCGGGAACATGGGCCCGACGCACTGGCGCACGAGGATATCGAGGGATTGGCGGGCGTCCGTCTCGTCGAGTTCGGCCGGCGCTGGCCTGGCAAGATCGCGGAGTTGGAAATCCGAAAGTCCGAGGATCTTTTCAAGTCCTACGGCGACAACTGGGAGAAGCGGTTGAGCGGCGGTTCGTTCACCCACGCCACGTTCAAGTTCGCCTTCGACGGGACCAAGCGCGAGCGTTCAGTGACGATCCGCCCGGCGAACATCGCGAGGTACGAAAGGGAGTCGGACGCGGAGGTTATCGAAAGCTGGCTGAAGGCGCGCGGCTTCTGGTCTATCCCGGCCGCTGCGGCAGATGATGCAGATACCAAAGTTCTGGCAAGCGCTTGACGATCTCGCGGACGCCGCGACGGACCGGCGCGAATGGCAGGCTATCCTCGGCAGCGAATTCGACCTCGTCTCTCGGTTCCTGACGTCGACCGGAACCCTGGCCACCAGCATCGCTTGCCCGTCTCCCGGCGGCGAGGGATGTCCACGCAAGGTCGTCCGGCATGATGACGGCTCCATACGGGCGATCTGCGGCGACAGCCCGAAAGCATGCGCGGATCTCGACCTCAGCCGGGACGACATCGCCATCCTCGGTCTCGATCGGACGGGATTGGCCAAGGCGGTCGCGACCGCTCTCGCTCTCAGCATCCCCGCCAAGTTCGAACGCCAGAAGGTGTTCGGGATCGGCTCCCACGACGTCTTCGCCGGTCGCGGGTTTCCCGTCTTCTTGACCGTTCCGGGTCCTGCGCCGACGGACGATGCGACCCCCTTCGACGACATCATCGGGCTCCCGGGCCCCAAGCTCGTCCTGACGCCCACCAACGCCTCGCTGCCGGCAAGCGTCGTCGGGAACCTGCAACGGGCCGACGTCACGTTGTTCGCGTTGAGCGATCTTCTCGTGGTGAACGATCAAGGAAGCCTGGAACCGGCGCACCCGCCCGAAACCCTGTTTTCCGATCTCCGTGTCCGAGTCGAGGCATCCTCCAGCACGAGTCCGTCCAACCTCGCGTGGCAGTTGCCGCCCGATGCGCGATGGGAGGAAATCGGCATCCGATTCATCGCCGACGAGGTCATCAATGTGAGCTTCCGCGGCGAGACACGCAGGTTCGAACCCGATGCGCTGGGCATGAAGAACGGCAAGAGCGGCAAAGCCACGAAGCGGTGGCTCTATCTGAAGCTCCTGGCATCCCAATCCGGCCGTCTGCCCGTGCATCCCGCGAACGGCGAGGACACGAGCAAGCACCAGAAGCAGAAGCAGGCGCTGTCGAAGGCGCTGCGACAGTCCTTCGGGATCCCGGACGAGCCGATCCCGACCGAAGGCGGCGACTATGTCACCCGCTTCGTGATCAACGCGGACGACCTCCAACAAGGCAAGCAGGGGCAGTCCCAACGAAATTTCGCTGGGTAGGGCTAAAAAAACTTCGAAAAAATTTCGACCGCCAAACCGCTGAACTCCGCCAGGTTCGGCGGTTTTTCTTTGCGCTGACGGCGCTCCAACCGCCTCGCCGACGAATTTTCGCCGGTGCCGGGTACTCGGGCCGCGTGCCCGTCCACCTGGACGAAGGCGAAAACCATGGAGCAGCTTCAGGAGCTTACCAGCCCCAATTCCCGTATCTCCCGCAACATCAGCATCCGTTCCGCACGGCTGGCACGATCGAACGTCGTGCCGGGCATGGACGTCGAGGACATTGAGCAGGAACTCAGGCTCGACCTCATCCGCCGGGCGCCGAACTACGACCCCGCCAAGGCGTCTTTCGAGACCTTCGCCGACCGCATCGTCGCCAACCGCATCGCCAGCCTCGCCAGCGCGACGCAGGCGAGCCGTGCCGAGCGCACGATGCAGTCGCTGGAAATGCCGATCGGCGCCGGCGACGACGTAGACGGCGATCTCACCCTCGCCGATGTGCTGCCGGAGAGCGCGGCGCTTCATGCGTGCGAGGACCTCGCACAGATGCACGGGCCGGGCCTGCGGGGCGACATCGAAAAGCTCCTGGCACGGCTCTGCCCGACAGCGCGGCAGATCGCGATCGCCGTCTCCCATCTCTCGGTCGCCGAAGCGGCGCGGGAGCTGGGGCTCCACCGAAGCACCATCTACCAGCACCTCGCGGCCATCCGCCGGACCGCCATGGACCTCGGTCTCGCCGAATATTTCGAGCCGGTCCCGACAGTGGCGGCCGCCCGCCGGTAAGTGACGGCAAGCAATCAAGCGAATTCATGCCGGGCCTTCGGGGGAATGCAAAACCCTTCGGGAAACACCCCGACCGCAAGCTCCAGGGCGGCGTCGGGCCCGGCAGCAGCTTCATCGCGACGACCCCTGGGCAGGACGGAAAGGAGCATCCCGATGTTCAAGACCCCTCTGAAACGCCTGCGCGAGTCGACCTGGCTGGGCGCCATCCCCGACACGATCTCGGTACCGGCCCGCGGCGATACGCCGGCGCGCACGGTGCCGATCGAGCAGGCCACCATCGACGACATCGCTTTCGCGCTGCTGCCGTTGAACCGCGAGCGTTCCGACCTCACGCGGACCATCTGCGCGCTGGAGGAAGTGGTGTCGATGGCGCGCAATCAGGGCGCCGCCGGCGTGGACGCAGCGGTGTCGGCCGCGGCCCGCGAGATGGAGGCGCGCAAATGAACGCGCCCTATACGCCTGCTCCGCTCAGGATCATCACCGCCGACGAGCGCTTGAAGGAGGTTCGCGGCATCAAGGGGGTGCTCACCGGCATCTCCGGCATCGGCAAGACCAGCCAGCTCTGGACGCTCGATCCCGAGCGCACCCTGTTCCTCAATCTCGAGGCCGGCGAGCTTGCCGTCCAGGGCTGGCCCGGCGACGAGATCCGCATCCGTGACTGGGAACGCGCCCGCGACCTCGCCTGCTGGATCGGCGGCCCCAACCCCGCCATGCGCGACGACCAGTCCTACAGCCACCGCGACTACGAGCGCGTCTGCGCTGCCTTCGGCGCCCCGACCGTGCTGGACAAGTATGAGACCGTCTTCGTCGACAGCATCTCGGTCGCGTCCCGCATCTGCATGCAGTGGTGCAAGGGGCAGTCTCAGGCGCAGTCCGATCGCAGCGGCAAACTCGACCTGCGCGGCGCCTACGGGCTGCTCGGCCAGGAGATGATCGGCTGGCTAACCCACCTCCAGCACACGCCGCACAAGAACATCTGGCTGGTCGGTCTGCTCGATCGGAAGATCGACGATTTCGGCAAGCCCTACTTCGCCATGCAGATCGAGGGGGCGAAGACCGGGCTCGAGCTGCCGGGCATCGTCGACGAGGTGATCACGCTCGCCGAGATCCGTCCCGCCGACGGCGACCCGTTCCGCGCCTTCGTGTGCACCACGATCAACGACTTCGGCTTTCCCGCCAAGGATCGCAGCGGCCGGCTGGCCATGATCGAGCAGGCCCATCTCGGCCGCCTGATGGCGAAGATCCGCGCGGGGCACGGCGCCACGTCGGCGGACGCCCTCGATTTCCGGCTGCCCGAGGCGGCAGCCGACCAATCCCATTCCATGACGAAAGGAGCTTGACCCCATGTCGGACAACATGGATTTCAACGGCGCCGACAGCCAGGACGCCGCGTTCGATCTCATCCCGGCGAACACGCTCGCCAAGGTGTCCCTGACGATCCGTCCCGGCGGCGCCGGGCCTGAGGGCTGGCTCACCCAGAGCCGCACGAGCACAGCGCTCTATCTGAACACCGAGGCAGTGGTGCTCGACGGCCCCTATGTCCGGCGGCGCATCTACACGCGCATCGGCTTCAAGGGGAAGAGCGTCAACGAGCGCGGTGACGACACCTACGCCAACCGGGGCAGGGCCTTGATCCGCGGGATCCTCGAATCGGCGCGCGGCATCAAGGCAGGCGACCAGTCGGAAGGCGCCTGCGCGGCGCGGAAGATCCGCAGCCTCGGCGACCTGAACAGCCTCGATTTCGTGGCCAAGATCGGAATCGAGAAGGACCGCGACAACCCCGACGACAGCGGCCGCAACGTCGTAAAGGCCGCGATCGGCCCCGATCACGCGGAGTATATCTCGATCATGGGTGGCGCGCCCACCGCGCCGCCCGCCGTCGGCACGCCGCAGGCCGCGCCAACCTCCCGCATGGTCGACGATCCTTATGGCGGCGCCCCGGCGCCGGCTCAGAGCGGCGCACCCTTCTGGGCGCGCTGAGAGCAGTCGCCATGATCCCGCGCGATTATCAGAGGGCGGCCGTGGACGCGGCCCACGACCGGACAGCCGAACACGGCAACACGTTGCTCGTGCTGCCGACCGGCGCCGGCAAGACGGCGATCGCGGGCTTCTTCGTGGGCGAGCAGGCCGAGCGACGCCGTGAGTTCCGCACCCTCGTCCTGCAGCACACGGACGAGCTCATCGACCAGAACCGCACCGCCATCGGCAAGGTCTCCGGCCTCGCGACCTCCGTCGTAAAGGCCGAACAGGATTGCTGGGACGGCCAGGTCGTCTTCGGCAGCGTCCAGACGCTGGCGCGGACGAACCGGCGGCAGTCCATGCCGGAATTCACCCATCTCGTCATCGATGAGTGCCATCGGGCGGCGGCCCAGAGCTACCAGTCGATCATCGCGCATGCCCGCGACCTGAATCCGGGGCTCAGGCTGCTGGGGCTGTCCGCCACGCCCGGCCGGGGCGACGGCCGGAGCCTGCGCAAAACCTTCAGCAATGTGGGCTACCACTTGCGGATCGGCACGCTCATCGCGCGCGGGCTGCTGGTCCCGCCGCGGACCTTCACCATTGATCTCGGCGTGAAGGACGAGCTCGCCGGCATCGACAGCACCGCCGGCGACTTCGACATGCGCCAGGCGGACAAGGTGCTGAACCGTTCCGTCCTCAACGAGACGGTGGTCGAGCACTGGAAGGACAAGGCGGCGGACCGGCGCAGCATTTTCTTCTGTTCGACGGTCGCCCATGCCGAGGCCGTGGCCGAGGCGTTCCGAGCCGACGGCATCTCGGCCGAGACGATCACCGGCGACATGGCGCCCCGGGCGCGTGCGGATCTGATCGCGCGGTTCGACCGCGGCGAGGTGCAGGTACTCACCAACTGCATGGTGTTGACCGAGGGCTTCGACAGTCAGCCCGTCGGCTGCATCGGCATCCTGCGCCCGATGCTCCACAAGGGCACATTCGTTCAGGCCGTCGGGCGCGGGCTGCGCCGGGTCGATCCCGAACGCTTTCCCGCTATCGTCAAGACCGACTGCATCGTGCTGGACTTCGCCGGTGCCGCGCTGCGCCACGGTACGCTCGAACAGGACATCGGGCTCGAAGACGACGAGCCGTCCGCCGGCGAGCAACCCTGGAAGACCTGCCCCTCCTGCGAGGCGGAGCTGCCGCTCGGCGCGTCCCTCTGCGACTTCTGCGGCCACGTCTTCACCCGCGAGACCGGCGAAAAACGGCTGCTCGCGTCCTTCGAGATGACCGAGATCGATCTGCTCGATCGATCCCCGTTCTCATGGTGCGACCTGCACGGCGACGGCCAGGCCCTGATGGCGAGCGGGTTTCAGGGGTGGGCGGGCGTCTTCCACGACGGCACGCTCTGGCACGCTCTCGGCCACCCGAAGGGGAGAGCGCTCCGCACCCTCGCCATCGGCACCCGCGTCCAGGCGCTCGCCGCGGCCGACGACTTCCTGCGGGAGACCGAAACCACCAGCGCCTCGGCCAAGAGCAGGCGCTGGCTCAACGACCCGGCCACCATGCGACAGATCGAGCTGCTGCATCGTGCCGGCCAACCGGCCGACGGCCTCGACTTCGGTCTGTCGAAGTACGCCGCCAACTGCCATCTGAACTTCCGCTGGAATCGGAGCGCCATCCGCGCGGCCGTTCTGCGGGACGCGGCTCGGAGCGCGGCGTGAACCGATCGAACGCCCTGCATCCGGACCGGATGACCAGCCGGGAGCGCATCGCCGAAGCATGTGAGATCCTTGCGCTGGGACTGATCCGGCTCCGGGCGCGTGAGCGTCAACTATCTGACGATACTGGAGAAATTTGCCTACACATGTCGGCCGACCGATGCCGTCATGCGACCCCGGACTTGACCGAGGAGACCGCATGACGACCGATCCGATTCCCGCGCGCCTGGCCGCCCTGAAGACCATGAAGACGCCGGAACTGAAAGCGCAATGGCGGGAGCTGTTCGAGACTGACCCGCCGCCCTACAACCGCCGCTTCCTCGAAAGCCGGCTCGCCTATCGCATCCAGGAACTCGCCTATGGCGGACTGAAGCCCGAGACGGTGAAGCGGCTGGAGGTGCTCGGCGAGCAGCTGGACGGCGGCAACATCACCACCCGCCGCATCCGGCAAGATCGCAAGCCGATCACCGGTACGAAGCTGATCCGGGAGTGGCAGGGCGTCGAGCATGTCGTCACCGTCACCGGCGACGGTTTCGAATGGCAGGGGCGTCCCTACCAATCGCTCTCCGCGATCGCCCGCGCCATCACCGGCACCCGCTGGAACGGCTGGGTGTTCTTCGGGCTGAAGAACCGGCGGGGCGGCGCATGACGAAGCCGATCCTCCGCAAGCTCCGCGCCGCCGTCTATACCCGGAAATCCTCCGAGGAAGGGCTGGAGCAGGAGTTCAACAGCCTCGACGCCCAGCGCGAGTCCTGCGAGGCCTATGTCGCCAGCCAGAAGTCCGAGGGCTGGGCGCTGGTCCGCGACCGCTACGACGACGGCGGCTATTCCGGGGGAACGCTGGAGCGACCGGGCCTGAAGCGCCTCCTCGCCGACATCGAGGACGGGCTCGTCGACGTGGTCGTGGTCTACAAGATCGACCGCCTGAGCCGCTCGCTCGCCGATTTCGCCAAGCTGGTCGAGGTGTTCGACCGGCACGGCGTGACGTTCGTCTCGGTGACGCAGTCGTTCAACACGACGACGTCGATGGGACGGCTCACCCTCAACATCCTGCTCAGCTTCGCCCAGTTCGAGCGCGAGGTCACCGCCGAGCGCATCCGCGACAAGGTCGCCGCCAGCCGAAAGAAGGGTATGTGGATGGGTGGCTGGGCGCCCTGGGGCTACGACGTGAAGGATCGGAAGCTGATCGTGAACGCCGCCGAGGCCGCGACGATCCGCATGATCTTCGAGCGGTTCGTGACCAGCGGCTCGGCTACCGCATTGGCGCGGGAGCTTCGGTCCGAGGGAGTCGTCACCAAGCGCGGAAAGCCCATCGACAAGGGCGCACTCTACAAGCTGCTGAACAACCGCGTGTACATAGGCGAGGCGGTGCACAAGGGGAAGAGCTACCCCGGCGAGCATGCCGCCATCATCGACCGGGCGCTGTGGGACAAGGTCCATGCGATCCTGGCCGAGAGTCCCCGGAAGCGCGCCGCGCAGACACGCGCCCAGACGCCCGCCCTCCTGAAAGGGCTGCTGTTCGGCCCCGGTGGCGCGGCCTTCTCGCCGACACACACCCGCAAGGGCGACAAGCTCTACCGGTACTATGTCAGTCAGGCGGTGCTGAAGCGCGGGCGCGACGCCTGTCCGGTCGGCCGCGTCCCGGCCGCGGAGATCGAGAGCGCCGTGATCGATCAGATCCGGGCTGTCTTCCGCCAGCCGGAGATCATCGTCGGCACGTGGCGCGCCGCACGCGGCCACGACGCCGAGGTGACGGAGGCCGACGTCCGCGACGCTCTGGAGCAGCTCGACCAGCTGTGGGACGAATTGTTCCCGTCCGAGCAGGCCCGCCTCGTACAGCTCCTCGTCGAACGGGTCGAGATCGGCGAAGACGAGCTCGACATCCGGCTTCGTGCCGACGGCATGCCCGGACTGGTGGCCGAGGTCAGCGGCTACGCGAGGGCGGCGGCATGACGAGCCGCGAGACCCTTTCCGTGCGCGTCCCGTTCCGCATCCGCAAACACGGCGGCCGGAAGCTGATGGTCTCTCCGGATGGCGCCTCTGCGCCGGCGCGGCCGCGGATCGACAGTACGCTGGTCAAGGCACTCGCCCGGGCGCATCGCTGGAAGCGTCTGCTGGAGCAGGGCGACTACGGCAACCTGACGGAACTGGCCCGGGCCGAGAAAATCAATCTGTCCTACGTGGGCCGAGTGCTTCGTCTGACCCTGTTGGCGCCGGACATCGTCGAAGGGATTCTCGACGGGCGGCAGCCGCCAACCTGGCAGCTAGAACTGCTCCTCAAGCCCTTTTCGGCCGATTGGTCGGAGCAACGCAGGGCGCTGGCTTCAGAAAGCCCTAGCAAAACATAGCACTAAGGGCGCCGCGCGAGGCTGCCCGCCCAAGCTGGCGCCGTGTTTTGCCATTGCAGCAACGCCATTTCTGCAACAAGATTGACGGAGCACCCTCCGACGTTTATATTCTGTGCAGACAAGCGTTGGCGTGGTGGCGAAATGCAGCTTTCCAAAGTCGTCGAGGTCCTGCCCGGGGTTCCGTTCCGCTCTCGCATCGAGAGCGAAAAGAACGGCGCCTGCGTCGTCGTGCAGGCGCGCGACCTCGTCGGCGACGGCACGGTCGACCTTACGGGCGCCGCCCGCATCGCCGCACCGCCCAGTTCGACAAGGGGGTTTCTGAAGCCGGGCGATGTCATCCTGCAGCCGCGCGGCAATCGGTACTCGGTCGGCAAGATGGACGACGTCACCGGCCCTACGGTGGCGGCGGCGCCCCTCTACATCCTTCGACGCCGCGCCAAGGACGTCGATCCCGACTTCCTCGTCGCGTTCCTCGAGGCGGCGTCGACCCAGAGCATATTGCGCCAGGACGCCGTCGGAACTCACGTTCCGCAGATCCCCAGGCAGGCCCTCGAAGCCCTGCACATCGAGCTTCCCGACCTCTCAAGCCAGATCAGGCTCGCCGACCTCGCCCGGCTCGAACGGCGCGAGATCGAGGTGATGGACCGCCTTCGCGTAGCGCGGGGCCGGCTATTCGACCTGGCTCTGCGGGAGATCGCGAAGAAAAGCCGGAAGCGCGCTAGCGCTCCCGGCTCCATCCCGGGCCTCAAAGGTGCGCCAACACCCTGAGGTCCTTTGTCCAACTGTCTTAGACGAAAGGCAATCTACGCATGTCCATCACGATCGGCAACTACAGCTTCGAGGGCCCCTTCGGCAACACGGCCGACCTTCGCAACAATTCCGGCGTCTATGCGATCCTCAGCCGGCGGACCGACGCGGACCGCTACACGGTGATCGACATCGGCGAGGCCGGCTGGATCCAGGACCGTGTGGCCAACCACGACCGACGGGATCAGTGGAGGCACAACAACCACGGTACTCTCGCGGTCGCGGCGCTCTACTGCGACGAGGCGGCGCGGATGCGGATCGAGCGGGAGCTCCGGGCGCAGTTCAGCCCGGTGTGCGGCGTACGCTGACAGCAATCGAGGACGGGCGGGCGCGCAGGCGCCCGCCCCATCCCAAGGAGAAAACCATGGCAGACAGAACCACCCTCGACGACGTCAAGCGGATCGCCTGGGCGGCATGCGACACCTTCCGCGGCGTGATCGACGCTTCGGAATACAAGGACTTCATCCTCGTCTTCCTGTTCTACAAGTACGTGAGCGACGTCTGGAAGGAGCACTACCAGGAAGCGGACCAGCGCTATAAGGGCGATCAGCTTCGCGTCGAGCGGAAGATGGCGCGGGAGCGTTTCGTCATCCCGAAGGGCGCGAGCTTCGACGACCTCTTTCGCCAGCGCAATGCCGACAACATTGGCGAGCTGATCGACCAGGCGCTGGACGCCATCGCCGAGCGGAACAAGACCAAGATCGGCGACGCCTTCGCCGACGTCATGTTCAACAGCGAGACGAAGCTCGGCGACACCAGGAACCGCAATCGGCGCCTCAAGTCGCTGATCGAGGACTTTGCGAAGCTCGATCTACGCCCCTCCCGCGTGGTCGGCGACGGCGCGGACCACAAGACCGCCGAGGACGTCATCGGCGAGGCCTACATCTATCTGATCGAACGCTTCGGCTCGGAGGCGGGCAAGAAGGCCGGCGAGTTTTACACACCGCGTCAGGTCGCCCGCGTGCTGGCCAGGATCGCTGCCCCGCAGCCGGGCGACCGCATCTGCGACCCCGCCTGCGGCTCGGGCTCCCTGCTGATCAAGGCCGCGGAAGAGGTCGGCTCGCGGGACTTCGCCCTGTTCGGGCAGGAGGTGAACCGCGGCACCTGGGGTCTGGCGCGCCTCAACATGTTCCTGCACGGCATCGATGGCGCCCGGCTGGAATGGGGCGATACGCTCAACGACCCGAAACTCGTCGACGGCGCCAGTCTCACGAAGTTCGACGTCGTCGTCGCCAACCCGCCGTTCAGCCTGGACAAGTGGGGCGCCGAGAATGCCGAGAACGATCGATTCGGCCGCTTCTGGCGCGGCGTGCCGCCGAAGTCCAAGGGCGACTGGGCCTTCATCACCCACATGATCGAGGCCGCGAAAACGCAGGAGGGTCGCGTCGCGGTGGTCGTCCCGCACGGGGTGCTGTTCCGGGCCGGCAAGGAAGGCATCATCCGCAAGGCGGTGATCGAGGAGAACCTGCTCGACGCCGTCATCGGCCTGCCGGCGAACCTTTTCCAGACCACCACCATCCCCGTCGCGGTGCTGTTGTTCGACCGGCGGCGCGAGAAGGGCGGCGCACTGGCGGACCGGCACGACATCTACTTCATCGACGCGAGCCGGGATTTCCAGCAAGGCAAGAACCAGAACCAGCTTCTAGACAGCCATGTCGACCGCATCATCTCGGCGCTGGCCACGCGGGAGGACGTGGAGCGCTATGCCCGCGCCGTTCCGGTCGACGAGGTGAAGGAGAACGGCTTCAACCTCAACATTCCCCGTTACGTCGACACGTTCGAGCCGGCAGAGGAAGTCGATATCGCGGAGGTGCAGAAGGAAATCGACACCCTGGAGGAGGAGCTCACGAGCCTGCGCGCAAAGATGCGGGAGCATCTGAAGGAGCTGGGGCTCAATGTCTAAGTGCGAAGTTGTCCCGTCGCATCTCGAAAAGGGGTGGCGAGTTCAGCGCATCGCCTCGGTTGTCGATACTCTGCGACCAATAACCTATGGCGTCGTCCAGCCCGGTGAACACGATCCGGAGGGTATTCCTCTGGTCCGCGGCGGCGACTTTGCTAGCGGATGGCGTCCGCTCGACGAATATCGTCGTGTGGCTCCACACGTCGAGCGTCGCTTTGCACGTGCGCGTTTGCGCCCGGGTGACATCGTAATCACGATCAAGGGAGACGTAGGCTCTTGTGCCATCGTTCCGGATTTCCTCGATGGAGCGAACATTAGCCAGACGAATGCACGACTCGCTATTGATCAAAACAAGGCCGATCCTGCATTTGTTCTACTTTTCCTCCGCTCTATAGAGGGGCGTCGCCAGGTAGCAGCCGCCACGAAAGTCGGCGTTCAACCGAGTCTAATTTTTCAGGACATACTCGATTTTGAACTGCCGGTTCCTCCGATAGAGGTTCAGCGTCGCATAGCGGCGATCCAATCCACATGGGATTCAACGTTGGATCGGCTGTCCCGACAGATCGACCGCAAAGAGAAGCTGCTGTCGTCGATCCGCGAGCGCCTCATTCACGGCGCTCATAGGCTTGGTAGCAGAAACTCCTCTTGGCCCATGACCACGCTCTCCGAGGTGACCACGCAGCTGACCGGTCGCAATGGCGACCGCTACGGCCGAGACCTAGTCATGGGCGTGACAAAGGCCGAAGGCATCGTTCCCATGCGCGAGCATGTCGTCGCGGAGAATATCAGCCGCTACCTCGTCCTGCCGCCCAACGGCTTCGCCTACAACCCGATGCGCATCAACATCGGCTCCATCGCCATGTCGGAGCACGAGGGCGACGTCATCGTCAGTCCCGACTATGTCGTGTTCGCCTGCAAGGAAAACCGGCTTCATCCGCGCTTCCTCAACCACCTGCGTCGGACGAAGGCATGGGCCGATTTCATGACCATCGCCGGAAACGGCAGCGTCCGCGTCCGCATCTACTATGCGAGCCTGGCCGAATTCGAATTCCATCTGCCGCCGCTCGATGAACAGCGCGCCATCGTCGAAGTGCTCGATGATGCGGAGCGGGAAATCACCGCCCTCGAGGCCGAGCGGGCAGCGCTCGCCAGGCAGCGCGACGCGCTCGCGACCGAGCTGCTGACAGGGCGCCTCCGGGTGCCACAGGCGGAGGCAGCGTCATGAAGTTCGAGGTCTACTGCGACGAGGCTCTTCCGGATCTCTTTACCTCCCAGCGCCCGCGCGCCCGATACCTGATGATCGGCAGTCTGTGGCTGCCCGCTGAGATGCGCGACGAGGCCAAGGCCAGAATCGCCGCGCTGCGGGCAGACCATGCGGTGTGGGGCGAGATGAAGTGGACGAAGATCTCGCCGTCGAAGCAGGCCTTCTACGAGGGTCTGGTCGACGTCTTCATGTCCTTCGGCATGGACATGCGCTTCCGCTGCATCGCCGTCGATCGCGAGCAGGTCAATCTCGCCCTGCACGGCAACGACGGCGAACTGGGCTTCTACAAGTTCTACTACCAGCTCCTGCACCACTGGATCCTGGACTTCAACGAGTACCGCATTTTCTGCGACCTGAAGACCAACCGGGACCGGAAGCGTCTGCATGACCTGCAACGCTGCCTGCACTACTCGAACCTCTCCGCCACGATCGCCGACATCCAGTCTCTGCCGTCGCCGGAGGTGGTCCTCCTTCAGCTTTGCGATGTGCTGCTGGGGGCGGCGAGCAGTCGGCTGAATGACACGCTCGGACAAGGCACGGCCAAGGAGGCCGTCGTCAGGAAGCTGGAAGAGCGGCTTAATATCCACGGCCGCATCGGACCCACGCGCCGAACCGAGGAGAAGTTCAACGTCTTTAGAATCCGGCTGGACGGGGGCTGGTGATGCCGTTGCCGCCGCTTCTCCAGCTGCCCGACGAGGCCGCCTATCGACAGCATTTCGTGGGCACCTATTGCCGTGGAGTGATTGAGACGCACGACGGCATTCGCGTCTTCTTCCGGCAGAACCAGTTCGACCACGCTTTCTACGAGAGCACCAGCCGCGACGGCGCCAAGGACGCCTTCTCGTGGGTGCGGGCTGAGCGCATGAACTGGATCGGCGCCACGCTGACCGATCCGGCTGCGGTCCGTTACCAGGGATGGGTTGCCAGGACGCGGAGCTACGACGCGGCGCGGAGGGTCGATCTTCTCTATGAGGATTTCGTGGTGGTTCTGGCGCTGGGCCTGAATCGGGCCGGGGCGCTGAGGGCGAACTTCATCACCTGTTTCCAGGCGGACAACAGCATCGGCAAGATCCGCACCTCGCCCCTCTGGACAAGGGAGGCCTGCCTGAATGCGCTGCGCTGAAAGAAATTGGGCGCTGATTTGCCATGCTGGCTCAGCGCCCGAAGCCTCGATTGGTTCAAAGCCGCTAGGCAGTGAACTCACGGATATACGTGCGAGCTTAGCGCCCGAATGTCAAGGATTTGTTGATGGACGGGTGACCCGGTCCAAGGGCGAGGCCTGTAGGACCCATTCCATCGGACCGGCTCAAGCCTTTGAACTGAAACATCATTTTTCCGGCCATCGGGTTCATCTGGCGAATCCGAGCCGATCGGGAGCCTGCCAATGACCAAGGCACCGAACCCCCGTATCCAGGATACCGAAAAGCACCTGTCGCAGCTTCCGGCACTGCACCTGCTCCAGAAGATGGAGCCCCGCTGGCGGCTGCTCACACGCGAGGAGGCGGAGCGCGAGCGGGGCGGCAAGCGCGCCAACGTCTACCTCGACGGCATCCTGAAGGAGAGCCTTGCGCGCATCAACCGGGTGGAACTCCGCGGCCAGTCCTATCCGTTTACGGAGAACGGGCTTGCCGAGGCGATCGAGCGGCTGAAGCGGCCGCGCCCGTCCGGCCTGCTCCGCATCAACGAGGAGCTGACGGACCTGCTGCTCCTGGGCACGGCGGTGGAGCAGACGGTGGACGGGATCACGCGGGCGTTCCAGGTCAAGTTCGTCGACTGGGCAGATCCGTCGGCAAACGTGTTCCATGTCTGCGCCGAGTTCGATGTCGAGCGCGAGCACACGACAGATATGCGGCGTCCGGACCTTGTGCTGTTCGTAAACGGCATTCCCTTCGCCGTGATCGAGTGCAAGGGCCCATCGACAGGTGTGGATCAGGCGGTTTCGCAGCACATCCGCAACCAGCAGGACGGGGAGATTCCGGGCCTCTTCCGGACGGTCCAGCTCCTCGTTGCGACCAGTAAGAACGATGTTCGCTACGGCACCGTCGGAACTGCGGCATCCTTCTGGTCGAAATGGGCCGAGTTGGAGGACCGCGAGGCCGACGTCCTGGCCGCGATCAACGCGCCGCTCGATGCCGATCAGAACCGCCAGACCTTCGCCGACGGCTTCCGCGAGGACCGTGCCTCCTACGACGCGCGTTTCGGACAGGGTGATAGGCTCGTCACCGAACAGGACCGCGTGTTGTGGGCGCTCGCCCGCCCGGAACGTCTGCTCGATCTGGCGCGCCGTTTCACGCTGTCCGATGCCGGCGAGAAGAAGATCGCGCGATACCAGCAGTTTTTCGCCGTGCGGAAGATCCTTCGCCGCGTGACCGGCGAACGCGATGAGGAAGGACGGCGGCGCGGCGGCGTGATCTGGCACACCCAGGGCTCGGGCAAATCGCTGACGATGGTCATGCTGGCGCGCGCCCTCGGCCTCGAACCGTCGATCCCCGATCCTCGCATCGTCCTGGTGACTGACCGGATTGATCTGGACGAACAGCTCGAAGGCACCTTCAAGGCATGCGGCCTTGAGCCCAAGCGTGCCACCACGGGCCGGAACCTGCTCGATCTCGTGGCAACGGAAAAACGGGCGGTGGTCACCACCCTCATCAACAAGTTCGACACGGCCCTGAACGTCCGCGACTTCTCCGACCCGTCGGAGGACGTCTTCCTGCTGGTCGACGAGAGCCATCGCGGGCAGTACGGCCGGCTGCATTCCCGGATGCGGAAGATCTTTCCCAACGCCTGCTATCTGGGCTTCACCGGCACGCCGATTCTCAAGACCGAGAAGAACACCGCCGCCAAGTTCGGGGGCATCATCGACGTCTACGCGATCGACCAGGCGGTCAAGGACAAGGCGGTCGTGCCGCTCCTGTACGAAGGCCGTCATGTCGAGCAGCGCGTCGACGAGACCGCCATCGACGCCTGGTTCGAGCGCGTGTGCGCCGGCCTCTCCGAGGACCAGAAGGCGGACCTCAAGCGGAAATACGCCAGGACGGCGCGGCTGTTCCAGACGGAGCAGACCATCGCGCTTATCGCGTTCGACGTGTCGGAGCATTTCCGCCGCACCTGGAAGGGGACCGGGTTCAAGGGACAGCTGGTCACGCCTTCCAAGCGGTCCGCCATCCTCTACAAGCGCGCACTGGACGAGCTGGGCGTGGTCACCTCCGAAGTCATCATCTCGGCGCCCGACGACCGCGAAGGCGAAGAGCGGATCGACGAGGCCTCGTCGGACGAAGTCAAGCGGTTCTGGAAGACCGCGATGGACCGCTACGGCGACGAGGCGACCTACAACTCGCGCATCATCGAGGCTTTCAAGAAACGGGAGGATCCAGAGATCCTGATCGTGGTCTCGAAGCTGCTGACCGGCTTCGACGCTCCCCGCAACACCGTCCTCTACCTGGCGCGTCCGCTCACCGAGCACAATCTGTTGCAGGCGATCGCACGGGTGAACCGGGTCGCGGAAGGCAAGGACTACGGTTACATCGTCGACTATTGCAGCGTTCTCGGCGAGCTAAACCAGGCCCTGTCGAGCTACTCGGCGCTCGAAGGCTTCGATGAGGCCGACCTCGCTGGGACGGTCACGTCGATCAACACCGAGATCGAGAAGCTCGGCCAACGGCACTCGGAATTGTGGGACGTCTTCAGGGGCGTCGCAAACACGGCAGATGAGGAGGCGCTGGAGCAGCATCTGGCCGACGAGGCTCGGCGCGACGAGTTCTACGACCGTCTCAATGCCTTCTCCAGGACGCTGGCCATCGCGCTGTCAAGCCACGAGTTCGCGAACGAGCCCTCGAACCAACGTCGCATCGCCGGCTATCGTGACGACCTTCGCCGTTTCGAGAACCTGCGCCGCGCCGTGAGAACACGCTATCAGGATGCGGTGGACTACGGCCAGTACCGCAAGCGGATCGAAAAGCTGCTCGATACCTACGTCGTCGCGGACGACGTCCGGCCGATGACCGACCTCATCAACATCTTCGATGAAGATGCGTTTGCCGAGGTTCTGAACTCCAACGCATCGGCGGCAAGCCGGGCGGACTCCATCGCCCATGCCACGAAGCGGACCATCGACGAGCGATGGGAAGAGGATCCGACGTACTACAAGCGGTTCTCGGAGCTGATCCGGCAAGCGATCGAGGATTTTCGGGCCAAGAGCATCTCCGACCTCGAGTACCTCAAGCGTGTCCGCGAGATCCGTGACCAGATGGTGCGACGGGACACAACCGACATTCCCGAGCCCGTCAGGGACGATCCGCTCGGGCGAGCCTTCTACGGTTGCCTTCGCGAAGCTTTGTCTGACCTCCAGGGCTCCGGCGAGGCCGACACCGAAACATTGAGCGCAGAAGCCGCCGCTCACCTGGTCGGCATCATCAACAGCCATCGGCGTGTGGACTGGGCTCAGGATCCGGACGTCGAGAACGCCATGAAGAACGACATCGACGACTACATCTTTGATGTGATCCGGGGCGAGCACAACGTACCGATTTCGCCGGAGGCGATCGACGCCCTCATCGATCGCCTGTTGATGGTCGCTCGCCGCCAGGCAGCGTGATGATCAGGTCGACGAACTATGGCAGCGCGGTCATCGAATACACTCTTACCCGAAGTCCGCGCTCGTCTCTTTCGATCTCGGTACTGCCAGATGGCGCCGTCACTGTCACTGCCCCGGAAGAGGCGTCTCCGGACGAGATCGACGAGCGTGTCAGACGGCGGGCGTGCTGGATCCTGCGCCAGCAGAGGCGGTTCGCGGAGTTTCGGCCGAGGACGCCCCCACGGCAGTTCGTCGGCGGAGAGACTCATCGCTATCTGGGCCGGCAATACCGCCTGAAGATCGATGGCGCCGAAAAGGATCGGGTTCTAATCCGGTCCGGCCGGCTCGTGGTCGAGACGCGGTTTCCGGACGATCGCGACTGGACCCGGGTGCTAGTTCGCCGCTGGATGCGCCAGCGCGCGCGGGAAGTGCTCAAGGAGCGCTACGACGAAGCCCGCCCCACCATGGCGGCCCTGGGGATCGAACCGCCTCCGTTGATGATCTGCCCCATGAAGAAGCGTTGGGGCAGTCATACGTCGTCGGGCCGCATCCTACTGAATGACATGCTTATCGCGGCGCGGCGCGACTGCATCGACTACGTGATCGTCCACGAACTCTGCCACGTCGTCGAGCCGAACCATTCGCCGCGGTTCTTCCGACTCCTTAACCGCTTGATGCCCGACTGGGAGCGCCGCAAGGATCTCTTGGAAAGGTCGATGATCTGAAGCCCGTTGGTGGAGTTGGATCGATGTGGTCTCCGGCTGCCGACAATGCCTCGAACCGGGGCCGCAAGCCCGTTGATTTTCTCCTTTGATTTCAAAACTCTCCGGACTGTACGAACCAGGCCGCAGTCCAGAGGTCGAGAGAAAACAGCGGAGAGAGAACGCCGACGTGGCCTGCGACGGCAGAAGGCAGTCCAGAGGTCACGCGCCGAATGGCGCGGTTCCTCGGGAAGTTCCGCGCGATCTCTGGCGCGGAGAACGTTCGACCGGGTAGAAATGGCGGTCCATGTAGTCCATTGCGAACCGTTCTCCGGGTGCCGTGTGCCTGTTTACAGGGAAGAACAGGGAATTTTCGGCATTTTCGGCCGTGGAGAAGCGCTTTCCGCTGCTATAACCCCCTGAATTCCTGCCTCTTTCCGCCCGAATTCCCTGTGACTAATAACAGGGAATTCAATTGCCGGAACAGGGTGCTGGAATCCGCCAGCAGGGAATCTGGATTGGCTTGCAGGGAACCCCGCTACGAAGAGCAGCGAACCCCCAGGGAACTGGCATCAGTCCGCGGCTCCAGGGGCGCCTCGGGCCACTGCCTTGGACAACGCCATGCACGCCTGGCCCGCAGCAACACCGGCTTCCGCGGACATTGCAACTGCGCACTCGACAGGCCAGGTCCGGGCGCACCTTGCATGGGGACAACAGACGCTGCGCACCGGAGTGGGCAGCCACCAGACATGGTCGAACAGACGCCGGGGGCTTCGCAATGCGGGACGGGACGCACCTGAAGCGGGACGGGATTGCGGGTTAGCGGGACGATAGTGGGACGAAACGCGAGTAAACCGGGACGGATTCGCACCTTACCGGGACGATGATGGGACAGGGTGGCGCCAAGCTGGGATGGGAATCGAATGACGCGGGACGGAATGGCCGCATTGTGGGACAGACCCGGGACGGCCTGCAGGAGCGGCACGCAAGGTCTTCCGCAACCGGCGTATGGCGGTTCTGTGCTGCGAGCCTCCCCCTAGGATCCCCGCAGGCACTCGACCATCCGTGACGCTCCATGTGCCCCTGCTGCAATCGACATAAGCGCCGAATGCTTGCTCTGCCGCGAGAGATGATGGATGTCTCCCGTCGAAAGGCGGTGTCGTTCGTTGAGGAGCGCAATCCGGTCCGGATAGGGCACCCAGCCGATCACTTCCGCCCCGTCTGCATGGTCCCGAGAGAGACTGATTCGCGCGATGATTCGCCGGTTCCGCACCTGATGCCTGCATCTCGTTGGCGGTATTGGCCCCGATTTCGACCCCGATCATCCCCACCGCCCAAGAAATCGGTGGAGGTTTTCTGAACGCTCCTAAAACGCTTGAACGCTCTAAAACGCCTTTTGAACGCCTGTTTTGGGCCATTAAAACGCTGCCGGCTTCGAGCGTTTTGAAATCGGGGCTTCCGAGACGGGTTCTCCCACAGGTTTTACCGCAGAACGCTTTGACATTCCCGCAAGGATCGCGAATGCGTGGATGAAGGGCGCGATGGGAACAGAACGTGATCATTCGTGTCCCTGAGCAAACCAACACCATGTCGGAGAATCTGAGAATGAGCTCCAGAAACCAGCGCCGCGCAGGCGGTACGAAGCAGACCGACCGAACCCGGAGCAGAAGCCCGGAACGGGTCGTATCCACGATCACCGAGCGCCGCATTGATGCGCTGCGCCCCTATGAGGGCAATGCCCGGACCCACTCGAGACGGCAGATCCGCCAGATCGCTGACAGCATCGATCGCTTCGGCTTCACCAACCCGGTGCTGATCGCCGACGATGACACCATCATCGCCGGCCATGGCCGCGTGCTGGCGGCACGATCGCTCGGCATGACGGAGGTGCCGACCGTGCGTCTTTCGCACATGAGCGAAGCCGAACGCAGGGCCTACATCCTGGCCGACAACAAGCTCGCCCTGAATGCGGGCTGGGACCAGGACCTGCTGGCGATCGAACTGCAGGGACTGATCGATCTCGACTTCGATGTGGAACTGACCGGCTTCTCGCTCGCGGAGATCGATTTTACCCTCGATGCGGCAAGCGAACGGGAGACACCGGGCCCGGCGGCACCGGAGGACGAGATCCCGCCGCTGCCGCAGACAGCGATCAGCCGGCAGGGCGATCTCTGGCGCTGCGGACGCCATCGACTGCTCTGCGGTGATGCCCGCTCATCTGCCGACTACGATCTGCTGCTGGAACAGGAGCAGGTCGATCTGGTCTTCACCGATCCGCCCTACAATGTAGCGATCGACGGCCATGTCTCCGGACTTGGCAAGGTGCGCCACCGGGAGTTTGCCTTCGCCTCGGGCGAGATGTCGGAGGACGCCTTCACCACCTTCCTGACCGAGACCCTGGGAGCGGCGGCGGATCGCTGTCGCGACGGCGCCATCGCCTTCGTCTGCATGGACTGGCGGCACATGGGGGAGTTGCTCGCGGCAGGCCGCACGGTCTTCTCGGAACTGAAGAACCTCTGCGTCTGGAACAAGACCAATGGCGGCATGGGGAGCTTCTATCGCTCCAAGCATGAGCTGGTCTTTGTCTTCAAGGTGGGGACGGGTCCGCATGTGAACAGCTTCGGTCTCGGCGAGACGGGTCGCTACCGGACCAATGTCTGGGACTATGCCGGCATCAACAGCTTTGGTGCCAGCCGGGACACGGATCTGGCCATGCACCCGACGGTCAAGCCGGTCGCCCTGGTGGCGGATGCGATCCGGGACTGCTCGAAGCGGGGTGACATCGTGCTCGACGGCTTTGGCGGTTCGGGCACGACCCTGATCGCAGCGGAGCAGGTTGGCCGCCAGGCACGGCTGCTGGAGTTCGATCCGGCTTATTGCGATACCATCGTGCGGCGTTGGGAACGCCTTACCGGCAAGCACGCCACGCTCGCGGCATCGGGTGAGCGTTTCGAGGATGTCGAGGAGGAACGCCTTGCCGGGGTCGAGCCAGGGGCATTCGGCCCTGCCAACGGGGAGATCGCCAAATGAGCGGCGGTCAGGACGGTGGCAGCGGACAACCGCGCCGACGAGCCAGCGCTGCGAATCACGACGACCGCACGAATACCGATGCTCATCGCGACGACGGTGACGATTACGAGGTAGGCTTCCGCAAGCCGCCACGGTCAACGCGGTTCAAAAAGGGCCAGTCCGGCAATCCACGAGGACGACCGAAGAAGCCCAAGCCGGAACCCATTCATCTGGCGGATGCGCCTGCCGACACCTTCCTCGAACAGGAAGCCTATCGTCTGCTGACGTTCCGGGAGAACGGCCAGGAGGTCCAGCTTCCGGCCACACAGGCGGTGGTTCGCTCATCGATCATGTCCGCGCTCAAGGGCAACCGCCTGTCTCAGCGCTTTGTCATCGAGCTCATGGACCGGAAGGAGGAGCAGTATCTTGAGTTACGCCTGAAACGGTTCTTGCGTCTGGAGAAGCTGAAGGCCGAGGGCGAGGCGAAGATAGCCGAACATCAGAAGCGGGGCCTGCCACCGCCTGACCTGCTGCCGCATCCGGAAGATATCGTGCTCAACTACCGGACCAGCGATGCGGAGATCCATGGCCCCGAGACCCGCGAGGATCTCCGCGACTGCGCGTACACGGCCGATCTGCGCGATCTCTGCATGATGCAGGCCGCGCTCAGCGAGAAACAACGCCCGAGAACCGAAGCAGGAGACAAGAGCAATGTCCCCACGGCGATGGTGTTTGCCCAACTCATGGACCACCTCCTACCCCGCCGCTTCCAGTGGAGCGAGGTCGAGGAAGTCTCGGTGTTCATGGGCTTCATGGCCGAGGACCGCAAAAAGTTGAAGGCACGGATCGAAAGGGAGATGGCGCGGCTCGAACGCGAACGTCCGCCATCAACGCTGAGTGAAGCCCAACGGGCCCTGGTCGATCGGACTTCGCAACGGCTAGGTGAACAACTCTGGCCAAAGGAGAAGGAGGGCTGACGGCACCCGGTCTGGAGGAAAGGTCGGGTAGATTGACAGGCCGAAATGCTGAGAGATCCGAACCCGGCTGGACTTCCGGGGGCGACCAAGTCATTCCCGGTGTTGTAGTTGGCATTCATCCACGAGAAGAGACAAGGAACTTTCCGATGGCACAGCTGCGCCAACTGGGCCCGGGCTTCGACCCGGTGGTCGTCGCCGGAATCGACGCAAAGCTGCACGAGGTCGAGGCGAACCATGGTGTCCGCATTCTGCTGGCCATCGAGAGCGGCAGCCGGGGATGGGGTTTTCCATCGCCGGACAGTGACTACGACTGCCGCTTCATCCATGTCCGCCCGCAATCCGATTATCTGAGCCTCTATCCGCCGCGCGATGTCATCGAGTATCCGCCGGATGCGATCTACGACGTGAATGGCTGGGACCTCGCCAAGATGCTGAAGCTGCTGCTGAAGGGCAATGCCGTGGTGCTGGAATGGCTGATGTCGCCCTTTGTCTATCGCGGGGAGGCGGACTTCCGGGCTGAGGCGCTGGCCCTGGCCGACCAGGTGGTACAACCAGCTGCCATCGCGATGCATTACCTGCATCTGGGGGAACGGCAACGGGAGACCGCCTTTGCCGACGGATCAGAGGTCCGGCTGAAGAAGCTGTTCTATGTCCTGCGCCCGGCCCTTGCCTTGCGTTGGATGCGGCTGCATCCGGACAGGGCGATCGTGCCCATGGCGTTCCGGACCCTGGTGGCGGAGAGCGATGTCTCTGCGGACAGCACCGCGATCATCGACGATCTGCTCGCCCGCAAGGCGGAGACACGCGAGATGGGGCACGGAAGGATGCCACGGGAGATTGGCGCCCTGATCGACGCGGAGTTCGGGCAAGCGCGGCAGCGCTGGCCGGAACCGGCAACGCGGCCAGGAGACGAGGCGGTCAGACTGGCGGATGCGTTCTTCCAGAGGTGGGTGAATAGCGGGGACAGCTAAGCAGCGTCTTGGGTCACGGTCCACCAAGGCTCAGGACTCATTGATCATATCCGGTATATGGCGGCTTCCGCGATTGCAATGGCTGACATGAAATGGACCTGTCGCGGTTTTGATGCCGGCGAACTTCGACAGGAAAACGCAGTCTGATCCGGATCAACCACTGCCGATTTCGATATTCGCGAATAGCTTGTCGATGATTGGACAATCAGGGACTTCGCCACCCTCACACTGAGTCGACATGTCCGCGAGTGTCTGCTCCAGTCGCATCAGATCACCGATCTTGGCACGAATGTTACCCAGGTGTTCGACCGTCATTGCGTGAACCTGACCGCAGCTGTAATCGCCGCCGTCGACGAGGCTCAGCAACCCCTTCAGCTCTTCAATGGTAAATCCCAGCTCACGACCTCGCAGGATGAACTTGAGCCTTCTGTGTGCGTCCTGGCCGTACAGACGATATCCATTTTCGGCACGCCTCGGTTCCGGCATCAGGCCGATCTTCTCATAATAGCGAATGGTTTCGATATTTGTCCCGGCGGCCTGTGCCAGGCCGTTCCGGGTCACATGATCGAGAGGGTCGTCGGGTTTGTTCAACATTTCTCTTGAGCCTGTAGGGACTACAGACCCTACCATCCGGCTATGAATTCTACAACGAGAGAGCAAGAAATGCCCGCCACACCGCACGATACCCCGTCTGACGGGGCCGACGGAACAGTCTCTGATATAGAGAGTCGCCGCAGCGGCCTGCTGGCCGGTGCGGGGTTGCTCGGCGCCCTTCTCGCTTCGTCGTGCTGCATCGTGCCCTTGGCATTTGTGACGCTCGGGATCAGCGGCGCGTGGATGAGCAATCTCACCGCGCTTGAACCCTACAAGCCGTATTTCGTGGCCGTAACCCTCCTGATGCTCGGGGCCGGGTTCTGGCACGTCTACATCCGACCAAGGCGGGCGTGCGCGGCGGGGTCCTATTGCGCAAGCCCGGCTTCGGGACGGATTTCCAGGACGCTCCTGTGGCTGGCAACAGCCATCGTGCTGCTGGCCGCGACGATCAATTACTGGGCCCCCCTGTTTTATTAGGAGCAATGATGATGAAACGAACTGCCGCTGTTCTTGTTGCATTGGCATCGATAGGTGCCGTCGGATTGGGGGGATCCCATGTTCTGTCCAACGCGATGACGGCGAACGCCGCTGAAAGCGCCTCTGTTGCGCAGCAGACGCGGACCTTTGCGGTCCAGAAAATGACCTGTGCGCTCTGCCTGATCACGGTTCGGACGGCGATGGAAGCTGTCGAAGGGGTGGAGTCAGTGCAGATCGATCTCGACACAAAGACCGCAGCGGTGGTCTTCGATCCGGCGATCACGACACCGGATCAGATTGCCCGGGCTTCGACCAATGCCGGGTATCCGGCAAATGCGGTTCCCGAAGGCAGCTGAAATAAATGATCGCACGATACTGAGGACCGGGATTGGCGGGACAGTGGTTGCCGCACTCTGCTGCTTCACGCCAGTGCTGGTCATCCTGCTTGGTGTGACCGGATTGTCGGCCTGGCTGGGCTGGCTGGACTATGTGCTGCTCCCAGCCTTCGCGATCTTTATGGCCATCACGGTCTATGCCCTCTGGCGCAGAAGCAAGCGACAGAATGATGAGTGCTGCGAGACAGACAATGCGCAGGAAAGACGACAGGAACGCTGATGAACAATATCGTCAATATGGACCCGTCACGCGCCGCGGGCGCAGGCTATGATCTGGTTGTTGTCGGGGCGGGGTCGGCCGGATTTTCAGCCGCAATCACTGCGGCGGATGCCGGCGCGCGCGTTGCCCTCGTTGGGCACGGAACCCTTGGCGGCACATGCGTGAATGTCGGCTGTGTTCCCTCAAAGACCCTGATCCGCGCCATGGAAGGCTTGTACGGCGCAAACCTCGGCCGCTTTGCCGGGATCGAAGGCAAGGCGGTGATCAAGGACTGGTCGGCGGTTATCCGACAGAAAGACGATCTGGTGGAGGAGTTGCGGCAGGCCAAATACGCGGACCTGCTTCCGGCCTATGAAGGCGTCAACTATCTCGAAGGCCCGGCCCGCATTGTCGAAGGCGGGGTAGAGGTCAGCGGCAGGTTCATTCGGGCTGCCCGGACCATCATTGCGACGGGATCGCAACCATTGATCCCGGAGATTTCTGGTCTTGGCGACGTTCCCTACCTCACCAGTACAACGGCCCTTGAACTGCCAGACCTACCTGCATCCCTGCTGGTCATTGGCGGCGGCTATGTCGGTGCGGAGATCGCACAGATGTTCGCCCGTGCGGGCGTGCGCGTCACAATTGTCTGCCGAAGTCGCCTGTTGCCCGAAGCCGAGCCAGAGATCGGCGCAGCCTTGTCGGGGTATTTCCGGGATGAAGGAATCATCGTGCAGCAAGGAGGGAGCTACAGGAACATCGCGGTATCAAGGGATGGCGTGACCTTGCGCGTGGACAGGGGCGGCGACCTTGTCGAACTGAACGCTGAGCGGGTGCTTGTCGCAACCGGCCGTCGACCCAATACCGACGGGCTTGGACTGAAGGAACGCGGGATAAGGCAGGAGAGCAATGGCGGCATAGCCGTGGATGATCTGATGCAGAGTTCAGTTGCGGGCATCTATGCGGCGGGCGATGTGACGGGGCGCGACCAGTTTGTCTACATGGCCGCTTATGGTGCAAAGCTGGCCGCAGAGAATGCAGTGAACGGCGCGGCGCGGCGCTACGATGCGACAACGATGCCTTCGGTCGTGTTCACCGATCCGCAAGTAGCGAGCGTCGGTCTCACGGAACAAGCCGCCATGTCAAAGGGGCTAAAGGTTCGCACGTCGCTGCTGCCTCTTGAATACTTGCCCAGGGCGCTGGCTGCACGGGACACACGCGGCCTGATCAAGCTCGTTGCCGAAGCCGGAACGAACCGGATTCTGGGGGCGCACATCCTGGCTCCCGAGGGAAGCGACAGCATCCAGACGGCAATGCTGGCCATCCGCTTTGGCATGACGGTAGCTGATCTCGCTGACACGATATTCCCGTACCTGACGACTGTAGAAGGGCTGAAGCTGGCCGCACAGACCTTCGACAAGGATATTGCAAGGCTGTCCTGCTGTGCTGGTTAAGCAGAACGCTCTCGCTGTTCCTCGGGTTGTGAATGGACACCTGCCAATGTTGCAGGTAAAGATCGACGCATGAAAATCACGGCGCATATTCTGGTTCTTGCCCTGCTTGCCGCCTTCGGCACAGCTGCCTTTGCCAATGTATCGGCTGCAGGCAGCATGAAAATGCAGATGCTGGCGACCGCCGATGTTCACGCAGGCATGGTCGAGTGCGGTGATTGTGATGTTGACGGTCCGTCAACGATGTCGTGCGGTGAAATGTGCTTCACTTCCCACATGATAGCGTTTGCCGCGACTGAATCAGACATTCCCTCGATGCACCGCGTCGCATTTCTTGATGTCCCTGATTTTTCAATCGGTCGACAGGCATCACCCGACCCGTTCCCTCCGAAGGCAATCATCCTGAACTGACACCAGTCGGATTTCGATCCGGCCAGGCTGTCTTTCACGCACCGTTGGCCTAGGAGCGATGGTGTTCGGATGAATGTCGGCAATCTGCCCCAGTTCGCGCAGGTGCCGCGCTTCGGGAACTCTTCTGAAAATGTCTCAATTTCGCGATGCGGTGCTGTCGCGCCGCAGCATGTTGTCGCTGCTCATGGCCAACATGGGGGTGGCGGTCATGCCCCCATCCCTCAGGGCCACTACCCGGCAGGCTGCGGTGAAGGAATTTGATCTGCGCGCTGCGCCGGGGCATAGCCGATTGACCGCCGCTGCGTCTGACCAGACAGCTGTCTGGGCCTACAACAACAGCGTGCCAGGTCAGGAACTCCGCGTTCGCCAGGGTGACCGCGTTCGCGTGTCGGTGAACAATGACCTTGACGAGCCGACCACTGTCCATTGGCACGGAGTTCGGGTGCCCAATGCAATGGATGGGGTGCCCTATCTGACTCAGGCCTCCATCCAACCCGGTGGCAAGTTCATGTATGAATTCGATGCCGTGGATGCGGGGACCTATTGGTACCACCCACATCAGCGCAGCTTCGAGCAGGTCGGGCGCGGCTTGTACGGCCCGTTGATCATCGAAGAGCACGATCCTGTTCGGGTCGATCGCGATCTGACCTGGATGCTGGACGACTGGCGGCTGGGGCCGGATGGGTCGATCCGTGGTGACTTCGGCAACCGACACGACATGAGCCACAATGGCAGGGTGGGAAACACCGTGACTATCAACGGTCGCGCTCCCGGTGATCTTGTGGTGCGCTCAGGCGAGCGAATTCGCCTGCGCCTGGTCAATGCGGCCAATGCCCGGATATTTGCCCTCGATTTCGAAGGGCATGCGCCAATGGTCATCGCGCTTGATGGCCAGCCGGTCAGCCCGCATTCTCCGGCGAACGGGCAGGTCGTCATTGGCCCGGCCATGCGTGTCGATCTCATTCTCGACATGACGGACCGGCCCGGCAGCCGCAATGCCGTCATCGACCGCTTCTACAAAGGGCTCGAGTATCAACTGACGGAACTGACCTATGCGGCTGCGCCGCTCAGATCGAGCCCACCAGACTGGCCGATCGAGTTGCCGTCCAACGGGCTTCCGGAGCCTTCAATCGAATCCGCCATCAGGCATGAGGTCGTATTCAACGGCGGCATGATGGGGCGGATGGTCATGTCGGATATGGGCGGCAGCATGGGTGAAGGCCGGACCGGCGGCATGATGAACATGATGCGCGGTTCAGGCGTCTGGTTCGTCAACGGCGTTGCTGCTGAAGGTCATGTGCTGGAGCCGTTCCTGACCCTCGAGCAGGACCGAAGCCACATCATCTCCATGACGAACGCCACGGCCTGGCATCATCCGATTCATCTGCACGGGCACTCGTTCCGGGTGATCGCACGGAGCGGCGAACCTACCCGCCATCGTGAATGGCAGGACACCGTGATGATGGCTCCGCGGGAGCGGGTCGACATAGCCCTGGTTGCCGACAATCCGGGCGACTGGATGTTCCATTGCCACATTCTCGAGCATCAGGCTGCCGGAATGATGGGCGTCATACGCGTTAGCTGATCTGCATCAAAGGAGAAATCAATCATGCGCAAACACCTTTCACTTGCACTGTTCGGGCTGCTGATCTGGACAACTGCACCGGCATATGCCGAAGAATCATCGCGCGATGTAACGCTCTACAAGAACCCGCAATGCGGCTGCTGTGAGAGTTATGCCAGCTATCTGCGCGAGAACGGATTTACCGTCACCGTCAAGCCTACCCACGAACTGGCACAGCTCAGCCGAATGGCCGGAATTCCCGAGAATTTCGAAGGCTGTCACCTCTCGATGATTGACGGCTATGTCGTCAGCGGCCATGTGCCGGTTGCAAGCGTCGAAAGATTGCTCAGCGAGCAGCCGAAGATCGTCGGGATCACGCTGCCGGGCATGCCACAGGGTTCACCCGGGATGTCGGGCCGGAAGACGGAGCCTTTCACAACCTACGAAATCGGCTCTCAATCCCCGCGGATCTATGCTGTCGAATGATGCCGATGCCACCGTCCATGATCGGGACTGGCCATATGCGTGTCACCCTTGTCGCTACGCTGGCCGGCGTCTCGATGATGGCCGCCTGGCCGGGCCATGCTGGTCAGGCTGATCATGAAAACCCTCAACAGGTCGCACGTGGTGCCGAGGTCTATGTCGCCCATTGCGCGTCCTGTCACGGCACGAATCTGGAGGGACAACCGAACTGGCGGTCTCGCAAGCCGGATGGGCGACTGCCGGCCCCGCCTCACGATGAAACCGGGCACACCTGGCATCATCCGGACGCGATCCTGTTCTCGATCACGCGGGACGGAACGGCAGCACATGCCCCTGCGGGATATCTGACGGACATGCCGGGTTTTGGAGACGTCCTCTCGGACGACGAGATCTGGTCTGTCCTTGCATACATCAAGTCCCGCTGGCCGAAACACATTACGGCCCGCAGGCAGGCTGCAATCAGGGAGAAGGCGAAATGATGGAACATATGGGCGGAATGATGTGGGGCATGGGTCTGGTCTGGATTCTAGTCATCCTGGTGCTGGGCCTCAGTGTAGCCGCTCTGATCAAGTACCTTCGATCCGGATCAGAAAGCCGGAGCGACAGTGATGACTGAATCCACCCTCCAGGAACCACAAGAAGACAGCGCCCCTGCAGGGAAATACCTGAGGTTTGCCGTTCCGCTACTCATCTTCAGCGTCATTGGCATTGCATTGGGCGTCGGACTGACCCTGGATCCGAAAAATATCCCATCAGCATTGATCGGCAAGCCTGTGCCTGTCTTTGATCTGCCTCCGGTTCTCGGACGCACACAGGGTCTTCAAAGTAGTGACCTTCAGGGGGACGTTGCCCTGCTCAATGTGTTTGCATCCTGGTGCACCGCATGCCGTGCGGAGCACCCCCTGTTCATGCGGCTGGCACGAGAGCAGATCGTTCCGATCCATGGACTGAATTACAAGGACCAGCCTCAGGACGCCGCAGCATGGTTGGAGCAGCTCGGCGACCCCTACACACGTACAGGCGCGGATATCAACGGGCGAGTGGGGATCGAATTCGGCGTCTACGGCGTCCCCGAAACATTCGTGATCGGTCGGGACGGTCGCATTGCCTACAAGCATATCGGACCTGTCACGCCTGACGCACTGACGAACACGATCCTGCCACTCGTCGAACGACTGAGAGAAAGCTCGGAGGGAATGGCTCAATGAGAATATCCGTTCTTGCATCATTTTTTCTTCTGTTCACCGCCGTTTCAGCGGGAGCTGAACCCACAACCATGCCGCTTCACGACGCAAAGCGTCCCGTTCCCGCCATCGTCTTTGCAGACGAAACGGGCAATCGCCTGACACTTGAGGACTGGCGCGACAAGGTCATCCTGCTCAACATCTGGGCGACATGGTGTCCGCCGTGCCGCCACGAAATGCCTACGCTGGACAGACTCCAGGGCAAACTTGGAGGAGAGAATTTTGAGGTTCTCGCCCTCTCAATAGACCGGGCAGGCCCGAAGGTGGTGCGGGCATTTTTCGACAAGATCGGAGTGAAGCACCTTCGGCTTCTCATCGATGAAACGGGCGCATCGGCCCGGAATCTAGGGGCCTACGGGCTACCGGTAACCTTGTTGATAGACCCCGACGGCGCGGAACTCTCACGAATAATCGGACCAGCCGAGTGGGACACACCCGAAATGATCGCATTCTTCGAAAAAACCATCGCGGCAGAGCGAGCAGGAAGGAAATAGTAATGGAACTCAATCAATCCAGTGAGCGGCTCAGAAGAAATTTCGTGAAAGGGTGGTCGCGGCTTCAAATGTCGCCTCGACGGCTTTCGTTGCTTGGTGTCGCGGGTGCTATCCTGATCGCCCTTCTGTACCAGAATTCGCTGATCGCGTTTGGCATTGCGCCAATTCTTATCAGCTTGTTGCCCTGCGTTCTGATGTGCGCGATGGGCCTTTGTATGCGCGGTTGTTCGGGAAGTATCGGCTTGACGTACCACGGGTTCAGAGCCATATTAAATCCATGGCAGGAGTATACTCATGAAAGTCGATCTTTCCAAGCCCATCTACCATGACGAAGACGCCGCGCGGGATCACCTCGAAGCGTTGCTCTGGCCCAATGGTCCCGTCTGTCCCCGTTGCGGTATCGGCGGCGAGCGCATCACCAAGCTCATGGGCAAGTCCACGCGCCCCGGCGTCCACAAGTGCAAGAACTGCCGGAAGCCGTTCACCGTCACTGTCGGCACCGTCATGGAGCGGTCCAAGGTTCCCCTGCACAAGTGGGTTCTGGCCGCACAACTCATGGCGTCCTCCAAGAAGGGCATGAGCGCCAAGCAGCTTGAGCGGATGCTGGGCGTCACCTACGAAACCGCATGGTTCCTGTTTCACCGTCTCCGCGAGTGCGCCCTCGATCCGTCGCGCGGTCCTGTCGGCGGCGAGAACAAGGTCGTGGAAGCCGATGAAACCTATATCGGCGGCAAGGCGCGCAATGCCCACAAGTCCAAGCCCGTGCCCAAGAAGATGGCCGTGTTCTCCCTCGTGGAGCGCGATGGCGAAGCCCGCTCGTTCAGCGTGACCAAGGTCAACGCGAAGACACTCCGCCCGATCCTCGTGCAGAACGCAGACCGCGCCTCCTACCTCATGACGGATGACAGCACCGTCTATCCGACCATGGGCCGCGAGTTTGCCGGTCACGGTGCCGTCAATCACTCCGCCGACGAATATGTGCGCGGCGGGTTCTGGTACACGAACACGGTCGAAAGCTACTTCGCCATCCTCAAGCGTGGCGTCTACGGCACCTTCCACAACCTCTCAGAAGCCCACTTGCACCGCTATCTCGCGGAGTTCGATTTCCGCTACAACACGCGGACCATGGACGATGGCGAGCGCGCCGAAACCCTGCTTCGTCAGGCCAAGGGCAAGCGCCTCATGTACCAACAGCCTCGTGAAGCCGCGAACGCCTAGGCAGCACGCTAGGGCGTTCATCCGCTGGCGGAAGACAGTCGGAAAGGGCTAGGCTGCGGAACGTGCTCACTTCGTCCGATGAGGGGATTGCGAATGGCGGCGTTCCGAAGGCCGTTTTCTGAACGGGCCAAAGAGGCTGTAGAGTCCGCGCAAGCAGACGCGGTAAGCTTCAAGGCAGAGATACTCAAACTTGAGGATGCAATAGCGGAGAAGAAGGCGGCGCTTGAGCTGGCGCAGTCGGCGATTGATCGCTTTGACAGCTTTGTCCTCAAGATCGGGGGGAAAGTCCAATGCCCCGATTGCTGGATTCTCCGAGGCGTCCATGCCGACATGATCCCTATCGAGAGCAGCAATACGCGCGTCGATTGGTTTCGATGCAGGCAATGTCATTTGGAAGCCCCTTTGGACTGATCCCGCTTACGCGGCGGTTTCTCGCGCGGCTTTGGGGGCGTTTTCAGCAAGCGGCGCAGTATCTCGTCGCGCTCGCGCTCCGGGCTGCTTTGATCGTCCTGGCTCATTTTTCCACCTTTGCATTGAGAGCTTCAAATGACCGATCCTCAATCTAGCACGATTTGGCCGCAATATCAGATCACACTCACCGCTGATCAAGCCACAGAGCTTGGCCGGCTAACTGTCGTGTGGGGACAGATTGATCATTTTGTATTCAACTCCGTCTCGTTACTGCTTACTCCGGACCCCAACGCCGCCATCGCCATGTTGGGCGACTTGACAACGGGTCCGTTAGTCAATCTTCTAAATAAATCACGCCATCGCATAAAAGATGATAATATAAAATCAATGATAAAAACCTTTCACGACGATATGGGTTCATTAATAAAAAAGCGAAATCATATCATGCACGGAATGTGGGGTCTATTTCTGCCGGGAAAGGATGCTAAAAAGGCGAAACCGGCATGTTTTTACGCGAAAAATCCGTTAAACCCGATATTTGCCGAAGACATTCACGACTTAGCCAACAAAGCAGCAGAGCAAACTCATGTTATTTCGACCGTATTTCATCATATAGCCGAAATCAGCCCGCCGGAAGGAACTCCAAAATTCTATTTCGGGGCGCACATTCCTCGGATGCCAAAAGGCTCGCGTTTAGAACGGATCGTACCGCGCCCGAAGAATCGTCCACGCTCAACGTGATTTCAAGCAAAGCGTCCACTCCCGCCTCGATCATCTCGGGCGTCACTTCGATTTCGTGCTTCTCTTTCCTATCAGGCACTTACGTCTCCTACCTCAATTATGGTACGTCAGTCCGATAGTTCCCGGTTGTTCAGACAGGAAGTGCTCTGATCAACCCGTAGCCGACAATCAGCCGTCGGCGAAAGGCAGCATTCACTCGTGAACTGCCAACCCACCACCAACCCTTCGAAAGGAAAATATGATGTTCAAGATCGTTAAAGTACTCGCATTGACTGTGGCCATGGCAGGAATGGCCTCAGTCTCCGCCATTGCCGGCGCCGAAAAATCACCCGGTGGCACGATGGAGCATGGGTCCATGATGCAGAATGACATGCAGGAAGGCGAAATGGCCGGGATGATGAAAATGATGCAGCAGATGGCACCAATGATGGAAAAATGTCACAAAATGATGTCGGCCATGAGCGATCACATGAAGGCAGACAATCCTTCATCTGATGACAAGGGCTGATTAGCCAACCAGCGTCTGCCGCCTTCCGGGGCGGCAGACGCGCTCGCTTCATGGGAGCATCCGTATGCCATCAAAATTTTTCCCAGTTCTCTTAGTCGCTGTTTTCCTGGTATTTGCCGGCCAAGCGACAGCAAATCATCCCGGTGAGTCTCTTGATGCTGAATTGACAGCAAAATCGAATTATTTCCAGATCATCGACAGACCAGCGCCGGACTTCCAACTCGCTGACCTGCGAGGTAATCCCGTGACGCTACGGGATCTCGCAGACAAGATCCTGATCCTGCATTTTGTATATGCCCGATGTCCCGATATCTGTCCGCTTCACGCGGAGAAAATCGCCGACGTGCAGAAAATGATCAACCAGACACCTATGAAAAATATGGTTCAGTTTATAACTATTACCACTGATCCAGAAAGGGATATTGCTGAAAATGTTATGAATTTTGGTGAATTACATGGATTGAATGAGGTCAATTGGTCCTTTCTAACCAAATTGCCAGATCAGGATGAGGCGGAAACGCGATCCCTCGTCCAGCAATATGGGCACAAATTCAAGGTCATGGATGATGGAATGCAAGTGCACGGCGTTGTTACTCATGTGATCGATCGTGGCGGTCGATGGGCTGCGAATTTTCATGGGCTGAATTTCGAGCCCGTGAACCTCCTACTCTACGTCAACGGTCTCTCCCATCGGGTTTGGCCGCCGAAATTGCAATCCAAACCAGGGTTCTGGGAGAGAATGAGGAACATGTTTTGAAGAGCGATACACGTGCCGAAGAGAATGCGCCGATATCCGGACGAAATTGGCTGGTAAGCCTGCGGCGTTATTTCATCGTCAGTGCAATCGGCAATCTTGCGTGGGAATTCCTGCACCTTCCACTATACACAATCTGGACTGATTCCCCCTTCCGCGAGAATGCGTTTGCAGCCGTTCATTGCACCGCCGGTGACCTGTTGATCGCGTCGAGCACGCTCATATTGTCGCTACTGGCTTTGGGCCGGCACGATTGGCCGCAACAAGGTGTCAGACCGGTGATCGCCGCCACAATGACGATGGGGATCGCCTACACCATCTTCAGCGAATGGCTGAATATCGATGTTCGGTCAGCCTGGGCCTACCGGGAGATCATGCCCGTGATGCCATGGTTCGGAACAGGCCTCAGCCCACTGCTACAATGGCTTGTGGTACCCGGCATGGCCTTCTGGTGGGCACTCAGGCCTGTGGCCAGCCTGAATGACGAAACCAGATGACGGCAGAGCTGACATTGCTGGGTATCGGGGCCGCCTTTCTGGCGGGTTCCATTTCCTTTTTGTCACCCTGCGTGTTGCCACTCATACCAGGATACGTCTCCTATATCGCCGGTCAATCCTCTGGCCCGGCTTCCACGCGAGGAAGAAATAGAGAGACGATTGCTGCGATTGGCCTCAGTTTGTGCTTCGTCCTTGGATTTTCCACAGTATTCATCATACTCGGAGCCAGTGCGACCGCGCTCGGTCGCACATTGCTTGTTTATCAGTATGAGCTGAACATTGTCAGCGGAGCGGTCGTTGTTCTCTTTGGCCTGTTCATGCTGGGTGTCGCATCCGGTAGCTTCCTGCAACGGGACTTTCGCCTGCACCTTCAGATACCCGGTGGACGCCCGTTCTCTGCTTACGTGCTCGGTCTGGCTTTTGCGTTTGGCTGGACACCATGCATTGGGCCGATACTCGGGACGATCCTGATGACCAGCGCGGCCTCGGCAACGGTCGTGGAGGGGATCATCTTGCTTGCTATCTACTCCGCCGGACTTGGTGTCCCGTTTCTAGTCGCCGCAGTGTTCACGGAAAAACTGGCCGGGCGGTTGCGTGCCGTTGGTCGTGTGGGCCGTCGCCTCCATCAGGGAGCGGGCCTAGTCGTAGTGATTGTGGGTGTGGCGATGATGAGCGGATACCTCTCGGCGTTTGCGTTCTGGCTACTGGGCACGTTTCCGGTTCTTGGGCAGATCGGTTAAACAGCCTGCCATCCCCGTCTATCTGGCTTCCCTGGTCGCGATTCTGAACAGAAAGAAAAGCTGAAGAATCGCGGCCACCAAGGAGATCATGAAAATGATGGATAGTCCGAACATCGAGATGATAATGCCCGCAAGCAGCGGCAACAGGAACGACGGTGCCGTGATCGCATTGAAATAGCCGGTATAGGCTGGACGCCTGTCGTCGGGTGAGATTTCCATCAGGAATCCGATAACCGCGATGGTCAGGCCATTGGCGAGCGCGCCGAGGACAAAAAATGTCCCGACGAACAGGAACAGCATCTGGTCGGGTCCAAAAAACTGAGCCGGTGCAAGAATCAAAATAGCGGCGGGCGGCAGGATCCTCCCGATCGAGACCACTCTCAACAGACTGACTTTGCCCAACCTGTCACCCCACCAGCCCCATATTACATTTGAGCCGAGACTGCCTGCGGTTTGAGCGCCCAGCAACAACGCGACGTTCTCGAGGCTTACTCCGACGGAATCAGCCTGCACGACATAGAAAGGCATTGCCATCAGCACGGCACCACCGCACCATTGCGCGTATACGAATTTTCGAAAATTCAGGTCAGTTCGGAACACGGTCACGCCATCCCTCAGGTACTGGAAGAATGTGGATCTGCTCGCCTTATCAGAAGCCGCCTGCGGCTCCCCCATTGCGGAAAACACGACAGACGACAGAAACATCAAAGCCGCGGCAACTGTGATGATTGCTGCATAGGAAAGGGGAAAGGCGAGGGTCCCGACCACGTGGTCGGCAATGGCCACGACCGCCAATGCGAGGAGGCCGCCGCCGAAAAAGCGCGTGGCCAGCAGACGGCTTCTCAGTTCCGAGGGAACTGATCGCGCGACAATATCAGTGTAAGGCACCGCAACTATTCCGCTAGTGAATGCATATGCAGTCCAGATCAACATTACAAGAACGGCCAGCAGATTTGTCTGCAGTCCGGCTCCAAAAAAAAGGACCGCTGCCAGCGCCGCCATCCACCCCGCACGTCCGAATGCGCCGATGAAATAATAGCGCATGCTGGCACCACTGCGTTGTGCCAGGAAGCCAACAAAAATTTGTGGAAACAACCAGCCAAATCGCAGGATCGCGGTAACGGCTCCGACCAGAATGGGATTGCCTGTCAGTTGAAAGATCAGTGCGGACATGATGGTTGCTGAATCAACTGCGGCTGACCCTGCCTGAAATGTGATGCCTGCCGTCGCAACACTTCTGAACCGGCCACGGGTGCTCATTTTCCGCTCCAGTTTGCTGGGTCCACAAAAATGCCGAACCAGATGGACCAGGCCCCGAGCAAAACGAAGATGGCCCCAACAAACCAACCATTCCTTTTCAATCGTGCACCCAGATTTTGAAGCCAGACTGCAAATCGGGGTACGGCTGCGAACACAGCCAGTGGTGATGAAAGGAAGAGGCCAAAGAAAAACATCATAGCAAACCCGGTTGCTACTGTGCCGACAGTCGCGGCCAATCCGAGCAATCCGAACAAGATCGGCGCAGCACAGGCAGGTATATTCAAGCCGAAAGCCAACCCCAGAACGAATGGACTCTTGGCGCGTCTCCATGATGCGGGCGCAAGGTCGACCTTGTGTTTGATAAGGCCGCCCTTACCGAGCAACAAAGCCAGCCCGACTATCAGGTAGATTACGCCGAACAGAAGCCAGGCACCGGTCTGCGCGCCGATCAAATTTGGACCGAGAAATGCGACAAGCGCTCCAAACAATGAGCCTCCCCCATTGAATTGGTCCATCCTGATGTTTTGGAACAAGGAGGATCAGAGATGGCAAGGAAGCGTCACAAGCCTGAGGAGATCGTGGGCAAGCTCCGCCAGGCGGACGTCCTGCACAGCCAGGGCATGTCGATGGCGGATGCGATCCGGCAGCTGGGTATCAGCGAAGTCACCTTCTACCGATGGCGCAGGGAATATGGCGGGATGAGCGGCGATCAGCTGCGGCGTCTGAAGGAGCTCGAGAAGGAGAACGAGCGGCTGCGCCGGGCGGTCTCCGACCTGACCCTGGACAAGCAGATTCTGAGTGAAGCTGCGAAGGGAAACTTCTGAGCCCCTCGCGCCGCCGACGTTGCATCGATCATGTCCGCCGGCGTCTCCGGATATCGGAGCGCCGGGCCTGCCGGGTTCTCGGCCAGCACCGCTCCACGCAGCGCCATCTCCCGCGTGGACGTGATGACGAGGCCCGGCTGGTGGCGGACATGATCGAGCTGGCCCGTCAGTATGGCCGATACGGCTATCGCCGGATCGCGGCCTTGCTTCGGGAGGCCGGCTGGCAGATCAACGACAAGCGGGTCGAGCGCCTCTGGCGGCGCGAGGGGTTGAAGGTACCGGCCCGGCAGCCGAAGAGGCGGCGGCTGTGGCTGGGCGACGGATCCTGCATGCGGCTGCGGGCAGAACGGCCCAACCATGTCTGGTCCTATGACTTCGTCCACCACCGGACACATGATGGCCGGACCTTCCGGACCTTGAACGTGCTGGACGAGTTCACGCGCGAGAGCCTGGCGATCCGGGTTCGCCGGAAGCTCTCGTCGGTCGATGTGATCGACGTCCTGACGGACCTGTTCATTCTCCGCGGTCCACCGGCCTTCGTTCGCTCCGACAATGGCCCCGAGTTCGTCGCCGAGGCCGTGCGGCGCTGGATATCAGCGGTGGGCGCCAGAACGGCGTTCATCGAGCCGGGCTCACCCTGGGAGAACGGCTTTATCGAGAGCTTCAATGCCCGGTTCCGGGACGAGCTGCTCGACGGGGAAATCTTTTACACGCTGAAGGAGGCGCAGGTGGTCATCGAACAATGGCGCCGTCACTACAACACGATCCGACCGCACAGCCGTCTCGGCTACCGACCACCGGCGCCGGAGGTCATCATTCCGCCAGGCTGGCCGTCAGGCTCCGCTCCGCTTCACCAGCCGGCCGGCCTGGCGGCAAAGCCGCCCATGCACTAACATTCCACCCGGACCAATCGCTGGGGGCTGGTCAACAACCCTGTGATCAGGGAGCGGGCAGCAACGAACGTCAGTAACGCGCGAATCTTTTCGCGGCGGCTCCGTTCATTCTGGGTATCAAGAAACAGAATATGTCCGCCAATCGTACATGGCTCAATGAACCCCAGCAGACCGAGGCCAACTGGCAGCAGAACAAGCTCGAGTGCGGTGAATTCCACGATCCCTCCCAATTCAGCCGAAGAGTCGCCCATTCAGCGACTGGACTGTGAAATTGAAGCCAATGAAACTCGGTTTCATCTCCTTGCTCTGGAGCGGAGCAAGAAGCGGAAAACTCTAACAAAGATCGGGGGACAGCGGAGCGCATCATTCATAATCTGTCTGCCCGATGCATGGCATCACCGAGCAGTAGAAAACGCCGAACCTCCTCGTAGCGTATTCGGACGTCTTCCATGGATTGGTAGTAGCCAAAGAGCTCCTTCAGCGGCGCCGAGAAGTCCTTGTATGCGGCGAGTACTGCCACAAGAGCGCCAAGCGTCAGGCTGCCCTTGATCACAAGAAAGCCGCCAATCGAATAGAAAAATATCGGCGTCAGAGCGGTGAGAAAATTGTTCAGAGCCTTCATAAAAAACTTCGCCCTGTGGATATTGATCCGAATGGTTTCGATTTTCCGCAAGGATCCCGCCGCGAGAATCAGATCGGTGCTTTCTCTTTCAACTTTGGCAGCCTGCTCACCCAGAACACCGCCAAGCGCCCGCAGTTCCGCCACCCTCTGACGGGAGAGTCTATTGAGGCGGCGCTGCATCTTCGGGATGATCAAAAGTTGAACCGGCAGAAGGACAAGCGCCGCAGCGCCAAGCACCGGCTCCTGAGCAAACATGAACACGAGAATGGTAATGAACGTGCCGCCCTGAAACATCGGCAGGGAGAAGGCGTCTGATGCAAACCCGCCAATGGGTTCGACTTCCTGCGCCACCAGCGGTATCACCTCTGACCGTCGCGTCGGGCCATGACCACGACGCCAGAGCCGGACGATCAGAAGTCTCAAGCGACGAAGTAGTCGCTCACCAACACGGCTCTTGAAGACATTCATGATGTATTTCAAGAATCCGTTTGCGATCACTGCAATCAGGAAAATGCCACACAAAATGAACAGGTGTTCGATCTGACTGATATCGTAACCAATGAATGAGGCAGGCACATGTTCGTCCGCCAAGGCACTGTTGATGATCAGCTTTGGCAGCTCCAGTGTTGCATACAATACTGGCATCGACAGAAGCCCCAATAGTACGAGGCCCACCTGTTCATTTCGCGAATACGAAATGATGTAGCGGAATACATTCGTCGGGAGATATAGCAGTCCATCTGGCCCAGGTCGTGCCATGTGACGATTGCGAAGGCGGCGGCGGATACCTGTCACAGTCAATGCAACAGCCAGAAACCCCAACGCCAATGGCATAGCTATCAATACAACATGTAAGAGAGGGTGGAGCCACACTGGGGATCCATCACCAAGCTGAAGCTCGATGAATGTCATCGCCCAATGCAGAACATCGTCAAGATTGTTCATGCAACAGATTCAATAATTCTGATGTGAAAGATGTGAAAGACGTAGGCATTCACGAGCTGTGCAGCCCGGCAGCAGATGGGCGCTACCGGGCTGAACAAATCAGAAGAGAAACCGTGCACCAATCACGAAGAACACCGCACCAGCGTCCTCACCTCCGGCCCTGGCCAGATCCGCTGTCGCGCCAAACTTCCGTTCGTAATGAACGCCGACATAGGGCGAGACCAGACGGTCAACGAGGTCGTAACTCAGTCGTCCGCCCACTTCGAGCGTCGGGGCGAAAGCACCATTGCCAACCGCCGGATCATCCGTGAACGGGATATCCAGTTCGATGCTGGGCACGAAGATGATCCGGTTCGTGATCAGCCCTTCATACTCAACTTCGAACCGCGCAGACGGATTGTCGGAGATGAACAGATCAGCATCGACTTCGAACCACTGTTTCGTCAGCCCATGCAGACCGATCACACCATGGATCCGGTCGGGACCTTCCGGTGTATCCAGTCGCACACCAACCACGGCGTCAAAGAAGTCCGAGATTGGAGTCTGCAGTCGAAGCTGGTTCTCCAGCGCTTCGAAACTGTCTTCGGCAATGGCATATTCGGCTTCGCTTCGAAAGACGAACTTCAATTCGTCCCTACCCACCATTGCGTCGAAGTCCCAGGCAAAGATATCCGACCCTTCATTGATACGATATTCGGCCTGTTCGGCCTGGATACCCCAGACAATTGGCTCTGCGAACGCAGAGGCCGGAATGAACAGCGCTGGAGCAAGGAGCGCGCCAGTTACCAGTTTCAGAAGTTTTCGCATCAATCAGCCCTTCCCATCGATAGACAGAGAAGCTGCCTTGTTAGACGGCCCACCTTCAACAATGACCTTGCGGAACATGCCGGAGTCGGCGTGATAGGACAGGTGACAGTGGAATGCCCACTGACCCGGCGCATCAACCTCGGTTTCCATATAGACGGTCGTTCCCGGGGCAACGCTGACGACGTGCTTGATCGGGTTCCATTTGCCCGCACCAGTATCCAGGATCGACCACATGCCGTGCAGATGCATCGGATGGGTCATCATCGTGGTGTTGACGAATTTGAAGCGCACACGTTCACCGTATTGCAGGACAATCGGCTCGGCGTCCTCGTACTTCACGTCGTTGATGGACCAGATGTAGCGTTCCATGTTGCCGGTCAGCTTCAGCTCGATCTCGCGCGTTGCTTCCCTATGTTCGTAGAGAGGATTCTGTGCTTTCAGATCGGCGTATGACAGGAACTTGCCGCCATTCGCCGCTTCGGGCATCAGGCCACTACCCGCCGCGTAGAAAGGGTCAGTGACCTGCCCCATCTTCGAATGGTCCATCCCGCCGTCCTTCATCGGCATGTCATGGCCCATCTTCGAATGGTCCATCCCGCCGTCCTTCATCGGCATGTCATGGCCCATCTTCGAATGGTCCATCCCGCCGTCCTTCATCGGCATGTCATGGCCCATCTTCGAATGGTCCATCCCGCCGTCCTTCATCGGCATGTCATGGCCCATCTTCGAATGGTCCATCCCGCCGTCCTTCATCGGCATGTCATGGCCCATCTTCGAATGGTCCATCCCGCCGTCCTTCATCGGCATGTCATGGCCCATCTTCGAATGGTCCATCCCGCCGTCCTTCATCGGCATGTCATGGCCCATCTTCGAATGGTCCATCCCACCGTCCTTCATCGGCATGTCATGGCCCATCTTCGAATGGTCCATCCCGCCGTCCTTCATCGGCATGTCATGGCCCATCTTCATTGCGCCGTGACCCTCATGGGCCATGCCCATGTCAGCCATTGTGAGTAGTGGGTCTGTACGCAATTCAGGAACCGCCGCTGTCATCCCTTCGCGAGGGGCAAGCGTCCCGCGCGCAAAGGCCGTTCGGCCCATTGATTCCGCGAAGATCGTGTAGGCCCGGTCTTCCTTCGGGTGCACAATCACATCGTAGGTCTCAGCAACCGCAATCCGGAATTCATCGACAGGAACAGGCTGGACGTTATTTCCGTCAGCCTGGACGACCGTCATCTTCAATCCAGGAATGCGGATGTCGAAATAGGTCATGGCCGAAGAATTGATGAACCTCATTCGGACACGCTCACCGGGCTTGAAGAGGCCGGTCCAGTTCTGCCCCGGCCCCTTGCCATTGATCAGCGGCGTAAAGCCCTGCAAGTCCTCGATGTCGGTTGGCATCATGCGCATGTCGCCCCAGGCGCCGCGATCCGCCAGGGCCTTGTCCGCCCCCATTTCGTCCGCATCGTCCAGAAAATCGAACAGAGTACGCTGCTTCCGATTGTAGTAGTCTGGCATCATCTTGAGATTGCGCATGATCCGATCGCCTGAATGCGGATGCGCATCGGTCAATTGGACAACATATTCCCGGTCATAGCGGTAAGGTTCGCGCTTGGCATTTTCCAGGATCAGCGCGCCATAGGCACCATCGGGCTCCTGAAACCCGGAGTGGCTGTGGAACCAGTAGGTGCCATTCTGAACGATCGGAAACCTGTAGGTAAAGGTTTCACCAGGCTTGATGCCGTCATAGCTGATCTTGGGCACACCATCCTGCTGGTAGGGCAAAATGAGCCCATGCCAGTGAATTGAAGTGTCCTCGGAAAGGTTGTTGGTCACATTGATCGTGACGTCTTCGCCTTCCTTGAATCGCAACACCGTTGGGGTTGCCGATCCGTTGTAGCCAATGCCAGTCTTCGTAAATACGCCAGTGTCGATTTTGATACGATCAACGCTAATGTTGTATTCGCTGGCATTGGCGGGGATGGCGGCCACCCATAACAGGGCAGCCGCCAGAATCATATGTCTGATATTCATCGCTTCATCCTCTCATTCGTTCAATGAGAGAGCTTGATCTTGCCCATCATGCCCGAGTCGTAGTGACCCGGCACATTGCAGGCAAATTCAAGCTTTGAATGACTGTCGAAGGTCCATATAACCTCCCCAGTGTCGCCCGGCTCAAGCAACACACTGTTGGCATGGTCATGCCGCATACCACCGGCACCGTGCCCCATCATCTCGTGATTGATGCGGTCACTTTCGAGAATGCCTCTCTCCATCATCTGCATCATTTCAGTCTGATGGGAGGCATGCATTTCGGCCGTCGCGATGTTGAATTCGTGAACGAATTCACCCTTGTTCTTCACGACGAAGCGAACCGTTTCACCTTCCTTGAAGGACATTGATTTCGGCTCGAAGTAGTTGTCGAACATATCGACATTGACGGTGCGGGACGCTTCGTTGCGGTCGCCTTCGGAGCCGGTTTTCGCACCATGCCCGCCACCGTGACTTCCGGCGCCAAAAGCTGTCTGAGACATGCCCGAAACGAGCAGGACAGAGAGGGCAACGGCCACAAGGCCTCTGCGCTTACGGTTGAATTTCATGATCTTTGATTCTTTCGCGTTGTTTAAAGCTTATGCTGTCTGAAAGAGCGAGGGCTTTTCAGGCAATCGAGTGCGTGGGAATAAGCTTCAAACTCGCGGTGGTGGCGGATCAAATGATGGGGATTGACCGTCGAGAACAAGATCTTCTGGAAGATTATTTCCGGAGCTGCCATCCGCCAAGTTCGCGAATGTCACAGATCCGGGAACGCTCATCGCAGTCGTACAGTGCCCCATGATCATGTCACAGCAGAGTACGATATCCGCCTGACCACAATCCGTATCCATTTCCGCACATGTATGGCTATCGGATTGTAGCGTCTCGGCACCTCCGGAACCGATCATCGCATCGTGATGGCCCTTCGCGATGACAAACTGAGGCGCCATCAGCAAAGCAATCAGTGCAAAAGTGAGCAGTGAGCGCGTCATACAGGCTCAATAAACCTTCCAGTCACTGGAATGTCAATTGATAACATCATTCAATTGAATCCGATTGCAGCTTGCGGCGCCCGAATGTAGGCGATGGTCGCACGAAGATCAACTTCAGTTACATCATCAACCTGGGGCATGCCGCCAAATTTCCAATAATGCAGGCGCACGCCTCTGCGTACAACCATCACAAAGGCACCGTCCGCACGATGATCTGGCTCGTAGATCTTGTGAACGAGTGGTGGTCCGTCTTGGCCACCAGATGTTTTGGAGCCGTGACAAGCGGAGCACTTTGCAGCAAATATGCCTGAGCATTCGCTCGCCATCCCGCTCAATGCGGGAACATTGGCAGTCACAACATGAGGCAGTGCCGCTGTTGATTGCAGGCTGCCCGATGATTGCTGATCCGGCAGCCACCAGACCATGGCAGCCGCCACCAATATGGTCACCATCAACGCTACCAAAAAAATATTGCACATGTAGTATCCATGTTGACCATCGTTTGAGAGCCATCGTCAGGCTTCCCGCGACAGGAAGGTCAAGCACAAACGTCGCCTCGTGGGTGCTTGGCGCCGTCCTTAACCACAGATCCGCCAGTGGTATTGACGCTTTGGTCTGATCCACTTGCAACAGCTGCTACTCCAATCACAGTCAGGACAATACCACCAACTTGGATAAGACTAAGGGTTTCGCCAAAGAGCAAAATGCCCATCGAAAGCCCTAGAACCGGAACAAGAAAACTGAACGCATTGGCTTGGCTGAGAGACACTCGTGCAAGCACATCAATCCACAGCCAATAGACGACGGCAGTGCCAAAAACATCCAGCCCCACAAGCGACACCAGGAAATTTGGCGTCCACTGAATTTCGCCAGGGTCTTCAGTCAGCAATGCGATCGCTATCAGCGGTATTGAGCCAATGAGGGTCTGCAGCCCCATAACCATCAGGCCATCAATCGATCCCGCGATCCGTTTGATCATGACATTGCTCACTGTCACGCCCAAAGCGGCAAGGACGACAAAGGCTATACCGAGCACATAATTCTGGCTTCCACTGCCCAGAAATTTGGGGGCGACGATCACCAAAATTCCCAGGAACCCAATAGCCAATCCAACACGCGCCTTGGCAGAGAGTCGTTCACCGAGCACAAGCCCTGCCAGAACTGCAGCCAAGAGTGGCTGCATACTCGCAATTACTGTTGCAATACCTGGAGAGACAAACTCGGCAGCATGGAACATGCCGAGAAACCCGAGACTTGTAGCACCTACTCCAACAATCACGATACTCATCCATGCCTGGCGTCCGCGCGGAAACGGACGGCCGAGCCAGAACGCCAAGCCAAGCAAGACAGCTGCCGCAATCAGCGCACGTAAAGCAGCAAAAGAAAGATGTGGCGACAATGTAATGCGGACGGTGATGAGTGGATAGCAAATCGCCCAGAGAAACATGACAAGGCCGATTTGGGCGGCCGCACGAGCACTCACGTCATGCCCCTCGCAACCTCAATGACCATGATGATGACCGCTACTTTCCCCAATCGCTGTCCAACGTTTCAGATAGAAGCGCTCAAAAACAAAGACGGCGGCCATCCCGGCTATGGCGATCACAACGATGAGCGGATCCGATTGCAGCTTCATCGCGCCGAACACGCCGAGAACCACTGTATCGAGAGCAATCGCCGAGATCAGAATCCAACCTCTGGCACCAATCTCATGGCGCAATGTTCGATAGACCCCGTAGTGAATCAGGATATCCATCACGAGATAGAAAAACGCTCCCAACGAAGCGATCCGGCTAAGATCGAAGAAAATAGTCAGGAAAGCTGCAAAGACGACTGTGTAGACGAGCGTATGTTGTCGGATAGGACCAGACATTCCGAAGTGACTGTGCGGAACCATCTTCATGTCGGTCAGCATCGCCAGCATGCGGGAAACGGCAAACACGCTTGCCAGCAGGCCTGACGCAGTGGCGGCTACCGCTAGCGCAACTGTAAAATAGAAGCCAGCCGCGCCGAGTGCCGGTTCGGCGGCACGGGCCAGGGAATAGTCCTTCGCGACGACAATCTCATCAAGACTCAGGGTAGCTCCAACAGCAAAGGCGACGATGAGGTAGACCACGACGCAGATGGCAATTGAGAAAATGATCGCCCGTCCCACATTGCGGTGCGGATCGACGATCTCTGCACCGCTATTGGTGATGGTCGTGAACCCCTTGAACGCGAGGATCGACAAGGCCACCGAAGCGATAAACCCTCCGACCGGGGTATCGGCAAGCCCTCCCTCACCCGTCGCAGGTTCGAAGGTGAAGCCACCTGCCCAGAGCGCCGCAACTCCGAAGGCTACGATGCCTCCGACTTTCAGCAACGCCATGACAAGCGAGAGAAGCCCGACGGATCGGTTGCCCGAAATATTGATCAGATAGGCGAAGATGATCAGGCTAACACCCAGCAACGGCACCAGATAGCTGCCCCCTTCGATATCAAACGGGCGCAGAGCATAAGTGCCGAACGTACGCGCAACCAGGCTTTCGTTGATAACCATCGACAGCGCCATGAGCAAAGAGGCGGCACCAGCGATCGCGGCCGGCCCATAAGCCTTCTGCAGAATCATGCCAATTCCGCCAGCTGACGGGTAGGCATTGGACATCTTCACATAGGTATATGCGCTGAAAGCGGTCACGATGGCCCCAATGACAAACGACAGCGGAAACCATGGCCCAGCGAGTTCGGCGATCTGGCCGGTCAGGGCAAAAATCCCCGCCCCGATCATCACGCCGGTCCCCATGGAGATGCCTCCGATCAGACTGATACTGTTCTCCTGATATTCACTTTTCATCGGTGGTTTCCCAGATGCATGCTGAACCCGCCAGACGTCACTGATCTAATATCCATAGGCCCAGACTGGCACTCGGCCGAGCTTGTTCTCCACCGCGACCACGCCCGTGACGCTCTCCGCAGCAACAAGGATCGCTCGCTCTTCCTGATCGCTGTTCACAGATCCGAAGATCAGGGCAACGCCGTCATGCACGACGATATTCAGATAAGCGCCGGAGGCCGTGATATCAGCATCAGCGATTGCCTTCTCGATCGCCTCACGTAAGGCCCGATCGTCAGTTGACGCCCGGGCTGCCGGTGGTTCTGCCGCTATGAGGCCACGTAAGAGATTGGCGCGGCTGACAATGCCGACCACTACGCCATCGACCACGACAGGCAGTCGCTTGATGCTGTTTTTCTGAAGTATCGTCGCAACATCCGCAAGCGACGTATCTGGTGCTATGGTCAGAGGATTGCGTGTCATGACATCGCCAACCCGACGGCCGTGCGATTTGACAAAGCGATCCTGGCGTGTGGCGGAAGAGGCGAAAAAGTCAAGCCACCAGGACCCCGACACGGCAGTGTCTGTTTCTGTACGCCGTACGAGATCACCCTCGCTGACGATGCCCTGAAGCATGCCATCTTCGTCAATCACCGGTACCCCGCTGATCTGCTTTTCCAGCAATAGCCTGGCAAGGTCCTGAACAGTCATTTCAGATGAAACCGAGATGACGGGTTTGGTCATAATGTCCGCTGCTTGCATGGCTTATCATTCCTCCTTCGAAGGTGTGAGATCTACGTCAGTCCGAGAGTGCGTCGGCGATCTGGTGCGCAATCTCGGGATAAACCGAGGTGTTCGCATCGCATAACGTCTATAGAGATCCCCAAACTCGGCCTCTGCCGCACGCTCTTCCGAAAGGGAGAGACGCCAGTACATGAAGACCAGAACAGGAAACATTGCGACGGTCAGAATCGTCGGCCACTGAAAGAGAAACCCGGTGAGGATCAATACAAAGCCGACATATTGGGGATGACGGACCCGCGCATATGGTCCAGAAACAGCTAACCCGCCTTCCTTCTGCGCCCGGTAAAGCACCGGCCAGGCTGCAGAGAGCATCATGAAGCCCGCGCCAATGAAGATAAAGCTGAGTATGTGGAATGGTCCGAAATGCGGATTCGCTTTCCAACCGAACAGCATTTCCGGCAGGTGACCAGCATCATGCGCCAGCCAGTTGACCTCTGGATAAGAACTCTGCAGCCAGCCAGATAGAAGATATATGGTCAATGGAAACCCGTACATCTCCGTGAACAGCGCAACAAGAAATGCACTGAATGCCCCGAAACTCCGCCAATCCCTCTTCGTTTTCGGCTTGAAAAAGCTGAAGGCGAAAATGATGAAGACAGCCGAATTGATCACAACAAGAGACCACAAGCCGTATTCAAATATATGATCAGTCATGGCGGCCTCCATCCTTGGTGACCTGCGCATCTTCCAAGAGTTCTGAAACATCATTTGCGGGTTTTTCTTTTTTTCCGCTATGCTCACCATGGCCATGACTGCCATGCATAAAGAAGTGCAAAAAAGGACATGCAAGCAAAAGAAGCCAGGGAAGGTAAGGCAGTGCTAACGCCACATGTGCAGAATGTTCTGTCCAGAGAAAATATCCGGCAACAGCCATAAATCCGATCACAGTAAGTGTTGTTCGGTTAAACGACATTTTCATACCCCTTGTTTCGAGATGTTATTCTGACTGCGATGTTGAAAATAGACCCAAGAACAAAGGCTACATACATTCCATATACAAAACTTTCCGCGAATCCGATCATAAAACTGGTCCAACTGATCCAGATAAAGCCCGGCAAAAGCATCATCCATGCCTCATGCATTGCCATCGATGGTATCGTCAGGTCAAAAAAAACGCAAAGCGTGAAGGTCAAAGATAAAAAGCTTCCGAGACTGAGGTCCAGCGCCAGGATCGGCAGGCGCACAATATGGCTATGCTCTCCGGCACACTGAGCGTGGCCAGCAGCCTCCGCATACTTGGGACTCTGCTTCCCTGATCCATAAACTGGTCTTTATCCGTCTTTGACATTGTTCAGACCTTTACTGTTCTCAGCCGAAGGGCGTTGCCGATCACGGAAACCGACGAGAGGCTCATGGCGGCTGCGGCGAAGATTGGGGAGATCAGTATTCCAAATATTGGGAAGAGGATCCCAGCTGCCACGGGCACGCCTGCCGCGTTGTAGATCAGCGCAAAGAAGAGGTTCTGGCGGATGTTGGCCATGGTTGCCTTCGAAAGCTTTCGCGCACGTACGATCCCGTTCAAATCGCCCTTCACCAGTGTAAAACCGGCGCTCTCAATGGCGACATCCGCGCCAGTCCCCATCGCGATACCAACGTCGGCCTGGGCCAGAGCCGGGGCATCGTTGACCCCGTCACCGGCCATCGCCACCTTTCGGCCGGCTTCCTGAAGCTCGCGCACGATACGTGCCTTGTCCTCGGGCAGCACATCGGCTCGGATCTCGTCGATGCCAAGTTTCGCGGCGACCGCTTTCGCCGTGCGTTCATTGTCACCGGTTGCCATCACGATATGGAACCCGAGCTCGTGCAATGCCTTGAGTGCTTCTGCAGTGGTTTCTTTTACCGGATCAGCCACACACACCAGGCCCGCGATGCGCCCGTCGACCACGACAAACATCACCGTCTCACCTTCGTCACGGCGACGGTTTGCGGCCTCGACCAGGTGCCCGCCTTCCAGGCCTAGTTCGGCCAGCATTGCAGCGTTGCCGAGAGCGACATCGTGGCCTTCGACACGTCCTTTGACACCCTTGCCAGTGACAGCTTCAAAGTCGTCCGCCGAGCTCAGCTTGAGATCACGTTCCTTCGCACCTCGGACGATAGCTTCTGCTAATGGGTGCTCCGACCCACGTTCAAGCGCCGCGGCAAGACGCAGAACAAGGTCTTCTTCGTGGCCTTCTTCGGGCAAGACACCAACAAACCTGGGCTTGCCTTCAGTCAGCGTGCCGGTCTTATCCACGATCAGCGTATCGACCTTTGCAAAGCGCTCCAGGGCCTCTGCGTTTTTGACCAGGACCCCGGCCTGCGCCCCTCGACCCGTCGCCGTCATGATGGACATTGGCGTTGCCAATCCCAACGCGCATGGGCATGCGATAATCAGAACAGCGATCGCTGACACGAGGGCATAGGCATATGCTGGGGCCGGCCCCCAGATTGACCAGGCAATGAAAGCAAGGATCGCCACAGCGATTACGGCCGGAACAAATTTTCCGGCAACCGCGTCCGCTAGTTTCTGGATAGGCGCGCGCGAGCGCTGTGCCGCAGCCACCATTTCGACGATCTGGGCAAGCATGGTGTCGCTGCCGACGCGTTTGGCTTCGATCACCAAACTACCCGTACCATTGATCGTGGCACCGGTTACGGCATCCCCAACAACCTTCTCAACAGGTACCGGCTCACCGGTGAGCATGGACTCATCAATCGAGGAGCGTCCATCAACCACTTCACCATCGACAGGCACCTTCTCGCCTGGCCGAACCCTCAGGTGATCTCCAAGGACAACATCGTCGAGCGCAATCTCCTCTTCCGTCCCGTCCGGACGGATCACCAGCGCAGTTTTTGCAGCCAAATCGAGCAACGCACGGATCGCCGCGCCTGTCTTCTCGCGCGCTCCAAGCTCAAGTATCTGCCCCAGAAGAACCAGGACAACGATCACAGCGCCCGCTTCGAAATAGACACCAACATTGCCTTGAGCATCCCGGAACCCATCCGGGAAAATTTCCGGTGCCAGTACAGCGACGATGCTGAAGGCCCAGGCTGCAGATACGCCCATGCCGATCAGGCTGAACATATTCAGGTTCATGGTGCGGAAGGATTTGACGCCGCGAACCAGAAAAGGCCAACCCGACCACAAGATGACGGGGGTGGCCAACAGCAGCTCCGCCCACAATGAGAGGCGGTCACCAATCCAGTCTTTGACAGGCAGCCCAACCAAGGGTCCCATGGAAAGAAGTAGGACCGGGATTGTCAAAACCGCGCCAACAGCAAACCTACGGCGAAAGTCCACCAACTCCGGATTGGGTCCATCATCGGCGGCAGGCACACCTTTGGGCTCCAATGCCATACCGCAAATCGGGCAATCACCAGGTCCGACCTGTTCGATCTCCGGATGCATCGGACAGGTGTAGACGGTGCCCTCCGGCATCGCCACGGCAGCAGGAACGCCAGACGCGTAGTCATCCGGGGCTGCTTCGAACTTCTCCTGACAGCGTGACGAACAAAAATAGATACGCCCGCCTTCATGTTTTGTCATGTGCTTGGCCGATGCTCGGTTAACCGACATGCCACACACAGGGTCTTTTGCTGTTATGAAATCTGCTGGCGTGGCCTCGAAGCGGCGACGGCATCCATTGCAGCAGAAGTAGTAGATATGATCATCGTGACGGATGTGGGGCCGATCGGGGTCCGGTTCGACTTTCATGCCGCATACTGGATCTCGCACAACAGTTTTGGTGTCCTGACCATCAACCGAATCCATGGGCCCCTCCAAAAAATTGATTTCATTTTGACACATAAGGATTCCAGCAACTGGAAGGTCAAGACGTGCCGATTGCCGAGTGACCTCAAATCATTGTTGGCAAATCAGCATCCCTGCCTGTCTCACCGAACTGAATTTCGGTCTGGACTGTCACACTCAGGCAAGCATTGCTTGTCCTGCGGAGTTGATCGCCCCTGAGCTCTCCGGCTCATTGCGCCAACACCATCGGCCCTGACCGACCGATCGGCAGGGCCCTGGGTCGTGGGAGGCGTATCGGCTGACAATCGGGTCCCGCCGATCGAAATGCCTCCGTGACCCAGGGAGGCTCTCATGTCCCACCTCACCGACACCCAGCTTGTCATCCTGTCCAACGCCGCGCAGGCCGAGGATGGCTCTGTCTTGCCATTGCCCGACTGCCTGACCATCAACGGCGGTGCTGTTGCATCAGTCCTCACAAGCCTGCTGCGCAAGGGCCTGGTCGAAGAGCACCCACTGCAAGGGAAGGGAATAGCAAGCGCAGGGTCACATGCAACTGGTGCGTCTTCATATAGCGCCAATTGCACCCAGGAACGGGTCTGGCGCTGCGATGATGATGGACGCAGGGTCGTTCTCGTGATCACCCCCGCCGGTCTTGACGCCATAGGTATCGATGCTGAAGGGGATGGCGTTGCCAGCACCGGAGAGACGGTGATTGCCCCGACGGCCTGTTCACTGGCGAACGCCAATGAGCGGGAACCTGTGCACGATACCAGCGCCACCCCTGATGCTGCTGTCTGCACCAATGCGGGCGGAGAAGACGCAGAGGCAGGCACGCGCGATGCTAGCACCAGTCCTGGCCTCGGCCCCGACCATAGTGACAACGTCCCTCCAGGCGTTGACACCGCCAGGAACCCCGTCCGCCTCGGCACCCGCCAGGCCCTGCTGGTTGATCTGCTCCGGCGCGACGGTGGTGCCAGCCTCGAAGAACTGGTGCAGGCCACCGGCTGGCAACAGCACTCCGTGCGTGGCGCCATCAGCAGCATCGTCCGCAAGAAGCTCGGGCTGACAGTGATGTCGGAGAAGGTGGAAGGCCGTGGCCGTGTCTACCGGATCATCCCGTGAGCAGGCGGTCGGCAAAGCGGCGGGGCAAGGTCTCGCACGAGGATCTCGATGCCCTGTCCGGCCTCGACAAGTCCTCCCTCGGATTGGAATGGGAAGAGACCTTCGGCCATCCACCGCCGAAGTACATGCGCCGGGATATCCTTGTCCGTGCCCTGGCACACGAGACGCAGTTGGAAGCAGCGGGCGGGATGCCCGCTGGTCTTGTCCGTCAGCTGGAGCGGGCGGCCAGGTCCATGCGTGACGGCAAGGCTTCTGCAGTAGCCGGTGACCAGCATCGTTCAGCACCCGGCGTGACCATCAAGCCCGGCACCCGCCTGCTGCGTGACTGGCAGGGCGTCACCCACGAGGTGATCATCCTCGAGAAGGGCATCCAGTACCGCGGCCGGGAATGGAACTCCCTCTCCGCCGTCGCTCGCGAGATCACCGGCACCCGCTGGTCCGGCCCCCTGTTCTTCGGCCTGAAGGGTCAGAAGACATGACTGTCACTGGTGGCAAGGGAAGCAAACGCAGAAGGACCGAGAACTCGGTACAGCGCTGCGCGGTCTATACCCGCAAGTCCACCGAAGACGGGCTGGAACAGGACTTCAACTCCCTGCATGCCCAGCGCGAAGCCTGCGAGGCCTATGTCCGCAGCCAGGCCGGCGAAGGCTGGAAGCTGCTGCCCACCCCCTATGATGATGGTGGCTTCTCCGGCGGCACCATGGACCGCCCGGCCCTGGCCCGCCTGCTGGCGGATATCCAGGCGCAGAAGATCGACACCATCATCGTCTACAAGGTCGATCGCCTGACCCGCTCACTGGCGGACTTCTCGCGCATCGTCGATGTACTGGATGCGCATGATGTCTCCTTCGTCTCCATCACCCAGCAGTTCAACACTACCACCTCCATGGGACGGCTGACGCTCAACATGCTGCTGTCCTTCGCCCAGTTCGAGCGCGAGGTCACAGGAGAGCGTATCCGAGACAAGATCGCGGCCTCCAAGCGCAAGGGCATGTGGATGGGCGGCTTCGTGCCACTGGGCTATGAACCCGACGGCAGGACGCTCACCATCAACGAGGAGGAAGCAGGGACCGTCAGGAAGGTCTTCGAGCTCTATCTCGAACTGGGGAATGTCAGACATGTGAAGCAAGCTGCCGATGACCTTGGACTCACCACCAAGGTCAGGAGATCGAATGACGGCAAGGCTGGGGGGAGTGAAGCGCGAGGCGAGTCAGGGGGCGACGGTACGGGTGGGACAGTGGTCCACACACTGACCGGCGCTGCGCCGGATGCTGGAAGGCAGGCCGTCGGCAAGGGAGACGCTTCTCCCGTCACGAAGCGATCCGCTGGCGGGCGTCCGCTGTCACGGGGCTATATCTACAAGCTGCTGGGCAATCCGCTCTATGTCGGCTGCATCGCCCACAAGGGCGAGATACACGAGGGACTGCATCCGGCCATCATCGACCGGGCCACGTGGGATGCGGTGCAGCAGAAGCTGATCTCGAACCGCGGCAGGAAGCGCAGCATTCCCACGCGCAAGACGGAACCAAGCCCGCTGATGGGCAAGTTGTTCGATGCGGACGGTCTTCCCCTGACACCCAGTCACGCGGTGAAGTCCGGCAGGCGGTATCGCTACTACGTCTCACGGCACCTGGTGAATGGCACCGTGGGTGAGAACACCACCGACAGCGGCTGGCGGTTACCGGCACGGGAGATTGAGCGCATCACGGCGGATGCCATCACGGCATTGATCAGCAACCCGGCACGGCTGGCAGAGGCTGCGCGGGACAGCGACATACCCGCGGACTGGATTGGCGAGTTGCTGAGGCGGGTCTCGGCGGACCAACAAACCAACAGATCGACCCGGACTCAAATCACCACAGATTCACTGAACCTTGCGGAACGCGTCGTCCTTGGCACCGACCAGATAAAGATCACGCTCGGCCTGTCATCAATGACCGGAACACCCGACACAACAATCACCCACAGCATCCCGACCTGCATCCGCAGGCGCGGCGTCGAGATGCGGCTGGTGCTTGATGACCCCGACAAGGGAGAGGCACCGGCAAATCCAGACCCGCGCCTCATCCGCTGCGTGGTGCAGGCGCATGCATGGTTCAACGACCTGAAGCTGGGCCGGGTTGCCACCCTCTCGGACATTGCCCGATCGGAAGGTGTCAGTGACCGCCACATCAGCCAGGTCCTGCCGTTGGCCTTCCTCGCCCCCGACATCACCGAGGCGATCCTGGCCGGGCGACAGCCGCCGGAACTCACCGCCGAGACGCTGATCAAGCGCATCGACCTGCCGCTGCACTGGGATGATCAGAGGGCGATGCTGGGCTTCAGCTGAGCCGCATACCCCACAAAACCAAAGCGAACCGCTGAACCGGCGGCAGAGAAAGCCGGGCAAGACCATCGGAGATTCGGCTCACCAGGGCGTTCTCGGGTTCGCAGTTGGGGGTATCGACGCGCGGAGTCCCGCAGAAGCCGGGGGGGTCTGGGAGGTGGCCCCAGAGAAAAATAATATATCAACAAAAACAATGACTTAATGGCGGAGAGGGAGGGATTCGAACCCTCGGTGCCCGCAAAGGCACAACGGTTTTCGAGACCGCCCCGTTCGACCACTCCGGCACCTCTCCGCAGACGGGTCGTTTCGGACCACGGGGACGCCGGGCTGGCCGGCGGGCGCGGACACTAGCCGAAGGCCCGGCCCGCCGCAATCCGTTTCGGAGCCCGTTTCCGGTCAGTGCTGGCGGAGCGCCTTCTTCAGCTCGCCCTTGTTCATGCCGGAGCGGCCTTCGATGCCCACCTTCTTCGCCTGCGCGTAGAGCTCCTCCTTCGTCCAGTCCTCGTAGGCGTCGCGCTTGCCGCCCTTCTTCGAGGGCTTCTGCCTGTCGTTCTGCTTCGCGTTGGCGATGCGCGCGGCCTTCTCCTTGCTCATGCCCTTGTCGCGCAGTTCCTCGTAGGTCTCGTCATCCTTGACCGAATTGGCGTGGTTCTTCGCCATGGCGCTCTCTCCCGGTTGTTGTTGGTCTTGTACGCTTGCCGGTACGGCAGAGAGATGTTGCCGGGGCGCCTGGGCGCAACCTGCGGCGCCGTCCGGAGCGACGAGGCGCCGCGCTTCAGGCGCCGGGCGGCGGCGGGACGGCCGCCGGCTCCGCCGTCGTCTCCTCCGGCATCATCCGGTCGATGGTCACGCAGGCCACCATGTCGCCGGTCACGTTGACGACCGTGCGGCACATGTCGAGCACGCGGTCGACGCCCAGGATGATGGCGATGCCGGCGGGCGGAATGCCGACGCTGGCCAGGATGGTGGCGAGGATGACGATGCCGACGCCCGGCGTGCCCGGCGAGCCGATGGCCGCGCCGGTCGCCATGGCGGTCAGCAGCAGGATGCCGCCGACGCCCAGCTCGACGCCGAAGACCTGCGCCAGGAACACCGTCGCCACGCCCTGGTAGAGGGCGGTGCCGGCCATGTTGATGGTGGTGCCCAGCGGCACCACGAAGCGCGCCACGGCGGGACGCACGTCCAGGCGCTTCTCCACCGTCGTCAGGGTCAGTGGCATGACGGCGGCGGAGCTGGAGGTCGAGAAGGCGAGCAGCATCACGTCGCGCGTGTCGGCCAGGAAGCGGCCCATGCGCCGTCCGGCGAGAATCCGCGCGGTCAGCAGATAGCAGAGCATCAGCAGCCCCAGCCCGACGAGGACCGTGACCAGGTACATGCCGGTGCCGATCAGGGCGGAGAGGCCGATACGGCTGGTGATGTTGGCCAGCAGCCCGAAGACCGCCAGCGGCGCGAAGCGCAGGACCCAGCCGACGATCACCATGCAGGCCGCCTGGATGGAGGCCAGCAGGTCGAGCAGGGGGCGCCGCTGGTCGCCCGGCGTCATCACCAGCGCCAGGCCGATGATCGCCGCGGCGATGACGATCTGCAGCATGTTGCCGCTGACGAAGGTGCTGAGCGGGTCGGTGGGGAACAGGCCGACGATCATGTCGGGAATGGCGTCGATGGTGGGGGGCTGCGCGGGCGCGGCCGTCACCACCCCGGCGCCTTCGCCCAGGGCGCGGTCCACCGCTGCGGTATCGACGAAGGAGCCGGGCCGGATCAGTGTCGCCGCACCGACCCCGAGGGCCACGGCCAGCAGGGTGCTGATCATGAAGAAGGCCACCGTGCGCGCGCCCAGCCGGCCGAGATCGCTCCCCGCTTCGCCGGCGGCGATGCCGCGGATCACGGAGGCGACCACCAGGGGAACGACGACGAACTGGATGGCCAGCAGGAACAGCCGGCCCGGCAACGCCACCCAGTTGCCGACCAGGGTGGCGAGGTCCGCCGCCAGCAGGCCCGAGGTCGGACCGATCAGAACGCCGAAGCCGACGCCGAGCGCCATGCCGATCAGCACCTGCAGCCAGAGCCGCTGGCGGATCAGGGTGAAGAGGTACTTGCGCAGGCCCGGCAGCGAGCGGGGCGGCGCGGGCGCGGATTCGGTGGGAGTGTCGGACATGGTGATTCGGTAACAGACTTCCTGTGTGCGGCCGCGGCAAGCCGGCTCCGGGCCGGAGGCGACGTTACCACAAGTGTCATCCGCCAGCCGGTCAGCCAAGGCGGCAACGCGACCCGGGGCAATGGCGCTCCCGCCGGCGAGCCGCTTGAAGTCTCCGCCGCCCGGTCGTCAGATGCGGGTATCGCTTCGGGGGAGGAAGCCATGACAGACAGCATTACCGACCTGCTGGAACGCCGTTTCGGCGATGCGCCCCAGCCACATGATGCGGACGAGCCGCAGCTTTGGCGCGATATGGCCTCGCGCGGCAGCTGCCGGCGTTTCAGTCCCGAACCGTTGCCGCCCGCGCTGGTCGAGCGTCTGGCCGCGCTCGCGCTCTGCTCGCCGACCAAGAGCGACCTGCAGCAGCGCGATATCCTGATCGTCGATGACCCGGCCCTGCGCCGGGAGATCGACGCGCTGCTGACGGAGGGGGCGCAGGGCCAGCGCTGGATCTCCCGCGCGCCGCACATGCTGGTCGTTCTCGGCAACAACCGCCGGCAGCGCAGGATCCACGAATGGCGGAACCGGACCTTCGCCAACGACCACCTGGACGCCTTCTTCAACGCGGCGGTCGATGCGGGCATCGCCCTGTCGGCGCTCGTGCTGGCGGCGGAGGCCGCCGGGGTCGGCGCCTGTCCGATCAGCGCCATACGCAATCATGCGCAGCGGATTTCGGAACTGCTGGCGCTGCCCGCGCACGTCTTCCCGGTCGCCGGCGTTGCGCTGGGCTGGCCCGACGCGCCGACGCCGGTCGTGCCGCGCCTGCCGTTGTCCCATACCGTGCACAGGGACCGCTACAGGGAGGCCGGACTGCGGGAGGCGGTCGACGCCTATGACGCGCGCCGGCGCGCGATCGCGCCCTACCGCGTGCAGCGGGACGTGGCGCGCTTCGGCGAGGACCCGGCCTATGGCTGGTCGGAGGACAAGGCGCGCCAGTACGCGACACCGGAACGCGCCGACTTCGGCGCCTATGTCCGCGCCATCGGGTTCAGCCTCGACTGACTCATGGCCGCATGCGGCGCGGGCGGCATTGCGCCCGGCGCCGGAGCCTGTAAGGTCCGGCGCCGCCGAAACGCCATCCATCGAAAGCCGCGTCATGACCGACACCGCCACCGCCCCTGATCCGACCGACCGCGCGACCTACTGGCGCTGGGTCCAGGGGATGACGCGATTCTCCGACACCGACCGCATCGGCCACGTGAACAACACCGTGGTGCCGCAGATGGTCGAGGTCGGCCGCGTGACCATGATCGACGAGCTGATGGGCGACGTCGCGCCGGTGGTGGAGTGGGTCGTGGTGCGTCTCGAGGTCGACTACATCGCCGAGCTCAATTTTCCCTCGAAGCTGGATATCGGCACCCGCGTGGTGGCGGTCGGCAATACCAGCTACACGGTCATCAGCGGGGTTTTCGAGGGCGACCGGTGCATTGCCCGCGCCCGCTCCGTGCTGGTCCATGCGATGGGCGGACGGTCATGTCCGCCGCCCGATGCGGCGAAGCGCATCCTGCTGGCGGAACTCGGACGCGAGGCGGGTGTTGACAGTCCCCCCGCCGCTGTCTAAAAGCCGCTGTCTTCCGGCGGGCCGCGCGCCCGGCGGTCACGTTTGAATTGTCGCCGACCGGCCGCTGCTTCCAGCGCCGCGGCCTGTCAGACCGGATAGAGAAGAAACATGCACGCTGTCATCAAGACCGGTGGGAAACAGTATCGCGTCGCCGAAGGCGACGTGCTGAACGTCGAGACCCTGCAGGCGGAACCCGGCGCCACCGTCGCGTTCGACGTGCTGGCCGTGGGCGACGGCGCGGACCTGAAGGTGGGTTCGCCGCTGGTTGACGGCGCGAAGGTCGAGGCCGAGGTGCTGGATCAGATCCGCGGCGACAAGATCATCGTCTTCAAGAAGAAGCGGCGTCAGAACTATCGCCGCACCCGTGGCCACCGTCAGAACCTGACGGTCGTCAGGGTCACCGGCATCACCGGCGCCTGAGCGCCACCGCAACGGAGTAACGTCCCATGGCTCACAAGAAGGCAGGCGGTTCGTCCCGGAACGGTCGCGATTCGGAAAGCAAGCGGCTCGGTGTGAAGAAGTACGGCGGCGAGCGGGTCATTCCCGGCAACATCATCATCCGGCAGCGCGGCACGCGCTGGCACCCCGGCGAGGGCGTCGGCATGGGCAAGGATCATACGATCTTCGCCAAGGTCGAGGGCGAGGTGAGCTTCTCCAAGGGCGGCCTGAAACCCACGATCAACGTGATCGTGCCGGCGCCGGCGGCCGAGTAAGGGTCCGCCGGTCATGATACGGCGGGCCGCCACGGCGCCCGCCTTCACCGGCCAAGCGCCGGAACCGACATCATCCATTCCCATCGGAACTGACGCCATGACACGCGTCCGCACGAGCGGCGGAGGCCGACGGTCATGAAGTTTCTCGACGAGGCCCGCGTCTATCTGAAGAGCGGCCGCGGCGGGCATGGCTGCCTGTCGTTCCGGCGCGAGAAGTACATCGAGTTCGGCGGCCCCAACGGCGGCGACGGCGGCAAGGGCGGCGACGTGGTCGCCGAGGCCGTCGAGGGGCTCAACACCCTGATCGATTTCCGCTACCGCCAGCACATCCGCGCCGACAACGGCCGCCCGGGCGAGGGCGCGAACCGCACCGGCGCCAACGGCGCCGACGCGGTCTTCCAGGTTCCCATCGGCACCCAGATCCTGGACGAGGAAGGCGAGGAGGTCATCGCCGACCTGACCTATGCCGGCGACCGCGTTGTGCTGCTGAAGGGCGGCAATGGCGGCTTCGGCAATACCCACTACAAGTCGTCGACGAACCGCGCGCCCCGCCGCGCCGACAAGGGCTGGCCGGGCGAGGAAATGCGGGTGACGCTCAGGCTGAAGCTGATCGCCGATGTCGGGCTCGTGGGCCTGCCCAACGCCGGCAAGTCGACCTTCCTCTCCGCCGTCAGCCGCGCCAGCCCCAGGATCGCCGACTATCCCTTCACCACGCTGCATCCCAGCCTCGGCATCGTCGAACAGGACGGCAAGCGCTTCGTCGTGGCCGATATCCCGGGCCTGATCGAGGGCGCGCACGAGGGCGTCGGCCTGGGCACCCGGTTCCTGGGGCATATCGAGCGCTGCCGGGCGCTGTTTCATCTGGTGGACGGCACCGCCGAGGATCCGGCCGGGAACTACCGCACCGTCCGGGCCGAGCTGGAAGCCTATGGCGCGGGGCTGGAGGAGAAGGTCGAGATTGTCGGCCTGAACAAGGCCGACGCCATGTCCGAAGAGGAAATCGCCGAGCGCCGCGCCGCCCTGATCGAGGCGTCCGGCCGCGAGGTGGTTGTGCTCTCCGGCGTTTCCGGGCGGGGCGTGCCCGAGGCGCTGCGCATCCTGCGCCGCGCGGTCGAGGCGGAACGGCCGAAGCCGGGACAGGAGGCGGAACCGTGGCGGCCCTGAGGGGCGCGGCGCGCCTGACCGGCGCCAGGCGGCTGGTGGTCAAGATCGGCTCGGCCCTGCTGGTCGATCAGGCGAGCGGGGAACTGCGCCGGGACTGGCTGGCGGCGCTGGCCGCCGACGTGGCCGAGGCGCGGGCGCGGGGCCAGGACGTGGCCATCGTCTCCTCCGGGTCCATCGCGCTCGGCCGGCGGCGGCTGGACATTCCGCGCCGCCGTCAGCGGCTGGAGGACAAGCAGGCTGCGGCGGCCGTCGGGCAGATCGCGCTGGCCCACGCCTGGCAGGAGGCGCTGGCCGCGCATGGGCTGGATTGCGGCCAGATCCTGGTCACCTTCGGCGCCACCGAGAACCGCCGCCAGTATCTCAACGCCCGCTCCACGCTCGAGACCCTGTTCCGGCTGGGTTGCGTGCCCGTGATCAACGAGAACGACACCGTGGCGACCGCCGAGATCCGTTATGGCGACAACGACCGCCTCGCCGCCCGCGTGGCGCAGATGATCACGGCCGACTGCCTGGTCCTGCTGTCCGACGTCGACGGCCTCTACACCGCCGATCCGGCGAGCGACTCCACGGCCGTTTTCGTAGCCGAGGTCGAGGCGCTGGACGAAACCGTCATGGCCATGGCGGGGACGAGCCGCAGCGGCGTCGGCGTCGGCGGCATGGCGACCAAGTTGCAGGCGGCGCAGATCGCCGTCGCCGCCGGCTGCAACATGGCCATCGCCGACGGCCGTGTGCTGCACCCGCTGAAGCGCGTGGCCGAGGGCGCCCGCTGCACCTGGTTCGCCGCCAACCAGACGCCGCGCACGGCGCGCAAGCAGTGGATCGCGAGCGCCCTGAAGCCCAGCGGCGCGCTGGTCATCGACGATGGCGCGGCGCGGGCGCTGGCGAAGGGCCGCAGCCTGTTGCCGGCCGGGGTGCGCGCGGTGGAAGGCGACTTCGACCGCGGCGACGCGGTGTGGATCCGCGACGCAGGTGGCCGCGTGCTGGGCCGGGGCCTGTCGGCCTACGAGGCGTCCAACGCGCGGCGGATCGCCGGCCACAAGAGCGATGAAATAGAGACCCTGCTCGGCTATCGTGGCCGTGACGAGATGATCCATCGCGACGACCTGGTGCTGGAAATCGTGGAAGAGGAGCTTCGGTCATGAGTGTAGTGGAAGCCGATTTTGCCGGCGATGCAGACCTTGGCGGACGCATCGCAGAGATGGGCCGGGCGGCCCGGTCCGCCGCCCAGGCGCTGGCTGTCGCCCCGACAGAAGCGAAGAACCGCGCCCTGACCGCCGCCGCCGCCGCCATCCGTGACCGCGCAGGCTCGATCCTTGCCGCCAATCAGGTCGATATCGAGGGCGCCGAGGCCGCCGGCCTTTCGGCGCCGCTGATCGACCGCGCCAGACTGGACCGCGCCCGGCTGGAATCCGTGGCGAAGGGCCTGGAGGACATTGCCGCGCTTGCCGATCCGGTGGGCTCGGTGATGGCCGAGTGGGAGCGGCCGAACGGGTTGAAGATCCAGCGCGTGCGCACGCCGCTCGGCGTCGTCGGCGTGATCTACGAAAGCCGCCCCAACGTGACCGCCGACGCCGGGGGTCTCTGCCTCAAGGCCGGCAACGCGGTGATCCTGCGCGGCGGCCGCGAGGCCTTCCATACCAACACCGCCCTGCATGCCGCGCTGGTCGAGGGCCTGAAGGCCGCCGGCCTGCCCGAGGCGTCGATCCAGCTCGTCGCCACCACGGACCGCGCCGCCGTCGGCTACATGCTGGGCGCGGCGGAATATATCGACGTGATCGTCCCGCGGGGCGGCAAGTCCCTGGTCGAACGGGTCCAGCAGGAGGCCCGCATGCCGGTCTTCGCCCATCTGGAGGGGCGCTGCCACGTCTATGTCCACGCCGCGGCGGACCCGGAAATGGCGCGCGACATCGCGGTCAACGCGAAGATGCGGCGCACCTCGATCTGCGGCTCGGCGGAGACCCTGCTGATCGACCGCGCCATCGCCGGAGAGGCCGGCCGCGACATCGTCGCCGCGCTGATCGAGGCGGGCTGTGAAGTGCGCGGCGACAAGGGCGTCGCCGCCCTCGACGACCGCGTCGTCCCGGCACGGCCCGAGGACTGGGACACGGAGTATCTCGCCCCGATCATCAGCGTGGCGCTGGTCGACGGCGTGGCGCAGGCGATCGACCACATCCGCACCCACGGCTCCGAGCACACCGACGTCATCGTCACCGAGGACGCCGAAACGGCGGCGCGGTTCCTCAACGAGGTGAATTCGGCCATCGTCATGCACAACGCCTCCACCCAGTTCGCCGATGGCGGCGAGTTCGGCATGGGCGCGGAAATCGGTATCGCCACGGGGAAGATGCACGCCCGCGGCCCCGTCGGTGTGGAGCAGCTTTGCAGCTTCAAGTACGTCGTGCGCGGCACGGGCCAGACCCGCCCCTGAATGACGCACCGCGGACTTCGCATCGGCCTGCTGGGCGGCTCGTTCAACCCGGCGCATGACGGCCATCGCCATCTCAGCCTGGAAGCCCTGCACCGGCTCGCCCTCGACGAGGTCTGGTGGCTGGTCTCGCCGCAGAACCCGCTGAAGGCGACGAAGGGCATGGCGCCGCTGGCCCGCCGCCTCGAACACGCCGAACGGCTCGCCTGCCATCCGCGGATCAGGGTCACCGACATCGAGGCGCGGATGGCCACCCGCTACACGGTCGACACGCTGGCCGAACTGAGGCGCCGCCACCCGGAAGACCGCTTCGTCTGGCTGATGGGCGCCGACAATCTGCGCCAGCTTCCCGGCTGGGACCGCTGGACGGAAATGATGGCGCTCGTGCCCGTTGCCGTATTCGACCGCGAGCCCTATTCTTGGAACGTCCTGACGGGGCAGGCGGCGACCCGGTTCCGGCGCGCCTATTGGCGGCAGTCGGACGTGCGGGCGCTGGCGGATGCGAAACCGCCGGCGTGGTCCTTCATAAGGATGCGGCGGCACCCCATGTCAGCGACGGAGGTCAGGGCGCGCGGCGCCACCCCCTGGCCTGTCGAGAACCCCTTGTAACGGCGCCGCCAAAGGAGGACAGCCATCGTCGACCGCGATGCTGCACACGGGCCCGTGGACGAACTGCTGGGCCTGATCACGACGACCCTCGAGGACAACAAGGCCGAGGATCTCGTGCGTATTGACCTGGAAGGCAAGACGGACATCGCCGATCACATGCTGGTCGCCTCGGGGCGCTCGGCACGGCACGTCTCGGCCATTGCCGACCATGTCGTCGAGAAACTGAAGGACGCCGGACACGGCCGGGCCCGCGTCGAGGGCGCGGGCGCCTGCGACTGGGTTCTGGTGGATGCGGGCGACGTCATCGTCCACATCTTCCGCCCGGAAGTCCGGGACTTCTACAACCTCGAGAAGATGTGGGCCGCCGAGCTGTCGAAGCCGGAAGCGGACTTCGCGACCGGCTGACTTGCTCCGCATCGCCATCTGCAGCATAGGCCGGTTCGGCCGCGGGCCGGAGCGGACGCTGTTTGACGTCTATGCGAAGCGCCTGCCCTGGCCGCTGGACCTGCATGAGCTGGAAGACCGCAAGGGCGGTTCGGACGCCGAGCGGAACCGGCGCGAGAACGCGTTGTTGCGGGAGCGCGCCGCCGACGCCCAGGCGGTGATCGCCCTCGACGAGCGGGGCCGGGAACTTGACAGTCGCGCCTTCGCGGCCGAGCTGGGTGGCTTCGCCGATGACGGGCGGCGCGATATCGCCATCCTGGTCGGCGGCGCCGACGGGCTGGATGACGACTCCCGGGCGATGGCTGATCTCACAGTCAGCTTCGGCCGCCTTACCTGGCCGCATCTCCTGGTCCGCGCCATGCTGGCCGAGCAGCTCTACCGCGCCCACACCATCCTGACCGGCCACCCCTATCACCGCGACTGACCGGACTGGCGGGCGAAACGCCTCCTATCTCTCCGGCAGGCTGCGCAGAAAGGCGATGATCGCGTCCATGTCCGGGTCGGAGATGTTCGCGTAATAGCCATAGGGCATGGGCGGCAGCATCTTCGAGCCGTCGGGGCGCACGCCCTCGCGGATCATCCGTTGGACCTCTGCATCCGAGTAATCTCCGATGCCGGCCGGTGTGATGTTGGTCGAGACGACCGTGCCGAAGGGCAGGTGGAACTCCAGACCCCCGGCGCCGAGCCGGTTCTCCCAGTCCGGACCCTTCGGCCCCATCGGCGAATGACACTCGATGCAATGCCCCGCCGGACCGGCGAGATAGGCGCCATAGGCCAGCCGGTCTTCGCGGTCGGGTTCCGGCACCGTGGCCACCGGCGGGCCGTAAGCAGGCGGCAGCGGAATGTTGTAGACCGATTTCGGCACGGCGTTTCTTGCCGGTTCGACCTGGCGCATGTAGGCGACGATCGCCTGTGCGTCGCGGTCCGAGAGGCCGCGATAGAGCGCGATCGGCATGGGCGGGCCGATGATCGAACCGTCGGGGCGCCGGCCTTCGCGGATGGCGTCGATGATCTGCCGGTCGGTCCATCCTCCGATGCCGGTTTCCGGGTCCGGCGTGATGTTCGGAGCGCTGGCGGTGAAGGCCGGATTGCTCTCGATCTCCGCCCAACCGGCCAGCTCCATGCCCGGCAGTTCGCCCTCGGGTCCCTTCGGCGTGTGGCAGTTGCCGCAGGCCACGATGGCGCGCATCAGATAGGTTCCGCGCTCAAGCAGGGTCTCCTCGGCCTGGACGCCGCACGCTGCGAAGAGCGCGCCCGCGATCGCCACGACGGCGAGCCCGTTTCTCAGAATGGTCATGTCTTCCCCCTCTCCGGCCTCGGCCGGGATGCCCCTTGCGGCAATCATAATGCAGCCGCATTTGGCGATCATTGGTTTTCGAGCCGCCTTTGACCCATCCCGGCCATCGGAAAACACTCAAAATCCGCCCCGCACTCCGCTATATAGCCCGCCATGACCGAAGACGATTCCAAGACGAGCTACCGCCCCGTTGTCCTGTGCATCCTGGACGGCTGGGGCCACCGCGAGGCGCGCGAGGACAACGCCATCCTGATGGCGCGGACGCCGAACTGGGACCGGCTCTGCCGGACCTGTCCCCAGAGCCTGATCGAGACCTCGGGCGTCGCCGTGGGCCTGCCCGATGGCCAGATGGGCAATTCCGAGGTCGGCCACATGAACATCGGGGCCGGCCGCGTGGTGCTGCAGGATCTGCCGCGTATCGACGAGGCCATCGAGCAGGACCGTCTCGGCGATCTGCCCGCGCTGCGCCGGCTGGCGGAGAAGGCGGGCCGTGTGCATCTGATGGGCCTGCTGTCGCCGGGCGGCGTGCATTCGCATCAGGATCACATGATCGCGCTGGCCAGGGCGCTGGCGGCGAACGGCGTCGAGGTGCTGGTCCACGGCATCCTCGACGGCCGCGACACGCCGCCGAAGTCGGCCCGCGGCTTCATCGAGACCTTCGAGGCGGCGCTGCCCGAGGGCGTGCGGCTGGCCACCGTCATGGGCCGCTACTGGGCCATGGACCGCGACAAGCGCTGGGACCGGGTGAAGCTGGCCTTCGACGCCATCGTCGACGCCGGAGTGGCCGACTTCGCCGACGCGCAGACCGCCCTGGCGGATGCCTATGAAGCCGGCGAGACCGACGAGTTCGTCAAGCCGCGCCGGATCGGCGGCTATGACGGCGTACGCGCGGGCGACGGCCTTCTCATGGCCAATTTCCGCGCCGACCGCGCCCGCGAGATCCTCACCGCCCTGCTGGACCCGCATTTCGACGGCTTCGACCGCTCCCGCATGCCGGACTTCGCCGCGGCCGCCGGCATGGTCGAGTATTCGGAGGCGTTGAATCCCTTTCTCGAGACGCTGTTCCCGTCCGAGAATCTGGAAGACACGCTGGGCGAGGTCGTGGCCAAGGCGGGGCGGACCCAGTTGCGCATCGCCGAAACCGAGAAGTACGCCCATGTCACCTTCTTCCTGAACGGCGGTCAGGAGACCTGCTACGAAGGTGAGGACCGGATCATGGTGCAGTCGCCTGACGTCGCCACCTACGACCTGAAACCGGAGATGTCCGCGGCCGAGGTCACCGACCGGCTGGTCGAACGCATCGGCGACGGCCGGACGGACCTGATCGTGGTGAACTTCGCCAATCCCGACATGGTCGGCCATACCGGCGTCGTGGCGGCGGCGGTGAAGGCCGTCGAAGCCATCGATGCCTGTCTGGGCCGGGTCGCCGAGGCGGTCGAGGCCGCTGGCGGCGCCATGCTGATCACCGCCGATCACGGCAATCTGGAGATGATGGCGGATCCGGAGACGGGCCAGCCGCATACCGCGCACACCACCAATCCGGTGCCGCTCACGCTGGTCGGCGGGCCGGCCGGGGTGGCGCTGAAGGACGGCCGTCTGGCTGACCTGGCGCCCACGGTACTGAAGCTAATGGACCTGGCGCAGCCGGCGGCGATGTCCGGCCGTGTCCTGCTCGCGCCGGCCGCGGCGGCCGAAGAAAGGACCCGGCGCGCCATTGCATAGACTCCTGCTTCTCGCGCTGGTGTCGTGGCCGCTGCTGGCGGCCGCCGACGAGGTGCGGGACCTCGAGGCCGCGCGGGAGGACCGGGCGGCCGCGGCGGCGGAGGCCGAGGCGCTGGAACGCGACGCGGAGGCGCAGAAGGCCGCGGCGGCGAAGCTGTCGGCCGAGCTTGCGGAGACGGCGGGCGCGGTGCGCGGCGCCGAAAGCCGCCTCAGCGGGCTGGAGCGGGAAATCGAGGCGCTGGAGGCGCGCCGCGCCGAGCTCGACGCGTCACTGGCCGCGCGGCGCGAGCAGATGGCGGCCTCGCTCTCGGCCCTGACCGGGATCGCCCGGGTGCCGCCGCTGGCGGTGATCGCGCGCCCCGGCGCGTTCGACCGGGCCCGGCTGTCGGCCTCGGCTCTGGCGGGGCTGCGCCCGGCCCTGGAACGGCGGATGGCGGCGATCACCGATGACATGCGGACGCTTGCTGCGACCGAGGCCCGCCTCGCGTCGGCACGGAGCGAAGCGGAGAATGCGCTTTCGGCGCTGGAGAACGACCGCGCCCGGCTGGCGGAACTGGTGGCGGCGCGCCGCGCCCAGGCTGGCCGCACGCAGGAAGCGGCGGAAACCGCTCAGGCCCGCGCGGCGGAACTGGGGCGGAAGGTCCGCACACTGGAAGACCTGGTCAGCCGGCTGGGCGATCTGGAGCCGGTGGCGGCGCCGGAAGGGCGCCGGACGGCGGAGGCGATGGCGGCGTTCAAGGGACGGCTGCCTCTTCCCGCCGAGGGCCGGGTGGTCTCCGCCTTCGGCGAGCAGCGGGGCGCCAATGACGGCAAGGGCATGGCGATCACCACGCGCTCGGGGGCTGTCGTGACCGTCCCGCATGACGCGATCGTGCGCTTTGCGGGCGACTTCCGCTCCTATGGGCGGCTGTTGATCCTCGATTTCGGCGACAGCTATCATTTGCTTGTCGCTGGATTGTCTGGCATCGACGTGGTTGTCGGCCAGTGGTTGCTGGCCGGCGAGCCGGTCGGCCGCATGGCTGTCCGGGAAGACGGCGGACGGCCCGAACTCTATCTGGAGCTGCGCCATGACGGCCTGCCTATCGATCCGGGCCCGTGGCTGGCGCAAAGGCAAGGAAAGACAAGCGGATAATGATGAAACGTACGACAGTCGCCGCCGTCATGTCGGCGGTCATGATCGCATCGGTCAGCATGGTCGCCTGCGCCCCGGCGCGCGCTCAGGACCAGGACCGTGAGGTCTATCGCCTGCTGGAGCTGCTGGGCGACGCCCTGGCCAAGATCCGGTCCAACTATGTCGAGGACGTCGACGACAAGAAGCTGATCGAGGCCGGCATCAACGGCATGCTGTCGTCTCTCGATCCGCATTCGAACTTCCTCAGCCCCGAGCGCGTCAAGCAGATGGAAGTCGACATCCGCGGCGAGTTCGGCGGTCTCGGCATCGAGGTCACGATGGAGAACGGCTTCGTCAAGGTCGTGACTCCGATCGACGATACGCCGGCGGCGCGTGCCGGCGTCAGGCCGGGCGACCTGATCAGCCATATCGACGGCGAACCGGTGCTGGGCCTTTCGCTGACCGAGGCGGTGAAGAAGATGCGCGGCCGCGTCGGCTCCGACATCGTGCTGACGATGATCCGCGAGGGCGAGGCGGAGCCTTTCGACATCACCATCACGCGCGACATCATCACGGTGCAGTCCGTGCGCTCCCGCGCCGAGGGCAATGTCGCCTATATCCGCATCACCAGCTTCAACGAGCAGACCGAAAGCGGTCTGCGCAGCGCCATGGACACGCTGCGGGCCGAAATCGGCGAGGACCAGCTGAAGGGCGTGGTGCTGGATCTGCGCAACAATCCGGGCGGGCTGCTGAACCAGGCAATCGCGGTTTCCGACGCCTTCCTGGAGCGCGGCGAGATCGTCTCGACCCGCGGCCGCGGCGATGACAACATCGAACGCTACAACGCCAAGTCGGGCGACATCGCCACCGGCCTCCCGGTGATCGTGCTGATCAACGGCGGCTCGGCCAGCGCTTCCGAGATCGTCGCCGGCGCCCTGAAGGACCACAACCGGGCGATCCTCATGGGCACCAAGAGCTTCGGCAAGGGCTCCGTGCAGTCGATCATCCAGCTCCAGGGCGGCAATCGCCTGAAGCTGACCACGTCGCGCTACTACACGCCGTCGGGAACCTCGATTCAGGCGACCGGCATCCTGCCCGACATCGAGGTGCCGCAGGCGACGCTGGAAATCATCGACAATCCGAACGCCCGCTCCGAGGCCGATCTGCGCAACCGTCTGGAGAACGACACGGACAACGGCGACGGTTCCGCGCCCGACGCCGGCCAGCCCGGCGCGTCGGCGCCGGAGGGCGGCGAGACGCCTCCGGACTATCAGCTCCAGCGGGCGCTCGACGCGATCCGGGCCATAGATCTGGCGCGCGCCGGCTCGCTGAAGTAACGCCGGGCAACCCGGAGAGATGGCGGCGCACGGCAGGCGTCCGGCGGCACAGACGGCGCTCCTGATCGTCGCGCCGCTGCTCGTCCTGGCCTATGCCGGGGTGATCGGCTGGCTGTGGTGGGCCGGTCCCCCGGAGGACGCCGCTGCGCCCGAGCCGATGGCGGAAACGGGAGAAGCCGCGACGCCGCCGGCGGCCGTGAAGAGCGGGGAGGCGAGTCCCGCCGCCGAAGCGCCGGCGCCCGCGCCGCAGCCCGCCCCCGAACCGGAGCAGCCCGCCCCCGAACCGGCGCCGCAGCCGGAACCCGAACATCCGGCGCCGCAGCCTCAACCGCAGCCGGAACCGGAAGCGGCGCCCCGCCCAGCGCCCGAGCCAACGCCCTCGCCCGAGCCGGCGCCGGAAGGTGTCGAGGAATTCGAACGCACGCCCCTGCCGCCTGCGCCGGACCCGGAACTCACCGACCGCGGCCGGTACGGGCCGCTGCCGGTCCGTTCCCCCGACGGGCGGGTGGCCTGGCAGGCCTATGGCCGCCCGTTCGAGCGCGAGGCCGGTCAGCCCGTGATCGCCATCGTCATGTCCGAAGTCGGGCTGGCGGAGGCGGCGACGCTGTCCGCCATCCAGGATCTGCCGGGCGAGATCTCCCTGGCCTTCAGCCCCTATTCGACGCGGCTGGACGAATGGGTGCCGGCGGCGCGCGCGGCCGGCCACGAGGTGCTGATCCAGGTGCCCATGGAGCCCCGCAACACCGCCTTCGACGATCCGGGCGACAAGGCGCTGCTGTCGACCAACCAGCCCGAGGTCAATGTCGACCGGCTGCACTGGGTGCTGTCGCGGGCGGTGGGCTATGTCGGCGTGACCAACTTCATGGGCTCGCGGATGACCGTCTCGCCCAAGGACATGCAGCCGATCCTGGAAGCCATCGGCGCGCGCGGGCTGCTCTATGTCGACGCGCGCGTGACCCCGGCCTCGATCGCCGCCAAGCTGTCGGCGGAACTGGGCGTGCCGTCGGTCGCCAACGACCGCTTCATCGACGTCGAGGCCGCACGCGGCCCGATCGACCGGCGGCTGTCGCAACTGGAAGAGCTGGCGCTGGCCCGCGGCGTCGCGGTCGGCTTCGCCCAGCCCTATCCGGTGACGATCGAGCGGCTGCGCACGTGGATACCGCAGATGCGCAAGCGCGGCTTCCGGCTGGCGCCGGTTTCCGCCGTAGTCCGCGTCGGAGGAGGCGAGAATGACGGATGATCCGGCCGAGCTGCCTTACCGGCCCTGCGTCGGGATCATGCTGATCAACCGCGACTGGCGGATATTCGTGGGCCAGCGCATCGATCAGACCGTTGAAGCCTGGCAGATGCCCCAGGGTGGCATCGACCCCGGCGAGGAGCCTGTCACGGCCGCCTTCCGCGAGATGGAAGAGGAAATCGGCACGGCCAGGGCCGAGGTCATCGCCGAATCCCGGGACTGGATCCCCTACGACCTGCCGCCGCACCTGGTGGGCAGGGTCTGGCGCGGGCGCTATCGCGGCCAGTCGCAGAAGTGGTTCGCCATGCGGTTTCTGGGCGAGGACGGCGATATCGACCTGCAGACCGATCATCCCGAGTTCCGCGAATGGCGCTGGACGCCGCTCTCCGAACTGGCCGAGATGGCCATCGACTTCAAGCGGGAGACCTATGCCCGGGTCGTGGCCGAGTTCGCGCCGCTGTTCCCCGCCGGGGCGCGCTGAAGCGTTCCGCGAAGGGATCGAATCACCTGGCGTCCTGGGGCTTGGCCCCAGGACCCAGTCCTTTGGCTCGCTGGGCCCTTGGATCGAGTCCAGGGGCGACAGGATTGCGTGATCCCATCCCTTCGTGAAGCGCCGGGGCGGCTCACACCCACGGACAGTTCGAGTTGCGGTCGCCGAATGTCGCGCCGGTGCGGTAGCGGTCCAGCGTGAAGGGTTTCAGCGTCTCCGGCATGGCGTTGCCGGCCAGCGTCTCCGCAATCATTCGGCCGACGCCGATCATCTTGAAGCCGTGGTTGGAATCGGCGGCCATGAAGACGTTGTCGGCGATGTGGTCGAAGACCGGCACGTTATCGGGCGTGAAGGCGCCGATGCCGCCATTGCGCCGTTCCTTGAAGTCGGCCCGGCATCCCTTGAAGCGATCCATCAGGTAGCTGAGCGTGGCGCAGTAATAGTCCGCGAACCAGCCGTCGGCCTGGTAGAGGTCGTTGAGATGGCCGTAGGGCTCCAGTTCCGCCTCCGGGCCGATCATGACCGGGATGGTGCCGCCCTGCACGCCGGGACGGCCGACGCGCTCGGCGGCGTAGCGCACATAGGTGTAGAAGTGGTCGGAAATCTCCCGCCCGTCTTCTGTCACCACGGGGGTGTTCATCAGTTCCACGTGGAGCACCGGCGCGTCCTTGCCGTTGGCGTCGCGGAAGTCGACGCCGTCCTTCAGGTAGACCTCGCCCTCCAGCAGACGCCAGTAGGTCCACATGTCGATGCCGGCCTCGACATGGCCGTCCGGATAACGCAGGTCCACGCGGTCCTCCCGGCCCAGCCAGCGCCAGTGCACGGGGTTCCAGGCGCCGGCGGCGAGCACGACCTGCTCGGCGCGGATATCCCCGGCGTCGGTGCGGACAGCCTGCACGCGCCCGCCGGCCATGTCATAGCCGGTGACTTCCACGCCATAGACGCGGCGCACGCCGTACTGGCGGCACTTCTGGTCCAGGCCCCAGACCGCCAGATGCGTGCCGGCGTAGCCCGATGGCCGCTCGTGCAGCACGCAATGGGCGACGTCGGTGTTGAAATCGGGCCAGATCGATTTCAGGTGCCGCTTCGCGTCGGCGCCGAGATAGAGATCGGAAGGATAGCCCTGGTCGTTCTGCGATTTGTGGATGCGAATGTAGTCCGCCTCCTGGTTGGCCTCCCCGACCGAGACGTAGCCGACCTGCTGGAAACCGAAGTTCACCGGATCCTCCGACCAGACCTCGACGCTCTCGCGCAGCACGCCGTGCAGCGGGCCGGTCATGTACATGTTGCGTACGCAGCCGCAGGCCAGTCCCGTGGCGCCCGCGCCGGGGCCCTGCTTGTCGATCAGCACCACGTCGGAGCCCTTGCCCCGTCCCGTCGCCTCCAGCTTGCGCGCCAGGTGCCAGGCCGTCGACAGGCCGTGAATGCCGGCGCCGATCACGACGAAGGTCGCCGCCTCGGGCAGCGGAGCGACGTCGAACAGCGGCACCACGGCCGGGTTGACCGGCCGGCCGCCGACGAGGGACGGTTCGGGGCGGTTCTGGAACGGAAAGTACTGGTCGTGCGCGGTCATGGCGGCTCGCGATCCTCCTCCGGTACGGGACCACCTCATCGTGCCCCGCGGAGAGTCAGGACGCGCCGCCCGATGCGACAGGCCGCCGTTCTGGCGGCGTCATCGCGCCGGGCGCGCCGCTACTTCTCCCGGATCGCGGCCTGGGCGGCGGCGAGGCGGGCGATCGGCACGCGGAAGGGCGAGCAGGAGACATAGTCCAGTCCGACTTCCTCGCAGAAGGCGATGGATGACGGGTCGCCGCCATGCTCGCCGCAGATGCCGAGCTTGATGTCGGGACGCGTCTTGCGCCCGCGCTCGGCGGCGATCTGCACCAGTTCGCCGACGCCGTCGCGGTCCAGGCTGACGAAGGGGTCCTTCTCGAAGACGCCCTGCTCGATGTAGTCGTCGAGGAAGCTGGCCGAGTCGTCGCGGCTGATGCCGAAGGTCGTCTGCGTCAGGTCGTTGGTGCCGAAGGAGAAGAAGGCCGCCGATTCCGCGATCTCGCCGGCGCGCAGCGCCGCCCGCGGCAGTTCGATCATGGTGCCGACCAGATAGTGCAGTTCCAGGCCGCTGGCCTCGGCCACCTCGGCGGCGACGCGGTCGATCAGCGCCTTCAGGATGTCGATTTCGCGCCGCGTGGCGGCCAGCGGGATCATGATCTCCGGCGTCACGGTCTCGCCCGCTTCCCGCTTGACCTCGGCGACCGCCTCGAAGATGGCGCGCGCCTGCATCTCGTAGATCTCGGGGTACGAAATGCCGAGGCGGCAGCCGCGATGGCCCAGCATCGGGTTGAACTCGTGCAGTTCGCTGGCGCGCCGGCGCATGTGTTCGGGATCGGCATCCATCACGTCGGCGACCGCCTGGATGTCTTCGTCGGACTTGGGCAGGAACTCGTGCAGCGGCGGATCGAGCAGGCGGATCGTCACCGGCAGACCGGTCATGATGCCGAACAGCTCCACGAAGTCCTGGCGCTGCATCGGCAGGATCTTCTCCAGCGCCGCGCGGCGGCCCTTCTCCCGGTCGGAGAGGATCATCTCGCGGACCGCCAGGATGCGGTCGTCCTCGAAGAACATGTGCTCGGTGCGGCAGAGGCCGATGCCCTCGGCGCCGAACTCGCGTGCGGTCCGGGCGTCGGCCGGGGTCTCGGCGTTGGCGCGGACCTTCATCCGGCGGTGGCCGTCGGCCCATACCATCAGCCGCCCGAAATCGCCCGACAGTTCCGGCTGGATGGTGGCGACGGCGCCGGCCATCACCTCGCCTGCGGCGCCGTCGATGGTGATGATGTCGCCGGCGTTGAAGACCCGGCCCAGAACCGACATCTCGCCCTTGCGGTAGTCGATGCGGATATGGCCCGCGCCGGAGACGCAGGGCCGGCCCATGCCGCGTGCGACCACCGCCGCGTGGCTGGTCATGCCGCCGCGGCTGGTCAGGATGCCTTCGGCCGCATGCATGCCGTGGATGTCCTCGGGGCTCGTCTCCTCGCGCACCAGGATCACCTTGTCGCCCAGCTTGGCGAGGCGCTCGGCGTCGTCGGCAGTGAAGACGATCTTGCCCGAGGCCGCGCCCGGGCTGGCCGGCAGACCCCTGGCGATGACGTCGCGCACCGCCTCCGGGTCCAGGGTCGGATGCAGCAACTGGTCCAGCGAGGACGGCTCGACGCGCAGGATGGCCTCGGCCTCGGTGATCAGGCCTTCGTCGACCATGTCGACGGCAATCTTCAACGCCGCTTTGGAGGTGCGCTTGCCCGAGCGGGTCTGCAGCATCCAGAGCTTGCCGCGCTGCACGGTGAACTCGATGTCCTGCATGTCGCGGTAATGCGTCTCCAGGGCCTGGTAGACGCGTTCCAGTTCAGCGAAGACCGCGGGCATGGCCTCCTCCAGCGACGGCTTGTCCTCGCCGGAGCGTTCCCGGGAGGCCTTCGTCAGCAGCTGCGGGGTGCGGATGCCGGCGACGACGTCCTCGCCCTGGGCGTTGATCAGATATTCGCCGAAGAAGACCTTCTCGCCGGTCGAGGGGTCGCGGGTGAAGGCGACGCCCGTGGCCGAGGTCTCGCCCATGTTGCCGAAGACCATCGCCTGGACGTTGACCGCGGTGCCCCAGTTCGCCGGGATGTCGTGCAGGCGGCGGTAGGTGCGCGCGCGGTCGTTCATCCACGAGCCGAAGACCGCGCCGATCGCGCCCCAGAGCTGCGCCTCCGGGTCCTGCGGGAAGGGCCGGCCGGTCTCGCGCTCGACCTCCTCCTTGAACAGGCTGACGATCTGCTCCAGGTCGTCGACGGAGAGTTCGTTGTCCAGCGAGACGCCGCGGGTGTCCTTCACCCCTTCGAGGATGTCCTCGAAGGCGGCGTGATCGACGCTGAGCACCACGTCGCCGTACATCTGGATGAAGCGCCGGTAGCTGTCGAGCGCGAAGCGGCGGTCGCCGCCGGCGCTGTTCGCCAGGCCTTCGACGGTTTCGTCGTTGAGGCCGAGGTTGAGGACCGTGTCCATCATGCCCGGCATCGAGGCGCGCGCGCCGGAGCGCACCGAGACCAGCAGCGGATTGGCCGCGTCGCCGAAGCCGGCGCCGACCAGTTCGCCCACCCGGGCCACGGCTGCGCGGACCTGGTCGTTCAGTTCGGGCGGATAGCTGTGGTCATGGTCGTAGTAGTAGGTGCAGACCTCAGTCGTGATCGTGAAGCCCGGCGGCACCGGCAGGCCGAGATTGCTCATCTCGGCCAGGTTGGCGCCCTTGCCGCCCAGCAGGTTCTTCATGTCGGCCCGGCCTTCCGCCGTACCGTCGCCGAAGTTCAGGACCCAATTCGTCATTCTGGCCGTCACCCTCTCCCGATCCGTCATGCCCGCCTGGTGCGGGCATCCGGTCGAACTTTCAACTTGCGGCAAAGCCGCTCCGGACCCCCGCACGGCGGCGGGGGTGACAACTTCAACAATCGGCCCGCCTGCGCCGTCTAGCCTTCGATCTTCGAGAAATCCGCCACCCGGTGCAGGGTCGCGCGGATTTCCGCCAGCAGCTTCAGCCGGTTGGCGCGCAGCGCCGCGTCCTCGGCGTTCACCGTGACATTGTCGAAGAAGGCGTCGACGGGCCCGCGCAGCGCCGCCATCGCGCTCATCGCTCTGCCGAAGTCCTCCGCCGCCAGCGCCGCGTCGGCTTTCTCCAGCGCGGCGGCGAGGGCCTCGCCCAGCTCGGTTTCCGCCGCTTCCACGAAGGCGCCGCGGTCGGCGGGCCCGGTATGGACGGCGCCGTCCTTCTTTTCCTCGATGCGCAGGATGTTGGCGGCGCGGCGATAGGCGGCCAGCAGGTTGCCGCCGTCCTCCGACTCCACGAGTCGCTGCAGCGCCTCCACCTGGCGGGTCAGGCGCACGAGATCATCCTCGCCGCCCAGGGCGAAGACGGCCGTGATCAGGTCGTGGCGCACGCCCTGTTCGCGAAGCGTCACCTTGAGGCGGTCGGCGATGAAATCGAGCAGTTCGATGGCGACCTGTCGCGGAGTCGCCGCCTGCGTTTGCGTGAAGTCCTCCGCTACGGCGCTGTGCGCCGTGACGAAGGCTTCCCGCAGGCCGATGCGCAGGCCGTTCTCCAGAATCAGCCGGATCACGCCCAGCGCCGCGCGGCGCAGCGCATAGGGATCCTTGGAGCCCGTCGGCTTCTCGCCGATGCCGAAGAAACCGGCGAGCGTATCCAGCTTGTCCGCCAGCGCCACGGCGACCGAGACCGGGTCGGAGGGGCAGAGGTCGCCCGGGCCCGCTGGACTGTAGTGCCAACGGATGGCGTCCGCGACAGCCTCCGGCTCGCCGTCATGGCGGGCGTAGTAGCGGCCCATGAAACCTTGCAGTTCGGGGAACTCGCCGACCATCTCGGTGGTCAGGTCGGCCTTGGCCAGCAGCCCGGCGCGATGCGCTGTCATCGCATCGGCTCCCAATCTCGGCGCAATCCAGGCGGCCAATGTAGCCAGCCGCTCGGCCTTGCGCCGCATGGAGCCCATCGCGGCGTGAAAGACGATCGGGTCGAGGTCGGAAACGCGGCTCTCCAGGCTGCGCTCGCGATCCTTGTCCCAGAAGAACTTTGCGTCGGAGAGCCGGGCGCGCAGCACCTTCTCGTTGCCGGCGACGATGGCCTGCCCGCCGTCCCCGGCCTCCAGGTTGGCGACGGCGACGAAGTAGGGCGCCAGGCTGCCGTCCGGGTTGAGCGTGGAGAAATACTTCTGGTGGCTGCGCATGGAAGTGATCAGCACTTCCTGCGGCACGTCCATGAAGGCGTCGTCGATGCGGCCCATCAGCGGCACCGGCCACTCGACCAGCCCGGCGACCTCGTCCAGCAGGCCGTCATCCTGAATCAGGTTGACGTTCTCGGCGGCAACCAGCGCCGTCGCCCCGGCCTGGATGATCCGCTTGCGTTCCTCGCGGTCGAGGACGACTTTCGCCTCGCGCAGCTTCGCCCGGTAGTCGGCGAAATCCGTCACCGCGAATTCCTCCGGGGCATGGAAGCGGTGCCCGCGCGTCGTGTCGCGCGACGTCACCGGGCCGTAACTAACCGGCACGACCGCGCCGCCGAACAGGCAGAGAATGGAATGCAGCGGCCGCACCCAGCCCACCTGATGCGCGCCCCAGCGCATGGACTTGGGCCAGGGCAGCTTCTGTATCGCGCCCTCGATCAGGCCGGGCAGGATTTCCGCCGTCGGCTGGCCGGGCTTCTCGATGACCGCGAACAGGAATGTCCCCTTGGGCGTCTCGCGCTCCTCGATCTGGTCGCGGGTCAGTCCCACCGAGCCCAGAAAGCCGTTGATCGCCTTCTCCGGCGCGTCGGCCTTCGGGCCCTTGCGTTCCTCGCGGACGTCGGCGGTGGCCTCCGGCACCTCCTCGAAGACCACCGTCAGACGCCGTGGCGTCGAATGATGCACCGGTTTCGAGACCTGGAGCCCCGCTTCGGTCAGCGCGTCGTTCAGCAGACGCGCGAGGTCCGCGGCCGCGCGGTCCTGCATGCGCGCCGGAATTTCCTCGGAGAACAGCTCCAGCAGCAGTTCGGTCATTCTGCTGCCCTCCACGAAATACTCATGCCGCCCTCGGACCTGATCCGAGTGCCTGTGTCGTGGCGGTCATGCAGAGCATTCAATCGGGTGCAATTCCGGCCAGGCAGGAGCCGCCCACTTGGCCAGCCCATCCATCCCCAAGTGGGCGGTTTCCACATGCTACGCCTCCACCGTCAGGTGGCCGCGGCTGACCAGCCATTCCTCGGCGCAGCGTTTCGCCAGCGCGCGGACGCGGCCGATATAGGCCGCACGCTCGGTCACGCTGATCACGCCGCGGGCGTCCAGAAGGTTGAAGACGTGGCTCGCCTTGATGCACTGGTCATAGGCAGGCAGCGCCAGGCCGCGGTCGGCGACCGCATGGCATTCCGCCTCGGCGTCGCGGAAATGGCGGAACAGCATTTCGGTGTCGGCGTGTTCGAAATTGTAGGCGGAATATTCGCGTTCGGCCTGCAGGAAGACATCGCCATAGCTGGCGCCGGCGCCGTTGAAATCCAGATCGTAGACGTTGTCGACGCCCTGCACGTACATCGCCAGCCGCTCGAGGCCGTAGGTCAGCTCGCCCGAGACGGGGTTGCAGTCGAATCCGCCCACCTGCTGGAAATAGGTGAACTGGCTGACCTCCATGCCGTCGCACCAGACCTCCCAGCCCAGCCCCCAGGCGCCCAGGGTCGGGCTCTCCCAGTCGTCCTCGACGAAGCGGATGTCGTGGTTCTTCGGGTCGATGCCGATCTCGTAGAGGCTGCCCAGATAGAGCTCCTGGAAGTCGTCGGGCGACGGCTTCATGATCACCTGGTACTGGTAGTAGTGCTGCAGTCGGTTCGGGTTCTCGCCATATCGCCCGTCGGTGGGCCGGCGCGAGGGCTGCACATAGGCCGCGTTCCAGTGCTCCGGTCCCAGCGCGCGCAGCGTCGTCGCCGGATGGAAGGTGCCCGCGCCCACTTCCATGTCGTAGGGCTGCAGGATCAGGCACCCCTGCGCCGACCAGTAGCGGTGCAGGCGGAGAATGAGATCCTGGAATGACGGCGCGTCGGGCGCTCCGCTGGACATCGGCTCGGGGCCTCTCGGAAGGACGGTCAGAAGGCGCGGGACAGGTATAGGGGCGACGGGCCGGCGGTCAAGGCCCGCGACGCCGCGGAGGGCAGGCAGCGGGCCCGGTCCGCGCTATGCTGTGGCGGAAACGAGGCGAAGGGAGGGACGTCATGACCACCGACAACTGGCGGATCGGCAATGTGCGGATCACGCGCATCATGGAACTGAAGGCCGAGCGCACGCCGGACTTCGGCTATACGGAGCTGACCACCGACGACATCCTGCGCGAGACGTGGCTGAAGCCCCACTTCGCCACCGAGGAAGGCAAGCTGATCAGCTGCATCCAGGCCTTTGTGGTCGAGAGTGAGGGCCGCCGCATCATCGTCGACACCTGCGTCGGCAACGACAAGGAGCGCGGTAACCCCGCCTGGAACATGCTGGCCGGGCCCTTTCTGGACGACCTGCGAGCCGCGGGCCATCCGGCCGAGGCGATCGACACCGTGCTCTGCACCCACCTGCACGTGGACCATGTCGGCTGGAACACCATGAAGCAGGGCGACCGCTGGGTCCCCACCTTCCCCAACGCGCGCTACCTGTTCGGCCGCCTCGAATGGGAGCACTGGAGCCGGGAAGCGACCGAGGTGATCAGGGGCGACATGCCGGTCGACGTGGTCGAGGGCGTGGTCGACGCCCGCCGCACCAACCGGGATTCCGTGCGGCCCATCGTCGAGGCCGGTCTGCACGAGCTTGTCGAGACCGATCACCGGGTCACCGGGGAGATCCGGCTGGAACCGACGCCGGGTCACACGCCGGGCCATGTCAGCGTCGTCATCGAATCGGAGGGCGAGCGCGCGGTGATCACCGGCGACCTGATGCACCACCCGATCCAGTGCGCCATGCCGCATGTCGCCAGCCGCTTCGACCACGACATCAAGCGGGCGCGCGCGACGCGGGAGGATTTCCTCCGCCGCTACGCCGACGGGCCGGTGACGGTCTTCGGCACCCACTTCGCGCCGCCGACCGCCGGCCGCGTGATCTCCCATGACGGGGGCTGGCGCTTCTCGGTGGAGTAGCGGGTAGCCGTTGTTGCTGCCGGCGCCATCGGGGATGACGGCGGCGTCCGAGCGCGGCCATGCGTATTCGGCGGTCGCGGCGCCGCCGGATACCGCGTTATGCTGCGGCGCAACCGGACGCCGAACAAGGGAGCGACTTTCAGGCCGTGCACGCCGCCACACTGCATCTGCGCGAGGTGATCATCTTCCTGCTGGCCGCGGGGATCGTCGTCCCGCTGTTCCGGCGGGCGAAGATCAGTCCGGTCCTGGGCTTCCTGATCGTCGGCATGGTGATCGGCCCCTACGGTCTGGCCAGCTTCGTGGATGTGCTGCCCTGGCTGCGCCACGCGGTGATCGACGACGTCGAGTTCGTCAACGCCCTGGCCGAGATGGGCGTGATCTTCCTGCTGTTCATGATCGGGCTGGAACTGTCGCTGGAGCGGCTCTGGGCGATGCGCAGGCTGGTCTTCGGGCTGGGCGGGGCACAGGTGCTGGTCACCGCGGCGGTCATCACGGCGATCGCGGCGATGTTCGACAACTCCCTGCCCATGGCCGTGATTCTCGGCGCCGGCTTCGCGCTTTCCTCGACGGCCATCGTCATGCAGCTCCTTTCCGAGCAGCGCCGGCTGGGCACCGAGACCGGGCGCACCAGCTTCTCGATCCTGCTGTTCCAGGACCTCGCGGTGCTGCCGATCCTGTTCATGGTCAGCGCCTTCGCCGCCCGCGGCGAGGATTCGCCGGTCGTCGCCTTCGCCATCGCCATGGGGCAGGCGGCGCTGGCCGTCGTCGTGGTGCTGGTTCTGGGGCGGTTGCTGCTCCGGCCGCTGTTCCGCTTCGTCGGCGCGGCCGACAGCCGGGAGCTGTTTCTGGCGCTGGTGCTGCTGGTCATCATCGGCACCGCCATGGCCATGGAGGCGGCGGGCCTTTCGGCGGCGCTGGGCGCCTTCGTGGCCGGGCTGCTGATGGCGGAGACCGAGTACCGCCATGAGGTCGAACTGGACATCGAGCCCTTCAAGGGCCTGCTGCTGGGCGTCTTCTTCGTCTCGGTCGGCATGGAGATCGACCTGACCGAAGTCGTCGCCCGGCCGGTGCTGCTGGGCGCCTCCGTGATCGGGCTGTTCGTCATCAAGGCGCCGATCATCTACGGGCTCGGCCGGATGTTCGGGCAATCCCGGCCGGTCGCCGCGGAAAGCGCGGTGCTGCTGTCCCAGGGCGGGGAGTTCGCCCTGCTGGTGGTCTCGATGGCCTTCGCGCTCGGACTGATGAATGGGCCGACGGCCCAGTTCATGCTGATCGTCACCAGCCTGACGATGATGGCGACGCCGATGCAGGCGCATTTCGGCCGCCGTCTCGGCCGGGCACTGGAAGCCCACGGGGCTGAACGGCGCCGGCCCGGCGCGGCGAGTCCGCCGTCGGGCCTGAAGGGGCATGTGGTGATTGCCGGCTATGGCCGGGTGGGTCAGATGCTGGCGGCCATCCTGGAGGAACAGGAGATGGCGCACTACGCCATCGACAACGACGCCCATCTGCTCGCCCGCAGCCGGCGGGGCCGCGATCATGTCTTCTTCGGCGACGCCAGCCGCCCCGACATGCTGCGCCGGCTCGGCGCGGACCGCGCGACGGCGCTGGTGGTGACCATCAACAGCCCCCAGGCGGCGGAGCGCATCGTCGCTGCGGCCCGGCGCGAATGGCCCGATCTCTCGATCCACGCCCGCGCGCATGACAACGAACACGCCCGGCGGCTGCGGGATCTCGGCGCCGACCGGGTGGTGCCGGAGACGGTGGAGGCCAGCCTGCAGCTCGCCGACGCGGTGCTGATCAGCTCCGGCCTGCCCGGCGCCACCGCCCACCGCATCATCGAGGCTCACCGCACCTCGCTGGAGGAGAGTGGCGAACTGGACGAGGAGGCGGCGGAGGAGGCGAGGGAGAAGCTGTGAGCGACGTCTGGAAGCGCGAGATCGAGGCCATCGTCCGGACGCTGGACCTGCAGCCCCATCCGGAGGGCGGTCACTACGCCGAGATCCATCGTGCGACGGAGGGGATTGCCGCCGGTGCCCTGCCGGCGCGCTATGGCGGCCGGCGCAGCTTCGGCACGGCGATCTACTACCTGCTGGGGCCGGACGACGTCTCGGCCCTGCACCGCGTCGCCTCCGACGAGATCTTCCACTTCTACCTGGGCGATCCGGTGGAGCAGCTCCGGCTGTTTCCCGACGGCAGCCACCGTCTGGTGGAGATCGGCCCCGATCTGGCCGCCGGCCAGCGGCCCCAGTCGGTCGTGCCCGCCGGGGTCTGGCAGGGCGCGCGGGTGAAGCCCGGCGGCCGCTACTGCCTGATGGGCTGCACCGTCAGCCCCGGCTTCGACTTCGCCGATTTCGAGATGGGCGAACGCCGGGTGCTGATCGACGGCTGGCCCGAGGCGAGGGAGATGATCGAGGCGTTGACGGGCTGACGGAATCCTGCCGGTCGATTGGCCCGATGCAACGCCGTGCGTGTCATGCCCGCCCTGTGCGGGCTTCCGGCGAACCAATGACTTGCGGCGAAGCCGCTCCGGACCCCCGCACGGTGGCGGGGGTGACAACGGATGCGGTCCCCGATCCGTGGCCCGGAACCCTACGCCGTGGTTTCATCTTCGGCGTCCAGTTCCGCCCAGCTGGCGCGGTTCTGTTCGGAGAGGCTGAGTTCGTCGGCGGTCATCTGCGGTTCCAGCGCCTCGAGCCGCTCCGTCATCAGGGCGGCGAAGTCGGGATCGGCCGTCCGGTCCCGCGCCCGGCTCATCATGGCGTGCGCCACCCCGCGGTCATGGCCTTCGAGCACCATGCCGAAGGATCCCATGCCTTCCGGATGGCCGCATTCGGCCGAGGTCTGGAAATAGCCGATTGCACGCTCGTCATCCTTCACGACGCCCACGCCTGTCGCCAGCAACAGTCCGGCATTGTAGCAGCCGTCCGGATCGCCGGCTTCGGCGGCCATCTCGTACCAGCGGAAGGCTTCCGCGGCGTCGTGCGGCACATGCTCGCCCCGAAGGTGATGATCGCCGAGCGCGCACATCGCATGTGTGGAGCCGGCTGCTGCCGCCTCGCGGTAGTACTGCAGCGCCCGGGCGGGTTCCTGCTCGACGTGCTCCCCCGTCTCATAGGCTCTGGCCAGCACAACGAGACCGTCGTTGTCGCCGTTCTCTGCCGCGAGCCGCAGAAAGCGCACCGCCTTCTCGGCATCCCGCTCGCAGTATCGGCCATCCAGACAGGCGCGGCCGATGGCGCAGGCGGAACCTGCATCGCCCGCTTCCGCCGCCTCCGTCAGCATCGCCATCCCCGCCTCCAAATCGGCGGGAACGTTCGGGTCGAATAGCAGCTTCGCGCCCAGGACCTTCTTGCTGTCGATATCGCCGGCCTCCGCGGCGGCCCTCAGCAGTTCGACACCCCGCGCCTCGTCCTTCGGAACGCCGTTGCCTTCCAGACAGGCGAGGCCGAGGAGATTCAGACCCGTCGTCGATCCCGCGGCAGCGAGCTGTTCCAGGAAAGGAATGGCCTTGCTGTAATCGCCCCTGTCGAGCGCCGCCGCCGCGTCCTCCGCGCTTCTGATGTCGTCGTCGTGTCCCAGAAGGCCCGACGCCATGCGCCGAAATCCCGATACCAGGCCCATGGCCTGCTCCCATGTCCGCCGTTCCCTGGAACGATTGAAGAACGGGCGGACATGCAACGCAAGCGGGAAAAGTTGCCCCCGGGACGGGCCCGGCCTCAGAGGCCGGCGCTGGGGCGTTCCTTCATCTTCGTGTACCAGGTGTGCAGATTGCCCAGCTCCTCGGGCACCCGCATCTTGATGATGCGCGCGAAGTCGGCGCAGACGAAGGCGGTGATGTCGGCATAGGTGAAGCCGCCGCCGACCAGCCACTCGCGGCCCTCCAGCCGCCGGTCGAGAATCTCGAAATAGCGCTTGGTGCGGGCGAGGCCCCGCTCCCCCAGTTCCGGTATCTGGTCGTAATTGTCGGGGCCGGGCAGGGCGCGGCCCTTCATGTGCGGGTTGGTGTTGCGCAGCGCCTCGGCGACGGCCTGGAAGCCGTGGGACTCGGCGATCGCGGCCCATTGCAGGACCTCGGCGCGCTCGATGTCGTTTCCGCCCATCAGCGCCGGCTCGGGATGCTTCATCTCCAGATAGGCGGCGATGGCGAGATTCTCGGTCAGCGCCACGCCTTCGTCCGTCATCAGCACGGGCACGGTGCCGCGCGGATTGATCTTCAGGAAATCGCCGCCCAGCTGCTCGGCCTTGCCCAGGTCGATCTGGGTCGTGGGCACGTCGAGGCCTTTTTCGGCGATGAAGATGCGCGCGCGGCGCGGGCTGGGCGCGGTGGCGCAATCGTAGAACTGCATGATGCCGTCTCCTCCCCTGATCGGCGTTCGATCAGGGGAGTATAGACGTCTGCGCCGGCCGGCGACACCCGCCGAGCCGGCATCCGGCGCTACTGGACCTTCTTGCCGGCGATCACCGTCTGGGACTTGGCGACGCCGGAGTTCGCGGTGGCGACGACTTTCGGTTTCTCCTGCTTCGGCTTCTTGGCCTCGCGGTTGCCGCGGTTCTTGTTGCCCTTGGACATCTGACTACCTCGTGTCGGGCGGCGGCGCGTGCCCGGAACCCGGATGCGGCGCCGCTGCGGGTTGGCCCCGGCCCGCCTCGTCGGGGCGGCATGGGGTGGACATTTCCGGCTGTTGACGTGGCAGTCGCCCGACGCCCCGGGCCGGAGCCGCTGTCGGGCTGCGCCGATGGTCCCGCTCCCGATCCCTGACGCGGAAGGAGGGGCCGGATCGCAGGCCGCGATCCGGATGGCCATGGCCGACCTTCAAGATGATGCGCCGCCGGGCGCTTGCCAAGCGTGGACTGGGCCTGGGACAGGAATATTTCTTCGCCCGCTGCGGCTGGTGTCATCCCCGTCCGGTCCATGCCCGGCGCGGGAATCGCCCGCCGGCAGGTCGCCGGCGCCAGAGGGCGCACGATCCCCGAGCGTCCCTTCGGGCCGTCGGGGATGACAGAAACTGGATTGGATCAGTGACGTGCTGCGAGCCGCGCTGCGTGCCGACGGATCCATCCCGCGCAGCGCGGCTACTCCTACGCCGCTTCCGCGGCCCCGTCCACGATCCGGGCGATGTCGCCCATGATCGCCGCCAGGTCGAAGTCCTTGGGCGTGTAGATCGCGGCGATGCCGGCGGCCTTCAGCGCCTCGGCGTCGGCCTTGGGGATGATGCCGCCGACGACCACGGGCACGTCGCCCAGCCCCTCCGCGCGGAGGCCTTCCAGCACCTCCCGCGCCAGCGCGGCGTGGGAGCCGGACAGGATCGAGAGTCCCACCAGGTGGACCGATTCCTCCAGCGCGGCGGTGACGATCTGCTTCGGCGTCAGCCGGATGCCCTCGTAGACCACCTCCATGCCGGCGTCGCGGGCGGCGACGGCGATCTGCTCGGCGCCGTTGGAATGGCCGTCGAGGCCCGGCTTGCCCACCAGGATCTTGATGCGCCGGCCGAGCCGGGCCGAGACCTGCTCGACCTTCGTGCGGACCTCCGCCAGACCCTCCGCGGCGACGCCGGCCGCGCCGCCGACGCCGGTCGGCGCGCGGTACTCGCCATAGACCCGGCGCAGCACGCCGGCCCATTCGCCGGTGGTGGCGCCGGCCTTCGCCGCGGCGATGGAGGCCTCCATGATGTTGCGGTCTTCCTTCGCGGCCTGTTCCAGCTCCCCCAGCGCTGCCTGCGCCGCTGCCTCGTCGCGGCTGCCGCGCCAGGCGTTCAGGCTCTCGATCTGGTCGGCTTCGGCGCTCTCGTCGACGGTCAGGATGGCGTCCGCCGCCTCGGCCAGCGGCGACGGCGAGCTCTCGGTGAAGCAGTTGACGCCGACCATCTTCAGCTCGCCCGTCATGATCGACTGCACGCGCCGGGCGTTGCTCTCGACCAGCGCCTCTTTCATGTAGCCGCTCTCGACCGCCGCGATGGCGCCGCCCAGGCGTTCGATGGTCTTCATTTCCTCCAGCGCGCCGGCCTTCAGCTCGGCGACCTTGGCCTCGACCACGGGGCTGCCGTCGAACAGGTCGGCATATTCCAGAAGGTCGGTCTCGTGCGCCACGATCTGCTGCAGGCGGAGCGACCATTGCTGGTCCCAGGGCCGCGGCAGGCCCAGGGCCTCGTTCCAGGCGGGGAGCTGCACCGCCCGCGCCCGCGCCTTCTTCGACAGCACCACCGCCAGCATTTCCAGCAGGATGCGGTAGACGTTGTTCTCGGGCTGCTGCTCGGTGAGGCCGAGGGAGTTCACCTGCACGCCATAGCGGAAGCGGCGGTTCTTCTCGTCCTCGACGCCATAGCGGTCGCGCAGCATCTCGTCCCAGAGATCGACGAACGCGCGCATCTTGCACATCTCCTCGACGAAGCGGATGCCGGCATTGACGAAGAAGCTGATGCGGCCGGCCACCTGCCCGAACATCTCGGGCGGCAGTTCGCCGCGCTCCTTCGTGGTGTCCAGCACCGCCCGCGCCGTCGAGAGGGCGAAGGCCAGTTCCTGTGTCGGCGTCGCGCCGGCTTCCTGCAGGTGGTAGGAGCAGATGTTGGTCGGGTTCCACTTCGGCATTTCGGCGACCGTGAAGCCGATCACGTCGGCGATCAGCTTCAGGCTCGCCGCCGGCGGGAAGATGTAGGTCCCGCGCGAGAGGTACTCCTTGATGATGTCGTTCTGGACCGTGCCCATCAGCTTCTTCCGGTCCGCGCCCTGTTCCTCGGCGGCGGCGATGTAGAGCGCCAGCAGCCAGGGCGCCGTGGCGTTGATGGTCATGGAGGTGTTCATCTGCTCCAGCGGGATGCCGTCGAACAGCGTCCGCATGTCGCCCAGATGCCCGACCGGCACGCCGACCTTGCCGACCTCGCCCTTCGCCAGCACGTGATCGCTGTCGTAGCCGGTCTGCGTCGGCAGGTCGAAGGCGACCGAAAGGCCCGTCTGCCCGCGGCTCAGATTGGTGCGGTAGAGCTCGTTCGACGCCCCGGCCGAGGAATGGCCCGAATAGGTCCGGATCAGCCAGGGACGGTCGCGTTCAGGGGTCTCGGTCATTTTCTGATCTTCCAAAAGGCAGGTCTTGTACGAACGAAAATTACGCCTTGCGTTGGGCGGCGGAAATATCATATCAGTCGCCGCACTGCAAAACGGTTGTTTGCCGCTTTGCAGCATAATTCCTGTACGATGGGAGGGTCCAGTCCCGCGCGCAAGCGGGGCCGGACGGACCCGGTAGCGAGATTTATGGAGCATGACCTCATGGCGGAATTCCAGGCAGTCGAGAGCGCGCCGTCGGACCTGACGCAGGGCGAGAAGAAGGAGCTCTACGAGGTCGGGGAAATCCCGCCGCTGGGTCACGTACCGAAGAAGATGTACGCTTGGGCGATCCGCAAGGAGCGCGAAGGCGAGCCGGACAAGGCCATGCAGGTCGAGGTGGTCGAGACCCCCGAGCTGGACAGCCACGACGTGCTAGTCCTCGTGATGGCCGCGGGCGTCAACTACAACGGCGTCTGGGCCTCGCTGGGCACGCCCGTCTCCATGTTCGACGTCCACAAGCAGCCCTATCACATCGCCGGCTCCGACGCCGCGGGCGTGATCTACGCCGTCGGCTCCAAGGTGAAGCGCTGGAAGGTCGGCGACGAGGTCGTGGTCCACTGCAACCAGGACGACGGCGACGATGAGGAATGCAATGGCGGCGACCCGATGTTCTCGCCCTCGCAGCGGATCTGGGGCTACGAGACGCCGGACGGTGCCTTCGCCCAGTTCGCGCGCGTCCAGGACCGCCAGCTGATGCCGCGCCCGCGCCACCTGACCTGGGAGGAGAGCGCCTGCTACACGCTCACCCTCGCCACGTCCTACCGCATGCTGTTCGGCCATCGCCCGCACATCCTGCGCCCCGGCGACAACGTGCTGATCTGGGGCGCCTCGGGCGGCATCGGCTCCATGGCGGTGCAGCTCTGCGCGACCGCCGGCGCCAACGCCATCGGCGTGATCTCCGAGGAGGACAAGCGCGAGTTCGTGATGTCGCTGGGCGCCAAGGCGGTGATCAACCGCAAGGACTTCAACTGCTGGGGCCAGATGCCCGCGGTGAACACCGATGAATATGCGGCCTGGACAAAGGAAGTCCGCAAGTTCGGCAAGGCGATCTGGGACATCACCGGCAAGGGCAACGATGTCGACTTCGTCTTCGAGCACCCGGGCGAGGCGACCTTCCCCGTCAGCTGCATCATCGTCAAGCGCGGCGGCATGGTGGTCTTCTGCGCCGGCACCACCGGCTACAACCTGACCATGGACGCCCGCTATGTCTGGATGCGCCAGAAGCGCATCCAGGGCAGCCACTTCGCCAATCTGAAGCAGGCCACCCAGGCCAACCAGCTGGTCATCGAGCGGCGCATCGACCCGTGCATGTCCGAGGTCTTCAGCTGGGACGACATCCCGCGCGCGCACATGAAGATGCGCCGCAACGAGCACAAGCCCGGCAACATGGCCGTGCTGGTCTCGTCGAGGGTGCCGGGCCTGCGCACCATCGAGGACGCGATCGAGGTCGGCAACGGCTGACCGACCGCGCCGCTGCCCGGCCGGCTGGTCCGGGCGATGAGTTTGGCGAAGCGCGCATGATGACCGTCATGCGCGCTTCGCTTTTGACGCCCGCGCGCGCGGTGATATAAGCGGCGCAGCTTCCGGGGCCGTGCCGGCCGCAGGATCAATCCGTGCAATCCGAAGAGGTGGGGAATGAGCAAGATCAAGGTGAAAAATCCGGTCGTCGAGCTGGACGGCGACGAGATGACCCGGATCATCTGGGATTTCATCAAGCAGAAGCTGATCCTGCCCTATCTCGATGTCGACCTGCACTACTACGACCTGGGTGTCGAGGAGCGCGACCGCACCGACGACCAGATCACTGTCGACGCGGCCGAGGCCATCAAGAAGCATGGCGTCGGCGTCAAGTGCGCCACCATCACCCCCGACGAGCAGCGCGTCGAGGAGTTCAAGCTCAAGAAGATGTGGCGCAGCCCCAACGGCACCATCCGCAACATCATCGGCGGCACCATCTTCCGCGAGCCGATCGTCTGCCAGAACGTGCCGCGCCTGGTGCCGGGCTGGACCGATCCCATCGTCATCGGCCGTCACGCCTTCGGCGACCAGTACCGCGCCACCGACTTCGTCGTGCCGGGCAAGGGCAAGCTGACCATCAAGTTCGAGGGCGAGGACGGCAACACGATCGAACGCGAGGTCTACGACTTCCCCGGCGGTGGCGTCGCCATGTCCATGTACAACCTGGACGATTCCATCCGCGACTTCGCGCGGGCCTGCATGAACTACGGTCTGAACCGCGGCTGGGACGTCTACCTGTCGACCAAGAACACCATCCTGAAAGCCTATGACGGCCGCTTCAAGGATCTGTTCCAGGAGGTCTACGAGGCCGAGTTCAAGGACAGGTTCGACGCCAAGGGCATGATCTACGAACACCGCCTGATCGACGACATGGTGGCCTGCGCCATGAAGTGGTCCGGCAAGTACATCTGGGCCTGCAAGAACTACGACGGCGACGTGCAGTCCGACACGGTCGCCCAGGGCTTCGGCTCGCTGGGCCTGATGACCTCGGTGCTGATGACGCCGGACGGCAAGACCGTCGAGGCCGAGGCGGCCCACGGCACGGTCACCCGCCACTACCGCATGCATCAGCAGGGCAAGGAGACCTCGACCAACCCGATCGCGTCGATCTTCGCCTGGACCCGGGGTCTGGGCTATCGCGGTCAGATGGACGAGACGCCCGAGGTGGTGAACTTCGCCCAGACGCTGGAAAAGGTCTGCGTGCAGTCGGTCGAGAACGGCCAGATGACCAAGGACCTGGCCATCCTGATCGGCCCCGACCAGCCCTGGATGACCACCAACCAGTTCCTCGACGCCCTGGACCGGAACCTCCAGAAGGCGCTGAGCTGAGCCAACGGCGCGCGGGCCGGCTCGCCCGGTTCGCGCGCCGCTTTCGCCGCAATCAGCGGAAGACCGAGAGTTCCAGCCGTTTCGACAACACGCCCAGCGCCTTCATGGCGCCGATGGAGTTGCCTTTCTGACCCAGGGCGGGGCCGAAGCCGGCGATCGCCATGCGTCCCGGCGCAATGGCAAGAACCGCGCCGCTGACCGAGCTCTTCGACGGCAGGCCGACCTCGATGGCGTGACTGCCCACTTCGTCATACATGCCCGACGTCGCCATGAGCGCCAGCACGCCGTGCGCGTTGGCCGGCGTGATGATGTGCTCGCCTGTCAGCGGATCGGCGCCGGCATTGGTCAGGAACATGGCGATCCGCGCCAGATGCTCGGCGGTGCAGGTGACCGCGCACTGCCGGAAATAGGTCTCGACAGCGACTTCCACGTCGCTGATGACCTTGTGGTGGCGCATGATCTCCGCCAGCGCCCGGTTGCGGTGGCCCGTCTCCGCTTCCGAGCGGAAGACCGCCTCGTTGACCGGGAACGCGGCCGCCTCCAGCCCGCTGGCGCGCCCGAGAAAGGCCTGGAAATGGGCGATCTTGTCCGGTGCGTCGACGCCCGGCAGGTGATCGCTGGTCAGGATCGCGCCGGCATTGATGTAGGGGTTGCGCGGCTGTCCCTTCTCCTCCTCCAGCTTGACGATGGAGAAGAAGGCGTCGCCCGACGGCTCGGTCGACATATGCTCGAAGACCCGCTCGCCGGAATGCTCGATCACGGCGGAAAGCGAGAAGATCTTGGAGACGCTCTGCATCGTGAAGGGATGGGCGGCGTCGCCGATCGAGGCGGTGACGCCGTCGACGGTGTGCACCGCGATACCGAACAGGGACGGGTCCACCCGGGCCAGTTCGGGGATGTAGGTCGCGACATGGCCGTGGGCGCACTTGGCGAGGCCGGCCTGATAGGCCTCGTCCAGCGCCGCCTCGATGGCCGCCCTGTCCGGGACCGGCCGGGTCATGCGATCTCGGACCAGTCAGCCGGCGCGAGGTCCCGCACCGCCTGCCGGATGGCGTCGCTGTAGCCGTTGCGGATGTTGACGAAGTAGGGGTCTTCCATCTCCACCCGCCGGACCTGGATCGGGCCCAGCGACCCGGCGCGGTAGATCACCATGTCGAAGGGCGGCGCCACCGACAGGTTGCTGCGCACGGTGGCGTCGAAGCTGAGCAGCGTCAGCTTGACCGCCTCGGCCAGGCTGGTCCTGAACTGCATGGCGCGGTCCAGGATCGGCTTGCCGTACTTGACCTCGCCGATCTGCAGATAGGGCGTGTCCGCCGACGCCTCGATGAAATTGCCGGCCGGGTAGACCAGGAACAGCCTGTGCCGCCCGCCGGCGATCTGCCCGGCGAACAGGAAACTCGCCGAAGGATCGCCATAGGCCTGGACGTGCTGGGCGTTGGCGTTCATCACCTCGCGCAGCACGCTGCCGATCATCTTGGTGGCGTCGAACATCGTCGCGGCTTCGAACAGGTTGGTCGGGTGACCGACCTGGCCCAGCCGCTGGTTGAGGATGGTGACCACCGCCTGGGTCGTGGCCAGGTTGCCGGCCGAGGCGAGCACCATCACCCGCTCGTCGGCATTCTGGAACGCCGAGATCTTCGAGATGGTCGCGATATGGTCGACACCGGCGTTGGAGCGCGTGTCGGCGGTGACGACGAAGCCGTCCTCCAGGAACAGGCCAAGTCCGTAAGTCATTCTGTTGCGGTCTCCCTCCGCGGCGTTTCACGTCGCCTGCGGCGTTGTCGAGGACGGGGATGTTGCGCCCATGCCGCGTCGCGTCAAAGCGGATTCTTTTTCTCGGGCCCGGGTGAAGTTCGATTTTTCCGCCCCGCCTTGCCGGCGCCGCTTTGGAACCTGACCGGGCCGGCCGCCTGCCCTATAGTCGGGGCTGTTGTCGACACCGCGCAGGGGAGGGCGTCATGCCGATCGATCAGGCCTGGCTGGACCAGGTTCAGGAAGAAATCATCGAGCCGGACCGGCCGATCATCGACCCGCACCACCATCTCTGGGACTATCCGGGCTCGCGCTATCTGCTGGACGAACTGCTCTCCGACATGGGCGCCGGCCACAACGTCGTCGCCACGGTCTTCGTCGAGTGCGGCGCCATGTACCGCGCCGACGGGCCGGACCACCTGAAGCCCGTGGGCGAGACCGAGTTCGTCAACGGCGTCGCCGCCATGAGCGCGTCGGGCACCTACGGCGCCGCCCGGGCCTGCGCCGGTATCGTCGGCCTGGCCGACCTCAATCTGGGCAGCCGCGTCGGCGAGGTGCTGGATGCGCATCTGCGCGCCGCGCCCGCCCGGTTCCGCGGCATCCGCCATGTCGCCGCCCATGACGACAGCCCGGATGTCAGGGTGGCGCACACGAAGCCGTTCGGGCGCATGCTGGCCGACGCCACTTTCCGCGAGGGCTTCGCCGAACTGCGGAAGCGGAACATGAGCTTCGAGGCCTGGGTCTACCACCCGCAGATCCGGGAGGTGACCGAACTGGCCCGCGCCTTCCCCGACACGGTGATCATCGCTGACCACTTCCTCGGTCCCCTGGGCATCGGGCCCTATGAGGGCAAGCGCGACGAGATCTTCGAACAGTGGAAGCTCGATTTCGCCGAACTGGCGCGCTGCGAGAACGTGGTGGCGAAGCTGGGTGGGCTCAACATGGCGGTCAACGGTTTCGGCTGGCACAAGCGCGACAAGCCGCCCACCGCCCGCGAACTGGTGGCGGCGACAGGCGACTGGTACGTCCATGCCATCGACTGCTTCGGACCCGGGCGCTGCATGTTCGAGAGCAACTTCCCCGTCGACAAGCTCTCGGTCAGCTATCCGGTGCTGTGGAACGCCTTCAAGCTGATCGCTGCGGCCTATACGGAGGCCGAGCGCGACGCCCTGTTCCATGACACGGCCAAGCGGGTCTACCGCCTCGACCTGCCGGATTGACCGCAGGGCGGCCTACTTCAGTTCGACTTCGACGAAGACGAACTCGAAAGGATTGTCGTTGATCACGTCATGCTCGACGCCGGCGCCGCGGGCGTAGGAGACGCCGGCGGCGAGCGGCGCCTTCGCCAGGCCCTCGGCGGTCTCGATGGTGAGTTCGCCGGTCGTGACGGGGACCACGACATAGTCCATGCCGTGGCGGTGCCAGCCTGTGTGGGCCCCGGGCGCGAAGCGCCATTCGGTGACGACCACACGATCGGTCTCGAGCTGTTTCGTCGGCACTGCGAGAGGGCGGTCAGCTGTCATGTCGCGGCCTTCTCTGGCATGGCGCGGCGTTCGCATTTCGGAGCCTTGCCGGGCGGGTCACTGGGGGCTGCCCCCGGTGACGCGTGCCCACGCCGAACGGTCCGGCCGCACTGGACCCACGATACTGACCTTGTTCGGGCCGCGCCAGTCGGCGCGTCCGCCGCGGTTCAACGCGAGTTGACGATGCGCCACGTTCCGTCGGCCTGGCGGCAGGCCGTTCCGGTCGCCAGTTCATCGCGGCCGTCGATGATCACCCGCTGCTGGTAGTCGCGGCAGTCAAGGCCGTCCGCCGACCTGTAGGTGTTGGTCGGTGTGAAGGTGCCGGAATGCTGCGTGTCCGGGTTGACCCAGGTTGACGTTGTCCCGCTGCGGGAACTCTCCAGGCTCTGCTGGGCGGTGCGCTCGGCGTAGAGCCTGTCGGACTTGTCCAGCGAGCGTCCGACCTCGGAGCCGAGATAGGCGCCCAGCAGGGTGCCGCCCGCGGTTGCGGCGAGCTGGCCGGCGCCGCCGCCGATCTGCGAGCCCAGCAGGCCGCCCACCGCGGCGCCGATCAGGGCGCCGCCCACTTCCTTCTGGCCGGCGGTATTGGTTTCGCATGCGGCCAGGCCCAGTGTGAGCGCGAGGGCGATACAGGCGATCTTGGATTTCATGGTCATTGTTCCATGTGCTTGAGCTGACGAACGCAGACTAGCGGTTCGGCGTTCCGCAGCCTTGATCCTGGTCAACTCGGCACGACGAATCTGAACGCGTCCTGTCTGCGGCGCCGGGGGCTGCTCCCGCCGATAACCGGTCTCTCCCGTCTGGGACGCCGTTCGGTCTACAGGTGCATGCCGCCGTCGATGATCATGGGCTGGCCGGTGATGTAGCGGCTCTCGTCGGCGGCGAGATAGAGGGCCAGATCGGCGATCTCCTCGGCTGTCGCCAGCCGCCCCATCTTCTGGCGCGCGATGAAGTCGCGCCGCGCCTGTTCGGGATCGTCGAATGCGTCGATGCGCTCGTCCAGCGAGGGCGTCTGAACCGTCGCCGGGCAGATCGCGTTGCAGCGGATGCCCTGGCCGATATAGTCGGCGGCCACCGACTTGGTGAAGCCGATCACCGCGCCCTTGGTCGCGCCATAGGCGCAGCGGTTGACCACGCCCATCTCCGAACTGACCACCGAGGCCATGTTGATGATGGAGCCGCCGCCATTGTCCAGCATCGCCGGCAGGAACGCCTTGGTGACCACGAACAGCGAGCGGCAGTTGAGCTCGAACGAGAAATCCCAGCTTTCCAGCGGCGTGTCGTGCAGCGCGCCGTGATGGACATAGCCGGCGCAGTTGAACAGCACGTCCACGGCGCCGACCTCCGTCGCCATCGCCGCCACCGCCCCGGTGTCGAGGACGTCGAGGCCGCGGGTCTCGATCCGCGCGCCGGCGATCTCGCGAACCTTCGCCTCGTTGATGTCCGTGGCGACGACACGCGCGCCCTCCTCGGCGAAGCGCAGCGCCGTGGCGCGCCCGATGCCCTGCGCCGCCGCGGTGACGAAGCAGGTCTTGCCTTCCAGCCGTCCGGCCATGTCGGTCCCCCTCAGAAAATGCCCTGCATCTGGTTGTCCAGATCGTCCTCGATGAAGTGGCGCACGATCTCGTCGATCGAGCCGTCGGCGGCGATGCCGAGCGCCGCGGCGCGTTCGCCCCGCGTGCCCCGCGGCCAGCCGTCGACGATGCGCTGGATCGCCGGGTCCGGCGCGAAACGGATCTCGCCCAACTTGCGGTTGCCCCGGTTGCGTTCGACAGCCTCGGCGATCTCGCCGGCGGTCACGGTGATGCCGCTCAGGACCATCGACCGCCAGTCGCCGATACGCTCCGCCGGCGTCTCGTGGGCGGCGATGAAGGCGTCCACCACCCGCCGCGGGCTGAGCAGCGACATCGCCGAGTCCGGGGTCACCGGCACGGTCATGTCCTCGCCGCAGAGCGGCTCCCGGATCATCGAGCTGACCCAGGTCGAAGCGGCCTGGTTGGGCCGGCCCGTACGCACCGCGATGGTCGGCAGCCGGAGCGAGCGGCCGTCGATATAGCCCTTGCGCGACATGTCGGAGACAAGCTGCTCGCCGCAGGCCTTGGCCGCGCCATAGCTGGTCAGCGGCGTCACGGGCGTGGCGTCGGTCACGACGTCGGGCAGGTCCGCGCCGCCATAGACCGCGACGGAGCTGGCGAATACCAGCCGCGGCGCCTGCGGCAGGGCCCGCGCCGCCTCCAGTACGTTGCGCGTGCCGTCCAGGTTGATGCGCATGCCGAGGTCGTAGTCTTCCTCCGCCTGGGCGCTGACGATCGCGGCCAGGTGGAAGATGCTGGCGGTGTCGTCGCCGATCAGCCGGTCCACCGTCGCCCGGTCGGAGACGTCGCCTGACACCGTCTCGACGCGGCGGTCGTCGAAGCCCCCGGCCTCGGCCATGTCGAACAGCACCAGACGGGTGACCGCGGCGGGCTTGCCGTCCGGTCCGGCGAGCGAGCCCTTCTCGAGTATGCGCCGCGCGAGGCGCCGGCCGATGAAGCCCGCCCCGCCGGTGATGACGACCTTCACGCGGCCCGGCCCGGCGAGGACATCTCCGCGGCCACCGCCTCGATCTCCACCCTCATGCGCGGGTCGACCAGGGCGCTGACCACCACCAGCGTCGAGGCGGTCAGCCGGCCTTCCATCCGTTCGTCGCGTATCCGGCGGTAGGCGGCAACATCGCCGGCGTCGGTCAGATAGATATTCAGCCGTACGACGTCCGCCACGCTCATGTCCGCCTCGGCCAGGATGGCGAAGACGTTGTCGAAGGCGACGTGGATCTGCCTGTCGATGTCATCGGGGATGTTGCCGTCGCAGTCGAGGCCGACCTGGCCGGAGATGAAGCACCAGCGGCAGTCGGGGGGAACCTCCATGCCCGGCGCGAAGCGCGAGCCCGGGTTGGCGTGTCCCTTCGGTTCCAGAACCTTGTTCATGGCTATTCGATCTCCCTGTTGTCGCGGGGCGTCTCGCCGGCCCCTTCGGCGGGAATCGTAGCCGCGTTCGCCGGGCCTGTCAGTGCTTGACCGCCAGCACAGCCGCGTTTAAACAGCGGCCTCTCCGGTGGCGGGTGTAGCTCAGTCGGTTAGAGCGCCAGATTGTGGCTCTGGAGGTCGTCGGTTCAATTCCGATCACTCGCCCCAACTTCCTTCTTCGAGCGGTGCCGAACGCCGCCCCGTGACATCCGGCGAAACCCGTGATGGAACGGTGCCGCGGATATTGCTCGAATGACGCGAATTTGCCCGAAATGCCTGCAGAAATCGTCGGAACGGCCGTCAATCGACAGCCGTTAACCAGGACGATTCACCCGCCGTTAAGGCCGTGGTTCCACACTACCGCGTACTAGAGATGCGCGGCCCAGAACCGGTCCGCCCGCTTCGGAGGAACCGAAACATGAACGACGACGCCAGCCTTCCGCCCGAAGCGCTCGTGGGCAGCCTCAGGGACTATCGCATCATCGAAGGCGCCGACCTGCTCGGCCGCACGGAAGCCTTCTTCGACTGGCAGAACCTGCGCCGTCGCCACGATCTCTGGCCCTATTCCCGCTCCACGGCCACCGCGCCGAAGTCCTCCTGCAGCGCCTTCGACGACACCGGCAAGGATGTGCAGGGCGTCAACTTCGCCTCTCAGGACTATCTCAGCCTGGCCTCCCATCCGGCCATCAAGGAGGCTGCGATCCGGGCGATCACCGATTTCGGCGCCCACAGCGCCGGTTCGGCGGCGCTGCTCGGCAATACCGGGCTGTCTCTGCGGCTGGAAGCCGAGATCTCCGGCTTTCTGGGCCGCGATCACACGGTGCTCTATCCCACGGGCTGGTCCGCCGGCTTCGGCGTCGTCCAGGGGCTGGTGCGGCCCGACGATCATGTGGTCATGGACGTGCTGGCCCATAGCTGCATGCAGCAGGGCGCGGCCGCCGCGACGAAGAACATCCACCTGCACGGCCACCTCAACCTGGATGGCGTGCGGCGCAAGCTGAAGCGGATCCGCGACAAGGACGCGAAGAACGGCATCCTGGTCGTCACCGAGAGCCTGTTCTCCATGGACTCGGACACGCCGAAGCTGCGCGAATTGCAGGATCTCTGCCACGAGTTCGGCGCCATCCTGCTGGTCGACGCCGCGCACGACCTGGGCTGCATGGGCGAGGACGGCCGCGGCCAGCTCGGCCTGCAGAACATGATCGACGACGTCGACATCATCGTCGGCAGCTTTTCCAAGACCTTCGCTTCCAACGGCGGCTTCGTGACCGCCGGCTCGCGGGCGGTGAAGGAGTACCTGAAGTACTACAGCGCGCCGCAGACCTTCTCCAACGCGCTCTCGCCCATGCAGGCGGCAGTCGTGCTGAAGGCCTTCGAGATCGTCCGCTCCGACGAGGGCCGCCAGCTGCGCCGCGACCTGATGAACAACACCCTCTATCTGCGCGAGCAGCTCAAGGAGGCCCGCTTCGACGTTTCCGGCGACCCCTCGGCGATCGTGCCGGTGCATATCGGCGCCGAGGGTCATGCCCGCATGGCGGCCCAGGAACTGGCCAAGCGCGGCGCCATCGCCAATCTGGTGGAATATCCGGCCGTCGCCCGCGGCGGCGCGCGGTTCCGCCTGCAGGTCATGGCCCGGCACCAGAAGGCCGAGATCGACCATCTGGTCGGCCGCATGCGCGAGGCCGTCGACGAGGCCGAAGTCCGCTTCCGCCCGCATCGCGGCGCGGCGCCGGCCAAGGCCGCCCGCGCGGCCCGCGCCGCCTGAACACGCCGGCCGGCCGCCCCTTGCGGGCGGCCCGGCTGCAGCCCCCCGGTGAGGTATCAGGGGTTGCGTCCCGAAAGGAGAACGCGATCGATGACCTCGCCATCGGCCGTCCCGCGACTGCTGGCCATCGACGACGACGCCGATTCCGCTGAGCTAGTCGCCCGCGTCGCGGCCCGCGCCGGTTTCGAGGCGGACTGGATCGCCGATCCGCGTCTGGCCGCCGAGACGGTCTCGCGGGTCGGTCCCAATGTCGTCACCCTGGATCTCTGCATGCCGGACCTGGACGCGCTGGACGTGCTGGGCGAACTCCGCGAGGCCGGCTTCGACGGCGCCATCCTGATCGTTTCCGGTCAGCCTGACAGCATCCGCAATGCCGCGGCCCGTCTCGCCGAGGCCAACGGCCACGAGGTCGCGGGCAACTTCCGCAAGCCGGTGGATGTCGCGGCCATGCGCAAGCGGCTGTTCGACATCGCCGCCGCCCGCGCCGGAGACGGCGCCAAAAGCGCCGGTTGACGCGCTCCGCCGGGCCGAATCGGGGCGCTGCCGCGACAAGTTCCCTGTGGCAATTGCCGGTCGGATCGGCCATAAACGCCGCCAATTTCCGACAACAGCCGCAGCAGAGTACCACCATGCCCGACACCGCGCCCGCCTTCGACGCCCGCCAGGACGATCTGGTGCTTTCCGACCTGATGGACCTCACCGCCAAGGCCGTGGACTCGGCCGACCGTTACAAGCAGGTGGCCATCTCCACGGTGGCGAAGATGGTCCGCGACGACGAGGGCCGCATCGATGCCCAGAAGATGGAGATGAACCAGTTCGCCTGTCACGGTCTGGCCTGGGTCGCGACCTATGTCGAGGCTTTGCGCGAGCTGCGCAACTGGGCCGGCCGCATCGACGAGGAAGGCAAGCTGGGCGAGCTGGAGCGGCTGATCCTGCAGGCCGGCTTCGGCGAATACCTAGCCCAGCTGGGCAATGGCATTCCGATGAACCAGGGCGAGGTCGTCCGCCCGCAGGATCTGGGGCTGCAGATGCGCTCCGTCGACAAGCTGGCCACCCAGGCGGTGCGCAAGCTGATCTTCCAGGGCAACACGCCGGCGGTGCGCAGCCGCATCGCGGTGCTGCTGGACGGCGCGCTGGAGACCGGCAATTTCGGCGAGCCGGGCCTGGACGAGACCTTCCAGATGATCCGCGACCAGTTCCGCCGCTTCAGCGACGACAAGGTCGCGCCCCACGCCCACAAGTGGCATCTGGACAATGAACTGATCCCGCTCGAGATCATCCGGGAGATGGGCGAGCTCGGCGTCTTCGGCCTGACGGTGCCTGAGAACTACGGGGGCCTGGGCCTGGGCAAGATGTCCATGTGCGTCGTCTCCGAAGAGCTTTCGCGTGGCTTTATCGGCGTCGGCTCGCTCGGCACCCGTTCCGAAATCGCGGCCGAATTGCTGCTGACCGGCGGCACCGAGGAGCAGAAGCAGCGCTGGCTGCCGGGCATCTGCTCGGGCGAGATACTGCCCACGGCGGTCTTCACCGAGCCCAACACCGGCTCCGACCTCGCCAGCCTGCGCACCCGCGCCGTGCGCGACGGCGACGTCTACCGGATCACCGGCAACAAGACCTGGATCACCCACGCCGCCCGCGCCGACGTCATGACCGTGCTGGCGCGCACCAACCCCGACGAGCCGGGCTACAAGGGCCTGTCCATGTTCTTCGCGCCCAAGCCGCGCGGGGAGGAGGGCAACCAGTTCCCCGCCGAAGGCATGTCCGGCGGCGAGATCGAGGTGCTGGGCTATCGCGGCATGCGCGAATACGAGCTGGGCTTCGACGGCTTCGAGGTTTCAGCGGAGAACCTGCTCGGCGGCGAGGAAGGCAACGGCTTCAAGCAGCTCATGGCGACCTTCGAGAGCGCCCGCATCCAGACGGCCGCACGCGCGGTCGGCGTCGCCCAGAACGCCATGGAATGCGGCATGCGCTACGCCAGGGACCGGCTGCAGTTCGGCAAGCCGATCTATGCCTTCCCGCGGGTGCACGGCAAGGTCGCCTGGGCCGCGGTGGAGACCATGATCGCGCGCCAGCTCACCTATTATTCCGCGCGCGCCAAGGACGAGGGCCGGCGCTGCGATCTGGAGGCCGGCATGGCCAAGCTGCTGGCCGCCCGCGTCGCCTGGGCCAATGCCGACAACGCCGTGCAGAGCCATGGCGGCAACGGCTTCGCCCTGGAATATGAGGTCAGCCGCATCCTCTGCGATGCCCGCATCCTCAACATCTTCGAGGGCGCCGGCGAGATCCAGGCGCAGGTCATCACGCGGCGGCTGCTCGACGGCGCGAACTAGGCCAGGTTGGCCCGCCGGGGATGGCTCGGCTGGCCGGCGGGCCTTCTGAACCGGCCCGCGCGCCTTCTGTATCGGCCCGCCCCCGAGTGCGGGGATGACATCGGCCGTCCGTTCCGCGATCCTGCCCCATGCCAACGGCATTGGGGAGCAAGCACATGGCGCGCACGTCGGAATATCTGCAGCGGGCCGCCGACCGGGTGATGATCCAGGATCTGCTGGCCCGTTACGCCTGGGAGGTCGACCACGGCGACCCGGCCGACTGGGCGGCGCTGTTCACCGAGGACGGAATCTTCGAGATCCCGGCGGTGAAGGTGAAGGCGGAGGGCCGCGCGGAACTGGCCGAGTTCGCCGCCGACCTGCAGCGCGCGATCCCGAACGTCCATCACGTCCAGACCAACTTCGTCATCGAGCTGGACGGCGACCGCGCATGGGGGCGCTGTGAGCTGAACGAGTTCATGGCCCGCCCGGAGGCGGTCTATCCCAACCTGCAGGGCTGGTACGAGGACGACTACCTCTACCGGGGCGGGCACTGGCGGATCGCGCACCGGCGGGTCTTCACCGCCGAGCCGAAGAGCACGGTCACCGGCAAGGTCGGCGAGCACTTTCAGCCCTTCCACGAGATCTGCAAGACGAAGTGGCGGAAGACCTGACCGCCGCCTGACGGACGGCCGCCGCGGGCCGCGGTCCCTATGATGCCCCATACCGCGCCAGCAGGGCCGCGCATTCGGCCATCTGCTCGACGTCGTCGAAGGCCGGCACGCCCGCAGCCTCCAGCTTCGCGAACCAGTCCGCCCTGTGCGGCAGGGTGCCCATCATGGCGTGCATGAAGGGCACCGGGCATTCTCCGGCCAGTTCGGCCAGCGCCGCGACGACCGGGTCGGCGTCGACCATGAAGGGGACCACGTGGATGCCGAGCACGGCGTCATAGCCGTCGAGGCCGTGATCCAGCAGCGCGCGGAAGGCCATGCGGAAGCGGTCCTCGCGGGCGTCGGCCAGCAGGTCGATCGGGTTCGCGACCGACGCCTCGGCGGGCAGGTTCGCCGCCAGCGCTTCCGCCATGGCGTCGGGCAGGGGCGCGAGCTCCAGACCCCCGGCGGCGGCCTCGTCGGCGCAGATCACGCCGGGCCCGCCGGAGTTCGACAGCACCAGCACGCGCCGGCCCATGCCCCCGGGGAATGCGCCAAAGCCCTTGGCCGCCAGCATGAGCCGTCTGAGCGAGCGGACACGGATCGCGCCGGCCTCGGCGAGGAAGGCGTCGATCGCGGCGTCGTCGGTGGCCGCCGCCCCGGTATGGGCGCCGGCGGCGCGGCTGCCCGGCGCGGTGCGTCCGCCCATCAGCGCGATCACCGGCTTCTTCGCCGCGACCGCCCGGCAGGCGGCCACGAAAGCGGCGGGGTCGGCGACGCTCTCGATATAGAGCAGCACCGCCGAGACCCGGTCCTGGGCGCCCAGATAGGCGAGATATTCGGTGACGCCCAGATGCATGGCGTTGCCTACGGAGACCACGGTGCCGAGCGGGATGTGGCGCTGGTTCGCCGCGGCGATGGCCTCCTCGGCGATGGCGCCGGACTGGCTGATCAGCGCCACCTCGCCCATTGCGTTGGGACCGGGCGGCATGTCGCGCAGGAAGGTCGCGGCGAAGCGCCGGTCCGGGGCGAGCGAGATCAGCCCGGCGCAGTTGGGGCCGGCCACGGTGATGCCGTGGCGCGCAGCGATCCCGCGCGTCTCCCGGTCGCGCGCCGCGCCTTCCGCGCCGGCCTCGGCGAAGCCGCCGGGCAGGATCAGCACGTTCCGGTGGCCGCTCCGGCCCGCCTCGTCGAGCGCGGCCGGGATCAGGTCGGGGCGGATGACGATGACACAGAGGTCCGCCGGTTCGCCGATATCCGAAAGCGATGTCTTCGCCGCATGTCCGAAGATGGTGCCGCCCTTCGAGTTCACCGGCACGACACGGCCGGCGAAGCCCGCGATGGCCAGGTTGCGCATCACCGCCCCGCCCGAGGATGTCGCCCGTTCTCCCGCGCCGACGACCGCGACCGAGCGCGGGCGGAAGAACGGGTCCAGGTTCACAGCGGCAGATCCATCTCGGCGATGACCGGCACGTGGTCGGAGGGCTTCAGCCAGCCGCGCGCGGGTTTGACCACCTCCAGCGCCCGCGGCGCGTCGGCCAGCGCCGGCGTCACCCAGACATGGTCCAGCCGCCGGCCGCGGTCGGCGGCCTCCCAGTCCTTCGCGCGGTAGCTCCACCAGGTGTAGAGCTTCTCCGATTCCGGCACGAAGCGCCGCACCACGTCCTCGAAATCGTGGGCGGCGTACCAGCGGGCCATGCGCTCCACCTCGACGGGCGTGTGGCTGACCACCTTGAGCAGCTGCTTGTGGGACCAGACGTCGTTCTCGTGCGGCGCGATGTTGAGGTCGCCGACCACGACGAAGCGGTTGTCGGCGGCGCGGCGCTCGGCGAACCAGGCGGTGACCTCGTCCAGGAACTGCAGCTTGTGGGCGAATTTCTCGTTCTTCTCCGGGTCCGGCTCGTCGCCGCCGGCGGGGACGTAGAAATTGTGCAGCTCCGTGCCGTCGGCGAAGGTCGTCGCCAGGTGGCGGGTGTCGTCCTTGCCGCACCAGTTGCGCCGCTCGACCGCCGTGAAGGGATGCTTCGAGACCGTGGCGACGCCGTGATAGTTCTTCTGTCCGAAGAACTCGACATGCGGGAAGCCCATCTCGCGGAAGGCGTCGGCGGGGAACTTGCCGTCCTCCACCTTGGTTTCCTGAAAGCAGATGACGTCGGGGCGGTGCTCGGCGGCGAACTGCTCGACGATGGGCAGGCGCAGGCGGACGGAGTTGATGTTCCAGGTGGCGATGCGGACGGCGGTCATGCGGGCTCTTTCGTCGTTTCCTGAAGCAATGATCGACGGCGCCCCTGGACTTGATCCAGGGGCCCAGCGAACAATAAGGACTGGGTCCCGGGGTCAAGCCCCGGGACGCCGTATCTTGTGACGTCGGTTGCGTCCATCAGAACAGGCTGAAGGTGCCGCCGGTGATGCCGAGCGGCCAGCGGCCGGCCTGGAACAGGGCGAACTTGCGCGCGAAGGCGTGGTCCTCTTCCTCGGCCGCGGCGATCACCAGCGCGGCCTGGTAGGCGGCCTGGGCGGCGGCCCCGGCGGCGGCGCGGATCAGCCCCTCGTCGGCCACGCCGAAGCGGCTGGCGGCGACGGCGGCGGCGCCGTGGACGGCCTCGGAGGCCTTCGAGGTGACGTTGGTCAGCGCCACCAGCACCGTCTCCTCGTCGCCGGCGAGTTCCACGGCGCGGTCCGACAGCGCGGCGCGGAGCTGCTCCTCCGCCTCCCACCAGGCGGTGTTCCACTCGGGATTGCGCGCGGCCTCCTCGGCCTCCTCCCAGTCCATCACCTGGACCACGTCGCATTCGGGAAAGCCCAGCGCGGCGAGATAGTCCTCGGCGTCGCGGCGCTCGGGCTCCGAAATCCGCTCGCCCACGGCGGCGAACCAGGAGACATGGCCCAGCGTCGCGGCGAAGCGCGACAGCGCCGCCACCGTCGGCGGCAGATCGTCCAGCGGGACCGGCGGCTCTTCGTCGTCCCCGTCCTCGAAATCATCGAACATCGACATGGAGCGCGAGCCTATAGCGCCGGCGCGCCAAAGGGAACGCCCTGCCGTGAGGTCGCGGCTCTCCTGCGGACGCCCCGCTGACGGAAGCACTCCGGCGTGGGTCCCGGCTCGCGCCTCGCTTCGCTCGGCTTGTCCGGGATGACACCGAGGGGGACGCCGCAACAAATGGTGTCATCCCGGCCGCAGCGCAGCGGAGAGCCGGGACCCATGCCCGAGCGGTTCAGAAGGCGCGCCGGCCAGCCCGGCCATCCCCGGCGCGCCGACCGGCAGGACCGGGCCGATTTGCCTTTTCCGCCCCGGCGGCGCATGGTGGGCGACAGGACAGCAATCCTGCCATTCTGTCCTGCAAGTCATTGTCATGAATAGTTCGAAGGCAGACACATGAACGCCCCGCACCCGCGAATCCCGCATCCCGGACCCGCCGCCCGGCCCCGCCGCGGCATCGCGCTGACCCCGATGGAGACCCGCCGCAGCGTCATCGTCGACATGGCGGTGCTGGCCGACGAGCTGGGCTACGAGCTGTTTTCCGTGCCCGAGGGCTGGGGCTTCGATTCGACCCTTGTGCTGACCGAGATCGCGCTGAAGACGAAGCGCCTGCGGCCCATGTCGGGCATCCTCTCGGTCTGGAGCCGCACGCCCGGCGCCATCGCCATGAACGCGGCGACGCTCTACGACATTTCCGGCGGGCGTTACGTGCTGGGTCTCGGCGCCAGCACGAAGGCCCTGGCCGAGGGCTTCCACGGCGTGCCCTTCACCCGCCCCCGGCGCAAGCTGACGGCGACGGTGGACGAGGTGCGCCGCCTGCTGGCGGGCGAACGCGCCGACCTGCCCGATGCGATCGAGACGCGGCCGCTCCGGCTGGGGCAGAAGCCCGCGCCCGGCCTGCCGATCTTCATCGCCGCCATCGGCCCGAAGACGGTGCGCGACGCCGCCCGCCACGGCGACGGCTGGTTTCCCTACTACGTCACCCGCGACCGCTTCGCCGTCTGGGCGCCGGAGCTGCGCGAGGTGCGCCGCGCCGCCGGGCTGGACCCGGCAGCCTTCACCGTGCTGGGCGGCCCGACGGTCTCGGTGAAGGCCGACGCCGCCGCGGCCCGCCAGGCGGTGGCCACCAACGTCGCCTGGTACATAACGGCGATGGGCGACGTCTACGCCAACTCGCTCCGCAAGCAGGGCCACGCCCGCGCGGTGGAAGAGGTCATCGCCGCCAACCCGAAGCCCAGCCCCTCGCAGGGCGTGGTGCCGGAGACGGCGGAGGTGCTGCTGGACCAGCTCACGGCGTACGGCGATCCGGACCGGGTCGCGGCGCAGCTCGCGAAGTGGGACGCCCGGGTCGACGTCAACATGATCGGCCTCGCCCCGGGCGCGCCCTGGGACGAGATCGAGGCGATACTGCAGGCGTCCGCACCCGCGGCCGCGTCCTCCGGCGTCACCGGCGACGCGGCCTGAGCGGACGTGCCCCTGGCCCCGGAACAGGGCCGGGGCAGGCCGCGATCCGCGACCTGAAACATCCCGGCGCCCTTGGGCTCGACCCAAGGGCCCAGCGAACAGAAGAACTGGGTCCTCGGGTCAAGCCCGAGGAAGCCGCCCCGGCGGCTCAGCCCAGCCGGTTCTCGATATGGCGCGCCAGCTCGACCGAGGCGCGGCCGTCGACCAGCAGGCCGTTGTCGCGCTGATAGTTGCGGATCGCCGCTTCGGTCTGGGCCCCGTTCTGCCCGTCGACCGGGCCCGGGTCGTAGCCGAACTTGTGCAGGCCGGCCTGGACGCGCGCCACCGCCGAGCGGTTGGCCTCCCGGTCGTCCGACGCCCAGACCGGATCGCCCAGGTCGAGCATGTCCTTGTCGGTCAGCACGCCGGTCAGGCCGCCGGCCGCGGCGCCCAGCAGCGCGCCCTGCAGAAGCGACAGCCCCGTCACCGCGCCGACCGCGGTGCCCGCGGCCGCGCCGATGCCGGCGCCGCTCAGGCCCCGGTCCTGCTGCGAGGACCCGCAGGCCGCCAGAAAGGCCCCGAGGGCCACGACAGCAATGATGCGTTTCATGAGACAGAACTCCCTGGTCCGGGCGTGACGGGACGGCGACGGCCGCCCTCCGGCCCGGTCAACCGTACATATATAGGGACTCTTGCGCGAACCTGTCTGGATGGGGCCGGATCAAGCGTACGGCCCACGGCCACATGACCCCAAGCGGAATGATGTAGGTGATTCGGGGCGATTGCGCAGCGGAAGGAGTGGCGCGCGCGGCATCGTTGGCGAAGTAAGTCGCCCAGGTTGACGTCAACATGCTTGGCCTCGCACTGGCCCGATATCGAAGCGATTCTGGAGACGGGGGCAGCAATGCCCCTCAATAAAAAAGTCTAATCAAATTCCAATACAATAAACTCAGGACGCATTTGAGTGACGCAGGTTTTGGTAGTCATTGAGTCTCATTTTTAATCTATTTCTTAGAGACTTGTCCGATACTGGAATGAAATGTCGTCCATACTGGGCATTTTGCCTGAATGTACATCTAACAAGATGTCCGTTCTGAAAGCTCTCAATCAAACTCCAGGTAATAGTGTCACCGCTAATATCTTCACAAAAGTAGTATCTCAGAGGAAACATTTGTTGATAAAATTCGCCTTGGCGTATTCCATCAAACTGGAGGGGCAAATTTTCTAGCCGGAAACTAAAACGCTCTCCAGTAGAAATATTGGTGTATATTACTGGTATGCTAAATGAACTACTCTCTATCAACGTATTTCCCGTTAACATTCTGCCCTGTCTTCCAACAGCCTTAAGTTCAATTCCAATTACTTTCCCGCTTTTCAAAAAGAAGCTGTCTGGTGGATTCAGGCGGGTCGGCGGATGTATGTCAATTCGCTCTGTTCGTACTTCACCCTCAGAAATATCATTAAAATTTAGTTTTCGAAATTGAGTTTCTAATTTGCCTATTCCTGCCAGTATTGATTTATTTACATAATATGTCATTTGAGAGGGCTCATTAGGCAGCTTGTTTGCTGACCCGTCTTCGTAGAAAATCTCTATTTCTTCAATATTAGCAACAAGTCGATTTTCAGAAAGGCTTATTTTTATTGGCTCATATTGCGCTCCCGCACTCAGATCAATTGATATCATGCTATTATTCTTGGAAATATCCGGATTTTGTTTATCAAATTCTAAATGAAATAAATCGACGCCATGCCTTGTTGCTACATCAATGGCGCCTGATTGGAAGCCGGCAGTAGTTATAAACGCGGACTTGTTCGCCCCGTTATCGATACATTTTGTGACAAACGCATCTAAATCTTCGGCTGTTGCCTTCTTCTTCCGATTTTTAACCTCATAGAGAACCAAATATTTGTGAAGACCTAGGCTGAATCTCGCTACAACATCAAACTGTCTGCCGTTGATCGTCTCATTCCAACGTACATCTGCGCTGGACGTCGTCAGCGCATTAATGCCGGCTACAATTCTCTCAAGATACTCATCATCCCGAATCATAAGAACTATTTACCAGTACCGAGGATAGTAACTCAAGTGCCAGTGAAGATCCGTGTTGCAAACCTTTCTGCTTCTCGGAGCTCCCCCTCACGGCACCACCACGACCCGACCCATCGCCTGGCGTGAGGTGACGATCTTCATGGCCTCCTGGAAATCCTCCAGCGGCAGGACGTGGGAGGTGTGCAGGCTGAGCCGGCCCTCGCGCCACCACTGCAGCATCCGCTCGACGTCGGCGGCCAGCCGGTCGGCGTGTTCGTAGCGCACGTCCTCCCGCCCCCAGCCGCAATAGTATCCCAGGAACAGCCCGCAGACGGAGATGTTCTTGACCAGCAGGTGGTTGGCGGGGATCAGCGGGATGTCGCCGCCGGCGAAGCCGATGGGGCAGATGCGCGCGCCGGGCGCCATGCAGCGGAGCGACTGGCGGAAGACCTCGCCGCCGACGGGCTCGTAGACCGCGTCGACGCCGCGGCCATCCGTGATCTCCATGACCTTCTGGCGGAAATCGTCCTCGGCGTAGTTGATGACGTGGTCGGCGCCGTGTTCGGCGACGAAGCGGCATTTCTCCGCAGTGCCCGCGGTGGCGATGACCCTTGTCCCCAGCGCCTTGCCGATCTCGACCGCCGCCAGGCCGACGCCGCCGGCCGCGCCGTGGACCAGCAGCCATTCGCCTTCGGCGACGTCGAGCTGATGCCGCCAGGTCAGCGCCGCCATCGACGTCGCGTAGGAGGGCGAGAGGCTCGCCGCCTGGGCGAAATCCAGGTCGTCGGGGATGGGGTAGAGATTGGCGTCGTAGCCCGCGGCCTCCTCGGCCAGCGCGCCCCAGTCGATGATGCCGGCGACGCGGTCGCCGACCTTCAGCCGCTCGACGCCTTCCGCGACCTCGGTGACCACGCCGGCCACCTCGCCGCCGGGCACGTAGGGCATGGCCGGGCGGCGCTGGTAGTCGCCCGTCGCCATCAGCCGCAGCGCGATCGACAGCGGCGCGGCCTTGACCTGGATGCGCACCTGGCGCGGCTTCAGGTCCGGCCGGGGCGCGTCATGCTCCAGGACCAGATTCTCGAACTCGGTGAACTCGTGGATACGCACGGCGCGCATGGCTTCGCTCCTCCCCAGTTGCGATGCGGCGCGATCATGGCCCGCGGGGGCAGGGACGGCAACCGGTCCCGGCGCGGGGCGGGCCTGCGCGGGCGGAAAGACTCTGGCGTGGGGCGCGGTGAAATAGCCGGCGCCCCTGGACTTGATCCAGGGGCCCAGCGAATCGATGGACTGGGTCCCCCCGGAACGGGGTCCGGGGCAGGCTCGTCAAGCCCCGGGACGCCGAATTGAGCAGTGGAGCGGGACGGGTTTCCATGACTCAGAAGGCGCGCGGGCCGGCCCCACCATCCCCCGCGCGCCGAGCGGTAATGCGCGCCGACCGGTAACGCCTAGCAGTACCGCTCCGGCGCTTCCCACTGGGCGGCGTTGTAGCGGTCGCCATGGCACCAGCCGACGGGGAGGACGCTCTCGATCCGGGCCATGTCGTCGTCGGAGAGGTCCATCTCCGCGCCGGCGACGCATTCCTTCAGGTGCTTGACCGAGCGCGTGCCGGGGATCGGCAGGACGTGTCCGCCGCGCCGCAGCAGCCAGGCGATGGCGAGGCTCGCCGCGGCCACGCCCATCTCCGCTGCCAGCGCGCGGAACTTCGCGTTGTACGCCAGATTGGCGGAGTGGTTGGGCTCCACGAAGCGCGGGTTGTTCTTCATGAAGCCCATGGTCCGGCAGGCTTCCAGGCTGTGCGGGCGGTCGGTCAGCAGGCCGCGCCCGACGGGCGAGAAGGCGACCAGCGCCGCCCCCAGCTCCTCGCAGGCCTGCACCAGGCCCAGCTCCGGCGCGCGGGTGGCGAGCGAGTATTCCGACTGCACCGCGGCGATGGGGTGGACGGCGGCGGCGCGGCGGAGCGACGAGGGCGCGATCTCCGAGTAGCCGATGGCCTTGACCTTGCCGGCCTTCACGAAAGACGCGAGGGTTTCGGTGACGTCCTCGATCTCGTGCGCGGTGTCGCGGCGGTGGACGTAGTAGAGGTCGATGGCCTCGACACCGAGACGCTTCAGGCTCTCGTCGAGCTGCTCGCGCATGTGGTCCGGGTCGTTGTTGAAGCGCCGCTCCGGGTCGCGCTGGATGCCGACCTTGGTGGCGATGGCGAACGGCGGCGCGCCGCCGCGGGCCTTCAGCCACTTGCCCAGCCAGGTCTCCGAGCGGCCGTTGCCGTAGACGTTCGCGGTGTCGACATGGGTGACGCCCATCTCCACGCAGGCGTCGAGGATGGCCATGGAGCCTTCCTCGGTCGCCGGCCCGTAGAAGTCGGCGAAGGACATGGCGCCATAGCCCACCGCGCTCACCTTCGGGCCGTCCGCGCCCAGTTTCCGCTGCTGCATTCCCTCGTTTCCCCTCTCGTTTCTTCTTTTCCGGTCTACCAGAGTTGGTCCAGCAGCGCCGCGAGCGCCTCGGGCGTGGCGATGTCCGCATCCGGCGCGCCGAGATGGGCGAGCTCGTCGGCCACAGCCTTTGCCACCAGTGGGATCTCGTCGCGCTTCGCCGCCGTGTCGGAGAGCCGGCGCGGGATCTCGAGGCGGTCGAAGAAGGCCTCGATCGCCGGCGCGGCGCCGTCGGCCCCGGGCATGCCCATGGCCGCCGCGATCTTCTGCTGGGCCGGACCGGTGCGGTCCTTCAGGAAGCGGGCCGCCGCCGGCAGGGCGATGCACGATGTCACCCCGTGGGGCACGTCCCAGCGCGCGCCGATCTGATGGCCCAGCGGGTGGCTGAGGCGGAAGCCGACCTTCTTCGCCCCCAGCAGACCCCAGATGGATTTCCATGCCGCGTGCTGGCAGGCCAGCCGGTCCTCCAGCGCCTCCGGATCGCGCGAGCGCGCCAGATGGGCCGTGAGGTCGGCGATGGCGCCCAGGCGCAGCGTCTCCAGCAACGGATGGCAGTCGGGCCACCACAGGCCCTCGACGGCGTGATCCAGGGCCTTGATGCCGGTGGTCAGCCACAGCTCCGGCGGTGTCGGGCGGCAGAGCTCCGGGTCGTAGAGGATGATCTCCGGCTGCATCGCCGGGTCGACATGGACGTGCTTGATGCGCGTCTGCTCGTCGGTCATGCCGGCGGCGAAGGTGAACTCGCCGGCCGAGAGCGTTGTCGGGATGACGATCTGGCGGGGCGGGGCCTCGCCGGCCTCCTTCAGCTTCAGCACGACCATCTTGGCGGTGTCGATGGGGCTGCCGCCGCCGAAGACGACGATGCCGTCGGCGCGGCCCTCGCGCGCCGCGGCCACCGCCGCGGTCACGGTGCTTTCCGGCACGTGCTGGGCGCAGCCGCTGAAGGTGCCGGCATGGCGGGCGCCCAGCGTCTTCTCGACCCGGCCGACGAGGTCCGTCTTCTCCGCCAGCGTCCGGCCGGTCAGCACCAGCGCCCGTTCGACGCCCATGTCGGCCAGCACGGCGGGCAGTTCGGCCAGCGCGCCGATGCCGCTGATCACGCGGTCCGGCCCGCATTCGGTGAAATCATGGATCATTGTGTCCCCTCCCCAGGAACCGAGAGGCGACAGCCTAGAGCCGTTCGCGGCGCGTGGGAACCGGCGCGCACGGCCCCTTGCACCCGGCGATTCGCGATCGGATATAGTAGATTGATGATTCGCAAGGGATTCGCCTGAGATGTCACGCCTGCTGCACAGGGCCTGGGCCGACTATCTGCAGCCGCTGCTGCGGCGGCCGGACCGGCTGCAGATCGCGGCGCTGTGTCACCGCGGCGCGTCCGACGGCGGGCGGGAAGTCCTGCTGGTGACCTCGCTGCACACGCAGCGCTGGATCCTGCCCAAGGGCTGGCCCATCGACGGGCTGGACTTTCCCCAGGCGGCGGCGCATGAGGCCTGGGAGGAAGCTGGCGTCATCCCGTCCGGCGTGACCGAGGCGGCGGTCGGGAGCTACTACTACGACAAGAAGCTGCGCGGCGGCGCGCCCGTCGGCTGCGAGGTCCGCGTCTTCGCTGTCGAGGTGGCGGAACTGGCCGACGACTACCCCGAGGCGGAGCGCCGGCGGCGGGAATGGCTTGCCCCGGCCGAGGCGGCATCCCGGGTGGAGGAACCCGAGCTGGCGGCGCTGCTGGCGGAATTTGCGACGCGGGCGCACGCGAACGCTTGAACCGCGGCCCTGCTGCGGCTAGGCAGAGCCATTCATGACAGTTTTGTGACAGTCCGGCGTCAGCCGGCCGGCGAAATGGCGGGGCCTTGAGCACGGACAGCGAGCCGAAGCAGTGGAAGACGCTCGACAAGGACCTGAACCGTATCAGCCGGGTCGAGTACGCCACGCGATATGTCGCCCGGCCGCTCGTCGGCGTCGGCGTCGCCTTCGCCTTCGTCGCCCTGGCGACGCTGGCCGCGGCGGTGACCTTCGGTCAGGCCCAGGGCGCGGTCTTCGTCGTCGCCGCCGCCGCCTTCGGGGCCTACATGGCGCTGAACATCGGCGCCAACGATGTCGCCAACAACATGGGCCCCGCGGTCGGCGCAAGGGCGCTGACCATGGGCGGGGCCATCGTCATTGCGGCGATCTGCGAAAGCGCGGGCGCGCTGCTGGCCGGCGGCGACGTGGTCTCGACCATCTCCAAGGGCATCATCGATCCGGCCGGCGTCGCCGACGGAAGCACCTTTACCTGGGCCATGATGGCGGCGCTGATCGCGGCGGCGCTGTGGATCAATCTCGCCACCTGGATCGGCGCTCCGGTCTCGACCACCCATTCCGTGGTCGGCGGGGTGATGGGCGCGGGCGTCGCCGCCGCCGGCGCGACGGCCGTCAACTGGCCCAGCATGGCCGCGATCGCGGCGAGCTGGGTGATCTCCCCGGTGCTGGGCGGTGTCATCGCCGCCGCCTTCCTCGCCTTCATCAAGACCTTCATCATCTATCAGGACGACAAGATCGCCGCGGCGCGGCGCTGGGTGCCGGTGCTGGTGGGCATCATGGCCGGCACCTTCGCCGCCTATCTCGCCATCAAGGGGTTCAAGCGGGTGATCGCCATCGACCTGCTGACTGCGCTGCTGATCGGCGCCGGCTCGGGCGCGGTCGCCTATGTCGTCACCGCGCCGCTGATCCGCCGTCAGTCGGAAGGCATGGAGAACCGCAACCGCTCGCTGAAGGAGCTGTTCGGCCTGCCGCTGGTGATCTCGGCGGGGCTGCTGTCCTTCGCCCACGGGGCCAACGACGTCGCCAACGCCGTGGGGCCGCTGGCCGCGATCGTCCACGCCCAGGAAGCCGGCGGCTTCGCCGGCAAGGTCACGATCCCCCTCTGGGTCATGGTGATCGGCGCGCTCGGAATCTCCTTCGGACTGGTGCTGTTCGGCCCGAAGCTGATCCGCATGGTGGGCAGCCAGATCACCAAGCTGAACCCGATGCGCGCCTATTGCGTGGCTCTCTCGGCCGCGATCACGGTGATCATCGCTTCCTGGCTCGGCCTGCCCGTCAGTTCGACCCACATCGCGGTGGGCGGCGTCTTCGGGGTCGGCTTCTTCCGCGAATGGGACAACGAACGGCGTGCGCGCAAGGGCAACCGATATGTTGCCGCCAAGCAGGTTGCACCGGAGGAACGCCGCCGGCGCAAGCTGGTGCGGCGCAGCCACTTCATGACCGTGATCGCCGCGTGGGTCGTCACCGTGCCAGCCACGGCGCTGATCTCCGGCCTGGTCTTCCTCGCTCTGGACGGCGCCTTTTCTTGATACGGATCAAGGGCCCGCTGCGGCCAATGCTTCACGATGTCTCCCGTGAAGGGGCGGGCTCCGTGTTCGGCGGGTCGCCCGGAATACCGGCAAGCGGGGGGTATCTGCGATGTTCAAGACGATTCTTTGCCCGATCGACGGGTCTGATCACAGCCGCAAGGCGCTGAAGCTGGCGATAGACCTCGCCGGGACCCACGGCGCGAAACTGGTTATCCAGCACAACATGCTGCTGAATGCGGATGCGGAGGAACTGGAGCGGTTCGCCCGGGCCGAAGGGCTGGGCAGCAAGATCGAGCCCGAGGTGAAGCGGTTGCGGGCCGTCGAAGGCCGGCTCAACTACGGCTTCGAGGAACCCCCCGAGGGCACGCCGCGCATGTACGCGGAGATCGGCCAGAGTCTGCTGGACGGGGCGAAGGAAGACGCGCGAGAAAAAGGTCTGAAGGATGTCGAGACGGTCCTGACCGACGGCGAGGCGGCGCGGCAGATACTGCGCTGCATCGAGGACAGGGACGTCGATTGCGTCATCATGGGTTCACGCGGTCTGAGCGACATGCGCGCCCTCTATCTCGGCAGCGTTTCCCACAAGGTGCTGAATCGCGCGCCGTGCACCTGCATCGCTGTAAAATAGTCGTCTCGTCTCAGCCGGAGGCGCGGATGACGGGATTGCGCAGCTGGCCGATGCCGGTGATCTCGATCTCGCAGGTATCGCCGTGGGCCATGTTCTCACTCTTGCCCTCGGTTCCCATCCAGATGACGTCGCGGGGATAGAGCGTGACATAGCGGGTCATGCGGACCAGAAAATCGGCCACGGAATGCACCATGTTCGCTGTCGGGAAATCGATGATCTCCCGGCCGTTCAGCCGCACTTTGGTGCGCGCCGCCTGCTGGTCGAAATCGGTCTCGATCCACGGGCCCATGGGCGCGAAGCTGTCGGTGTTCTTGGCGCGCCAGAGGGTGAAGTCCTCCTTCTGCCACGACCGCTCGGAGACGTCGTTGCCGATGGTGAATCCCAGAACGCATTCGAAGCAATTGTCATGAGTCAGGTACTTCGCCTCCCGGCCGATGACTGCGACCAGTTCCGCCTCGTACTGGATCTGATCGCTGGCGTCCGCCGGGATGACGATGGGGTCGCCGGGTCCGGAAATCGCGTTGATCGCGCGATAGCCGATATCCGCCGCCTTCGGGATGTCGGGCGCCATACCGACAGACTCGGCGACTTCGCGAACATGTTCCGCGTAGTTCAGGCCGGCGGCGTAGAACGTCCGCGGCATGACCGGCGCCAGCAGTTTCGTTTCCGCCAGCGGCCGGGTCGCCCGCGTCCGCTCGAAGCCGTCGAAGGGATCGCCCGCCACATCGGCGAGACGGTCGCCTTCAACCAGCCCGAAGGTCTCGCGGCCGTCAACGAGATAACGCGCCCAGCGCATGCGCCGGGCCTCAGTCGGCGGCGTCCAGCTTGTCCTGCGTCTTCGTCTCGAAGTCGCTTGCGTCGTGGCGCTCGTGAAGCTGGCTGGAAGGGTCGCCGAAGGTGCGGTTGACCATCCGGCCCCGCTTCACGGCCGGCCGCTGCGCGATCTCGTCGGCCCAGCGGTGCACGTTCTTGTAGGTATGCGCCTCGATGAATGTGGCGGATTCGCCATAGATGACGCCCTTCACCAGCGCGCCGTACCAGGGCCAGACGGCCATGTCGGCGATGGTGTAGTCGTCGCCGCCCAGATAGCGCGTCTCGGCCAGCCGGCGGTCGAGCACGTCGAGCTGGCGCTTCACCTCCATGGTGTAGCGGTCGATGGCGTATTTGATCTTGATCGGCGCATAGGCATAGAAGTGCCCGAAGCCGCCGCCCAGATAGGGCGCGCTGCCCATCTGCCAGAACAGCCAGTTGAGCGCCTCGGTGCGTCCTGCGTGATCCTTCGGCAGGAAGGCGCCGAACTTGTCCGCCAGATAGAGCAGCATCGCACCGGATTCGAAGATCCGGACCGGCTCCGGGCCCGAACGGTCGACCATGGCCGGGATCTTGGAGTTCGGGTTGATGTCGACGAAGCCGGAGCCGAACTGATCGCCCTCCTGGATGCGGATCAGCCAGGCGTCGTACTCCGCGCCCGTGTGCCCGGCGGCCAGCAGTTCCTCCAGCATCACCGTGACCTTCACGCCATTGGGCGTGCCCAGCGAGTAGAGCTGGATCGGATGGTCGCCGACCGGCAGTTCCTTGTCGTGGGTGGGGCCGGCGACGGGACGGTTGATGTTGGCGAAGCGCCCGCCGCTCTCCTCGTCCTGCTTCCAGACGGTCGGCGGCGTGTATTCCTGATCGCTCATGGCGTGCTCCCTGATCGGCGTTGTTCTTGCTGCGGGTTGATCTAGGACGCCGCTTTCGCCTGTCCACCGACGGCGGCGAGTTTCAGCTTGTCGGCCTTGGCGTAGGTCAGTTTCGCCGCGATCCGGCCTTCCGCGTCGAAATGCAGGATATCGAGGCCCCGCCAGCCGGCGCGCCCGCGGTTGGTGTCCATGCTGCAGAGCCAGCTCACCATGGTCTTGCGCGTTTCCGGATCGACGAAGATGTCTTCCTCCGCGAAGCGCATCTTCCCGAACGCGCCGGTGAACTGGGGCTCGAAGGCGGCGCGGATTTCATCCATCCCCTTCGCCGGCGCGCCGTCGAACTGGTCGTAGACGGCGTCGGGCGCGAAATAACTCATCACGCCCTCCAGGTCGTCCTTGTTGAAGCAGGCGGTGAAATCGAGCGTGAGCTGCTTCAGCCGTTCGTACTCGGCGCTGTTGGCCATGATCGCCTCCCCTTTGCGTCTACTCGAGCGCGGAATGCTAGCGCGCGCTACGTGCGGTGGCCATAGCGCCCCGCCGTCTTGCCGCGGGGTTCAGCCTCCCTCGTCGAAGCCGAGGAACCGTGCCAACTCCTCGCGCTGCGCCATCGCGTCCCCGTAGCCCAGCTCGATCAGTTCGCGCGTGAAGGCGGGCACGAACATCAGATAGCTCGGCAGCTGGCCGTCGGCAGCGCCCATGCCGAGACCGCGGAGCAGCATCCGGATGTTGAAGGGCAGCTTGCCGAAATGCGCGGCCGCCATCCGGCGGATGTCGCGGGAGGGGCGGATGGCCTGCACGGCGACGTACTCCAGCCGCGTTTCCGGCCTTCGTTCCTCCGGTAGCAGCGAGAGCGTCGCATTCACCCGTTCCAGCCGTTCGATGTCCGCGTTCAGATTGTCCATGAACAGCACGTCCAGCAGATAACCGCCGAGTTGGCCCAGGCTCGGATAGTCCGGACGCTCGGCGGGGCTGTCGGGGGCCTCGTGGCGGGTGCCGATGACCAGGATCCGGTTGGCGCCGAGCCGGATCGCCGGGCTGAGCGGCGCCGTCAGCCTGAGCGACCCGTCGAGATAGAATTCGTCGCCGATCCGCTTGGCCGGAAAGATGAACGGCAGGGCCGAGGATGCCACGAGATGGGCCACGTCCAGTTCCGCCCGGAAGCCGTCGCGGCGCGCGCGTTCCCAGTTCTCCGGCCCTTCGCACGACTGGAAGAAGGTGATCGCCCGCGTCCGGGAATAGCTGGAGACCGATATCGCCAGCGCCCGGAGAGCGCCGGCGTCGATGGCCGGGCGGATGTCACTCATGCGGATCTCCCGCGCCAGGAAATCCTCCAGGGGTTCGTTGTTCAGCAGCGAGCGCGGATTGGCGAAACCGAGGCCGCCGAAGAACAGCGCCACCGCCCAGTGCAGGCCGCGGCGCATGATATCGCCGAAGTCGGTGCGGTAGACGTCGGCCACCTCCAGCCGGCCCCACATCTCCGCCAGATCTTCCGCTCCCGCCCGGAAATCCTGCGCCCGGCAGGCCAGCGCCGCGGCGTTGATCGCGCCGACCGAAGAGCCCGCGATCACGGGAAACGGGTTGCGTCCCGCCGGCGCCAGCTCGGCGATGGCCTGCAGGGCGCCGGCCTGATAGGCCCCGCGCGCGCCGCCGCCCGGCAGCACCAGGCCCGTGCAGATCCTGTCGGGCTCCGCGGTCGACATGGCTCGCCGTGATCCTCTCCATCCAGGGCGATTCGCCGACAGTCTCTCACAGGCTGCGGGTCTTGCGAATCCGGCGTTGACGCCGGGCGGTCTTGCCGCCGCGGCGCTGTCGGCGTAGCTGTGAAGCCAGGGTGCGGAAGGAAGGGAGACTGGCGCAATGGCGGAAGCGATCGGATTCATCGGGGTCGGCGTGATGGGCGAGCCCATGTGCGCCAACATCCAGGCGAAGTCGGGCCGGCCGGTCATGGCCTTCGATCTCAGTTCCGAACCGCTGGAACGGCTGAAGGCGAGGGGCGTGACCATCGCCGCGTCGGTGGCCGAGATCGCCGGAAGCTGCGCCGACATCCTGCTCTCCCTGCCTGGCGGGCGGCAGGTGGAGGATCTCTGTCTGGGCGATGACGGCCTGGTGGCGAAGCTTGGCGAGGGCCAGTGCCTCATCGACGCCTCGACGGCGCCGGTGGCGCTGGCGCGCAGGCTGGAGGCGCTCTGCGCCGAACGGGGCGCGCTCTTCGCCGATGCCCCGGTGGCCCGCACGCGGCAGGCGGCGATCGACGGCACGCTCGCCATCATGGTCGGTGCGTCGGATGCCGTGTTCGACCGGGTGAAGCCGATCCTCGACTGCTGCGGCGAGGAAATCGTCCATTGCGGCGGCGTGGGCGCCGGCCAGGCGGTGAAGATCCTGAACAACATGGTGCTGTTCCAGACCGTGGTCGCGCTCTCCGAGGCCCGGCGCATCGCCGAGGGCAACGGCATCGATCCGCAGGTGGTCTTCGAGACCCTGCAGAAGGGCTCCGCCGACAGCTTCGCGCTGCGCAATCACGGCATGAAGGCGATCCTGCCCGGCGTCTTTCCGGAGAAGGCCTTCCCCGTCACCTACGCCATGAAGGACCTCTCCTACGCGCTGGAGATGGCCGCGGACGCCGGTATCGAGCCGCTGGGCGCCAACGCCGCCCGGGAAATGCTGGAACGCGCGGAGAAAGCGGGCTTCGGCGGCAATTACTTCCCGGCCCTGGTGGAGACCGTGGGAAAGTAGGCCACAGCACTGATACGGCGTCCTGGGGCTTGACCCCAGGACCCAGTCGTTCTTTTCGCTTGGCCCTCGGATCAAGTCCAAGGGCGCCGTCGAGTGAAGCGGCTCACATCCTCACCCGGTCCGCCTTCGGGTCGTAGATGGGCCGCAGCGAGGCCTCGGCGGGGAAGCGTTCGCCGGCGATCTCGATCTCGTAGCCGGACGCAAGCACGTCCTTCGCGCTCTCGCCGGGGCAGGGGACATAGCCCAGGCCCACCGCGCCGCCCAGCGCATGGCCGTAATTGCCGCTGGTGAGATAGCCGACGATCGCGCCGTCGCGGACGATCGGTTCGCCGTGAAAGAGCAGCGGCTCCGGATCGGTCAGGCGGAACTGGACCAGCCGGCGTTCCAGCCCGGCTTCCCGTTTCCGCAGCACGGCGTCACGGCCGATGAAATCGCCCTTGTCGGGCTTCACCGCGAAGCCGAGCCCGGCCTCGAGCACATGGTCCTCGTCGGTGATGTCGTGGCCGAAATGCCGGAAGGCCTTCTCGATACGGCATGAATCCAGCGCATGCAGGCCGCAGAGCTTCAACCCGTGCGGCCGGCCGGCCTCCTCCAGCGCCTCGAAGACATGGGCGGCCATGTCGGCGGAGACGTAGATCTCCCAGCCCAGCTCGCCGACATAGGTGACCCGGTGGGCGCGGGCGAGGCCGTAGCCGATCTCGATCTCCCGCATCAGGCCGAAGGGGTGGACGTCGTTGGAGAAGTCGTCGGGAGAACAGCCGGCCAGCACCTCGCGCGCCTTCGGTCCCATCAGCGGGAACACCGCCTCGCCGGCCGTCACGTCCGTGATGGTGACGTGGCGGTCGCGGTCCAGATGCCGCCGGAGCCGGGCGAGGTCGCGGCGGAGGGTCGCCGCCGGCACCACCAGCAGGAACGCGGTTTCGGATAGGCGCGTCACGGTCAGGTCGCTCTCGATCCCGCCGCGGGCGTTCAGCATCTGGGTGTAGACTATGCGCCCGGGCTCGACATCGATCCGGTTGCCGCAGAGCCGGTCGAGGAAGGCGGCGGCGTCCCGCCCCTCCACCCGGATCTTGCCGAAGGACGACATGTCGAACAGCCCGACACCGGTCCGGACGGCCATGTGTTCGGCGCGGCTGTTGTCGAACCAGTTCTGGCGCTTCCAGGTGTAGCGGTATTCGCGTTCCTGGCCTTCGGACGCGAACCAGTTGGCGCGTTCCCAGCCCGCCGTTTCGCCGAAGACCGCGCCGCGCGCCTTCAGATGCTCGTGGACGGGCGAACGGCGCACGCCGCGGGCTGTCTCCGGCTGGCGGTAGGGGAAGTGGTCGGCGTAGAGCAGGCCCAGCGTCTCCGAGACCCGCTCCCTGAGATAGGCGCGGTTGGACATGAATGGCTCGGCGCGGCGGATGTCGACTTCCCAGAGGTCGAAGGGCGGCTCCCCGTCTTCCAGCCACTGCGCCAGCGCGAAGCCCGCGCCGCCCGAGGAGACGATACCGATGGAGTTGTAGCCGGCGGCGACCCAGTAGCCGCGGAGTTCCGGCGCTTCGCCCAGATAGTAGCGGTCGTCGGGCGTGAAACTCTCCGGCCCGTTGAAGAAAGTGTGGATGCCGGCCTCCGCCATCAGCGGCATGCGGTGCACCGCCTTTTCCAGAATCGGCTCGAAATGGGCGAAGTCCTCCGGCAGCTGGTCGAAGCAGAAGTCCTCCGGAATGCCGTCCATGCCCCAGGGCTTGGCCCTCGGTTCGAAGGCGCCGAGCATCATCTTGCCGGCGTCTTCCTTGTAATAGGCGCATTCGTCGGGCACGCGCAGCACCGGCAGCCGGCCCAGCCCCTCGACCGGCTCCGTCACCAGGTAGAAGTGCTCGCAGGCGTGCAGCGGGATCGAGACGCCGGACATGCGGCCCAGTTCCCGCGCCCACATGCCGGCGCAGTTGACCACGATGTCGCTTTCGATCCGGCCTTCCGCGCCGTCCTCCGATCGCCAGGAGACGCCGGTCACGCGGCCGTCACGCTGGTGGACGGCGCTCACCTTGACGCCCTCGGCGATGCGGACGCCGCCGGCCCTGGCGCCGCGGGCCAGCGCCATGGCGATGTTCGCCGGATCGCACTGACCGTCCTTCGGCAGGTGGACGGCAGCCACAACGCCGTCGGTGTTGAGATGCGGATACATCGCCTTCAGGTCGCCGACGCCGATCTCGTCCACCTCGACGCCGAAGGCGCGGGCCAGCGAGGCCTGGCGCAGGAGTTCCTCGCGCCGTTCGTCGGTCAGCGCGACCGAGATGGAGCCGTTCTGCCGCAGTCCCGTGGCGACGCCGGTCTCTTCCTCCAGCCGCGCGTAGAGATCGACGGAGTATTTCGCCAGGCGGGTCATGTTCTGGGAGCCGCGAAGCTGCCCCACCAGCCCCGCCGCGTGCCAGGTGGTGCCGGAGGTGAGCTGCTTGCGTTCCAGCAGCACCACGTCGCGCCAGCCGAGCTGCGCCAGGTGATACGCCAGCGAACAGCCCGAGACGCCGCCGCCGATGATCACCGCCCGCGCCTTCTCCGGCAGTTCCGTCATGATGCCCTCCCGCACGCGTTCCCCGTTTCGCCCGAGCGTGCCACGTGGGCCGGGCGGCCGCCAGTACGGCCACGCACGGGGCTGTCTTCCGGCGGAGCGAGGCACTAACCTCCGCGCCGGATCGCGGGCCAGGCAGCAAGGGCGGGACCCCCATGAAGATACTGACCGTCGGCGGCGCCATGGTCGACGCCATCGCCATCGTCGACAGCGACCACATCGAGCGCATCACCATGCGCAACGCCGACACCTCCTATTTGCTCATGGAGGAGGGGCGGAAGACCGAGGCGCTGGACATCTCCACGCATTGCGGCGGCGGCGCGGTCAATGCCGCCGTCGCCATGGCGCGGCTGGGCCACGATGTCTCCGCGCTGGTCAAGCTGGGTCAGGATCCGCGCGCCGACCAGGTCCTGACGGGGCTGGAAGCGGAGGGCGTCTCGACGCGCTGGGCCATGCGCGTGGCCGGCCAGAAGACCGGCGCGTCGCTGATCATCGCTTCCCACGAGCGCAATGCCGGCATCTTCGCCTTCCGCGGCGCGAACACGACGATCCGCCCCGACGACCTGAAGCCGGAGGCCTTCGGCGTCGACCTCTGCTATGTGACCAGCCTGTCGAACGAGAGCGCCGACTGCTTCCCCGAGATTGTCGCGCGGGCGAAGGCGAAGGGCGCGCTGGTCGCGGTCAATCCCGGCATCCGCCAGCTCTCCGCCCGGCAGGGACCCTTCCGCGAATGTCTGGACCGGATCGACCTGCTGGCCGTCAACCGGGTCGAAGCCGATGCGCTGGTCGCAGGGCTGGCGGGGAAGTTCGGCGAGGGGGGCGCGAAGATCGAGCACGACCCTGACCAACCGCTGCCGGACCTGCTGACCCGGGGCTTCGAGGGTGGCGGCTTCCACATGACCGCGCGCGCCTATTTCAAGGCGCTGGCGGATTGCGGCCCGCGCTGGGTGCTGGTCACCGACGGCCGCGACGGCGCCTTCCTCGCTACCGAAGGCCGTCTCCATCACTGCCCGCCGGCCCCAGCCGAGGTGGTGGGCACCGCCGGCGCCGGCGACGCCTATTGCGCCACGCTGGCGTCCGGTCTCGCTGCCGGGCTGGCGCCGGCGGAGGCGATGGTGCGCGCGACGCTGAACGCCGCCGCCGTGGTCGGCCATGTCGACACCCAGGCAGGCCTCATGGACGCTGCTGCTCTCGACGCCGCCCGCGCCGCAGCGCGGATCGAGGTGGAGAGCTGGGCGATCTGAACACATTGATCGCGACGCGGAACCTGATTCGCTTTGACGCTCTCCTGTGGCGCGTTCTAGTTTCAACTTTAAGGGGTCGATTCGGAGGGAAATTCATGAACTGGTTGGTAAAATTTGGATTCGCCTGCGCCTTGCTGGTGGCGACGTCGGGCTGCGCGGACAAGTGGGGAAAGACGGACGTTAAGCCGGCCACGGGCGCGCCGTCGGCCGCGACCGTGGCGCCAACGAATCCCGCGACGATCATGGTGACCGAGGGCGACATCACGGACCGCGACTACCGGACGCTCGCGGACCTGGAGGTTACCGTGAACAAGGCGACCCTGTTCCACGACGACCCGACGCCGGCCGATGTGGACAAGAAGCTGCGCGCGGCGGCGGCCGAACTCGGCGCCGACGCGGTGGTCCTCGTTCGCTACGGCACCGTGGGCGTCACGCCGTTCAGTTGGGGCACGCTTGATGGGCAGGGCCGTGCGGTCAAGTTCGTTCCTTAAGCCGGCCGCCGCGCTGCTGATGCTCCTGGCGGCGGCATGCGCGCGCAACGCGCCGGACCTGCCTGCGGACATCGCAGTGGACACACCCCGGCTGTCGCTTGCCGAACAGGCCATGTCCTGCGACGCGGCGGACGCCATGCTCGCCGAACTGCAGAACGAACGCACGGTGATGACGGGCATGATCGAAGGGAATCGGCGGAAGAACCAGACCGCCGGCTATCTTGGTGCCTTATTCCTCGTGCCGCTGGTGGCGATCGAACAGAACGAGGCGGAAAAGCGACGGTTGGACGAGATTCAGACCGAGCTTGATCGCCTCTACGTCGTGCGGCGCGCCAAGGCCTGCTGAGCCGGCCCGACGCGCCAGGCACACCCGAAACGAGGGCCGCCTCCTCGCGGGGCGGCCCTTCTCCGTTCACACAGGATCGTAGGGGAAGACGTCGCGGGCGGTGCCGAGATCGGTGAAGACGGGCCGGAAGACCGGCATCGCGTGCTCCAGCACCGTGGTCGGGGTCCAGCCCTCCAGCCGGGTCATGTTGCGGATCGGCCGCGGGTGGTTCCACAGGAAGATCTCGTTGCCGCGGACGGAGAAGATCTGTCCGTTGACGTCCTTCGCCTCGTCGGCCAGCAGCGCCACGGAAGGCTGGGCGATCTGGTCGGGCCGCATCTTCCGCTGCATCATCTCCAGCCGATGGCGGGTCGCCTCGTCCTTGATCGGGATCGTGCCGATCATCCGCGTCCAGGCGCTGGGCGTGATGACGTTGCAGCGCACATTCTTGCGCGCGTTCTCCATGGCGATGACATGGCTCAGGCCCGCAATGCCCATCTTGGCCGCGGCGTAGTTCGCCTGGCCGATATTGCCGATCAGCCCGGACGTCGAGGAGAACAGCACCATCGAGCCGTCCTCCTGATCGCGGAAGTGGTTGATGGCCGCCCGGCAGATATTGAAACTGCCCTTCAGGTGGACCTCGATGACCTGGTCCCAGTCTTCCTCCGACATCTTGTGAAACATGACGTCGCGCAGGATGCCGGCGGGGCTGATGATGCCGTGCAGGCCGCCCAGTTCGTCCTTCGCCTGCTCGACCATGGCCTCGCAGTCCTTCAGCGAGGCGACGCTGCCGCCATTGGCCACGGCCTCGCCGCCGGCCTCCCCGATCTCTCCGGCGACCTGCTGCGCCACCGTCCGGTCGCCATCGTCGCCGCCTTCGATCGAGCCGCCCAGGTCGTTGACCAGAACCTTCGCGCCCTCCCGCGCCGCCAGCAGCGCGCATTCGCGCCCGATGCCGCGGCCCGCGCCCGTGACGATCACCACCTTGCCGTCCAGCTTGCCCATTTCGCCTCTGCCCTCCCGGGGTTCTGTTGTCCGTGCCGTGAAATCTAAGCCCGGCGGGGACCGTTTCGCCAAGCGCCGATGACGCGACGCCATCATGCCGACACAAGCCGGCGGCAGGCTGCCCGGCGGGGCGGAATCGTGTAGAAGGGCCGGATCATGATCTCGATCGACTTCACCATCTGCGGCGTCGAGGAACTCGACCGCGAGCTCGACGACCGCATCAGCCATGTCGTGTCCATCGGCGATCCGGGCTGGCCGGCCAATCCGGCGCTGGACCGGATCGCGCCGGGCCGCGTGCACCGGTTCCGCTTCAACGACGTCATCGCCGCAGTCGAGGGCCATGACCGGGTCCCCGAGCCGAAGGACATCGTCCGCCTGCTGGAGGCCGGCGACCGCATCCGCGCCGATGATCCGACGCATCTGCTGGTTCACTGTCAGATGGGCGTCTCCCGCTCCAGCGCGGCGACGCTCATCCTGCTGACGCAGGAGCATCCGGGCCGGGAGATGGAGGTTGCCGACCGCATCTCGAAACGCCGGCCCCAGGCCTGGCCGAACTCCCTGATGCTGGAACTGGCGGATGCGGAGCTGGGTCGCAATGGCGGGCTGATCGCCGCCGGCCGCGAAATCCGCCGCCGCACAGCCAGCCATCGCCCTGACTTCGCCGATTACCTGCGCGGGACGCACCGCCGCGCGGAGGTCGAGGAACTCGATCCCTGAGACCATATCGGTTGACCTGAATCAAGGCGCGCCGGCGCCGCTCCGGCGAGGATGCCCATGTCGTCAATTTCTGTATGAAATTCGGAGAACGAGCATGGTCGAGAAATCGGAAACCACCCCGGCCGGGCCGGACATGTGGGCGCAGATGATGGCGCCGGTGCGCTATCTGGGCCGGCAGGTCGCCGACCTGTTCGCGCCGAGTTCGGAAGCGACCGGTTCCGATGAGGCGTATGAAATTACCGTTGAACTGCCCGGCGTGAAGGACTCCGACATCAGTGTCGAGGTCGACGACCGCCGCGTCACGGTTTCCGGCAAGAAGGATTCCAGCCGTGAGGAGAAGGACAAGTCCTATTATTTCTCCGAGCGCGTCTATGGTTCGTTCACCCGCAGTTTTCGCGTGCCCGACGACGCCGATCTCGACAGGATCGAAGCGACCCATACGGATGGCGTGCTGAAGATTTCCATCCCGCGCCGCAGCAAGGGCCCCGCGCGCAGGACGGTCAAGGTCGGCAAGGACTGAGCTGGAGCCCCGGGATTGCCGCATTGAACCACCCGTTCCATGATCGGGAACAGGAGGAGCGGCGGTCCCGGGCGATCGGAAGCGCCGCCGTTCCCGTCCGGGGCGGAGTGGCGATGCAAGCGCGCAAGACGATCCGGGCCGACGTCGCCGAAGCCTTTTCGGCGACGGAGCTGCGCGCCTTCCGGCGCGGAGACGGGCGGATATTCGCCGTTGTCGGGCACAATCCGGATCATCGGCTGCTGACCGATATCTGGCTGGGCGGCTTCGGCTCGCTGGACAATTTCCGCACCGTGCTCGATTTCATCTGCGAACGCTTCGAAGGCGGCGACTACAGCTACTGGCTGGCCGATCTGCGCCACCTTTCGGAGAGTTTCTTCGAGGCGGAGGAATACCTGGCCCGCACGGTGGTCCCGCGTGTGATGGCGGCGGGCATGCAGCGGGAGGCGGTGGTCACGCCCGCGCTGGAGCCCGGCGTGCCGCAGGGCTATGACGTCTTCGGCGCCGCCGACACGGCGCTGCGCCGTATCGCCGACGGCCGCATCAGGGGGTTCACCGACATCGCCGCCGCGCGGGCCTGGCTGCTGGACGGCAACCTGCCCGGCGCTTGAGCGTTCCGCCCGCCTGGCGCGGCGGGTAGTCTTCCCCCGTCGAACGAGCCGAGGGGAGGGGCAGCAATGCAACTGAAGGACAAGGTCGCGATCATCGCGGGCGCGGGTCAGACACCGGGCGACGGCATCGGCAACGGGCGCGCCACGGCGCTGGCCTTCGCGCGGGAGGGCGCGCGGCTGGTCCTGGCCAGCCGGACGAGGGAATCGCTGGAAGAGACCCGCGACATGGTTCGCGCGGAGGGCTTCGAGGCGGAGACGATCGCCGCCGACATCACCCGCGCCGAAGACTGCGCGGCCATGGCGGCGCGGGCGATGGAGCGGTTCGGACGCATCGACGTGCTGCACAACAACGCTGCCGTCGGCGCCTTCGAGGGCGACACGGTGAACATCGATCCGGCGGAATGGCGCCGCGTGCTGGACATCAACCTGACCGGCGCGGTGCTGGCCAGCCGGGCGGTGCTGCCGGCGATGCGGGCGCAGCAGGCAGGCTGCATCACCCATGTCGGCTCCATCGCCGCCGTCGCGTCTTATCCGATCATCGCCTACAAGGCGTCCAAGGCGGCGCTGAACGAGTTCACCCGGTGGCTCGCCTTCGAGAACGCGAAGTACAACATCCGCTGCAACGTGCTCCAGCTCGGGCTGATCGACACGCCGCTGGCCATCGAGGGCTATCACGCCGCCAGCGGCGCCCCGCGCGAGGAGCTTCGCCGCCAGCGGGCCGCGCAGGTGCCGATGGGCCGCATGGGGACAGCCTGGGAATCCGCCGCCGTCGCGGTCTTCCTCGCTTCCGACGCGGCGTCCTATGTCAGCGGGGCCATCCTGCCCGTCGACGGGGCGATCGCGACGAAGGTGGGGTAGGGCGGCCATCACATATGCGTGGCGTCAGGATGACGGGACGCGCAATTCGTGCGACAGTACCCGCATGAGTAGGAACGGGACCGTTACCGTACAAGAGCCCGGAACGACCAGCGTCGCACGGGCCGACATTCCCCTGGAACGCGATGTCTTCCTGCGTTCCCTGCTACGCGAACTGGCGGGCACGCTGGAAGAAGTGGTGGGTCTGGAAGACGCGTCCGGCTACATCAGCATCGTCGGCGCCGCGATCGGGCGACAGATCAACGACGACTACAGCCGCGCGCTCGCGGTGGAGCGGCTGTCGCAGGAACAGGTCGGCGAGGTGCTCGTCGACCTGAAGCGACGCATTCAGGGCGGCTTCCACATCATCGAGATGACAGGGGACCGGATCGTGCTGGGCAACGACCGCTGTCCCTTCGGCGCCCAAGTCGAGGGCCGGCCGTCGCTGTGCATGATGACCTCGAACGTCTTCGGCTACATCGCCGCCGAGAACACGGGCTACGCCCATGTGACCATCGAGGAGGCGATCGCCCGGGGCGACGCCGGCTGCCGGGTGGTGATCGACCTGAAGCCGCAGGACGAGCCCGGCGACGGTCTCGAATATTTCGGCGGCGACCTGTGAACGCCGGGCCCACCATCGCGGAGCTGATGGAGTTCGCGGCCGAGCCGATCTTCTTCGTGGATGGCTGCGGTACGGTGCTCGACGCCAACAGCCGCGCCCTCGAAGTGCTGGCGGGGCTCGGCATCGGCGATGTCCTGCCCGATCGGATCGAAGGCGGGAGCGAGGCCTTCGACCGGATCATCCGGCGCAGCGCCCGCACCTCGTCGGCCCTGCCCTGCGGCATCGTCCTGAACGGCGGCGCAGGGTCGGAACGATACAAGGCGGAATGCCGCCGCTTCGGCGGTGTGGAGGCCGGCGCGCCCGTATTCGGGTTCCGCCTCAGGGTCCGCGACGCCAACCGTTTCGCGGCGCTGAAGGACCGGATCGACGACCTCAATGACGAGGTCCGGGAACGGCGTCGCCTGCAACTGCGGCTCGAACAATCCCTGGAGGCCAACGAGCGCCTGCTGAAGGAACTGCAGCACCGGGTCAAGAACAACATCCAGATGCTGACCGCCCTACTGGGTCAGCAGGCCATGCGCGCCAACGATCCGCGGTTCCTGGATCTGGTGGAGACCGCGCGGCAGCGCCTGCTGGCGATCGGCCGGGCGCACGAGTTCATGTACAGGACCGGGCAATTCGCCTTCGTGCCCGCCGCCGACTTCATCGGATCGCTGGTCGATCTGCTGAGGGAAAGTTTCGAGGGCGATGTCCGGATCAGGGTCGATCTGCACCATGGTTGGCAGGTGCCGCACGAGCGTGCCAACACCCTGGCGCTGATCGTCAACGAACTGGTGGTCAACGCCTATCAGCACGGCCGGGTCGACGGGCGCTGCGCCATCGCCGTGCGTCTGGAGCGTACGCCCGATACTCACCTGCTGACGGTCCGTGATGACGGGCCCGGCTTTCCCGAGGGCGTGGAGAACTCCGACTCTCTCGGCCTCGTGCTGGTGCGCGGCCTCTGCAACGACCTCGGCGGCCGTCTGGAGATGGTCAATGAGGGCGGCGCAGTGGCGCGGGTGCGCGTGCCCGTGGAGGACGCCATGAGCGCCGTCCATCGTGACAGCACGGGCCCGGGCATGCCCTGGGCGAACCGGCCGCCGGCGATGTCGGCCGGTCATGAGAGCGGCGGCGTGGCCGGTGGAAACGGCGCCGCGCTGCGGCTGCTGATCGTCGAGGATGACTTTCTCATCGCCATGGCCATCGAGGATATCGCCCGCCGGGCCGGCATGAAGATCGTCGGGGTCGCCGCCAATCGCAGCGAGGCGCTGAAGCTCTGCGACGAACGCCGCCCGGATCTTGCGACGATGGACATCCGGCTCTCCGACGGCGACAGCGGCGTGGTCGCCGCCCGCGAACTGCATGACCGCCACGGCGTGCGCAGCCTGTTCGTCAGCGCCTTCAGCAATACCAACAGCCGCAAGGCGACCGAGGAAACGCGGCCGCTGGGCTGGATATCGAAGCCATTCACCTCTGGACAGCTCATCTCGGCGCTCAACCGGGCGGCCCACGAGCTCAGGCGGCAATAGAGCCCCGTCGCCGCGACTTCTCCGCTCGCTTTCGCCAGCTTGAAATGGTCCGACGCGCCCCAACGTGGACGGATGATGACCGTGTCCGCCCGCAATGTGCGCCAGGCCAATCGGCGCATGGCGGCGCGGCAATCCAACTGACGCGGCTGCGTAGCGTGAAAGAAGAAGGACGTCAGGACATGGCCAGCAAGAACCACAACAGCATCGGCGTCATCGGCATGGATGAATTCAACAGCCGGTATCTGCTGAAGGATCTCCGCGACACCGATGACATCGAGTTCCATACCCTGCTCGACCGCGACGAGATTTCGATCGTCGATTCCGGCTTTCCCTTCGAAGAGCGGCTGAACACGGCTCTGAAACGCGCCCGCGCCGTGGACGGCGGGATCGACGGCGTCGTCACCCACTGGGATTTTCCGTCCACGATGATCACTCCCCTGCTGGCGGAGGAACTCGGCACCCCCTACGCCACGCCCGAGGCGGTGATGAAATGCGAACACAAGCTGTGGTCCCGCCAGGAGGAGAAGAAGGTCACGAAGACGCCCGGCTTCTGCGGCTTCCATCCCTTCTCCGACGATCCGCTGGCGGAGATCGATCTCGACTACCCGTTCTGGGTGAAGCCGGTGGTGGGGCATTCCTCCATGCTCGGCTTCGAGATTCGCAACGGCGAGGATTTCGACGCCGCGCTGGCCGAGATCCGCGAGCACATCACGGAACTGACCCGGCCCTTCCGCTATGCCCTGGAACACATTCCCCTGCCGGAGAAGCTGGCGGAGCAGGGCGCCACGCTGTGCATTGCCGAGGAGATCATCTCCCGCGAGGACCAGTTCACGCTGGAAGGCTATGCCCATGACGGCCAGGTCGAGATCTACGGCGTGATCGATTCCATCCGGGAGCCGAACGGACACACCTTCTCCCACTACCAGTACCCGACGCAGGCGGACCAGGCGGTGGTCGCGCGCATGGAGGACATAACGCGCAAGGTGATCCACCAGATCGGCTACAAGGACAGCCCCTTCAATATCGAATTCTTCTACAATCCGGAGACCGACCATCTGCACCTGCTGGAGATCAACTCCAGGGTGTCCCAGTCCCATTCGGACCTTTTCCTGAAGGTGGACGGCCAGCCGAACCAGCAGATCGCCGTCGATCTGGCGCTTGGACGGACACCGCGGTGGCGGCGCGGCGCCGGCGAGTTCGACATGGCCGCGAAATTCTTCCTTCGCTGCCACGAGGACGCCCGCGTCGAGGCCGTACCGACCGAGGCGATGCTGCAGCGCCTGGAGCGAGAAATGCCGGACGTCCGGGTCGATATCGGCGTCGAGCCCGGTCAGAGGCTCAGCGAACTGCACGAACAGGAGAGCTACAGTTACGAGATCGCCGACCTGTTCATCGGCGGCCGCGACGCGAAGGAGCTCGACGAGAAGTACGAGGCCTGCAACCGCATCCTCCAGTTCGAATTCAGTCCCGTCTAGACCGCAAGGACGGAGGGCAAGCGCATGATGAACTACCGCGAAGATCTGCCCCACGAGGTGGAGGAGACCCGGCATGTGGTAATCGAGATGCCGGACGGCGTCCGGCTCTCGGCACGGCTGTGGCTGCCGAAGGGGGCGGAGAACCGGCCGGTGCCGGCGATCCTGGAGTACATCCCCTACCGCAAGAACGATCACACGGCGGTGCGGGATTCCATGATGCACGGCTACTTCGCCGGCTACGGCTACGCCTGTGTGCGCGTCGACCTGCGCGGCAGCGGGGATTCGGAAGGCATCCTGCGCGACGAATATCTGCAGAGCGAACTGGACGACGGCGTTCGCGTGCTCGATTGGATCGCCGCCCAGCCGTGGTGCGACGGCAGTATCGGCATGATCGGCATTTCGTGGGGCGGCTTCAACGGCCTACAGATCGCCGCCATGCGGCCCGATCCGCTCAAGGCCGTGGTCACGGTCTGCTCCACGGACGACCGCTATGCCGACGACGTGCACTACATGGGCGGGTGCCTGCTGGGCGACAACATTTCGTGGGCCTCGCAGATGTTCGCCTACAACTCCATGCCGCCGGACCCGGAGCAGGTCGGCGACAAGTGGCGCGAGATGTGGCTGGAGCGGCTGGAGGCCAACGAACCCTGGCTGATAACCTGGCTGCAGCATCAGCAGCGCGACGACTACTGGCGCCACGGCTCCATCTGCGAGGACTGGTCGGACGTGCAGTGTCCGGTCATGGCCGTTTCCGGCTGGGCCGACGGCTATTCCAACGCGGTCTTCCGCCTGCTGTCCAACCTGGAGACGCCGCGGCTGGGCCTGGTCGGGCCATGGAGTCACAAGTATCCCCATATCGGCGAGCCCGGCCCGGCCATCGGTTTCCTGCAGGAATGCATCCGCTGGTGGGACAAGTGGCTGAAGGGCGAGGAGAGCGGCATCATGGAAGAACCGATGCTGCGCGCCTGGATGCAGGATTCCATGCCGCCGACCACCAGTTACCGCCAGCGCCCCGGCCGCTGGGTCGGCGAGGACGAGTGGCCTTCGGCGAATGTCGAGGAACGGGCCTGGCGCCTGATGCCGGGTTACCGGCTGTTGCCCCAGGAGGATCTCCGGGAGGCCGACGCGCACAACAATCCCGACGACCTGCCCTACATCTCCGTCGAGTCGCCGCTGAGCACCGGGCTGTTCGCCGGCAAGTGGTGTTCGTACGCCGCGACGCCGGACCTGCCCCACGACCAGCGCCAGGAGGACGGCGGCGCGCTGGTGTTCAACAGCCCGCGGCTGACGGAGAGCATCGAGATCCTGGGCGCGCCGGTGCTGGAGTTCGAGTTCGAGGCCGACCGGCCTGTCGCCATGGTGGCGGTGCGTCTCTCCGACATCCTGCCCGACGACAAGGCGACCCGTGTGAGCTACGGCGTGCGCAATCTGGCCCATTCGGATGACCACGCCGAGGTGCAGCCGATCGGCGCGGGCCGGCACCGAGTCCGCGTCAAGCTGAACCATATCGCCCAGCATTTCCCCGCCGGTCACCGCATCCGCGTCGCCATATCGACCAGCTACTGGCCGCTCGCCTGGCCATCGCCGGAGCCGGTGAAGCTGAAGGTATTCACCGACGCCTGCCGGCTGTTGCTGCCCGTGCGGCCACCCCGGGGGATCGACGAGGACGTCCACTTCGCCGCCGCCGAGGCGGCGTCGCCGGTTCCGACCGAGCAGAAGGGGGTCGAGGACCACAACTGGCACGTCATCTACGATCTGGCGCGGGATCAGTACCTGCTGCATGTTGTCGACGATGACGGGATCCAGCACATCGCCGACGCCGACATCGATTACATCGACCGGACCGAGGAGTGGTACGCCTCCATCGCCGACGAATTCGAATCGATCAGCGCGGAGGTCCGCGCCAAGCGCGGCCTGCGCCGCGGCGACTGGCGTCCCCACACCACCACCCGGACGAAGCTCACCTGCACGGCCGAGCATTTCATCGTCACGGCCGAGCTCGACGCCTGGGAGGACGATCAGCGGGTCTTCTCCCGCAACTGGCAGCGCCGCATACCCCGCAACGGCATCTGATCGGGACGTGGCCCGGCGCGGCGGATCCGGTCGATGACCTGGCTTGCGGTCGCTCTCCTGGTCGTCGTGGCCGTCGCCGGCGGAATGGCCGGCGTGGCTGTCCGTGACCGCCGCCAGGACGCCAGGCTGCGCCGGGCGCTGATCCGCGGCCACGGCATGGATGCCGCGCCGGAGGCCTTCGATCCCGCCATCGTCGACGATCTGCCGGAACCGGCGCGCCGCTTCTTCCGCTTCGCCATCGCCGAAGGCGCGCCGCTGTGGCGCGTCGCCGAGATCGAGATGGATGGCGAACTGGCGCTGGGGGAGCCCGGCCGGGCGAAGCCGATGCGGATGCACGCGCGCCAGACCCTCGCCGCGCCCGCCGGCTTCATCTGGGAGGTCCGGGCCCGCCGCGGCCTGATGCGGCTCTCCGGTTCCGACGCGTTCGGCCCGGACGGAAGCTGGAGCCGTTTCCGCCTGTTCGGCTTCCTGGCCGTGGCGCGGGCCGGCGGCACGGACGACCATGCCCGCTCCGCCTTCGGCCGGATGATCGCCGAGGCGCTGTTCTGGACGCCGGCGGCGCTGCTGCCCGGGCCGGACACAGGCTGGGAGGCGGCTGGTCCGGACACGGCGCGCGTCACCGTCGGCCACGGCGAACTGACGCAGGCCGTCGATGTGACCGTCGATGCAGAGGGCCGGCCAACCGACGTTCTGTTCCAGCGCTGGAGCGACGCCAACCCCGGGCGCGCCTTTCGCCTGCAGCCCTTCGGCGGCAGGCTGTCGGACTTCAGGGATTTCGGCGGCTTCCGGCTGCCGACGTCGGTGGAGGCGGGCAATTTCTACGGCACGCCCGACTACTTCCCATTCTTCCGCGCCCGGGTGACCGGCGTGCGGTTTCCACCGGACATGACGGACTGAGCTGCCGCGTCCGCCCCGCACCTCAACTCCGTGTTAACGCCCGCCGGTGCAGGATCGTCTGTCCCACAAGCGAAGCAGACAGCGGTCCGGAAGGCGGAACAGGGCGGACATGCCGGCAGCGAACACGATCTCCCTCATCGGCGACGGCAAGAACCTGGATCAGCGGATCTGGCGCATCATCGCCGACCGTTTCCGGGTCTCCGTGCATACGCTGGAAAAGGTCGCGGAGCGGGAACGGCTGGCCGACGGGCTGCACATCTTCTGCCTCTCCGATCTCCGCCGCCAGATGTTCACGCTCGCGCGGGTGCTTGCCGCCAGTCCGGGCCGGGCGCTGTTCATCCTTGCCAATCCCACCGACGAGGACCGGGTCATCGCCCGCGAGCTCGGCGCGCTGGGCCTGCTGAGCCAGTTCGCCAGCGAGGACGACATCGCCACCGCCGTGCGCCGCGCCGCCAACCGCTTCGTCGAGCGCGCCTGGTCGGAGATGAAGCCCGAGGAGGAAGCGGCGCTGCGCGCTTCGCTCGCCAGCTTCGACAAGGTCATGACCTCCGGCGCGGACGGCGAGCCGCTGCCCCTGGTTGAGGTCTTCGAGGCCTGCGTGCGCATTCAGGACTCCCTCGGCGTCTCCGACGTCAACCGCTGGCTGGGCGCCCTGGCGTCCCACCACGACAACACCTACCGCCACAGCATGTATGTCTGCGGCGCGCTCGCCTTCTTCGCCCGCGCTCTCGGCATCCAGGGCGAGGACCTGAAGGAAGTCACCGTCGGCGGCTTCCTGCACGACGCCGGCAAGTCGATGATTCCGCTGGCGATCCTCGACAAGCCGGGCAAGCTGGATGACGATGAATGGGCGGTCATGAAGCGCCATCCCGAGCATTCGCGCGAGATACTGCTGCGCGAGAACGGTCTGAACGAACGCGTCGTCCACATGGCCGTGCACCATCACGAACGCCTGGACGGAGCCGGCTATCCCGACCGTCTGTCGGCGGTCGATCTGGATGACCCGACGCGGCTGACCGCCATCGCCGACGTCTACGCCGCCCTGACCGAGGACCGGCCCTACAAGCGCGCCATGGCGCCCGAGGCGGCGCTGGACCTGATGGGCACCTTCAAGGGGCATCTGGACCTCGACCTCGTGCGCGTCTTCCGCGACTTCATGCTGGACCAGCGCGCCCGCCAGGCTTCCTTCGCCGCAACCGGATAGCCGACCCGGACTTGCGCGGGCGCGTCCGACGGCCCAACCTTCCCCGCTCGCGAGCCACAAGGGGGAGGAGGCCTGCCATGAGCGTCTACGATCTGAGCGTCACCGACGCGCTGCTGACCACCACGCGGGCGGTGCGCAAGCGCCTCGATTTCGACCGGCCGGTGCCGGACGACATCATCCGTGAATGCCTGGAACTGACCCTGCAGGCGCCGACGGGCTCCAACCGCCAGGGCTGGCGCTGGATCGTCGTCACCGACCGGGGAAAACGCGAACGGCTGGCGGAGATCTACCGCAAGGGCGCGGGCGGCTATCTCGACCAGGGCTACGAGAGCGCGAAGGCCGCCGGCGAGGCGCAGGACAGCCGGGTCTTCGATTCAGCCCGCTATCTGGCCGAACGGCTGCAGGATGCGCCGGTGCACGTCATCCCCTGCATCCGCATCGATCACCTGCCCGAGAATCCGCCGCGCCGGACATGGGCGGGGCTGATGGGCTCGATCATGCCGGCGGTCTGGAGCTTTCAGCTCGCGCTCCGCGCCCGCGGCCTCGGCACCGTGCTGACCACGCTCCACCTCACGCACGAGGAGGAAGCCGCCGAGCTGCTTGGCGTGCCCGACGGCATCATGCAGGTCGGCCTGCTGCCGGTGGCGTACACGCTGGGCACGGACTTCAAACCGGCGAAGCGCCCGCCGCTGGACACCATCCTGCACTGGAACCGGTGGGACACGGACCGCGACGGGCCGGGGACCTGACAGGGGCGTGAGCGAGGAGACACGCGCCGACATCGGCATACTGGGCGCCGGCATATCCGGCGTGCTCATGGGCATGCTGTACCGCCGGGCGGGCATGGACGACTTCGTCATCCACGAGAAGCTGCCCGACTACGGCGGGACCTGGCTGCGCAACACCTATCCGGGGCTCTGCTGCGACGTGCCCTCGCACCTCTACAGCTACAGCTTCGAGCCCAACCCGGACTGGTCCCGGCTCTACGCCAGCCAGCCGGAGATCCAGCGCTATATCCGCGCCTGCGCCGAACGCCACGACCTGCCGGAGCGGACGCGCTTCCGCGCCGGCGTCGAGACCGCGTGCTTCGATGAAGATTCCGGAACCTGGCTGCTGGAGGATGCCGACGGTCGGCGCACGCGGCACCGGGTGCTGGTCGCCGCCACCGGCGGGCTGACCGCGCCGCGCTTCCCGAAGATCGCGGGCTATGACGACTTCGAAGGGGCGTTCTGGCATTCGGGCGGGTGGCGCGGCGACGTCGACCTGGCGGGCAAGCGTGTCGCCGTCGTCGGCAGCGCCGCCAGTGCCGTGCAGGTCGTGCCCGAGGTCGCCCGCCGCGCGGCCCGGCTCACGGTCTTCCAGCGCTCGCCCAACTGGATCGTGCCCCGCGGCAACCGCCTCTACACCACGGCGGAAAAGGCCGCCTTCCGCGACCGGGCGGCGTGGCGGCGGCACTGGCGGGAGCTGCACCGCCGCTCGCTGCTGCTGCACCGGGTCTTCCATCGCCGGCCGGATGCCCAGGCCGAGCTGCGCCGGCTCTGCCTGGAGCCCATGCGCGCGGCCATCGCCGACCCGGCGCTCCGCGAGGCGCTGACGCCCGATTACGAGCCCGGCTGCAAGCGCATCCTGTTCTCCGACGACTACTATTCGGCACTGGCCAGGGATCACGTCACCCTTGTCCCGCGCGGCGTGAAGCGCCTCTCGCGCAAGGGCGTGGTGGATGCGGCAGGCGAAGAGCATCCGGCCGACATCGTCATCTTCTGCACCGGCTACCGCCTCGGCGGGCGGGAGGACGGCAGCCCGGCGGTCGAAGTCTACGGCAGGGGCGGGCGGCGTCTCGCCGACGCCATCGGGGAGCGGCCCGAGGCCTGGCGCGGCGTCTCCACGCCCGGCTTCCCGAACCATTTCACCGTCTGCGGCATCAACGGGGTCGCGGCCTATACCTCCCTTTTCGCCTCGGCCGAGATCAACGGCGCCTATATCGTGCGCATGACCCGCCGGGCGCTGGAGACGCCGGGCGGCTGGATCGACATCGACCCGGACGCCACCGCGGCCTACGCCGCGGCGCTCCAGGCGCGGCTGCAGCAGATGAGCTGGGCCGGTGACTGCACCAATTTCTACAAGGACGCGAAGGGCCGGATCCTGTCCTTCTATCCCGGCACCCTGGGCGAGATGCGCCGCCGCGCGGAGACGGACGACGGCGGGAGTTATCGCGTGGCGGGCGGCTGAGGCGCCAGGCGCCGCCCCGAGATTCATCGATTTTCCGGATATCTGGTAGCGGGGGAGGGATTCGAACCCCCGACACGCGGATTATGATTCAAATTTTTCGCTGAATTTCGTTGAACATTCCGTCACCTGGGCGATCTCATAAGAGCTTAATATAAAAAACAAAAATGGAATAATGTGCTCATAGGTGAACATAAATGGATTTTGCAGAGCGGCCAATTTCTGTTACCTATACGTTACCTAAAGTGAGATATCCTAGTGTCGCCCCGATGCCCGAAGGAGCGCCAAGCGATGCCCAAGCGAAACCTCAATGCGGCAGTGGTCAAGCGCTTGAAGCCGCCGGCCAGCGGACAGGAAGATAATTTCGACAAGGGTTACCCCGGCCTCGCGCTACGGATCTCCTATGGGGGGCGGAAAACCTGGGTGTTCTTCTATCGTCTGCATGACAAGCAACGGCGGATGAAGCTCGGCAGCTGGCCCGCGATGTCGGTGGCAGAGGCGCGACAGGCTTGGCGGGATGCGCGAAACGAGGTGGAGGTCGGCAAGGATCCCGCCGCCGAGAAGCTTGAGGCCCGGCGCCGCGAGCCCGACACAGTCGAACGGGTGGGGGAGCAGTTCATCGAGAAGTGGCACCGGCCCCGAAACCGGACAGCCGATGAGGTCGCCCGGATGCTCGAACGCCATGTCTATCCGGTCATCGGTCACCGGGAGATCGGGGACATCGGGCGACGCGACATCCTCGACGTTCTCGACAAGGCGGAAGCGCGGGGTCTTTCCGTTGGCGTGAACAGGGTATTGGCGAATGTCCGGCGGCTGTTCGCATGGGCTGTCGAGCGGGGATTGATAGAAACCTCACCGGTGACCGGGGTCAAACCACCGGCGAAGGAGCAGGCGCGGGACCGAGTGCTGACGGACGATGAGCTACGCGCGTTTCTCGTGGCGTGCGACAAGGCTGGTCCCCCTTTCGGCGCGGTCTTCCGGCTATTGCTTCTCACCGGCCAACGACGTGACGAGGTCGTCTCGGCGGCCTGGTCGGAATTCGATCTGCGGGAGAAGCTATGGCGTCTGCCCGGCGAGCGGACCAAGAACGGCAAACCCCACGATGTGCCATTGAGCCAGGCAGCCGTCGAATTGATCGCCGAGCTTGAAAGCAAGGATCATTCGACCCTGCTGTTTCCGGCATGGTTCGTCCGTGACGATCAAAGCGAGGAGAAGGAGCGGCCGGTCTCCGGGTTCGGCCGCGCGAAAAACCGGGTCGACGCAGCAATGCTCGCAGAACTCCAGCGTATGGCGGAGAGACGTGGCGACGATCCGGCAAAAATCGCACTCATGCCCTGGCGCATTCACGATCTGAGACGCACAGCGGCCTCCGGCATGGCGCGCCTTGGCGTTGGCATTCATGTCGTCGAGAAGCTTCTGAACCATACAAGCGGAACATTCGGCGGCATCGTCGCCGTGTACCAGCGCCACGATTTCGCAGACGAGAAACGGGCCGCGGTGGAGGCCTGGGCCGATTTCATCGTGACCCTGAGTGGCAAGTCCACCGACGAGCTCGCGTCGCAAGCAGCGGATTGATACTATTTCCGCACCCGTGGGTATTGTCGTAACCAGGGGCATCGCGATGCTTCTCCATCAAGGAGCATCGTGATGAGGATACTGTCGAAGCGTCAGCTGAAGGAGCTGGTTCTGTACTCGCCGCAACACGTCGCGCGGCTGGAAAAGGCCGGGAAGTTCCCCAAGCGGGTCCAGATCGGCCCGAACAGAGTGGGATGGGTTGAGGACGAGGTGCTTGACTGGCTTCAGGATCGGCTGAACCGCCGGGACGAACCTGTCCGACACTCCTGAATGCAGGAGCAGGGCGGCCGGGCGTGCACAGCCCGGCCGTCCTTCATTTCTGGTGAAGGAGCGTCCGAGGTGCTGATGTCGGGGCGATCTCATGGAGGCGGCGCCGCAAGACGCGGGGCTGAAGGCGCCCCACCATGGGAACGGTACCGCAGAGACATTGGAGGACGCAGACGATCATTATCGCCCGCTCCAGGATTCCGGGCGCGTCATCGGCGGATTCCCAAAGATCGCGACGCTTTGCGGCAGCACCCCGAGTCATGCCTCGACCCGATCGCCTGTCCCGGCGAAGGCCACCCACCAGTCCGTCCTCGGCCATGGATTGATGTTGCGGAATCAGATGGCCCATTCTAGTTAACCAGTCTCAATTCCCTGGTCTGGATTGTGGGACGCCGACAGGCGCTTCGCGTCGTCGACTTCGCAACGCCACTGCTTCGGACGGGATGACGGCAAGACATCCCAACCTGTCGAAACACGAAGGTGGGCAGGATTCGGTGGGAAAGTACTGGATATTTCCGGGGAGGCCGCTGTGAAAAATAAGGGAAGACGACCCTATTCGGGCCTGCCGCATCTGGATCTGAATTCGTCTATTCTTTTGGCGCGCGGCGTCCTGCGGGAGAAAAATTCGGCACCGCCGCATGAGTTTGCAGAATTTCTGAATCAGGAGAGTTTCAATAGCGGGACGCGTCTCCGGATTGCCGGAACCAGACATTTTGGTCTCACGACAACCGCAATGAATTTGGTCAAGATCACGCCGCTTGGTCGGGCTCTCATTGAGAATGATGCGGATATCGAGAAACTGCAGACCGCTTTCCTGAATCCACCCCTGTTTCTGACCGCTGCTGCGCATTTCGTTGATACGCCCGTTCCGATCGACAACGCCGCGCTTGAAGAATATCTCATCCAGATTGGCGTGCGGCCGAGCATGGTGTCCCGCGCACGATATGTTTTCCTGAAATCCGCGCAACAGGCCGGTCTCATGAAGGCGCGGGGCGACAAACTGGCCTTTGTGGGTGAGGCTGCGGGTCTCCTGGACTTGGCGCCAGATCGGCAGTTCAACCCTGCAAAAATTGAGGCGCGCAAGAAATCGACCCAGTATTTCGACGCGACACTGAGCATGTTTCCCGGAACGGAAAATGTATCGATTGACAGATATTACGAGTGGCTCAGACTTGTTGTTGACGGCATAAATTTCCAGATTGCCGAAGACGATAACAGGCGGATCCAGGTGACGATTTCTCGCCCGGCGGCGCCAGAGTCGTAGGCCCGGGCGCGCTTGACCTTCAGGCCCTGCGCTCGGCGGCTTCGACGATACAGCCGGGGAAGGTGGTTGGGCAGGGATCGGACCCTGATCGTGCCATGAGGCTCACAATCCCGGATCACCATGCCGTTGCGGCCGATAAGTGGGTCGAACGACGACGTCGCGCAGCCCGGCGAGGAACCCGGGGCGCCGAACGGCCTGGAGCGTCGGGCACGATGGACTTGAAGGCCACGCGTACTTCAGATCAGCAGCGCCTCACTTGACGTGGGCGGCGCACGATGTCGATAAGAATGCCATGAGGGTACGAGGGCATTTGGCCGTTGCTTCGTCACAGGAGCGTTGGAGCTCGGTCACCTGGCGCTGGTCGTCTCGCCAGTCCCACGGCCGCAACCACCATTTTGCGTTGTGTCGCGAAGGAGACGTGATCCATGGCCAGAATATACGCGCGCACGAATTTTATCGCCCATGACATCACGCCCGGGAAACTCTACCCGGTTCGCGAGGACGACGACCACAAGTTCACAATCGTTGACGACTCCGGACGTGAACTGGCCTGCCATTGGCGCGGCTGTGCGCATCTTGGCCGCGAGGACTGGGAACGCGTCGAAACGGATGACCCGCGGGCCCGTGCATCCGTCGACGAGAAAGTCAGCAACCTCGCCATGTTTACCGACTTTGACCCGCAGATCGACGAGCTGAAGATGGTTGTCCGGGAGAATGCGGCGCGTGTTACTGAGCTGCAGCTGCTGAACCTCGATCTTCTGCATGCGCTGCGTCGGGCCCGAATGGCCCTCGGACCGTTTCACAACCACAAGGATCCGACCTTGCTGGCCGAGATCGATGCGGCGATAGCCGCAGCGGAGGACGCTGGTCCAGACCGCTGAGTGCCGGCCGCGTCAGGCGGCGTCTATCGGCGCTTCGCACCGCGCACCAGCCCGGCACCGCCGGCTGAGGCCGTCTTCGGCTCATATCAATGTTGCGCAACGGGGGGCCGTGGCAATTGAGCGGCGGCGGCGGGGTTGTCGTGGCGGTGCATGCCTGCTTGCAGCGCGATGGGCGGTGGCCTACCAGAGGGCAGGCGTATCCCGGCGCCCCGATGGGGGTCAACGGGTCGCGTACGCCATGCGTAATCTGGAAAGATGTGTCGGTCGACAGGGCTGGCCCGAAGAGGGAGCAAGTGCATGAACATCGAGGACATGGTCCTGAGCTACGACTTCGAAAGGGAAGCGTTCATGGTGCAGGGTCCGGACGGCGAGAAACCCATTGCGGCGGAGACCGCCTCGGCCCTTGCCCAGTTGCAGTCGCTGGAGATGATCCGGCGGGTGGCGAAGACGATGGAGCGGCTGGGCTTCGCGCTCGATTGAGGGGAGGCCAGGGCCTTGAGGTCAAGCCAGCGGCGCCATCATGAGGCGCACGGCATATCGCTCAGGCCAGAAGCGTGATCGACGCGCCTTTTCGTCCGGATGAAGACAAGAGTAGAACCGGTGTGCCGGCGCGCGGGAGCGGAAGCGGTTTTCGTCATCTGCATCTGCCTCATGCGAGGCGTGCGTGGCGCGCGTGGCATGTCGGCTGGGGCCGGATCGGGGCGGTTGGAGCACATCGATGCATGTCGTGATGACCGTGAATGCGGCCTGGAACATCTGGAATTTCCGCCGTGACCTGGTGGCTCAGCTCATGGCGGACGGGCACGATATCACGGTGGCGGCGCCGCCCGACGACAGTGTCGCCGACCTCGAGGCGCTGGGGTGCCGGTTCATTCCGTTGAAGATGAATGCTCAAAGTCTGAGCCCCGTCGAAGGGATGAAGCTCCGCGCCCAGTACAAGGATCTGTTCCGCACCCAACGCCCAGACATCGTGCTGAGCTATACCATCAAGAACAACATCTTCGGCGCCATGGCGGCCCGGACCTGCCGGGTGCCGTTCATTCCCAATGTCACGGGGCTGGGCACCGCCTTCCTTTCCGGCGGGATCCTCCAGTTCGTGGCGGAGGGTCTCTACCGCCAGGCGTTCGGCCAGCTGCCCGTCGTGTTCTTCCAGAACCGGGACGACCGGGACCTCTTTCTCGCCCGGGGGATTATCCGCGCGGATCAGGCCCGCCTGCTGCCCGGCTCCGGCATCGATCTCCGGCAGTTTGCGGCCGCAGCCTACGGGGACGACGCGGAAGCAACGATTTTCCTGATGATCGGCCGATTGCTGAAAGACAAGGGCGTCAGGGAGTTCGTTGATGCGGCACGCATGGTCCGCCGCCATCGGCCCGATGCGCAATTCCGGTTGCTCGGCGCCGTCGACGCGGCCAATCGAACCGCCATCGATCGCGGGACCGTGGCAGGCTGGGAGCGGGAAGGCGTTGTCGAATATCTGGGCGTGCATGACGATGTGCGCCCCGTTATCGCCGCCGCGCATTGTGTGGTCCTGCCCTCCTACCGCGAAGGGGCGCCCCGGACCCTGATCGAGGCCGCCGCGATGGCGCGTCCTCTGATCGCGACGGACGTGCCGGGCTGCCGGGATGTGGTCGATCACGGCAACACCGGATTTCTTTGCGAGCCAGGCGACGCCGCAAGCCTTGCCGCCGCCTGCCAGACATTCCTGTCCCTGCCGCGGGAGACGAGAGCAGCGATGGGGCGGGCGGGCCGGGCCAGGATGGCCGCGGCGTTCGATCAGACGATTGTCCAGGCGGCCTATCGCCAGGCGATCGCCGAACTGACCGCAGGATAGCAGGGCAATGGATACGGTCTTCTTTATCGCCTCGAAGCTGGTGGGTCTGCTGATCCGTGTCGACACGTGGGTCGTGCTGGCCCTGGCGCTTTTGGTGATCGCACTGTTCATGGAATGGCGCCGGTTGGCGAAGGTTCTGGCGGTCGGCACGTTCGCCGTACTGCTGGCTCTCTCGATCATGCCTCTCGGTGATCTGCTGCTTCGGCCGCTCGAGAGCGCCTATGCACCGGCGCCGCCGCTCGACCGGGTCGATGGCATCATCGTCCTGGGTGGCGGCGAGGACGCTGTCGCTTCCCGCTTCTGGGGCCAGGCGCAGGTGAATGAGGGCGGCGACCGGTATCTCACCGCTCTGTCGCTGGCGCAGCGTTTTCCCCGGGCGCGAATACTTTTCGCCGGCGGCAGCGGCCGGCTCCGCGATACGGCCGGCGGCGCCGTGGTAACGGAAGCCGATGTCGCAGAGGAGATCTTCCACGCCCAGGGCCTGGCGCGGGATCGCCTGCTGCTGGAGAGCCGCTCGCGCAACACGGCGGAAAATGCGCGCCTGAGCCATGCGCTGGCGCAGCCGGCGGCGGGCGAGGTCTGGGTGCTGGTCACCAGCGCCTTCCATATGCCCCGGGCGATGGAGAGTTTCCGGGCGGCCGGCTGGGAGGGGCTTGTCGCCTATCCGGTCGACTATCGCACGAGCGCCTTCGCCGACGGGCTCGAATGGGAACCGGCCGGCCATATCGAGACGCTCAACACGGCGATCAAGGCCTGGGTCGGCCTGATCGCCTATCGCCTCGCCGGCCGCTGAAATCAGGCGAGGCGGAGCTTGTCCGCGGCCACCGTCATGCGCGTCTTGCGCCCCATCAGATCGAGCAGGACGAAGACCCGGTTGTCGGGGGCCAGTTTCTCGACGGTGGCGACAAAGTCCGTGAAAGGGCCCCGGGCAATCCGCACCGCGTCCCCGGGCGCGAGCGTGCTCGGGGGCTGGAACTTGCCTTCTCTGTCGCAGCGCGCCATCAGGCCATCGACCAGCTCGGAAGGCACCGGCGCCGGGCTCCGCCCGAAACTGACCAGGCGGGCGACGCCGGTGGTCGAATTGACCTTGCGCCAGAGCCCGTGGTCGGGATCGAAGGCGATGAAGATGTAGCCCGGAAACAGCGGCCGCAGCAGGGTCAGGAACTTCCCCCGCTGGCGCCGGGTTTCTTCCTGCATGGGCAGGAAATAGCGGAAACCCTGGCGGTCCAGATTACGTTCGGCCAGTTTGTGGCCGTTCGGTTTCAGCTGCGCCAGGAACCAGCGCGACCCCTCTTCGGTGTCCGTCATGGAATGCCTCGATTCACGCTCACAGGGATCTGATACAGATTCCCGAGGCCCGGGAAAAGCCGATTGTTCAATCTTGAACGCATCGCGCTGGTACGTCGGATTACGCTTGCACTGGTCTTTCGTTGGCGCGCCGGGTGGTTGATGCTGCGGGGCCGGCACAGGGTGCCAAAAAGAAGTTCGCGGCGCTTGCGCTCGCTCACGGCGAATCGTATCGTTCATCTTCGAACGAATGCTGTTGCGTCATCGACCATTTTTGCGCGAGCCAGACCGTGATCGGCCGAGAGCCAGTCGCGGTGCGGTAGCCTGCGCGATGTCTCCGGCCGCTCTCGCGGGAGAGAGCTGATACCGGGCCGGCGGGACGATCTCCAGGAAGATGTGCACTTCCGTATTCTGAGACTCTTACAGGCCAATCCGGAGATGAGCCAGCGCGAGATGTCCGATGCCCTGGGCGTCAGCTTGGGCGGTGTGAACTACTGTCTCAAGGCGCTGCTCGACAAGGGGCTTGTGAAGCTCGGCAATTTCTCCGCGGCGCCCGACAAGCGCCGCTACGCCTATATCCTGACGCGCAAGGGCGTGCTCGAGAAGGCCCGGCTGACGCGGCGCTTCCTGAAGCGCAAGATGGCCGAATACGAGGCGCTGAAGGCCGAGATCGAGACTGTCAGGGCAGAGATGGATCCGGACGCCGAGCTGGCGCCGCAGCCCACACGGGACGCATGAGCGCTGCCGGGCCTTCAGGACTGCAACTTGCCACCGAGGTGTTACGTTATCGGGCATTTGGCAGTGGGGGCGCGGGTTTGCGGCGGATTCCAGAGACCTCGTCGCGGTCGTGGTGCATACGCGGTTGCGATTCCAAAGAACGCCGAAAGATCCTCCGACCACGATGGGGGCATCTACGGCAAGGGCGCGCTCGGCATTCTCGGACAGGCATGAGTGCTGACCTGGTATGAATTCAAGACGAGCATCACGGAGACCGTCGGGATTCCCGCGGATGCGTTCCATCTGCCTCTCGGGCTTGTCGTCTACCTCGCCGTGGCTTGGCCCTTGCGCCGTTTCCGATGGGGACCGGCCTGGGCGCTCCTGCCGGTGCTCCTTTTCCAGGGCCTCAACGAGGCGCTCGACGCGGGCGACTGGTGGCGTTGGACGGGATCGGTGTCATGGGCGGAGGCAGCGATGGACACCGTCGCGACGCTTGCTCTGCCGATCGCGGTTGCGGCGGTCTGGATGCATCGGCGTCGGGGGCGTCAATTGATCGACCTGGAAACCTGGAAAAAGGCATGGACGTTGCTCGATGAGCGCGAGCGCCGGAATGCCTGGATCGTGCTCGGGATTGTCATTGTGGCAGCACTGTCGTCGGCGGTGATGGTGGGGTCGATCATGCCGTTCCTGTCGGTCCTCGCCGAACCGGAGCGGATCCGCACGGTGCCGCCCCTTGCCTGGTTGCATGAAGCCGGTGGGTTTACGAGCGACTATCAATTCCTTGTGGCGCTCGGTTTCGCATCTTTTGTCGTGATCGTCCTGTCCAATCTGCTGCAGATAATCCGCACTTGGGCCGTTGCGCGATTTGCGCTGATGCGGATCTACACGCTGAGCCACCGACTTCTCGGTGTTTATCTGCGACAACCCTATGAATACTTCCTTGACCACCACTCCGGAGAGATGAGCACACAAATCCTTTCAGAAAGCCAGGAGGCTGTGACTCAGTTTTTTCGTCCGGCGGGGGAGGTTATCGCTGCGCTACTCACGGTTCTCGCGGTCGTCGCCGTCCTGCTCTGGGTCAACCCGGTCGTTGCCCTGATCGCATTTGCCGTGCTCGGGAGCCTTTACGGCGGTACGTTCTTTCTCTCGCGCCGGCTGATAGCACGCAAGGGCCGGGTCCGCGCGGCCGCCAATCGGGAGCGGTTTCGATTCGCTCATGAGGCGCTTGGTGGGGTGAAGGAGATCAAGCTTCTCGGTCGCGAGGCCGCTTATGTCGAGCGCTATCGCGCCCCTGCCCAGCGGATGGCCCGGGCCGTGGTGGCCGTGCAGGTGTTGGCCCAGGTGCCCCAATACGTCATGCAGGTGGTCGGGTTTGGCGGCGTCATTCTGCTCAGCCTTGTTCTCCTGGACCCTGCCGGCCTCGCCACTGGTGCGGCGCTCGGCGGTATACTACCGCTGTTGGGTGTTTTTGCCTTTGCGGGACAGCGTCTCCTGCCGGAACTCTCACGACTTTATGCAGGATTGACGCAGCTGAACGCAGGCGCCGCCGCTGTCGACGGGGTCTATCGTGACCTCGTCGGAAAGGCGTCGGGCGATCCGCTCCCGCGCCTACTGCCGGCGCCGCTGCGCCTCAGGCGCGAGTTCCGGTTGGAGCAAGTCAGCTATAGCTACCCTTCGGCCGATCACGCAGGCATCAGAGAGGTCTCGTTCTCGATCCACGCTGGTGAAAGGATCGGTATCGTCGGCACGACAGGCGCTGGAAAGACCACGCTCGCCGATCTTGTCCTCGGGCTCTTGCGCCCGCGTGAGGGGCGTCTCGTCTCAGACTGTGTGGAGGTCACCTCGGATAATCTCCGCGCCTGGCAACAGACGGTCGGCTACGTGCCGCAGAATATCTATCTGACAGACGCTAGCGTGGCGGAAAACATCGCAATGGGTATCGCCCCCGACGAGATTGACTATCAATGCCTGCGCCGTGCGGCGCAGATCGCTCAGATCGATCAGTTCATCATGGCTGAGTTGCCCCAAGGCTATGACTCGATCGTGGGCGAGCGCGGCGTGCGGCTCTCGGGTGGGCAGCGACAACGAATCGGGATTGCACGCGCCCTCTACCACGACGCCGATCTTATCGTCTTCGATGAGGCGACAAGTGCACTCGACAACCTGACCGAGCGCGAGCTCATGGCGTCGATCGATGCGTTGCCCGGGGACAAGACGATTATCATGATTGCGCATCGGCTCACTACAGTGAAGGTCTGTGACAGGATTGCGGTTCTCGAAAAGGGACGGTTGGTTGGTATCGGCGGTTGGGACGAATTGATGGATAACAACTCGTATTTTCGGAGTATTGCTATTGAAAAAACATCATGAAAAAGAAATTGATCAATAAAATGCAAGTCAAAAACAACAAGTCTATGAAATATGAGTTGAAATTTGCGTCATTGGCAAGCAAGTATGCTTGAAAACGCATCAATACTTATAACTGGCGGTACAGGTTCTTTCGGACACGCATTCATTCCTGCAATACTTGGGCGCGTTAATCCGAAAAAGCTGATTATTTTCTCGCGAGACGAGATGAAGCAGTGGGACATGGCGAAAAAATTTGGAGAGGATCCCCGGCTGCGCTTTTTCATTGGCGATGTCCGTGATCGCGAGCGGCTTTATCGCGCGCTGGTCGGGGTAGACTACGTTGTGCATGCCGCGGCAGCCAAGATCGTGCCTACTGCCGAGTACAACCCTTTTGAGTGCATCAAGACCAACGTGAATGGGGCGATGAACCTTATCGACGCCTCTATCGACAGGGGCGTGAAGCGTGTGGTTGCACTGTCGACAGACAAGGCGTCGAGTCCGGTCAACCTCTACGGCGCGTCGAAGCTTGCGTCCGACAAGCTATTCGTCGCCGGCAACTCCTATGCCGGCGAGCACGATACGCGCTTCGCCGTCGTTCGCTACGGCAACGTGATGGGCTCGCGTGGTTCGGTCATTCCGTTTTTCATGTCGATCCGTGACAAGGGCGTGCTGCCGATCACCGATACTCGCATGACCCGTTTCATGATCTCGCTGGAGGACGGGGTTGAGCTTGTCCTCCACGCCTTTGACGACATGGTCGGCGGCGAAATCTACGTGAAAAAGATCCCGTCCATGAAAGTGGTTGATATTGCCCGGGCTATCGCTCCCGATGCTCGCCACGAGGTGGTCGGTATCCGCCCCGGCGAGAAATTGCATGAACAAATGGTGGGGCTAGAGGACGCGCTTTACACCTACGAGTACGCTGAGCATTTCAAGATTCTCCCGGCTATCCATAATTGGTCGGCGGATCCGTTCCGGATCAAGGAAGGGCAGAAGGTGGCGGAAGATTTCACCTATGCCAGTGACAACAATCCCCGATGGATGAGCGAGGAAGCGCTCCGTGCCTGGATCGACGCGAACCGGGACAGGATCGGAGCGATCTGATGATCCCCTACGGTCGCCAGGATATCAGGCAGGATGATATTGACGCCGTGGTCGAGGTCCTACGGTCCGACTTCCTGACGCAGGGCCCGGCAGTGCCGGTATTCGAGGCGGCCGTGGCCGAGGCCGCGGGTGCGGCGCATGCGGTGGCGATGAACAGCGCCACCTCGGCGCTGCATGTCGCTTGTGCAGCGCTGGATCTCGGGCCTGGGGACCTCCTATGGACATCGCCGATCACTTTTGTCGCCTCGGCCAATTGTGCGCGCTATTGCGGCGCCGAGGTGGACTTCGTGGATATCGAGCCGGCGACGGGCAACATGTGCCCCGACCGGCTGGAAGAGAAGCTTGCCGCAGCGGACCGCGCCGGGCGACTGCCGAAGATCCTGGTACCGGTGCATCTTGCCGGGCAATCCTGCGACATGGCGCGGATCGGCGCACTGGCGCGGCGCTATGGCGTAGGCGTGATCGAGGACGCTTCGCACGCCATCGGTGGGCGTTACGGCGACGCCCCGGTGGGGTCCTGCCCCCACAGCGACATCGCGGTGTTCAGTTTCCACCCAGTCAAGATCGTCACCTCTGGCGAGGGCGGCGCTGCCGTGACGCAGGACACGAAGCTCTCCAAGCGGATGGCGCGGTTGCGCAGCCACGGCATCACCCGCGACCCGGAGGAGATGACGCACACGCCGGATGGCCCGTGGTATTACCAGCAGGTCGAGCTTGGCTGGAACTACAGGATGACGGATATCCAGGCCGCGCTTGGCCGCACACAGATGGAACGGCTGCATGACTATGTCGCGCGCCGCAACGCGCTGGCCGAGCGCTACGACGCTCTTCTAGCAGAGCTGCCGCTGACGCGCCCCGGCCGGGCGGATGGCGTGCTCTCGGCCTTCCATCTCTACGTGATCCGCGTGGACTCCGAGCGCCACCGGGCCGTATTCGAGGGGCTACGTGCCCGTGGGATCGGCGTGAACCTGCATTACATCCCCGTGCATCTGCAGCCCTATTACCGTGGCCTTGGCTTTGGCCCCGGCGATTTTCTGGCCGCCGAGGCCTACTATGCCCGCGCCATCTCAATTCCGTTGTACGCGGGGCTGAGCGAGGACGAGCAAGCGCGCGTGGTGTCAGCGTTGACCGATACCCTTGGCTGAGCCGCCCCTTGTCATCGTGCAGGCGCGCACCGGATCGCAGCGCCTGCCCGGCAAGGCGCTGCTTGATTTTCGCGGCATGCCGCTTGCCATCCTGGTGGCCCGCCGCGCGGCGAACCGGGGCGCGCGCGTCACCCTGGCCACATCGGACCAGCCCTCTGACGATGCGCTCTCGGCACTGGCGCGGCATCACGGAGTCAACTTGGTGCGCGGTCCGCTGGACAATGTCCTAGCGCGCTTCGTGCTGGCCATCAGCTCCGAGCCAGACAACGCGCCGGTCGTGCGCTTGACCGCAGACAACCTGTTGCCGGATGGCGGCCTGATCGCTGAGGTCGTTGCGCAGTTCGAGGCACGCGGGCTCGACTATATCACAAGCGGCCAAGCCGCCTCGGGCCTCCCCTATGGCTGCGCGGTCGAGGTCATGCGGGCCGGGCATCTGCGCCGTGCCGCGCAACAGGCGCGCACAGCATATGAGCAGGAGCATGTTACGCCATTCATCCGTCAGACATTCGGGACGAATGCCTTCACCGAGCACGCAGACCTTGGCTGTGCGAACCTCCGCGCCACGATTGATTGCCTGGACGATTTCGACGCGCTCTACCATGCAACACCGAGTGGGGTTGATCTGACGCAACTGCCTTGGCGCCGCTGGGTGATGGCACTGCGCCGCGCTGGAACGTCGCCGCGCAGCCGTCGCGCAGTGGGCGACATGGTGCTGGGAACTGCTCAGCTTGGCATGGCCTACGGGATCGCTAGCCGCAACACACCGGATGACGCCGAAAGCCTTGCCATGATGCGCCGCGCCATCACCGAAGGGGTGGATTGGATTGATACGGCGCGCGGCTACGGCAGGAGTGAGGCCCTGATCGGCAGGCTGCGCCGCAGTGGATGGGACGGGCGGATGCGCATCGTCACGAAACTGTCGGCGCTTGCCGACGTCCCGCGGGAAGCCGACCCTAAATTCGTACGCGCGCTGGCAGAGAACAGCCTGCTGCGCTCTTGCCTCGCGCTGGACACGGACAATCTTGATTGCGTCCTTCTGCACCGCGCGGGGCATCTTCACCAGTGGAACGGGGCGGCATTCGACAGCCTGCGGCAATGGCAGGACGCCGGACAGATCGGCACAATCGGCATTTCCGTCCAGTCACCGGAAGAACTGGAAATGGCGTTGAGCCGCAACGAGATTGGGCATGTGCAACTGCCCTGCAACATTCTTGACCATCGCTGGGATATGATAGCCGATAGCCTTCGCGCTGCCCGCAGCCGGCGCAAGTTGGTGGTTCACGTGCGCAGTGCCCTGCTGCAAGGGCTGCTGAGCACCGTCGACCCAGCGCTCTGGGCTCGCGCGCATGTTGATGATCCACATCCGGTGTCCGACTGGCTTTCGCGGCAAGCGGCCATACTGGGGCGCACAGGCGTCGTCGACCTTTGCCTTGCCTGGGCACGGGGGCTTGACTGGGCAGATGGCGTGGTCGTGGGCTGCGACAGTCTCGCGCAGCTCAAGAATACGGTGGAGCTGTTCAATCAGCCAGCCCTTAAACGTCAGGAAATAGATGCCTTAAGCTTGACTCGTCCGTTTCTTGATACAAGAAGCCTCGATCCCGCTCGATGGGCTGCCAAGCAAAGACCCGCGACATGAGTACACTAACCGGACGCGTTGCCCTAGTGACTGGCGCGACGGGCCATTTGGGGCAGGCCATGTGTCAAGCTCTAGCTGAATCTGGCGCGCATGTGATCGTCAATGCGCGCAGGTCTTCGCCCTGTGAGACTTTTGTTAACCGCCTAACATCGCAGGGGTATTCGGCCGAAGCGGCAGTCTTCAATGTACAAGATCCTGAGGCTATCGCTGCATTCATAGCGAACCGTGGCATTGATACTCCTCTGGACATACTTGTAAACAATGCTTCAAGTGGTCGCGGTGGTACTATTGACACCTCGACTGACTCCGACTACGTCAATTCTTATGATATCGTCGTGATCGCGGCGCACCGGCTGATCACGGCCCTGTTGCCCGCTCTCCGCGCAGCCCGCAGGCAGCAGGGCGATGCCGCGATCGTCAATATCGCGTCAATGTATGGGCTGGTTAGTCCGGATCTCCGAAATTATGATAGTGTAGAGGCTAGTAACCCTCCATTCTACGGCGCGGCCAAAGCAGCGCTGATCCAACTCACTCGTTATGTAGCCTGTCAATATGCGAGCGAGGGGATACGATGCAATGCCATAGTACCAGGTCCGTTTCCTGGGCCAGTAGCTCAACGTGACCTGCCTGAGATGGTAGCGCGCTTAGTCATGCGCGTCCCCTTGGGACGAATAGGTCAGCCTCAAGAGATTGGGGGGCCAGTCGTCTTTCTAGCCTCACCTGCCGCATCATTTGTAACCGGAGCGGTGGTACCGGTCGATGGAGGCTGGACCGCATGGTGATACCCCAAAGCATAGTCTTTCGCACCGATGCTTCAATTGAGATCGGCAGCGGGCATGTCTTGCGCTGTTTGACCCTTGCACACTCTTTAAAGGAACGTGGTGCCCGGTGCCGCTTCGTCACGCGAGCGCTGCCTAGGAACCTTGCGCAGCGTTTAGTTGACGAGGGGTTTGATGTTACGCTGTTACCTGAACCGTCAAACGAGCCACCGGCCGGCCCGCCGAACCACGCGCCTTGGGCCGGCGTGAGTTGGGACGAGGATGCCGCGCAAACGCGGTTGGCGCTGGCGGATGACACGCCAGATTGGCTAGTAATGGACCATTACGCCTTTGACAGGCGCTGGCAGCGGGCGGCGCGGCCGGCGGGCACGAGGCTGATGGTGATCGACGATCTGGCTGACCGGCCGCATGAATGCGATTTGCTTCTCGATCAGAATCTCGGTCGTGAATTGGGCGATTATAACGGTTTAGTGCCGGATCACTGCATTTGCCTTGTCGGACCGCGATATGTGCTGCTACGGCCCGAATTCGTCGTGGCACGGCCACATGCCCTTGCTAGGCGAGCTGAGCAGGCGTTGCGTCAACTGCTCATCACAATGGGTGGGGTCGACAGGACTGATGCAACATCCTTCGTGCTGCGCGCGCTGCGAGAGGCGCCGCTGCCCGAGGATCTGCGCATCAGCGTCGTCATGGGTTCGGCGGCGCCGGCACTGCAGCGAGTGCGGCTGCTGGCGCAAGACATGCCCTGGCCAACGGAAGTGGCGGTCGATGTGACCGACATGGCCGCACGCATGGCGGCGGCTGACCTATGCATTAGTGCTGGCGGGGGCACCACATGGGAGCGGCTGTTCCTCCAACTGCCTAGCTTTGTCACTTCGATAGCCGAGAACCAGGAGGACTATCTGAGGTTTCTTGAACGCAGGAATTTGGTGGCGTATTTCCAGAGGTCCACCGAACTGATTGACCTAATCGCGACCGGCGCATTCAGAAAGCTGTCGTTGGATGCCGGCGTCGAATACGGCACGCCAAACGTCGTGGAACGGCTGTGCAGGTTCAACTGAGACGGCCTTGCCCGCTCGACGTGCGGCGGACGTATCGCTGGCTGTGCAATAGGGCTCTGCGCGACGACTTTATGATGCTGGATGCGCCCGAAATCAGAGTTCACATGCGCTACTGGCGATTGGTATTGGAGCAGAAATCGAAAGACCGGTTCTTCTCGATAGATGCCGACAGGGCCCATGTAGGCAATTGCGGGATTAAGAACATTAAGGAAAGCGGCCGTGGCGAAGTCTGGATCTATCTTGGCGATCACTCGGTGCGGGGGCAGGGTATCGGCAGGCTTGCCATGGCAGGCCTAAAACAAAAGGCACGCTCCATGCAGCTTTCGGAACTGATTCTGCATGTCCGGACCGACAACGCGGCGGCAAACCGCCTTTACAGGCAGGAAGGGTTCGTTGTGGCTGAAATCGGTCCGGCCGGATCCTTCGGGTTTGGGGTGGACGCAGAAGTTTGCCTGATGAGGACAAGCCTATGAAAACCGCCATCATGCAGCCGACATATCTGCCATGGGCCGGTTATTTCTCGCTCATTGATAGCGTTGATTGCTTAGTGTTTCTTGACGATGTCCAAGTCGAGCGCCAGTCGTGGCAGACAAGGAACCGAATATGCCTTGATGGGCATGAACAAATGTTGTCGGTACCGGTCCGAAAAACCGGTCTTCAGACAAAAATAAAGGACGCTTGTGTCGATGATTCGACGCGCTGGCGAAAGAAGCATCAGAAAACCCTGCGTCAAGCCTATGGTGCCACGAGTTTTGGGAAGCTAGTACTGAAGCCGATCGATGTTATTCTCAACGACCATCTCCAAGTAAGGCTCGCTGACATCAACATTGACATCATTACCGGTATATCGGAGATACTTGGCCTTTCTACGAAATTTTTACGCGCGTCGAATCTCAAATGCGTGGGCAATAGGTCCCGTCACCTAATAGCGATTTGTCAGACCATCGGCGCCACTAGCTATATCTCGCCCGAAGGTTCCCGTCAGTATCTCGAGGAAGACGGATTCACGGACCGGTTGGGTGAAATCCCCATGCATTTTCACCGATTCTTGCCCGGACCTTATCCACAAATTAATTGTAGAAATTTCATCCCCTATTTAGCAACCGTGGACGTAATCGCGAACCTCGGGCCCGATGCAGCTCGAAACTATTTGCAGGAGAATGCGGAACATGTCTGAGATCAGCATCGCTGGGCGCGCCATAGGTCCCGACCATCCCCCCTATGTGGTTGCCGAATTGTCTGCGAATCACAATGGGGATCTCGAACAAGCATTGCGCATAATCGACGCTGCACAGGCGGCGGGCGCAAATGCGGTTAAGATCCAGACCTATCGCCCCGATACTATCACGCTGAAGTCAGACGGCCCAGATTTCCAGATCACCGAGGGTCTCTGGGCCGGGCGGACGCTATACGAACTGTATGAATGGGCGCATACGCCCTGGGAATGGCACAAAACGCTGTTCGCCCATGCTGCCAAACGCGGAATCACGATGTTTTCCTCGCCCTTCGACGCAACCGCCGTAAATTTACTACAGAGTCTGGGCGCGCCAGCATATAAGATCGCCAGTTTCGAAGCTATCGATCTACCGCTCATCCGCTATGTCGCCGCAACCGGCATGCCAATGATCATTTCGACCGGCATAGCTGATCTAAAAGAGACCACCGAGGCAGTCGAGGCGGCACGCGATGGCGGTTGCACGGACCTAGCGTTGTTGCATTGCGTTTCGGGCTACCCGGCCCCGGCATCCGATTACAATTTGGTCACGCTTGCAGACATGGCGGCACGGTTCGGCGTGCCGGTGGGTCTCTCAGACCACACTCTGGACAACACCACGGCGATCGCAAGTGTGGCTCTGGGGGCGTGCATGATCGAGAAACACATGACGCTAGATCGTTCCGGCGGAGGTCCCGATGACAGTTTCTCGCTGGAACCAGCTGAGTTTGCCGAGCTTTGCAGGGGTGCGCGTGTTGCGTGGGAAGCGGTCGGAAGGGTCGATTATGGGCGGAAATCAAGCGAAATCGGGAATGCAAAGTACCGCCGCTCGTTATACTTCGTCAGGGACATTAAGGCTGGTCAGGTGATCACCGCGGATTGCGTAAGAAGTGTACGCCCCGGGTTCGGGCTGGCACCAAAGCACCTGCCTTCAATTCTGGGCAGGCGCGTACGCGAAGATGTGCACGCCGGCACACCTGTATCCGAAACGGTGATAGAAAGATAGGCGCGAACGGCGACTATGTGTTTCATTGTTGCATATGGTTGAACTTCGAGCGGCACGCGAGGCATTGTTTAGCTATGCTTATGAAAGAGACTCGTAATGCTTTTCCGGACTAATGACCCGACGCATATACGTGCGACAGACCGGCCCCGCCATCAGCTGAACTCAGCGTCTTCTATGGCGCTGGTGTCGAAAATACGGAGAGGGAAGCGTGGCCGATACCTGTAGAAATGTAGCGTCTTTGCCCATCATCGCATTTGTGGGCTCGCCTATTCAGTATGCTAGCTTTGCTGCGTCGAGCCATTTCAAGAAGAGGCGGTTGATAGTGGGGCACCGTGGCATGCCCGGCGATATTTCATTCAGCAATCCGATTTTGAACGACGTAAAGTTCATTGCTCAGCTTGACGACGTGATCGGAGGTAAAGATACAGAAGTGTTTCTTCCGAACGCTATCAATTCTTTATTCCTTGCCTGCATGGCCCATCGGCGGATCAAGAGGGTGTCCTATCTTGATGAAGGACACCTAATGACAAGATATTTGGAGGCGCATTATAAAAAAAAATTGAATCCAATCACCCCAGTCATGGTGAAGCTTTTCTACGTCGCGATGCTTCTACCGGGCGGCTTGCGCACGGCCATGCTCAAAGCGCTTTCTGATCTACACAAGTGGACGTTTTTTAAGCGATGGAGTAGGGACTTTGAACAATACGAGTATCAGGTAATAGATAGACGTTTTAAAGGTGGAGTGATCCTAAGCCATTTGAAGATTGATACGCCAGTTCAAGATGTAGAGTTTGTGGACATCCTGAAGGACGTGGAAAAATGCTCTCGTTACGATGATGCAGTATGCATAATGATTCATCCTAATGCCGTCTCAAGCGAGGAGAACGTTTCAAGAATAGTCGAAAAAATGGTGTCATTAAATCACACGAATTGTACCATCCTTTTGAGGCCCCACCCCTTGTTCGGAATGTATCAAGAAAAACTCAAGGAATTCTGCAAGCATCTCGACAAACGTGAAATTCGCTGGGAGTTCGCTGAGCTTAGCAGCAAACAGGAAACCGCGGTTGAACTTTATGCGCTCGGTGTGCGCGTTTTTGTTCTGACCAGCGAGACCACAATAGGTAGGACCGTGTCGGACAACCCAGGATTTTTCAAAGATTTGACTATCATTAGAGTCTGACGTAGGCAAGCAATGCGCCGCTTGTAGCCGAACGCGGGCACCAGAACCTCCGGGACCCTGGGCCGCCCGTCCTCCAGGCAGCGCACCTTTCCGCGCTTCTTTTTCCAGCGGGCGTCGCGGTCCTTCTGGGCGAGCCTGGCGGGGTTGTCCTTCCAGCCCTCGGGTACGCGCCTATCCTTGAGCGCGTCCTTCTTCTCGTCGGTATTGCGCTGCTTTGGCGCTGAGACGATAGAGGCGTCCACGATCTGGCCCGACATCGCCAGGTAGCCATGGTCGCGCAGGTGAGCATCGAATCGGTCGAACAAGGACTCCACCGCCCTGGCGCGGACCAGAAGCTCACGGATCAGCCAGATCGCCCTGGCGTCGGGAATCCGGTCGTGCAGCTCCAGGCAGAGGAAGCGCAGGAACAATAGCCGGTCGCGGACCTGAAACTCTGTCTGGTCGTCCGACAGGTTGTAGAGCGCTTGGAGAACCAGGATCTTGAACATCAGCATCGAACCGTAGGGAGGACGGCCGCCCCTAGCCCGATCCGAGCGCCGCAGTGCACGAAGCGTCGACGCGCGGAAAACCTCGAAGTCCACCAACTCGCCGAGCCGAAGGCGCGGATCCCCTGCCGCCGACAACGCCGCATAACGTTTATCAAGATCGAAAAACCCCGGCTGTCCCGCCATCGCAACCTCACTCGTCGCCATCACCGAAGTAAAAAATTACCCGAGGAGAGCGAGGTTTTTCGAGGCGTCCTTTTGCCTGCGAGGGTTGCCAAACAAATTGAGACGTCTGGCTCCCCCTACCCCACCATGCGGCGACCCGGCGTCGATCGCGGAGAGAAGTGCGTGACCCGCGGACGATGCGATCGAAGATCGAAGCGACAGGAACAACTTGGCCGCAACATTTCCAATCAGAGAGAGCTATCAGGCAAGAAACCCAATCTTTCGTTGCGGTCCTAACGTAATTTTTCATTGCCCGTTCATATAAGGCAAAAATGAGATTACTTACGATCCAAATACTTGCAAGTCTGGAATGGCTTGATTCTAGTTAGTCTTGTAAAAAAAAACAAATTCGTGACGCATCTGAAATCATAGGGAAAGGAGTTGCAAAAATAAAAAGTCTACGAGGAAGCCGTTGAGTACTTTGATGGAGGAGAAAGACAGATGATAAAGAACTTTGCCAAAAAAATTATTCCAATGAGGTCCCGGAGGTTTATACGGCGGCTTGAAAAACGGATATTTGGACTAGATTATAAGTATAAAAATATGAGTAACGAGCATCTATTTGATAGTATTTATTTAAACCACATTTGGGGTACCGGCCAAGAGGGAAATGGAATAAGTGGAAGTGGGTCGCACGAGCAGTATATTGTTGGTCCCTATGTTAATGCTGTTAGAGAAATATTGCGGGAGAATAAAATTGAAACTATAGTGGATCTGGGTTGCGGCGACTTTAATGTAGGGTCCCAATTTGTAGACTGCTGTGTGAATTATGTTGCTTGCGATATTTCAAAAACAATTATTGAAATAAATAAAAAAAGATTTAATTCGAAAAAAGTGGAGTTTAGACAATTAGATTTAACAATGGATAAACTGCCGTCCGGCGAAATTGGCATTCTGCGTCAAGTGTTACAACATCTATCGAACGCTGATATTAAAAGATTTGTTGCTAGACTTAATCAAGAGCAGAATTTCAAATATTTACTTGTCACTGAACACCTTCCGGATATCGCTCAATTTGAACCGAATCTTGATAAACGGTCTGGGCCTAATATTCGAATAGACATAAAGAGCGGCGTGATTTTACATGAACCCCCTTTTTTGCTGAGATGTAAAAGCGCTCAGGAAATATTATTAGTAAGGAAAGATGTTAATAATATTCCTGCAGTGATAAAAACAACTTTCTATAAATTCTAGTGGATTGACGCCAACGCTTGGAACCCTCGGGAACGCGCGGCAATGATGGGGTCGGGGTCGGCTCGCCGGACGAGGGGCTTCGGGCTCTGGTTGCGCTCGACGACGAAACGGTTGAAGGCGGCCTGCAGCTCGGCGACGGAGCAGAAGGCGCCGTTTTTCTGGCGTTGCCGGGACAGCTTGGCGAAGAAGCCCTCCACGGCGTTCAGCCAGGAGCTGGACGCCGGCGTGAAGTGAAGGGTCCAGCGCGGGTGTCGGTTGAGCCAAGCGCGGACCTTCGCATACTTGTGAGCGGCCCACGGGGCCGGCCGGAGGCCGGCCCGAGGACAGGCTCCGTTGTCGAGGATCACGTGCACCACCTTCCCGGTCGGGATGTCGCGCTCAAGGGCGTTTAGGATGCGGATGAACTTCTGGTGGCGTTGGCGCTGCACGTTCCTCCGGAAGACCTCGCCGGTGAGAACTCCGGATTGGGTCCGGGGCAAGCTGTTGAGAGCCGCGAAGAGCGTGGTCGTGCCGTGGCGCTTGTAGTCGTGCGTCATGGTCGCCCCCGCGGCCCTTCTTGAGCGGCAGGCCGGGCTGCGTGCGGTCGAGCGCTTGGATCTGGGACTTCTCGTCCCCCCTGAGCACGACGGCATGCGCGGGCGGCACGATGTAGAGCCCGACCACAGCGTGCCGCTTGTCGGCGAAGGCGGGATGTTTAGATAGCTTGAAGCGCCGCCAGCGATGCGGCGTGAGTCCGTGCGCCTTCCAGATCTTCTGCACCGTCGAGACGGCGAGGCCGGCGGTCTTCGCGGTGGCCCGCCCCGTCCAGTGCGTCGCCTCGCGCGGCGGCGGCTTCAGCGTCATTTCGACAACCCTCGCGGCATGCGCGTCAGGAGCCGGCGCGTTGCCGGGCGGCCGGGTCCTGTCGCGCAGCAGGCCGTCCACGCCTTCGGCCAGCGCCAGACCGTCGTCTTCGCCGTGCCGGTCGCAGCCATGATCGCGTTTGTGCCGAAACCGTCCGCGCTCAGCAGAACGATCCGGGAACGCCAGACGTGCTTCTGCGGCGCGTTGCGGTCCGCTGCGATGGCCTCCAGCTTGCGCCGCCCGCTCGCGAACCTCCGTCGGATACCGTGTCGATTATGTTCGCATAACAGCTCCTTCTTCTTACAAGTTGGAGCCTCCGGGAAACTCGGCGCGGTTCACCCGATGGTCCTGATGATCATGTGTTTCTCTCGTGTCTCCAGCATCCAAATCGTGTGCGGGGGAGGAAGAGGCGTCCATCCCATCAAGTGGAAGGCGAAGTACGGCGGCCTGGACGTGTCTGAAGCCCGGCGGCTGAAGACGCCGGAGAGCGACAACGTCCGGCTGAAGAAGTTGCTGGTCGACACGATGCTGGACAACGCCGTACTGAAGAATCTGTTGGGAAAGCCCTGACGACGTCGGCGGAGCGGCGGGATGCGGCACTGCGAGCAATGAACGGGCACGGCATTTCTCAGCGGCGCGCCTGTCGCTTGACCGGCGTCGATCCGAAGACGGTGCGGTGTGAGCACGAGGCAGATCACCCGGAGATCCGTTCGCGGATGCGCGCAATTGCGGCCGAGCGTCGTCGTTTTGGCGTTGGATAATCTGCTTCAGAAAGGTCAAAAAGGCTGTTTCTAGTTGAAAAAATCACCATCAGTCGATCGACTATCGCAATGTTCATGTTTAGAGTAGAATGGTTATTGACCGAACAGTAATGACGTTAATTTTCAGCATTGCCGTCAACAATATAAACAGAGCAATATGCCAATAGAACAAACACTCTGTCAAGAGCAGTTCTGAAAATGGGCAATGAATTGATTAGTCGAATCCTCCTGTGGAGATATTAAAATGACCAAGGCTATTTCTCCGGGCAAATACGTTCACATCGTAGGTGCGCGCCCGAATTTTATGAAGATGGCCCCAGTATATCGGGCGCTTCTCGGTCGAGCTGCGCAAATCATTATCCATACCGGACAACACTATGACGCGCAAATGTCGGGAGATTTCTTCCAAGTGCTCGACATTCCCGAGCCGGAGATAAACCTCGCCGTAGGGTCGGGCAGCCATGCCGAACAAACCGGACGGATCCTGATTGAGTTGGGTGTTATATTCGGGAACTTCTCCCCCCGAGCCGTTATCGTATATGGCGATGTTAATTCAACGCTAGCAGCGACTTTGGCGGCGAGTAAAATTGGCATTCCGGTAATACACGTGGAATCTGGTCTGCGTTCGTATGACAATAAAATGCCGGAGGAGATCAATCGTCTGGTCGTGGACCGCCTGTCGGATCTTTTGCTGACCCATTCACGCCAAGCAGACGAGAATCTCCGCCGCGAAGGTATATCAGACACAAAAATTATTTTTGTGGGCAATACGATGATTGATACCCTCAGGCGAATGCTTCCCCAAGCTCGAATACAGGACTTGTCCAGGTTGGGGCTTCCGGTAGGACCGTATGGGCTGGTTACACTGCACCGCCCATCTAACGTGGACGAAGCGCGACGACTCAAGTCGATCGCTGACGCTCTGGTTGAGACGGCCAAACGGGTACCTTTGGTCTTCCCCGTGCATCCGCGTACTCGTGCCAAGTTATCCGACCTTGAGCTCAAACTACCAGGGGTGCAGCTCTTAGATCCGCAGGGCTACACGTCTTTCATCGCCCTGCAACAGCGAGCCGCGTTCGTTGTGACCGATTCCGGGGGCGTTCAAGAGGAAGCCACTTGGCTGAATATTCCTTGCCTCACCCTAAGACCTAACACTGAGCGGCCAGTGACGATTTCTGACGGAACCAACACACTGATCGGGGAAGACCCGCACGAGATCTTACCCCATGTTTGTGCTATCTTGGAGGGTCGCTACAAAGAGGCGCGAGTTCCAGAGGGCTGGGACGGGGCAGCCGCGGAACGCGCGGCGGACGCCATCATAAAAATGTTCGGAGCTTGATGCATTAATGAACCGTCCCGAGTTTTCCGGAGGCGAGTTTGTGTGATTCACGCCGCCAAGGTGGTCTTGCGGGACAAGGCATAGTAGCGCGCTTTGGGGCGTTGATTGGAGAGGGCGGTATGTCAGAAAAAAGGGAGTCTTCGCATTTAGCGAACACTGTAACGACCGAGACACGAATTGCACATCTGTCGGTCGTGAACCGGCTGACTTATGGTCAAACAGCTCAGCTTGAAGCCGAGCGTGCTGCCGCGGGAACAATTCCCGGGGTAAAATGGTCGACTTTTGCCTTGCAAGACGCGGAGCCGCACGTTCCCTTCGCGAAGCGAGTCGTGTGGCCCTTACGCGGCAGCCCGTTACGGAACCTACAAGGCTGGCTGGAGATCTTGCGCCTTTCGCGGCGGTTCGACTACGTTTTGGTTCGCCAGATGCCGGTCGACATTTTCGCGCCGTTTTTTGCACCTATTGTCCGAAACCGGGTTACGATTCATCATTCCAAGGAGGTTGAGGAACACACTCTAATTGCCGATACAGCTATACGACGACTGGCCGCATGGCTCGACCGCAGGCTAATTAAGATCTCGGTGCAGAACGCGCTCGCGTCACTGGGGGTGACTCTAGATGTAGCTGAATATGAACGGGATACATATGCCCCCCAGCAGTCAATTTCGGTCTATCCAAACTTGGTGGGCGATGCTGCCGTCGGCGCCGTGCCCGACCGACGCGGTTCGGCGCGAATCTCGGCGGTGTTTATATGCGGTACCTTCACCGAGTGGCATGGGCTTGACAGGCTCGTGGAAGCGGTCCAGAGGGATCCTGATCGCGCTTCGCGGTTGCGAGTTCATCTCGTCGGTAATCTATCAGAAGCGCAAATGAAGGAGATTGCTGAGGACCCACTTCTTGCTAAAACTTTCGAGATCCACGGCTATCTGGAGCGTGACATGTATCGCGTACTCCTCGAGGAGGTCCATGTCGGCATCGGCTCGCTCGCGCTGGATCGGCAAAACATGACGGAAGGCTCGAGTCTCAAGACTGCCGAGTTGTTGGGCAGTGGCATTCCGGTCTATGCGACACACCGTTATCCAACCGTACCGGATGACTTCCCCTTTTTTCGCAACGTGCCGCGCGTGGAGATTTCAGATCTGCTCGATTACGCCGCGTACACCGCGCGAACAACGCGACAGGAGATCGTTGCGGCGTCCGCCCCCCACATCCGCAAGCGTAATGGAATGCTCGCAGCTGCCGACTTCCTACGCGGCCTGCCGCATCGCAAGTAGCCCAGATGGTCTTCACACAGTCTTTGGTCCGGGTTTCATGCGACCATTCGGGTTGATTACTCTGAGCGGCAACCTTGGATTGGCGGATCGTGGATTTTCCGGCTCTGATCACGGTGACGGAGGAACTTGAGAACTACTATCTGCCGGGCGCACTCGAGCCGGCCGTCGAAGCCTTCGTCGAGCATTACTGAGCCTCCCCCATTGAATTGGTACATCCTGATATTTTGGAACAAGGAGGATCAAAGATGGCAAGGAAGCGTCACAAGCCTGAGGAGATCGTGGGCAAGCTCCGCCAGGCGGACGTCCTGCACAGCCAGGGCATGTCGATGGCGGATGCGATCCGGCAGCTGGGTATCAGCGAAGTCACCTTCTACCTCTATGGACGGCTCTCCCATTGCAAGTGATCTACGAACGAGTGCCTGGGTCAGTTGCTGACATCTATCCGGCATCTGACAGGCAAAGCCTGCTGTGCCCAAATGGGGAATCCGCTCGCGCCGGCCTCTACAGCTGGTAGGCCTCACAGGCCTCGGGTGATGGAGGGAGAGCCGTCCATCCCATCAGATGGCGCAGGGAATATGGCGGCACTAGCTCGGCACACGTCCGGCGTTTGTGATCCTACAGCGACGCTAAAGCGCAGGAAGCCGACCGTGGCGCACGAACGTCGCGGACGTTATCATGCAAGCCGTGGCAAACGACGCATTCATGGGCGTGACGCCTGACAACAACATCTAAAACGAGCAGCCGAGATGCGCTCGCAACCATTTCACAGGACAAAGAATGGAGATACGTATACTCTACTTAACGGGCAACGGCTTCCCGCGCTCAGCGAAAGACCCCCGAGGAACTTTCTCCTTCGAGCATGTTCGGGCACTGCGCGCTCTCAGCGCGGAAGTTACGGCGGTTGACTTACAAGCGGATGACTTTGGTGAGGACGTAGTAGACGGCATATCTATTCGGCGTATCCCGCGCCTTAGACCAATTCTACGTGCTCGCGCCATCGGAAGGTTGCGACGCTACTTGGCCGCTTATCGCGCGATGCGCGATGAAAGGTACGAGGTAATAGTGTTCAGTTTTTCCTACCTAAAATACTTTCCCTTAATGCTTGGACTCCGACGGCCGGGCGTCACGATCCTCGTAATTCCTCACGGAGGCGATGTCATGCCTGGGGGCGCTATCCGCAGGTTTTTGAAACGCCGCCTTTTTGCGATGGCAGATATAATCACACCTGTAAGCGATTATACCGAAACTCTGCTGTCGTGCCTTATTGGGCGGCGCGATGCCGACAACAAAAGAATAGTGACAATCTATAATGGTGTCGATCTGGCAAAGCTTCAAACCGACCGTGATCCAAACAAGCTCCGCATACGGATCGGCCTATCTACTGACGCGTTTATCGTGCTTAGTGTTTGCAACCTCGTGAAGCGAAAAGGCGTCGACGTCGTGATCCGTGCAGTGAGCCGGCTATTGGCTGAGGGGCGTGACGTCCACCATGTTGTCATCGGGCGTGGTCCAGAGGCCGAACGTCTGTACGCTCTTGCATGTATGAGCAGCAAGCCTGGTAACTTTCACTTTATTGACAGCGTAAGCAGTGACGAGCTCGCCGACTTCTATAACATGGCTGATCTATTCGCTATTCTGAGTACCACGGGCTGGGATGCCCGGCAAACGGAGGGTTTTGGTATTGTCTACGCCGAGGCCATGGCGCTCGGCACGCCGGTGATCGGCGGTCGGGGAAGCGGAACGAGTACGCCGGTTAAGGATGGTTTTACCGGCGTATTGGTCGACCCCTACGGAGAAGATGTGGATGCGGAAGTCGCCAGTGCTATGACACGTATCATAGACGATAACGAGTACAGGGAGCGTCTGTCGCGGAACGCCGAGTGGTATGTCCGGGAGACTTTCTCATGGGAACGAAACGCGCGCGAGACGCTCAACGCGATCGCAAAGGTGCGGGGCTGACCGGCTTAGAGACCGTTTGAGAAAGGGGATTCCCCTGATGGGGCAAATCGTGATTCACCCTGTTTATGTGGACACGAGAGACGCGAGGCCGCATGGCCACGATCGAGCGGAAGACGAAGCGTTACCCGACCGATCTCACCGACGCGGAATGGGAGTGGATCGTCCCGCTGTTGCCGACGCCCGCGAAGCGCGGGCGCAGGCCGGGCGTGGAGATGCGCGAGGTTCTGAACGCAATCCGCTACATGACCCGCTCCGGCGGCGGCTGGCGCATGCTGCCGAAGGACTTTCCGCCCCCGGGTCAAGCCCGGGGCAGGCTCTGGCAGACGGTCTATTGGTGGTTCCGACGTTTCGTGCGGCTGATGCTGTTCCAGACGATCCACGACATCGCGCTGATGATGGATCGCGAGCGTCGGGGACGGGAGGCCAGCCCGTCCGGCGGCGTGCTCGACAGCCAGACGGTCAAGGCTCCGGCCCCCGGCGCAAAGCGCGGGTTCGATGCGGGCAAGAAGACGGTGGGCCGCAAACGCCATATCGCCGTGGACACCGACGGTCGGCTGCTGATGGTCAACCTGACGTCAGCCGACATATCCGACAGCGCCGGCGCGCAGATGATCCTGGACGCGGTGCGCAAACGCTGGCCGTGGTTCAAGCATCTGTTTACCGACGGCGCGTACGACCGCACGCAGCTCATGGACAAGGCCGCCTTCCAGGAGTTCGTCATCGAGGTGGTGCGCCGCATCGACAAAGAGCCGGGCTTCAAGGTCCCGCCGCGCCGCTGGGTCGTCGAACGCACCTTCGGCTGTCTCACACGATGGCGACGCCTGGTTGCGCGACTACGAGCAGCGCATAGACGTATCCGAAGCCATGATCCACGTCGCGATGAGCAGCCTTCTGCTGCGACGGATCAGCCATTGAGCGCATTCTCAAACGGACTCTATTGGGATAAATGCGCCACCAGATCAGAGATGAGGCCTGAAACAACCAATGCTCTATGTCGCGTTAGCCAATATCCTGTTTCTTCTGCGCTATGCGCTTGCAACGCAAGATGAGTTTCGCAATCGAACCTATTTTCTAGTCTTAATTAGCTTATTTGTATTCTCAGCATTCCGCTACCAAGTCGGGTGCGATTGGTGGGGATATTATAATCAGTATATGAACGCTACCAATTTTGACTGGTCATCTGTCACAGAATATAGAGAGCCGATTTGGTGGGCTATCCTCGGCGGGATTCGAAACATGGGTCTACCCTATCCGGTTACAAACATTATTTCGAGCGCGATATTCTTCCTAGGTGTTCACGTCCTCGCGCGACGGCAACCCGATCCTTTGGGTTTTCTGATTCTTCTTTTTCCCATACTGATCGTCAATATGCCAATGTCTGGTATCAGACAAGGTGCGGCAATTGGACTTCTGTGCATTGCCTTCGTGGCATATATTGATCGACGTCCTATTCGGTATGCACTTTGGGTGGTACTGGCCGCAGGATTCCATACGAGTGCACTGATCTTCATCTTGCTCCTGCCACTTGCCGCCGGCAGCTTCAGTCGAAACCGATTGATGCTCGCCGCCGCACTTTCAGTCCCGGTCCTGTACCTTTTGGCCGCAACAGAATCCGCTGATATCGCAATTAGTCGCTATTTTGGAACTGGAGTTGAGGCAGCGGGAGCTAGTTTTCGCATCGCCTTTCTTGCTTTGTCAGGGCTGTATTTTTTCCTATTTTTGAAAAACAGTTGGCTTCGGACATGGCCACGGGATCATAGTATTGTGACTATTGGTGCGATTGGAATGGGGCTGCTGCTCGTTCTAATCCCAGTTTCAACAGTTTTGGCCGACAGATTTGGTTACTATTTTATTCCCATCCAGACTATGATTTTCGCACGAATTCCTTTTTTGCCCTTTCGCACTTTCGCAGCGCTGCATTCGGCTTTGCCGTATCTTGGTGTGTTGCTAATTTTTACAGTGTGGACCCAGTTATCTTGGCATTTTGAACAATGCTACATCCCTTACCAAATATGGTTTTTCGATGTTCCCGGAATTAGATAGGTCGGTTCCTGTGGTTACGCTCCGATTGGACGCTGAGCCTCCCCCATTGAATTGGTCCATCCTGATGTTTTGGAACAAGGACGATGGACTTCACCCCGTCTTTGGTCCGGGCTTCATGCGACCTTTCGGGCTGATTTCAGTTGGGCCGCAAAGGCGCTCGGCGTCAAGTTACCGAGCGCCGAATGCGGCCTGGTTTCGTTGTAGTCCGTCCTCCAGGTTTCGATCTTCTGGCGGGCGTCGGGCATCGACAGGAACCATGACGCATTCAGGCATTCCTGTCGAAGACGGGCGTTGAAGGCCTCGATGAAGGCGTTGTCCGTGGGTTTGCCTGGCCGTGAGAAGTCCAGCTGGACCTTGTTCAGATAAGCCCACTGGTCGAGCAGCCGACCCGCAAACTCGGGGCCGTTGTCGACACGGATACTCCCCGGCTTGCCGCGGCGCCTGGCAATTCGATCAAGTTCCTCGACAACCTGGTGCGCCCGGAAGTTTGTCCTCGCAACGGTCGCAAGAGCCTCTCTCGTATGGCAGTCCACGATCGTCAGGATCCGGAACGGCCGGTCGTCGAAGAGCCTGTCCGAAAGAAAGTCCATCGCCCAGACATCATTCACGCCCTCCGCCGCAGCACGGCCGGATCGGTAGCGGCACGACCGACGGCGCCGGGGACTGCGGGTCCGGATCGAGAGGCCCTCTTCGCTGTAGAGCCGGTAGGTCCGCTTGTGATTGATCCGCCAGCCTTCCCGTTGCAGCAGGACATGCAGCCGCCGATAACCGTAGCGAACCCGGCTCTCGGCCAGTTCCTTGAGCCGCATCCGAATCTCCACCACCGGATCACGGCGGGACTGGTATCTGTGGGAAGCCCGTCCGAAGCCCATGGCCCGGCACGCTCTGCGTTCCGACAGCGCGAAGGCCGCCTGGTAATGGCGGACGACTTCGCGGCGACGAACAGGCTTCACCACTTTTTTCGCAAAGCATCCTGCAGCATGGACTTGTCCAGCGTCAGATCCGCCACCAGTCGCTTCAGCTTCGAGTTCTCATCTTCAAGCTGCTTCAGGCGACGGATCTCCGACACGCCCATCCCGGCATAGACCTTCTTCCAACTGATGGGATGGACGGCTCTCCCTCCATCACCCGAGGCTTGGAGCCGGAACGAGCAGAGAAGGAGAGAGAGCCAATGACCATCGCGACCCTCGGTATCGATATCGCCAAGACCGCCTTCCAGCTTCATGGCGTCAACCGGAATGGTCGCGTGCTGCTGAGGCAGCGCGTGATGCGCGACCAGCTGCTACATGTTGTCGGCCAGATCGCACCCTGCACGATTGCCATCGAGGCTTGTACAGGCGCCTTCTACTGGCAACGCAAGTTCGAAGCCCTCGGCCATCGGGTGAAGATCATCAGCCCCCAGTACGTGAAGCCGTTCGTCCGCCGGCAGAAGAACGACGGCAACGACGCAGAAGCGATTTGCACTGCCGCGCGTCAGCCGCACATGCAGTTCGTGCCCAAGAAGACGATCGAGCAGCAGGACATCCAGGCCTTGCACCGGGCACGCCAGCGCATGGTCAATCATCGGACTGCCGTCGTCAGCCAGATCCGCGGCCTGCTTCTCGATCGCGGCTTCGCCTTCCCCAAGAGCATCACCCGCGCCAGGCGCATGATCCCCGAGATCCTCGGCGACATTGAGAACGAACTCACTGGCCTGGCGCGGGAAGCGATTGGCGAACTACACGACCTGTTCATGGATCTCGATCGCCGCATCGCATCCTTCGACAAGAAGATCGAGCGGGTGTTCCGCTCCAGTAAAGCGTGCCAACGGATCGCAAGGATCAAAGGGGTCGGCCCGAAGACGGCGACCGCCGTAGTCGCTGCCATTGGGGACGGTTCGGAGTTCAAGAACGGTCGTCACCTGTCGGCCTGGATCGGTCTCGTCCCCAGACAGCACTCGAGCGGAGATCGTACTGTCCTGCTGGGCATAACCAAGCGCGGCAGTCAGCACCTGCGGACCCTGCTGGTCCATGGCGCCAGATCGGTCGTTCGGACAGCGGGCAGAAGGACCGATCCCTTCAACACCTGGGTCAACCAGCTTCGGGAGCGACGTGGCTTCAACCGAGCCACGGTTGCCGTCGCCAACAAGAACGCACGGATTATCTGGGCCGTGCTCCGAAGTGGCGACGTCTACCACGGCGCTCACTGAAGGCCCCGCCTGCAGATTGCGAGCTGATCGAGAAATGAGATGCACAGGTCGGACCGGCGCGCCAGGAGCCTGATTTTTATCGAGGCCTGTGAGGCCTACCAGCTGTAGAGGCCGGCGCGAGCGGATTCCCCATTTGGGCACAGCAGGCTTTGCCTGTCAGATGCCGGATAGATGTCAGCAACTGACCCAGGCACTCGTTCGTAGATCACTTGCAATGGGAGAGCCGTCCATAGAGGTAGAAGGTGACTTCGCTGATACCCAGCTGCCGGCAGATCTCGCCAACATTCGTGCCAGCCTCCGCCTGCCTGAGCGCGAACGCAATCTGCTCATCGGTGAATCGTTTCTTCGGCATCTGGGCACTCCTCTCGCTTCCGAAGCGTGCCCGAAAATTCGCATCCCAATCGGACCAGTTTGAAGGGTCAAGACCATTTGCGCGGAGGCTTGTGTGGATCGGGGAGACCTTACGGACGCGGAGTGGGCGGTGATCGGTCCGCTCTTGCCGCCTGAGCGCGGGCGGGGCTGCCGTCCGGCGCATGACAACCGACGCTTTCTCAATGGCATGCTGTACGTGCTTCGGACCGGATGCCCATGGCGGGGCGACCCCGGCTTCGGTATATCGAAATGCGCTGTCGGCCTCCGGCCCGGGCTCCCGCCCGGCCCTCCAGCCGACAGCCATGGTAGCGTGATGTACGTGATGGAAAACCCGATCGGCCGGCACCGACTGTAGCTTAAATCCTGGTCAAACCTGTCCAACGGAAGGGGAGTAGCTCAGACGCATCACGTCCATATCCTTGAGATGTACGGCGAAAGCTACCGTCTCAAGCAGGCGCAGGGGCGATCAAAAGAAACCGCCCAGGACTGAACGACGCGCAATCGAGAGAGGGCCCCGCGGGGCCCTCTCTCGATCACAAGTGATGCATTTTTACTCTGGTCGGCTGATGCATTTTTACTCCGGCGTTGACAATTAGTAGAGTTCGCTTTCCTGTAAGCCGGTAATGCCGAGCAAGAGAACGCTGCTATCATCCGAGAATGTTACAAAAACGTCGCCAGCGGACATATCGCCATCTGCCCCTGTGTCGGTGATTTTCGCCACCGTCAAGCCGATTAGATAAAACTTATCGGTTCCCAACTCGAAATCGGTGATGACATCGTCGCTCGTGGCACCGTCGCTATTGGAAAAGACAAATATATCCGCACCAAGGCTGCCAGTCAGGATGTCATCTTCTGCGCCGCCGGCGATGTAGTCGCTGCCTACTCCTCCATCGATGTAGTCGGCGCCAGCATCGCCGTAAAGAGTGTCATTGCCCGTGAAGCCGCGTATCAGGTCATCGCCATTGCCGCCATAAGCCCGGTCATTGCCGGCATGAGCATGGATGGTGTCATGACCGTCTCCGCCGACCAGGATGTCGGCGCCAAGGTCCGTCCCGCGATCATCGATAAAGTCGTCACCGGCCTGGCCATAGAGCACGTCGCCGCCATCGCCACCTGAAAGATAGTCTGCCCCCGACGCGCCATCGATGTAGTCGGCGCCAGCATCGCCGTAAAGAGTGTCATTGCCCGTGAAGCCGCGTATCAGGTCATCGCCATTGCCGCCATAAGCCCGGTCATTGCCGGCATGAGCATGGATGGTGTCATGACCGTCTCCGCCGACCAGGATGTCGGCGCCAAGGTCCGTCCCGCGATCATCGATAAAGTCGTCACCGGCCTGGCCATAGAGCACGTCGCCGCCATCGCCACCTGAAAGATAGTCTGCCCCCGACGCGCCATCGATGTAGTCGGCGCCAGCATCGCCGTAAAGAGTGTCATTGCCCGTGAAGCCGCGTATCAGGTCATCGCCATTGCCGCCATAAGCCCGGTCATTGCCGGCATGAGCATGGATGGTGTCATGACCGTCTCCGCCGACCAGGATGTCGGCGCCAAGGTCCGTCCCGCGATCATCGATAAAGTCGTCACCGGCCTGGCCATAGAGCACGTCGCCGCCATCGCCACCTGAAAGATAGTCTGCCCCCGACGCGCCATCGATGTAGTCGGCGCCAGCATCGCCGTAAAGAGTGTCATTGCCCGTGAAGCCGCGTATCAGGTCATCGCCATTGCCGCCATAAGCCCGGTCATTGCCGGCATGAGCATGGATGGTGTCATGACCGTCTCCGCCGACCAGGATGTCGGCGCCAAGGTCCGTCCCGCGATCATCGATAAAGTCGTCACCGGCCTGGCCATAGAGCACGTCGCCGCCATCGCCACCTGAAAGATAGTCTGCCCCCGACGCGCCATCGATGTAGTCGGCGCCAGCATCGCCGTAAAGAGTGTCATTGCCCGTGAAGCCGCGTATCAGGTCATCGCCATTGCCGCCATAAGCCCGGTCATTGCCGGCATGAGCATGGATGGTGTCATGACCGTCTCCGCCGACCAGGATGTCGGCGCCAAGGTCCGTCCCGCGATCATCGATAAAGTCGTCACCGGCCTGGCCATAGAGCACGTCGCCGCCATCGCCACCTGAAAGATAGTCTGCCCCCGACGCGCCATCGATGTAGTCGGCGCCAGCATCGCCGTAAAGAGTGTCATTGCCCGTGAAGCCGCGTATCAGGTCATCGCCATTGCCGCCATAAGCCCGGTCATTGCCGGCATGAGCATGGATGGTGTCATGACCGTCTCCGCCGACCAGGATGTCGGCGCCAAGGTCCGTCCCGCGATCATCGATAAAGTCGTCACCGGCCTGGCCATAGAGCACGTCGCCGCCATCGCCACCTGAAAGATAGTCTGCCCCCGACGCGCCATCGATGTAGTCGGCGCCAGCATCGCCGTAAAGAGTGTCATTGCCCGTGAAGCCGCGTATCAGGTCATCGCCATTGCCGCCATAAGCCCGGTCATTGCCGGCATGAGCATGGATGGTGTCATGACCGTCTCCGCCGACCAGGATGTCGGCGCCAAGGTCCGTCCCGCGATCATCGATAAAGTCGTCACCGGCCTGGCCATAGAGCACGTCGCCGCCATCGCCACCTGAAAGATAGTCTGCCCCCGACGCGCCATCGATGTAGTCGGCGCCAGCATCGCCGTAAAGAGTGTCATTGCCCGTGAAGCCGCGTATCAGGTCATCGCCATTGCCGCCATAAGCCCGGTCATTGCCGGCATGAGCATGGATGGTGTCATGACCGTCTCCGCCGACCAGGATGTCGGCGCCAAGGTCCGTCCCGCGATCATCGATAAAGTCGTCACCGGCCTGGCCATAGAGCACGTCGCCGCCATCGCCACCTGAAAGATAGTCTGCCCCCGACGCGCCATCGATGTAGTCGGCGCCAGCACCGCCGTAAAGAGTGTCATCGCCGGGATGGCCGTAAAGAGTGTCGTTCACGGCCTCGACCGTGACGGCGACGGAGCCCTCGCCGGTGAGCACCCCGTCGCTGACGGTATAGGTGATGGTGTCGTCGCCGCTGAAGTTGGCATCGGGCGTGTAGCCGAGCCTGCCGTCGGCCGCGATCAAGACCGTGCCATGCAGGGCAGCGGCGGCCGTCACCGCCAGGCTGTCGCCATCGATATCGCTGTCATTGGCCAGCACGTCGATGGCGACCGAACCGTCTTCCTGAACCGATGCTGTGTCGGCGGCGGCAAGCGGGGCGTCGTTCACGGCCTCGACCGTGACGGCGACGGAGCCCTCGCCGGTGAGCTCCCCGTCGCTCACGGTGTAGGTGATGGTGTCGTCGCCGCTGAAGTTGGCATCGGGCGTGTAGCCGAGCCTGCCGTCGGCCGCGACCGAGACTGTGCCATGCAGGGCAGCGGCGGCCGTCACCGCCAGGCTGTCGCCATCGATATCGCTGTCATTGGCCAGCACGTCGATGGCGACCGAACCGTCCTCCAGCAGCGATGCCGTGTCGGCGGCGGCAAGCGGGGCGTCGTTCACGGCCTCGACCGTGACGGCGACGGAGCCCTCGTCGGTGAGCTCCCCGTCGCTCACGGTGTAGGTGATGGTGTCGTCGCCGTTAAAGTCGGCGTCCGGTGTGTAGGCGAGTGTGCCGTCGGCCGCGACCGAAACCGCGCCATGCAGGGCCACCGCCGCCGTCACCGTAAGGCTGTCGCCGTCTACGTCGCCGTCATTGGCCAGCACATCGATGGCGACCGAACCGTCTTCCAGCAGCGATGCCGTGTCGGCGGCGGCAAGCGGGGAGTCATTCACGGCCTCGACCGTGACGGCGACGGAGCCCTCGCCGGTGAGCACCCCGTCGCTGACGGTATAGGTGATGGTGTCATCGCCGCTGAAGTTGGCATCGGGCGTGTAGCCGAGCCTGCCGTCGGCCGCGATCAAGACCGTGCCATGCAGGGCAGCGGCGGCCGTCACCGCCAGGCTGTCGCCATCGATATCGCTGTCATTGGCCAGCACGTCGATGGCGACCGAACCGTCTTCCTGAACCGATGCTGTGTCGGCGGCGGCAAGCGGGGCGTCGTTCACGGCCTCGACCGTGACGGCGACGGAGCCCTCGCCGGTGAGCTCCCCGTCGCTCACGGTGTAGGTGATGGTGTCGTCGCCGCTGAAGTTGGCATCGGGCGTGTAGCCGAGCCTGCCGTCGGCCGCGACCGAGACTGTGCCATGCAGGGCAGCGGCGGCCGTCACCGCCAGGCTGTCGCCATCGATATCGCTGTCATTGGCCAGCACGTCGATGGCGACCGAACCGTCCTCCAGCAGCGATGCCGTGTCGGCGGCGGCAAGCGGGGCGTCGTTCACGGCCTCGACCGTGACGGCGACGGAGCCCTCGTCGGTGAGCTCCCCGTCGCTCACGGTGTAGGTGATGGTGTCGTCGCCGCTGAAGTTGGCATCGGGCGTGTAGCCGAGCCTGCCGTCGGCCGCGACCGAGACTGTGCCATGCAGGGCAGCGGCGGCCGTCACCGCCAGGCTGTCGCCATCGATATCGCTGTCATTGGCCAGCACGTCGATGGCGACCGAACCGTCTTCCTGAACCGATGCTGTGTCGGCGGCGGCAAGCGGGGCGTGGTTCTCCGGGGGCGCATTGACGAAGCTGATCGACAGGTCGGCCAGTTCGGCTGCAAAGACGTCGAGCAGACTGAGTATGGCACCGTCGTCCAGGGTCACGTCGAAGCCGCCGGCGCCATCGACGCCGGCCGCCACGAAATCGTCCGTGCTGCGGATCGCGCCCGAGCCGTCGAGTTCGAGGGCGTCCAGGCTGACGTCGAAATCGGTGATCGTGTCGCCGCCCTCGCCGACTGTCAGGCGGAACAGGTCCGCGCCGTCGCCGCCGGTCAGCGTGTCGTCGCCCGCGCCGCCGTCCAGCACGTCGTCGCCGCGCGCGCCGTTCAGGTCATTGGCGACCGCGTTGCCCAGCAGGGTGTCGGCTCCGTCGCCGGCGATGGCGTCCTCGATCACCGTGCCGTCGGCGATGGTGAAGGTCTGGCCCGCGAGGGACCCGGCTGCGCCGGCGGTGAGGTCGATGAGCGCCGCGCCGGTCAGGGCGGCGGCGTTGATGCGGTCGCTGCCGCCGTCGTCGGACAGACTGCGGCGTTGCGCGTCGCCGGCGGCGAAGAGGCCGTACTCGTCGGTGTAGATGTAGTCGTCGTCCCCGTCCGCCGGATCGCCGTAGAGATCGAGCGACCAGCTCAGCAGTCGCCCGCTGTCCTCGGCATAGTGATCCGAGATCGACAGTGTCCAGTCGCCGACCGCGTCCTCGCCCCAGTGCCGGGCGCTGGTGAGCACGAAGTTGATGTCGTCCTGACCGGATCCGAAACCGCTGGTGTGCCGCCCGGGCCGGTCGACCAGGGTCGAGGTCGTGCCGCCGGGCGAGGTGAGCGTGACGACAAGATCGCCGATCCAGCTGTGGTCGATGTTGATGTCGACCTCGACCCATTCCAGGTCGACGGAATCGGTGATGGTGATGGTATCGGTGACGGTCGCGTTGTTGGCGATGGTCAGGAACGGCGAGCGGCTGGCGCCGACCGAGAACTCGTTGGCGAGGATCGACTGGTCGCGCCAACTCTCCGCCAGCCGCACCGCCGCCAGCGCGTCGGTGAGGCCGAAGCCGAAATCGTGGCTGACGTGCAGCCCGCCGCCGTTCCAGTCGCCGGCGGCGTTGAGCGCCCAGCCGCTGTCGCCCGCGTCGATCCGGCGGGAACTGTAGGCCAGGATCTCCTGTACGTCGCGGTAGCCCAGGTCCGGGTTCGCCTCCAGGATCAAGGCGGCGACGCCGCTGACCATGGGGGTCGCCGCGGACGTCCCGTTGAAGCCATTGACGAAATCGCCGCTGACATAGCCGGCCGAGCCTTCCCGGTCGGTGGTGATGACGCCGCCCGAACCGCCGCCCGCGGCCACCGGCGCCGTGGTGATGACGGCGGCGCCGGGCGTCGAATAGAAGGTGATGTCGCCGTCGTCCTCGGCGGCCGCCACGGCGATGGTGAAGCGGGAGTTCTGGAAGTTGTGATAGTTGACGTCGTCGCCGTCGGCGCGGCTGTTGCCGGCGGCGAAGACCCAGACCGTGCCCAGCCCGTCGCGGCCCGTCGCGACCGCCTCCTCCAGCGCCGCGGCGTGGGGCGCGAAGGCGGAACTCTTGAAGTTGTCGGAGAAGAAGCCGCCGAAGCCCCAGGAGTTGTTCGAGATGTCGACATTGGTCTGGAGCCGCAGGTTCTCGGTGATCTGGCCCAGCGTGCCGTCGGCGCCGAAGCCCATGCGGAAGCCGGCGATGGTGGCGTCGAAGGCGACGCCCACGGAGCCGAAGCCGTTGTCGTCGGCGGCGATGATGCCGGCGACCGCAGTGCCGTGGGCGTCCGAGCCCTCGGCCATGGCGTCGCCGTCATTGCCGCGCGCGTCATTGTCGATCGAGGCGTCGTAGTTGGCGGCGAGGTCGGCGTGGGTGTGGGAAACGCCGTCGTCGATGATGCCCACGGTCACGCCGGCGCCGGTGTAGTCGGCCCAGACCCCGGTGACGTTGAGGTCGATGCCGGCAATGCCGCCGGTCTGGCCGGTGTTCAGAAGATTGAACTGGCTGGAAAACAGCGGGTCGGTCGGGAGGGCCATGGCCCGCACCGTCGGTTCGTCCACCGATCCCGGCGTCAGATCCTTTTTCACGCTACCTCAACTTCAAGCCTTGATGATCGCAAAGGCTCACCCACAAAGGTGAATAGCCTCTGAACATGCCACAGATAGGTTGATCCGGGTAGGTTGGAGCGGTGATATTTGTCACGGTCGCGCCATTTCGGATTTGGCGGTGGCCAGTCGGCATCAACCGAAGCGCACAGTAGGGGATTATTAGGCCCATACGTTGTGTTCGGCCTTCTCCAGGTAACGCGCCAGCACGTTGACCGATTTCCAGCCACCGGCGCGCATGATGGCGGCCGTATCGAACCCTCTTGTCAGCAGGTCCTGCGCGGCGCCGACGCGCATGGAGTGCCCGCTGAACGCGTCCACGTCCGACGGATCAAGGCCGAGGCGTCTGGCCGCGTTTTTCACTAGCCGCTTGACCGTGGTGGTGCCGAGATCGCGATTGATCGCTTTATTCTGGTAGATGGGGCAGAAGAGCCAGTCGATCTCCGGGCCACGCCAATCCAGCCATTGTCGGACCAGCTGTGCCGTCCGCTCGGAGGTGAAGGCGATTCGCCCCTGGCCGAAGGGATCGGATTTGCTCCGCCGGATGAGAACGCGGAGGGTGCCGTCGCGACGCATTTCCAGATCGTCTGTGCGCAGTGCGACGAGTTCCGAGCGACGGGTCAGGAGTTCGTAGCCAAGGGAGAGCATGGCGCGATTGCGCAGCCCCCAGGGCGTGTCGGGCTCGGTCTCCAGAAAGCGATCGAGATAGTCGCGCGTCAGGCCCTTGGCCTGTTTCGGGCGAACGGCTTTGCGGCGGCGTATGCGCCGGAAGGCGAGGTTGATCTCCTCATCAAATGTTGGATCGGGCAATCGGAGAAGGCGATGCGCCTTGCGGATGGCGTAGAGACGGCGTCGGACCGTGGACGGGGCTCTCTTCTCCCCCTGGTCCTCCAGGAACCGGCAGACAGTCTCGATACACGCGGGGAATGGTTCGGCCAGACCATGTGCATGGCACCATTTTTCGAAGGCCTCGACATCAGCGTAGTAACCCCGCATCGTTGACGGTGCATAGGCGCCCTCAAGACGCTGAAACTCGGAACGCCAGTCGACAGACATATTGTCCTCACACAGGATATAAATGTCTTAATATAGGACATTATGTGGATCGTCAATGCTCACCGGAGTTCAGTTGCGAATGGCGAGGTCGGCGTTGAGATGGAGCGCTGACGAATTAGCTGAGCGGGCCGGCATTGCCATGAAAACAGTGCAGCGATTGGAGGCCGAAGAAGGAGTACCCCCAAGTCGGGCACGCACACTGGATGCCATCCAAAGGGTATTTGAAACCGCAGGCATTGAGTTCATCGGGGCGCCTGACGATCGGCCGGGCATTCGTATCGGCCTGCCGAAACATGGCTCGGGAGCATCCTGAACCGGCTTGGCAGAACCAGACTGCGTGATCCCTTGGGCTTGGAGAACGACCCGTCACCAATTTCCGTCTACGCATCTTCCCCTGAAAAAACCTTCCAGGCCCCGCAATATCTTGAGGTTGATGCGCCACACGTCTCCAGATATAGTAGTGATTGACGAGACTTGGACGGGTAGTGAAGGCGAACGAACCGGCTGAACATCGGGCATTTCGGGTGGATTGAAGGGAGAAGGCGATGTCGAAGAAGGTCAGTCTGCCAGACCCCCAGCGGTTCAACCTCACGAGCTTCGCCGAAATCCTCCCCGCTCGCGATCCGATCATCGGCGAAGATCCCGGCTCCTTCGAGGCCTTTCATGGCGGTCTCATGCACTCGCTGGCGCCGCTCACGCCCTATGAATGTATCATTGCCGAAAACCTCGTCGCCATCGAGTGGGAGCTTCTGCAGCGCCGCCGCATGCGGGAGGCGGGTATTCGCAGGACTGCCCGCCAAGCGGTCGAGGCGGCCTTGGTCGCCCATCGCCGCTCCGAAGGTTCAAATGCTGTCGACGAAGCCTGGGAGCGGCACGTCGATGCTGGCGGGACGGAAGACGATTGGGAAGAGCCTCTCGGGTTCGACCTGGAGGCGGCGAAGAAAGAGGGCGCGGACCTGGCCGTGCGCGCAATCTCCCGTGACAGGGACGCACAGGCTGCAGCCTGCGAGGAGATTGCGGCGCTCGGCATGGACGCTGTCGAGGTGATGGGGGCCGCCTTTACAGGCGTCGGCAACGATATCCGGGAACATGACCTGAAGGTCCAGGAGCTCGAACGGCGACGCCGCGAGGTGAAGCGCGACTTCGATGCCCTCCACAAACAACGGCCGGCCGAGGGCGAGGTGATCGAGGGGTGACCTCCGACGCCATCAGGGAGCGCAACCGCGCCAATGCCATGAAGAGCACGGGCCCCCGAACCGCGGCCGGCAAGGCGATTGTCGCCGGCAATGCGCGCCGCCATGGCGCAACGTCGCGCCCCGACCCGTCGGCCGTCGACACCTGGCTCGGTATCATTCTCGATAAGCCCGATATTTCGCCGGCGGAGCTGTTGCCCGGCGATGAGCGGGGCTTTCGTGCGCTCGTTCTCGCAGAGGCGGAGGCGCGGCTGGCCCGCTGTGAGCAGGCGCTGATCGACTTCGAGGGCGAACCATTGACGGTCGATGCTCATTTCCAGGAGCGACTGAAAACTGCGGAGGAGTTCCGCCAATATATGAAGTCACTAGATATGACCTCGATGGAGAGGAAATTTGCGCAGTTCGCCCTCCGAAACGTCGAGCTAAATATCGCAGCGGAAATCTCTGCTCACCAGGGACATCACCGCCTGTTGGGCCGTTACCTGAGCGAGGCGAGGGCCGCGCGCCGCCGCGCCTTCGCCGCCTGGCACGCATCGATGATCGAGAACGAAGAGCGACAAGTTGCCTGAAAACCCGATTTACCGAAACAAACCCAAGGCCCCATGCCGGGACAGCGGAGCGCCAATCGAGCTATCGGCGTCCCACGAAGTCCCGCCTCGTCCCGCGAAGTCCCGGGTCGGGTTTACTTCCACGCCGGACAAATGCCCGATAACGCATGCTGCCGATCAACATGTTGACCATTTTGCAACACATTGCGCCTCTAAGATGCTGCAAGCGTTGAGCGCGATTGACCGGCCCGCCGGGTCCGTGTACCACATTCGATATGTTATCAGAGGGAAAGCACATGTTGACATCGGTTCGACGTCTAAGCCTCGTCGCCTCCGTCGCCGTCCTGCTGCAGGTGGGCCAGGCGCAGGCACAGTCGGTCGCGGATCTCAACGCCTTCACGGGCGACCAGGCCGGCGCCATTGCGCTCGCCGTCCAGGTGGCGCAGGCCAATCCCGACTCCTTCGCTGCCGCGGTCGCAGAGGTGCTCGCGAAATTCCCCGATGCGGCGGTGGCGTTGACGACGCAGATGGTGACGGCTTTCCCGGGAAGCGCCGTGCAGGTGGCGCGGACGATCGCACAACAGGCGCCGGCGCAGGCGGCGCAGGTGGCCGGCGCTGCGGCGGCGGTGGCGCCCGACCAGGCGGCCGATATCGCCGTCGGCGTGGCGACCGATAATCCTGATGCGGCGGCGGAAATCGTGGCAGCCGTCGCGACGGCATCGAATACGGATGTCGCCGTCATCTCTGCGCCCGTGGCACAGGCCATCGGCGTCGACGAGACGGCGCTGGCGGATGCTGCGACGGCGGTGCAGGAAGACGACGCCGACGGCCTCAGCGAACCTGGTGATTCCGAGCTGGCGAGCGGCTGAATGGATTGGACCGGGCTCAGCCTGGTCAAGGCGCAAGATGGAGCAGAGGGTGTCTTGTCGATTGACCGAGCGCCGCAATGACTTACAGAGGTGGGGCATGAGAATTCCGTACAAGATGACGGCGGCGGCGACCCTGGTGGCGGCCCTTGCCGCCGGCCAGGTCGCGGCGCAGTCGGGCGGGTCGCGCGAAGAGGGCATACCGGTGGGAACGTTCGTCCTCAAGCCCAGCGTCGAGCTCGGCGCGCGCTATGACGACAATATCGCTCTGGAAGACAACGGCCAGGAGGAGGAGGACTTCATCCTGTCGGTCGCGCCGACGATGAAGGCGGTCTCCACCTGGCGGCGTCACAAGCTGGCAATCGATGCCGGTCTCCGCGCCGACCGCTATCTCGACAATACGGCGGACAATTCGCTCGATGCGCGGCTTGGCGCCAATGGCACGGTCGATGTCACGCGGGCCACCAAGATCGACGGCTTGGTCAGCTATCGCCGCGGTCACGACAATCGCGGCGACGACAATGTCGCCGTCAATGACGAGACCACCAAGTTCGACCGTTATCGCAGCAAGATCCTCGTCCGCAGCCGGCCGAACCGACTGGGGGTTCAGGGCGGCGGCGGCGTGACCTATGCCAATTTCCACGATACGGACGTCGAGAATAACGACGACCGCGATGTCGTCATCTATGACGGCGAGGCGCGGCTCAGCTATGGCGTCCAGCGTCACATCCGCGCCTTCGTCGAGGGCAATGTCAATCGACTGGACTATGTCGATGCCGTCGATGACAACGGCTTCAACCGCGATGCGACGGGCTATGCGGCGCGTGTCGGTGCGTCCTATTTCCCGTCATCGCAGCTGCAGGTCAGCTTCGGCGTCGGTTATCTGACGCGTACCTTCGACGATCCGGCACTCGACGACGTCAGCGGGCTCGACTTCAAGGGCTCGGTGAACTGGGAACTGCCCAACCGATTGACGAATCTCAGGCTCAGCACGGGGCGCAGCATCGCAGAATCGACGGATGCCGATGCGGGGGCGCGGCTGGTGACGAGCGTCTCACTGGATGCGACGCATGACCTGGCACGCACCTGGGAGCTGTTCGGCAATCTGCGCTATGCGCATCTGACGGACGAAGCCGCCGCGGGTGCGACGGAAGACAATGACTACTCGGCCGGCGTTGGCGTCGACTATGTCTTCAACCCCCGCGTCAAGCTGGGGCTGACCTATGACTACAAGCGGCGGGATTCGTCCGATGTGGGCGGCGACTACTCGAACAATGTCATCGGCCTGCGCCTGAAAGTCGGCTACCTGAACTAGTATCGAGGTAAAATGCGTCGGATGTACCGATCTCTCTTAAGTATCTTCTCGGTCATCTGCCTCCTGGCAACAGGCATTGTCAATCAGAGCGCGGCGCAGAGCGATCAGGTCTATCGGCTGGGCGCCGGCGACAGGCTGCGCATCACGGTCTATCAGGAAGAAGATCTCTCCGGCGAATTCGAGGTCTCCGGCACGGGCGATGTCTCCATGCCTCTGATCGGCGGCGTGGACGCACAAGGCAAGACCATCCAGCAGTTCCAGGACGCCATCGAAACCGCGTTCAAGGATGGCTATCTCCGCAATCCCAGGGTCAGTGTCGAGGTGATGAACTATCGACCGTTCTACGTGATCGGCGAGGTCAATGAGCCCGGCAGTTACCCCTATCGCAGCGGACTGGATGTGCTGACGGCGGTGGCGATGGGCGGCGGCTTCACCTTCCGCGCCGACGAGGACGACATCACCATCAAGCGTGCCGATGGTCCCGAAGACGGGATCAAGGTCACGGGCCGGACACGCGTTCTGCCGGGCGATGTCATTCGGGTGGATGAACGCCTCTTCTAGCCTTGTCGGCCAAGGTAAGTCGACGGCGCCCGCGCTCAGACGAAAGGACGGCCCCGTGTACCGATCGCCGCCATCGGCCAGTTCATGGCGACCCGCCATTTGATGTCTTCTGAATCGCAGCTTGCGACAAGGTCGTGGATCGATCGCTCTACGGGTCGGCTCCGGGTTGAGGCGACGGCCATTCCCGAAGTGCGGATCGTCCGGCCCGCGCGGCACGGCGACGGGCGCGGCTTCTTCTCCGAGGTCTGGAACCGGCGCGCGCTGGCCGAGGCGGGCATCGAGGCCGACTTCGTGCAGGACAACCACGTCCTGAACGGCCGGTCCGGGACGCTGCGCGGCCTGCACCTGCAGCTTGCGCCCAGCCCGCAGGCCAAGCTGGTGCGCTGTCTCAGCGGCGCCATCCTCGACGTCGCGGTTGACGTCCGCCGCGGCTCGGCCACCTTCGGGCGGCACGTGGCCGTCGAGCTTTCGGGCGAGAACTGGGCGCAGCTCTGGGTGCCCGAAGGCTTCGCGCACGGTTATTGTACGCTGACCGACGGCGCGGAGGTGATCTACAAGGTGACGGGCTATTACGACGCGCAGGCCGAGCGGGGCGTCCGCTTCGACGACCCGGCGCTGGGCATCGACTGGCCCGTCGAGCCGGCGGCGGCGATCCTGTCGGAGAAGGACCGCGCCTGGCCGGACCTCGCCGGCTTCGGCGGGGTGTGAGCGCCATGCGGATTCTCGTCACCGGCGGCTGCGGCTTCATCGGATCGGCGCTGGTGCGGCGGCTCGTGGCCGACGGCGCCGAGGTGCTGAACCTCGACTGCCTGACCTATGCCGGCCTGCCGCAGAACGTGGCGAGCGTGGCGGACCGGCCGGGCTACCGCTTCCTGAAGGCCGACATCTGCGACAAGGCGGCGATGACGGAAGCCTTCGCGGGCTTCCGGCCCGAGGCGGTGATGCACCTGGCCGCCGAAAGCCATGTCGACCGCTCCATCGACGGGCCGGGCGAATTCATCCGCACCAATGTCACGGGCACCGAAGTGCTGCTGGAATGCGCGCTGGACCACTGGCGCGGCCTGGACGAGGCGGCGCGGGCGGGCTTCCGCTTCCTGCACGTCTCCACCGACGAGGTCTATGGCGCGCTGGCCGGCGAGGGGCATTTCCGCGAGGGCGATCCCTACCGCCCGACCAGCCCCTATGCCGCCTCCAAGGCCGGCGCCGACCACCTGGTGCGAGCCTTTCACGCCACCTACGGCCTGCCGGTGCTGATCACCAATTGCGGCAACAATTACGGCCCCTTCCAATTCCCCGAGAAGCTGATTCCGGTGATCATCCTCAACGCGCTGGCCGGCGAACCGCTGCCGGTCTACGGGCAGGGCCTGAACGTGCGCGACTGGATCCATGTCGACGACCATGTCGGCGCCCTGCTCCGCGTGCTCGACGCCGGCCGGCCGGGCGAGACCTATCTGGTCGGCGCACGGGGCGAGCGGCGCAATATCGACCTGGTGCGGGCGATCTGCGCCGTGCTGGACGAAACACCCGAGGCGCGCCACCGCCCGCATACGGACCTGATCCGCTTCGTCGGCGACCGGCCCGGCCACGATTTCCGCTACGCCATCGACCCGGCAAAGATCGAGGGCGAACTGGGCTGGCGGCCGGCGCGGAGCTTCGAGGACGGCATCCGGGAGACCGTCCGCTGGTATCTGGACAACCGCGACTGGATCGGCGCGGTGCACGACCGGCGGCGGCTGGGGAGCGCGGCATGACGGTGCTGATCCTGGGCGCGGGCGGACAGGTGGGCTCGGCGCTGCGCTGGCGGGCGCTGGCGCGCGGGGCCTCGACCGTCGGGCTGGCCCACAGGGACCTGGACATCGCCGGCCGGTCCGACGTCAATTCGGCAATCGAGGGACAGAGATGAAAGGCATCCTGCTGGCCGGCGGCGCGGGCACGCGGCTGCACCCGATGACGCGCGTGGTCTCCAAGCAGCTGCTGCCCGTCTACGACAAGCCGATGGTCTACTACCCGCTGGCGACGCTGATGCTGGCCGGTATCCGCGAGATCCTGCTGATCTCGACGCCCGAGGACCTGCCGCGCTTCGAGACGCTGCTGGGCGACGGCCGCGGCTGGGGCCTTGAGATTGCCTATGCCGAGCAGGCCGAGCCGCGCGGCATCGCCGAGGCGCTGATCATCGCGGAGGATTTCGTGGCCGGGGAGAAGTGCGCCCTGGTGCTGGGCGACAACATCTTCTACGGCCGTGGCTTCTCCGGCCTGCTGCGGGAAGCGGCGGGTTTCGGCGAAGGCTCCGTGGTCTTCGCCTATGAGGTGACCGACCCCGAACGCTATGGCGTTGTCGCCTTCGATGCGGAGGGCCGGGCGACCGACATCGTCGAAAAGCCCGCGCGGCCGCCCTCGCCCTACGCGGTGACGGGACTCTACTTCTACGACGGCCGGGCGGCGGAGATCGCCCGCGGGGTGGCGCCGTCGCCCCGGGGCGAACTGGAGATCACCGACGTCAACCGGCTCTACCTCGCCGAGGGGCGGCTGAAGGTTGAGAAACTGGGCCGCGGCTTCGCCTGGCTGGACACGGGCACGCCGGTCAGCCTGCTGGAGGCGGCGGCATTCATCCACGCCGTCGAGAAGCGCCAGGGCCTGAAGATCTCCGCGCCCGAGGAGATCGCCTGGCGCATGGGCTGGATCGGCGACGACCGCCTGCGCGACCTGGCCGAAGCGATGAAGGGCAACGACTATGGCCGTTATCTCCTGCGATGCCTCGCATGAAAGGACTGCAGGCGGGCGACGGTTATGAGTGAGCCAATCGTCAGAGTGGGGGCGCATCTCGTGGCCTTTATCCTGGCGGTCGTCACCATCGGCCTTTCTATCGGGATTGTGGTTCTCTCCGAGCGGGAGAGCCTGGAGGTCGATCAACCGGCCTTGTTGTCGAGCCGGTTTCCGGAATCCATCATACTGCGATCGGCCGTTCGCGCTGGCGACAGCAATAGCGGCTGGTGTGCGCGAGGGTCGATGACGAACGGCGGGGCCTCTCGGATTGCCCGATACGCGGCGATCTCGCCCAATGACGCCAAGCTGCTTCTGGCGCTGGCAGAGCGCGCGAACGACTGCGGGGTGGTGAGCGAGACGCGCCTGCTGCTTCGGCGCGCCCTGATGCTGGGTGCGTCAGACCCCCGGGTCGTCATTGGCGCCTACAAATTCCGGCGGTTCCTTGAGCACACAGACGCGGAGCTCGCAGAGGTGCTCGATCGGAAGTTGATATATTTGTGGGATAGCCACCCGTCTTACCGACGTGATATCGCCGACGTCATCGGCAAATGCTGGTCCTGCAAACAAATTCTGGCCAAGGCGCATCCTGAGTTTGCCGGAACAGTCACCGAATATGGCCGCAAGAAACGGCGCTAAGGCCCGAAATGACGTCATGCCCGCCGCCGGCGGTGGAAGGGGCCGTCCTGGAGACGGATGCGTTGCGACTTGCGGTGAACGCCGAACTGCAGGCATGCCGTAACTGCCGCCAGGTGCGGAGGTGACAGGACAACTGATGCCTTCAGGTGATCCGGGTGTCCTGACCGCCCGCGGCGGCGCTGCCCTCCTGTTGGAAAAGGGGTGCGCCATCTTGGATGATGACACGGTAGATGGCGCCGGTCAGGAAGCAGAGCAACATCGATATGGACGGGATGGCCAGCCCGAAATCCGTCAATGACGAGATCAGAACCACCAGCCACAGGATCCAGATAGCCAGGCCGAGGGGAGAGATGTTGCGGGCGCGTCTGCTGAAGCCGATCAAGCACGCCATCGGAATGCCGAATACGCCCAGGAAAGCAGCCGCGAAGCCCGGGATCCCATATTGCAGGAGGAAATCCAGGTAATAGTTATGGGCGCTGAGAAAGATGAGATCGGGTATCGCCTCGATCGACCGTCCCACAAGCGCCGAATATACGCTTCCGGTGCCATAGCCCAGCCAGGGCCTGTCCACGATGAACGGCAGCGCTTCCCGAGCGATGATCTGCCGGTCCAGGAAACTCGCCATTGGCAGCAGGCCCTCGTCGGCACCGAAAAGAAGCACAAAATACAACCCGCCCAGAATGATCGAGGCGGCCGCGGATATCCAGAGAAGGTGATGCCGCACTCGGTCGGACAGAACATTGAAAATCAGCAGGCCCGCAATGGCCGAGAAAATCAAATAGACCATCAGGGAGCCGCTCGTCAGCGCGTAATAGGAAAAGACAAGCGACTGAGCCAGGTATAATAGCGTTCTCTTGTCGGACGCGAGGGCGGGGATGGGCTGTCCACGGTGATCCACCTGGATGATCTGCAAAGCGTAAAAGGCTGCCGCGATGACCGAGACCATTCCGGCATGGTTGGCATTACTCAAGGGACCGGAAAATACACTCGACGACCATTCACTATAATGAAGCAGCACGGCATTATCTTCGATCAGCCATATCAGAAAGGACAAATGCCAGATTATTGAGATAGCGGCGAAGTAGGTTTTGAAGAATCTGTCAAAATCGCGTGTCCCACGGACCTGTCGATAGCCTGCATGGATAAGCAGGAGATTGGCCAGGGCGACGAAAATGCTCAGATCAAGATTAAAACCGACGTAATCGCCAGCAGACAATGGCGCGTCGAATAGGATCGGGTGCACTGCGCTGCCGATCTGAAGCAGCACAAGAGCGGAGAACAATACATAACAGCAGAAACCTGCGATCAAGGCGAGGCGTCGGGGTGTCGACCCCTGTCTATCGGGTCGCGCCAGGACCCTGCGACGGCGAAACAGCCCCCCTACAGCGGCGACTGCAAGCCAAACCACCAACAGGGCGCCATAGACGCCGGCATACAGGGGCCGGCTCAGGCCTATAAATAGGAAACCGCTTGCGAGTATCAGCGCAGTGAACGACGGGCCTGGCGCGAATGACATTCTACGGTCTATTCGACGCCCGTAATCAATTCGCTCCAGATCCAACCCGCCACCGGATTCTCGCCGCCGTCGGCGGTAACTCTCGACCAATCGTCGGAGGATTCAAGTATGACGAATGTGGCCTCCGGCGTCATCACGTCGACCACTTCATAGGCCGTGCCGGGACCGGCTCTGACATTTACCTTCGATGCGGTGACCCGATAGCGAGGGCTCTCGCTACGCTCAGGTTCAGACGTCTCTGCGGCGCGCGTGGCGGACGCCGGTGCTATCTCGGTCGTGTTGTCTGGCGATGCCTCCGGCGTCGTTGTGTCACCGGCGGTCGTCTCAGAGGTTTCCGTCGCTGCGGTTGCGATGCCGGCCGGATCGCCCGCGGTCGGCAGGCTGTCGACCGAAGGTACGGGACGGAGAACCTGCTTGCCGCTCATGACCTCAATGCAAGACGCCTCCGTCGCGCGCTTGCAGGCTTCCGGTTCGATCCAGCCATAGGCGACCGTGACCCCATCGTCGCCGGGTTCCGCGACCTGAAAGAAATATCGGCCCGGAAAATCGGATTCCGTGATTGAGACGACTTCCTTGCCGGTACCGAGATTGGCGCGCTTGGCCAGAAGGCTATGGACCTCGCTTTTTTCGACGGTGTTGCGGAAGTGCTTTTGTGCCTCGAAGCCGAAATACATAAAGAGGGCGGCCGCAATAAGAACGATTGAATATTGCAGATATTTCATGACTGGCAGTCCGCTGATCGTTGCATTCCGGTTCCTGGGCCGCTCCCGCTCGACGCCTGACGCATTGTGTCACCGATTCGGTCTCAAGTGCAGGAAGCGCGACTGGGGAGAAGCTATATGACCCGCATGGAGGTGTAGGCCAACCGGAATTATCGAATGATGTCCGGAGCACCCAAACATACAGAAGTTTTTTGCCCCCTCAAAGGCCTCGTTGCTATCGGTCGCGGCGAGTGGCGCCGGACACAGGGGGCCCGTCGCGGCGGCCGGCGTGTCATTCTGGCAGCCGCCGCAGGGTCCGGCGGGGCGAACATATGCCGAGTGGCGCATAGGTTGAAGGGCGCCGGGCGGCGAAGGGCGATCAAGTCGCCTGCTTCGAAGGTGGCAGGGCGTCGTGGCGCCGATCATGATTGCCCGATCGTCAAAGCTGGCCCTCGGGCATGCCGTCCGCAAATGACCCGCAGGTTCATCCGCCGCCGGCAAACCGGCGTGGCACACACTGGGGCATTGACGCGGATTGCGTTTAGGCGTCATTCTCCGGCGCATCTTCAAGCGATGCGACCCTGGCGCTCTCTACTCGCGTGCCGGATCATGAGAAAATGGGGAAACTGAACGGATGGAGACGTTAGCCTGCGCTTGGCGATGATCGAACGCGCATGCAACGCTTTGAGACCCGAGCAACATTATGAGTTGGCAAATTCACCACCGAATCCGGCCGGCGGGAGCGGCCACAGGGTCGGCCTCCGCCGGCCACTCGCCGAAATGGCGCTCTCCCGCAAGGGCGGTCCGCGCGGCGTGAGCGCTCCATTCCCGCGGTCCGGGACGCTCGAGCGGCGCCCCTGCGTGTCTGCCTTGATCCCCGTCAGCGCCTCAGCTGCGATGGCTGCGGCCCCGCCAAGCCATATCGCCCCGCCCTTGGCCCGGAAATCACGGATCTCGATTTGTGATTCCGGTCACCTGCCTCCCCTAGTTTTGTTCAAATGCGCCGTGGAACCATGACAGATACGCCCCCATCCGCTGCCCGAGTTCGTGAAGTCTCCCTGACGGACTTCATCCAATATGCCCGCCGAAAATACGTGAAGGCATTGCTTGCCGCGCTGGTGGTTTTCGGCGTCTGCCTGCTGGTGTTGAGCCTTCGCCCGCCGGTGTATTCGGCCCAAACGACCCTGCTCTATCGACCGGAGCAAGCGGATTTCGCCAATGTCAATTTGCTCGCATCGGGAATGGATGTGAGCTCGGCGACGATCAACAACGAAATCGAGATTATCCGTTCGACGGACCTGCTCTCCCGCGTGGTGGAGCGCACGGGCCTGAATCGGGATCCGGAGTTCGTGACGCCACCGAAACTTGTAGATGTCGGTGTCCTGGCCTCCGTTGCCGGTGGAATCCTCCGCGGTGGCGCCCTTGATTGGGCCGGGTCGGCACTGGGCTGGGGTGACGCGTCTCGGGATGTGATGCCGGCCACGCGGAGAATGCCCGGGATCGATGTCGTGCGAGCGGCGTCAGCCTTGCGCGGTCGCATTGAGGTCGAGAGCGAACGTTTCTCCTACGCGTTCACGCTCAGCGTTTCCTCGACGGTCCCGGAGAAGGCCGCAATTCTGGCGAATACCGTGGCCGACGCCTATATCGAAGATCAGCTCGAGGCGAAATTCGCCGAGACCAAACGGGCGACGAACTGGCTTTCGGACCGTATCGCGGAGCTTGAGGCGCGCGTGCGGGAATCGGAATCGGCGGCCGCCCAAAAACGAGCGGAATTCTCGGAAATCTCCGGGCGGGATGCCGGTACTATTTCCCAGCAGATTGCCCAGCTCAGTACCCAGCTGGTCACCGCGCAATCGGCGTTGACGGCGGCCCGATCGCGCTACGAAATTACGAGCCGACGCCGCGAGCAAGGGGAGGTGGTCGATTCCGACGGGGGGCAGAACTCGGACACTATCAATCGCCTGATTGAGCTTCGCACCGACCTGCGTCGCCGCGAAGCTGAGCTGTCGGGGCGGTACCTCGAGAAACATCCGAAATTGATCGCCGTACGGGAGGATCTGGCGCAGGTCGATGCCCGGCTTCAGCAGGCAAGAAATGCCTCCGTCGGCGATGCGCGAGCGGAATTGCGGGCCGCGGAAATCACGGTGCAGAACCTTTCGAACGAGCTCCGTCGGCTGGAACGTCAGGCGCAGGAATATCGTCAGGCGGAAGTGGCCATTCGGCAGTTGGAGCGGGAAGCGGAAACCGACCGCAATCTTTATGAAACCTATTTGTCGAGGCTGAGGGAGACGACGGCCAAGGAGGACGTCCAGACGGCGGATGTCAGAGTCCTGCAGCGGGCGTCAGTCCCCGGAGGTCCTGTGGGTGTTCCGCCGCTTCTGCTCGCCATTGCGGGTGGCGCGGGCGGTGGCGCGCTCTGGCTTTGTTTTGGATTCGCGATCGGCCTGCTCCGACAAGGTTTCAACCATCGCGATGAAGTGGAAGAAGTTCTCGGCGAGACCGTCCTCGCCGTTGTACCGGAAATTTCGCAGCGGCACCTTCAACGGGGGGTCGTCGAGTACCTGCAGAGAGAGCCGGATACGGGATTCGCCGAATCCTTTCGCAAGGCCAAGTCGGTCCTGGCGTTGCGCAGCATGATGGCGAACAACGCGGTGATCTGTGTCACATCTTCGGTTCCGGGCGAGGGAAAGACGACATTCGCCAGCGGCCTCGCATATGAGTTTTCCAAATCAAAGAAATGCCTGCTGATTGAGGGTGATCTGCGGCGACCATCCTTTGCCAGCAGGGTCATGAGCCGTGATGTCACCTATGGGGTCGCGGATGTCGTTGACGGTTCGGCGAGCCTCGAGGATGCCATTGTCACCGTGGCTGAAACCGATCTTTCGGTTCTCTTCGTCAAACGGGCCATGTCGAATTCGCCGCAGCTTCTCGAGTCCGAGGGGTTTGCGGGGTTGATCGAGAATGCGAGGAACAGGTTCGACGTCATTGTTATCGATGCCCCGCCTTTGCTCGCGACGTCGGATGCATTGGCATTGGGCCAGGTCTGCGATTCATTCATTTATGCGGTCCCCTGGCGCACCACCGAGAAGGGCATCGTCAAGGCGGGCGTCAAGTCGCTTAGAGATTCCGGCTGTCGTATTGCGGGCATCGTAATGACACGATTCGACACTCAAAAAGGCGGTGAAGTACCTGGTTATTACTACGAGAACTATAATCGATATGACAAATATTACACAAAATAGGGAGTGTGTTCAGAGGGTTTAGCTCCGAACACAGTCCCGCTGATGTCATCAGCGGTCGCTCGCGTCAGCTCGGTTACGACTTGCACAGCTGCGGCTGCGAAGATGGCGCGGCCTCTTGGAAACCGTCTGCCCCGCACCGCCTGAAGCGGGCGGCCGCGGCTCGGGCCAGCCTAAGGGGGCGGGCTCTCGCCCGCCCCTGGGGCTGGTTCACTGGTCAGGGACCAGGATATTGTAGCCCGCGCCGGCGGCATACATGCCTTCGGTCAGCGGTCCGTAGTGAGGGCCATTGTCCTCGGTAATTGGTTCTGACCGCGCAGGCTCAGCCATGGGGGCCATGGCAGCGGATTCAGACATGTCGGCGGTCTCCTCCATCGAACCACAGGCCGCCAGCACCAGAGCCATGGAAGCCGCGCTGATAGATCCAAGAATGCGGGTCATCGGATTACCTCCGTTTGTTGTTATCCTGGCGATAGACCCTGGTGACGATCAGGAGGGATTCAATGGTGGCGCCCTGGCCGCGGATCCGCTGTCGCTGAACGGCGTAGTGGCGCAGTGACACGCCAGAATGTAGCCGGCATCGACCGACCGTCGGGCATGCCAAAGGGAGTCGGCTGAAATGCAGGAGTGCCTGCGCTTGCCTCTATCGAGCCCATCGCGCGATGAGGCTCAACGTCATCTGGTCGCGTCACCCAGCGGGCGACGGTTTCTACCGATACCCCTTGCCGAGTAAAATGACGCCGATCGTCTTGATCAGGATCAATGTATCCAGGGTTGGCGAGAAATACTTGATATAGAAAAAATCGTATCGAAGTTTTTTCAAGACAGTATCGATTTCGGCCGCAAATCCCTGCTCAACCTGGGCCCATCCTGTGATACCCGGCTTGACGACATAGCGCAATTTAAAGAACGGTATCTCCCGCGAGTAGCGACGGGCCAACGAAACGGCTTCGGGTCTTGGGCCAATCAGGCTCATCTGCCCAAGGAATACATTTATGAGTTGCGGCAGTTCGTCCATCCGGTGCCGACGGAGAATTCGACCAACACGAGTGACACGTTGATCATCTTTGTCTGTAGGTCCACGCCACCGGCCGTCATTGTGATACATTGATCGGAATTTATACATAACAAATGGCTTGCCACGATAACCAACTCGTACTTGATTATAAAAGACCGGCCCGCGTGAGTTGATTTTTATGCAAATGGCAATGAACAAAAACACAGGAATTAGAGAAAATAGCGAGATAGACGCGAGGATGCGATCAATGATACCTTTTATAACCAGATAAGTCGGGGATGGATTGAGGGTCTGGACGAAATGTTCGTACAGATTATCTATCTTTACCTGGTGTTCAATAATTTCAATGGATGTATCATAGTCGATAACTGGAATATGCTGCAAGACACAGTTGGCCAGAAAGCGTTGCCACGTGTCGGGAAGGTCGGCCTTCAGATCGGCGACCACAATGGCTCGACGCGAATCTTTGATTCTCGGCTCAGTAAGCGGCAACCATGCATTCCGAACGCTCTCAAGCTGTTCGCTACATTTGCCGTACGGGACCATATAGAAAGTTCGCCAACTCGCTCTGCGCATGCGTGTCAATATATAGGCACTCACGACCGTCATGGCGGCAGAAGCTAAAAGTATATAAATAACGAACTCGATTCTGAAAAACAAAACGATCATATAGGCGATTGTAAAAATAAATCCACTATAGATAAGAGAGATAGAGTGAGAGGAGTTGAGAATAGTCGATCGAGTGTTTAAGACCATCCACAGCACGGTCGACGAGGAAAGAAACACTATAATCAGGCTGTTTCGTTGACCGTCGGTGAGATGATCAAATACATCCCATCCCCACCGGAGAAAAGTCGGCATGAATGTCGTGAGGAGGGTGAGGGCGATCGCTAGAAACAGATGCCGCGCGGTTCGCGAATCAGGAAGCACCATACCCTAGGTTCCCATATTTACATATGCGTGTGCGGTGGTGAGAAATTCCCACCCTTGCGCGGCGCACGATTGCATCGTGGACGGTCGCTTTCTTTCAGAGATTTTGAGTCAGATTTTGTAGAGAGATATTTATCAGCGTTGCGGGGCTTTGGCAAAGATCCTGGAGGGGTCAAGCGTGAGCCGGGCATAGATGCTGGCCATTGAAGGAGGGGCGGGGGATGGCGGCCCGGTGGAGGTCCGAAGAGCCGATCGTTGGTGCGGGTCCAGGCGGCCTTGGCGGAGGCCAAGCGTGGGCCGGAATGACGCCGGTCGATAGAAGTTTGGCATTCACGGTATCCAGTTGGGAGGTTCTGACCGGAGTGCCACAGCCTGCCGGAAGGTCGGTGCTTCTAGTCTTTGCCTTGGGGCCCGGGGGGCGATGCATGGGGGGCTTCGATGTGGCCGGATCCATCTCGGCGGGAGCGTTTGCCGGAACTTGGGGCCAGCGTCATCTCCCGTGATTCGGCCATGTGAATAGAGCGGCACCGATTGGGTCAATTTTTGGTTGCGTATCGAACTCCGACCCGCGCGGCGCCACGAAGCAGTTGTTCATAGCCAGCTAGGCGGCCATTGAGCCCCTCTTTCCTGAAAGTGGCGACAGGGGCGACGAATGCGAATGCCCCGGGCCACGGAAAAGAAAGGGCGCTAGTTCATGTATTTTGGTGCGATCTTTTCTGCACGACGTTGCCCCGCGGCCAATTGGTTTTCAGACATTGCCTCAGCCAGTTTGTCACGCTTCGCCGCTGCGTCGGTGTGGCCTTTCCGGGCTGCGATATCCAGCAGTGCCCACGCTTGTGTCCTGTCTTTATCGACGCCGCGGCCGTCAGCAAACATCTCGGCCAATGCCGTCAGCGCCGTCAGATGGCCGGCGCGTGCGGCCACCTGATACCAGGCTGCTGCTTTTTCCAGGCGCGGTTCTGGTGTGCCCTCGCCGCGTTCGAACATCTGCGCGGCGCGGAAGCTTGCTTCCACATCTCCCTCGCCGCCAGTGCTCACATATTCTTCCAACGCAGCTGTGTGATCCCCTGCGGCTTGAAGTTTCTCCGCCTCTTCGATGCCGGCCTCGACAGACTGCGCGCTACCGAGAATGAAAAATGCGGCCGTGCAGATACAAACGGCGTCCCTGACCATCAGCGTGCCCTCCCTCAATCAGCTTCGTTCCAATGCCGTTTCCATTTGACGATTGCTGAAGCAGTGTTGTCAACAATCGCAGCGGGTGGGAGATCGCTCGAGAGCGGTTGAGCGCGCATAAACGATTGCTATTCATCACCTGCGGGCTGCCCCTGCGAAAGGGCCTCCGCATGCACTGGCACGCATTGGAATGCCCCTGAGATACTCTGGCCGTCACGGCGGTATTGCTCGACAATCCCGGCTCGGACGTCAGAGCACCCCTCGAGACTGTCGGCTCGCATGCCTGTGTCCCAAATCTGGTTGGCGTTGAGAAAAACCACGATCAGCGCCCAGGTCACCGCGACCTCCCTTCCTTAATCGTGTCTGCCCGACCCTCTGCGTTGGCCATGATCGAAGGACCCAAGTGCGGCGGGTGCCGGTTGTCGTCTGGCGAATGGCTATCGCACAATCGGAACGAGAGCACATTTGTCTTGATGCGCGGTTGGCGTGGCTGCGCGGCCGACCCTGCAATGACTTTCCACCATAGACAACCAATTCCCAGCCCACCACCTTGAACGGTCGTCACGCGATTTCGGGCGACCAGCAATGGCTTCTGCGGAATCTCGGGCTCGGTCGCTCCCTGAACTCGGATAGGGCAAAACAAGGCGCCTGGGGGATCCGACCACTTTGACCATGGGGTGGCGCCCCGTTCGCCGGGGGTGGTGACGCACCTGACTGGAGCATCGCAATGGAGTTTTGGACAATCGTAGGTGGGGGCTCGCCGACGAAGCGGCTGGGGGCAGGTTGGTGGCCGCTGTGAACCGAAAGCGACGGCGCCACGTTTGAATGGCGCCTGGCGAACCTGGCGCGGATGGCAGATTTGCCAGCGGCCGAACCTTGGGCACATGCAGGGTTTGAATAGTTGTCGGCGCCGAGAGCGACCTTGCCGGGCCGGCATAGGAGTGCGCCGGCATTCATCCTCTCTTCCGGTGCGCAAGCCCGGATATCAAACGCTCGACATGCTTCTGCGGTGCGTGTCGGCCGCGAGAACCACGGCCAGAAGGCGGGAGGCCATCGCAACTGAGTGCCACTGATATGCATCGGCACATCCCCCATGTTCACGCGCCGCGGCAATTCCATTCGGCGACTTCAAGTTCAGATCGGAGGTCTTGAGGCAAGGGGCTTTCTCTATCCCCCGGGACACTATCCTGCCGGTCCCCGTACAAGGATGCTCGTTGACGAGCATGGCTTCTCCCTCGTCTATCCTGCGACGCCGCGACTTCATGCGCTTTGACCGCCAGCTGAAAAGGCCCAGAGGCTGCCGCAAATGTCCGGTGCGCGTATTTATGTGTCTCTCTGCCCTTGATGAGGGAAATTTCATCTTGACGGGATTTGCGTGAAGAGACTCCAATACATGCATCCTATGAGGGAGGGATGTGATGGACCTGTTGTTCAGGCGCGAGCAGACGGAGGGAAAGCTCGCCAAGGTTCAGTTCAAGCTGTGGGCGAAGGTCGAGCTTGAGGCGGGCGAGCAGGAACTCGTGAAGCGCTACCGCTTTGATGACGCAATTCTGATTGCCGCGATCCAGCCGAAGCTGCTTCGCAATGCGGGAATCATCGGGCTGCTGGTCTTTTTCGTGGTGGGAAGCCTGCTTGCCGTCTTCATCGGCACGACCATCGGCGTCGTCCTGGGGCTCGCAGGCGGCATCGGCGCCGGCTACTGGTATTTCCACGAGAAGCGCGAGACGATCTTCGTCAAGGATCTGCTGCACGGGCGGCATTTCAGCTGCCCGAGCGTAATCGAGCTGGCCCGCAAGGAAGCCTGGCTCGAGACCATCACCGGCTATCTCCGCCAGGTCATGGAAAGCGCCAAACACTGGGACGGCACCGAGAGCCACAGAATAGAGCCGCTGCCCAAGGACGAGGCCCGGCAGGTCATCCTCAGAGGGCTCTGATGCCGCTCCACCTCGCCGCCCGGACGCACGCCTTCATCCACGGGCTGTTCCGGCCGGGCGATCTGCAGGTGACCCAGGAGCTTTTCGATCGCGTCGAGGGCCTGTTCCGCCGCCACGGGCTGCGTTCGCCGGAAGGGCGTGAGGTTCTGATCGAGGAGCTGACATCGGACGTCCTGGCCCGACTGGACCTACCGGACGATCATCCTCAGCGCGCGGTCGTGCTCCGCTTTATCAAAAGGACCTTCGACTATGAAGGTCTGTTCCAGTTCCCCGAGCCCCGATGGGAGGACCGGGGCTCGGTCTCCGAGCTCTGGGCGCTGCGCGATGAACTGAACGCCCAGCGGCAATTGTTGGAGGATCTCCCGCAGGTCCGATCCCTGCTGATCGACACCTTCGCCGAAATCGTGGGTCGGCTTCACGAGGCCTGTCCGGCGCTCTCGGCCGACAGCGAGATAGAGAACGGCATTCCCGCCCCGGCTCCGCTGATCCGCAGCATCGGCGATGTCGGCCGGCTGACGGAATCCGTCTGCGCCGCCATCTGCACCGACGAACTGGCGGAGGCCGGGCTCTTCACCCGGCACGTCGCCCGGCTGGAACGCAATCTGGTGGCGGCCTCGGGCGGCAATCCGGCCGCCGATCCGCGGACCTTTCAACGCACGCCCAAGATGCCGTCGAAGTCGGATATCGGCGATCCGGCGGAACTGGCCGCAACCTATCTCGGCGGCACGCCGCTGCTCGAGCTCTTCGATCAGGAGCTGCCCTTCACGATCCCGACCGAAGCCCGCTTCGAGCATCACCACATCGTCGCCGGTTCGGGACACGGCAAGACACAGACGCTGCAATATCTGATCGGCCATGATCTCGAAGCGGTGGCGCGCGGCGAGCGGAGCGTGGTGGTCCTGGACAGCCAGGGCGATCTTATCCGTACCATCTCCGGACTGGGCGAGTTCGCAGGGGGCGGGGCGCTTGCCGACCGGATTGTCGTGATCGACCCGACCGATGTCGAATGGCCGGTCTCGCTCAATCTCTTCGACGTCGGCATCGAACGGCTCCAGGGCTATGCGCCGCTGGAGCGGGAGCGGCTCACCAACTCCATCCTGGAACTCTACGACTTCGTCCTGGGCTCGTTGCTCGCCGCGGAGATGACCCAGAAGCAGAGCGTCATCTTCCGGTACGTGACCCGTCTCATGCTCCATATCCCGGACGCCACCATCCATACGCTGCGCGAGCTGATGGAGCCGGGCAGCGAGGTCAGGTTCGCCCGACACATCGAGAAGCTGACCGGCACCGCGCGGCACTTCTTCGAGACCGAGTTCACGTCGAAGGAGTTCGAGCAGACGAAGAAGCAGGTGCTCCGCCGCCTCTGGGGCATCCTGGAAAACCAGACCTTCGAGCGGATGTTCTCCCATCCGCGATCGAAGCTGGACCTCTTCGCGGAGATGAACGCCGGCAAGGTTATTCTGATCAACACCGCGAAGGATCTCCTGAAGGAGCAGGGCACCGAGATCTTCGGGCGGTTCTTCATCGCCATGATCGCCCAGGCCGCGCAGGAGCGCGCGACGTTGTCGGAGAAGGAACGCATGCCGACCTTCGTCTATATCGACGAGGCGGCGGACTATTTCGACCGCAATATCGGCATCATCCTGAGTCAGGCGCGGAAGTACCGTGTCGGCATGGTGCTCGCGCACCAGTATCTGGGACAGCTTGAGCCCAAGCTGCAGGAAGCCTTCGCCGCCAATACGGCGATCAAATTCGCCGGCGGCGTCTCGGCGAAGGATGCGCGCGCCCTGGCGCCGATGCTCCATTGCGATCCGGCGCTGATCGAGAACCAGCCCAAGGGCAGCTTTGCCGCCTATGTGCGAGGCGCCACCAGCCACGCGCTGCCGTTGTCCTTCCCGTTCGGCGAACTGGAAGCCCGGGCGCAGATGTCCGCCGAGGCCCGGCGCCATCTTCAGGAGCGCATGCGGGCGCGCTACGCGGTGCACTATTCTGAACTTGGCAGGCCGAGCGTCGAGGCGGCCGGGGCGAGTGACCGGAAAGCGAAGGTCAAGGACACTTCGGAGGCAGCATCTCCGCAACCCGCGGCTGAGAGCTCATCGGCCACCGACGCGACGCCAACCTGGTAGATGGCGGAGCCGGCGCCCGGATTTGACGCTATCCAGCGCCGCAAGCGGTTGCGGCCGATCTCGACCGGCAAGCGCATCAGTCCGCAGCCTCGTGATCTCCTGTGGTTCCGGAAGATCCACGAGCACGGGCCCTTGCCGTCCTCATATCTGCACGGCTTCTCGGCAGGCGAGTACATAAACGAGAAGCGGGCCAGGGAGCGCCTGACGGACCTCTTCAACGAAGCCGAAACCCGTCATGGCGGCACCTATCTTTCACGGCCCCTGCAGCAGTTCCGCACGATCGACAGTCGCTACAATCAGCTTGTCTACGATCTGACTCAGGCTTCGGTTGCGGCGCTGAAGGAAACAGGCCTCCATTCACCCTATGCGACGCGGCCCTCGGGCCCCTGGCTGCATGGCTTCATGACCGCCTGCATTACCGCCTCCATCGAGCTGGCGACCCTGGCTCGCGAGGACCTGAAGTTCATACCGGGCTGGCGGGTGCTCGAGAGGGCAGGGGCCCAGCTGCGCTTCCCTACCCCGATCGAGGACCCGAAATCGGGCAAGACCGTATCCAGGGACCTCATTCCCGATGCGCTCTTCGGGCTCGAGTACCTGACCGATGCCGGACCGCGATACCGCTTCTTCCTCGTCGAGGCCGACCGCGGCACCGAACCCATGACCACAAGCAACTGGAACCGCAAGAGCTGGCAACGCTCATTGGCGCAGTATCGGGCCTATGTTGGTGGGGGGCTCTACCGGGACCACCTCAAGCTGACCGCACCGGTGATCGTGCTGGTCGTCGGGACCGATGAGCGGAAGATCGCGCGGATGCTGAAAGTTGCGGACATCGCCGGCGCGCATGCCCCCTGGCTGTTGTTCACGACGATCGGGGATTTCGGACCGGTGTTCCGGCCGCCAGCGCCCATGCTCCATTTGCTGGATGAATCATGGCTGGGTAACGGCGTAGATGCATTTCGAATTGATCAGCCCTGAGAAAATTTCAGTGCTTGCGGGCTGCCATCCGGTTCTTCTGAACCAATGCGGATGGAGATGCGAACGCAATGTGGCCGTCTTGGTCAGCGCCATATGAGCGGCTGCTGCCCAAGCGGTCACGGCCCCATACAGCATGACCCCGGAAGATTACCGCGCGAAGTGGAATCTGCCGGCCGCCTATCCGATGGTGGCGCCGAACTACGCGAAACGGCGCGCGGAGATGGCGAAATCGATCGGTCTCGGCCGCAAAGGCCGGCAGGCCAGGGCCGCGAAGTAAATCGCCGTCGAGCCCGGCCCAAGGTGAGCTGTCCAGGGGATCCCGGTTCATCCGGCATCTCCCTGGCGCGGCGCGTCCAGGACCCGCGCCGCGTAGGACAGCGCTTCGAAGTACAGCAAATACCTCCGAAGCGTGTTGGCGGGGATTGCCCGGTTCGGCCGGTAGGCCGCCATTTCCGTGAACCGCCCGACCAGCGCCTGGGCCTCCTCGATCTGGTTCCGGTAGAGCTGGATGCGTTGCAGCGGAATGTGGCGGGCGGGCTGGTCCTGCGCATCCTGGACAAGCGCCAGGAGCGATGCGTAGCTCCGGCCGCGCTTGCGGCAGTCCAGATGAGGATCTTCGGTCGCGATGATATCGGGACCGAACTCGGCGACGAGCGTCCTGACCTTCGAGCGGAGTTCTGTCTCGCGGCCGGGCGCGGGGCGCCAGAGCTGCCAGTTCTTCAGTTTCCCTCCGACGAGGCAGACGGCGGCGATGCCGTCGGAGGAGACCGCGACGGCGATCAGCCGCTCCGGCCTAGCCGCCATGGATGCGCCGCTGACTGGCTTCCAATCTCTCGGCCAGAGCGGACAGCGTCTGCTGGCGGTTGAAGGTGCCCGCCCAGCGGCTGGGCGGCGCCGGCAGGGTCGGGAACCGCTCGCCAATCCGCACTTCGGCCTCACGGATCAGCGGGGCGTAGAGGCTGTCCATGGGACGGCCGTAGATCAGCGCCAGGGCGCACATGTCGAGCGGCAGAAGCTGGCGTTTGCCTTTTTCGATCTTGGAGACGCGGGAGGCATCGATACCGAGCAGATGGCCGCAATCGGCCTGGGTAAGGCCGGCTTGCCGGCGAGCGACACGGAGGTCGAGGGATAATTCGTTTTGCATGGTGTGAAAGAACTTAAATGAACGGCTAACCCGTCCATTCTAACCGCCGCCGCCCAACCCACATGACCCCGCCATGTGCGCAAATGGCGACTGGCGAAGGCTCGACCGCGAGAACAGAGACGGCGAAAGCGCGAGGGTGGAACCCTCGCGCCTCCGACCTCGCGGTGAACCTCCGCCGGTCCACCAGCGTCGGATCTCTTGTTCCTTCAGGCTAGCAAGCGAGCGACCCCTGTCCAGTCCCCGGCGCCTGCCATCCCGGCCCATCGCGCCCAGGCCGCCGCGCTCCGATATATACGGTCTCCGCCCGGCGGCGCCGACGCTGCCATCCCGCCGGTTATCCCCACCGCCCTGGGGCCATGATCCGTGTGCTCTGGACTCCCAGCCGGTTCCCCACCTTCGGCGGCCCCTTGGCCATCGACGCTGAAGACAGGCGGACCTCCGGTCCGAACCGGCCGCCGCGCCCGTTCGGGCCGGCGCGGCCAGGTTTGTCGGTTCCTCCGGCGCGGTGCGGCCGGCGCGCCCTTCTGGGCCCATCAGGGCGGCCCGCAACCTTGGCGCTGCGCGCCAGGTCCGCCGCTGCGCTCCGGCCCTTCGGGTGCGGCCCGCCCTTCTGCCGGGCCCTCCCGGGCGATCTCGCCGCCCACCCCGCCTGCCGGGGGAACGGGGCGAAGAAGGAGAGGGCCGTTGCCGATACCGCGACACCACAGGACCGCACCGAGCCGGTTGGATGGCCGGGGCGCTCTCCATGGGGTTCGTATGAGGCCGGATCATGAGGAGCTTCTTCGCCCCGGGGGTGGCTCGCGCGCTCTGCGCCGGTCGCTCGCCGTCACCTGTCGGGAGCGGGCCGGGGGCGCATCACCCAACCGCAAACGGAGACGACACCAAAATGGAACTGCAGCACATCCCGATCGAACAGCTCGAGGTCTCGAAGCTCAACATGCGCCATGGCCGGAAGCAGCCCGATATCGCCGACATCCTCCCCAGCGTCCGCGCCCATGGCGTCCTCCAGCCCCTGCTGGTGCGGCCCGCGAAGACGGACGGCCACTATGAGATCGTCGCGGGACGGCGGCGCTTCTTCGCGGCCCGGGCGGTCGCCGATGAAGCGGGCGGCATCGAGGCGCTGCCCTGTGCGGTCATGGCCGCGGGCGACGACGCGGAGGCGCTCGAGGCCTCGCTGATCGAGAACTTCGCCCGTCTCGCACCCGACGAGATGACCCAGTACGAGACCTTCGTCCGGCTCGGCAAGAACGGGCGGTCCGTTGCCGAGATCGCCGCCATGTTCGCGATCACGGAGCGGATGGTGGAGCGCCGCCTGGCTCTCGGCAATCTCGTGCCGCGCATCCGCACCGCCTATCGCGAGGACCGGATCGATGCGGCGACCGTCCGGTTGCTCACGATGGCGAGCGCCGCGCAGCAGAAGGCGTGGATGGCGCTCCTGGACGATCCGGAACAGATGGAGCCGCGCGGCCACCAGCTGCGCCAGTGGCTCTTCGGCGGCCAGTCCATCCCCGTTGAGGTCGCGCTGTTCGATCTCGATGACTATCCGGGCGAGATCGTCACCGACCTCTTCGGCGAGGAGCGCTTCTTCGCCGATGCGGCGCTGTTCTGGGAACATCAGAACCGGGCCATCGCGGAAAAGCGCAACGCCCTGATCGAGGCGGGCTGGGCCGATGTCGTGGTGCTCGAGCCGGGCGACTACTTCCGGAACTGGGAGCATGAGGTGGTCGCAAAAGAGGACGGCGGCAAGGTCTTCATCGCCGTCTCCCGGCGCGGCGACGTGGAATGCCATGAGGGCTATCTCGGCCGCCGGGAGGCAGCGCGCCGCGCCCGTGCCGCAATGGTGGGCGAGGATGCCGAAGGCGCGACGGACACCGAAGCCGCCCGCCGTCCGGAGGCGACGCAGGCGATGCAGAACTATATCGATCTTCACCGCCATGCGGCGGTCCGGGCCGAGCTTCTGCAAAGGCCCGACGTGGCGCTGCGGCTTATCGTGGCGCACATGATCGCGTCCTCGGGCCACTGGCTGGTGCGGCCCGAGCCGCAGGCCTGCCGGGGCGAGGCCATTGCCGCCAGCATCGCCGGGAGCCGGGCGCAGCAGGCCTTTGAGAGCGAGCGCAAGGCGGTGCTCGAACTTCTGGGCCGCGATCCGGCGGCGGACCGCGATGTCGTCCGGCCCGGCCATGACGGCTACGGTACGGCGGAAGTGTTCGCCCATCTGCTCGAACTCGGCGAGGCTGAGCTCCTGCGCATCGCGGCCTTCGCCATGGCCGAAGCCCTCGCCGCCGGGAGCGCCATGGTCGAGGCTGCAGGCAACCATCTGGCCGTGGACATGAAGAAGCACTGGTCGGCGGATAGCGTCTTCGTCGACATGCTGCGGGACCGGGCGGTCGTTGACGCCATGCTGGCCGACATCGCCGGCGAGCGCGTGGCCGAGGCCAACCGCTCGGAGAAGCTGAAGACGCGGAAGGCGATCATCGGGGACTTCGCCGAAGGGACCAATGGCCGGGCGAAGGCCGAAGGCTGGCTGCCCGGCTGGCTGGCCTTCCCGGTCCGGACCGTGACCGAGACGGGCCGCCTGCAGACAGCCGACCTCTGGGCCAGGGTCGGCCATCTCTTCGAGACGACGGACGAGACCTGAACAACAAGGAAGCGGGCAGCCCCTGGGCCGCCCGCTTCCGCACTCCCGCTATGGGTCGCATGGCCCGGCACCAGCGCCGCTACTCCACCCGTTCGGCCCAGAGCCTGTGGGTACGCTCGCCGTTGAAGACGATGTGGCCTTCCAGGCGATTGCGCTCGGGATCGAAGCTGAGATGGTCCGTCCGGTCGAACTCGGTGTAGCGGAGCGTCACCTTGTTGCCCGCGACGTCTACCTTCGCCGGCATGTTGTACTCCGTCCGGTTCGTGTCGGCGTCGATGACCCGGATCATGGCGCGCTGGTCGGGGCCGGCCGGGTCGAAGCGGATCTCGTAAAGCTGCCCCCGCAACCACTCGCCGCGGTAAAGACCGTCCGAGAGCGCCACCTCCACCGGCGTCGGCTGATAGGCCGCGATCTCCTCTGCCGTGGGGCCGCAGGCGGCGAGAAGCACGCCGCCTGCGACAAGGACGAGGGCCGCGCGCCGGGTCATCATCCGGGACGGCCTCCCTGGCCCGCTCATTCGATCAGCTCCACATCGGGGCCGGACGGCTTCTCGAAGGCGACCAGCACCGTCTCGCGCGCGCCGCCCGGACCCTGGTAGTGGTTGGTGGTCCGCGCCCAGTCCGACTTGACGATCAGGCCGATCGAGGGCGCGTACCAGTAGGTCGCCTCGAAGCCGACATTGTTGCCCGGCCCGCTCTCGATGCGGAGTGTCTCGAAGGTCCCGGCCGGGACGGTGACCGTCTCTATCGCGGCCACCTCGAGAGACGGGGCGATGCCGGACCAGCTGTTGCCGCCGGCGACATCGTGGAAGGCGTAGGAGGGCCGCCACGACTTGCCGACGAAGAGCGGCCAGTCGTAATAGCCCGCATGAGGATCGATATAGGTCTTGACCGTCCCGTCCCGGTCCAGCGTCGCCGTCCAGGTGCGCGTCTCCCTGTCATAGAAGCTCGTCGTGCCGTCGTCGTTCTCCGAGCGGATGACCTCGCGGCCCTCGAAGATGTCGGTGCCGGTGACTGTCTGGGTGAAGGTGCGGACATTGCCGCCCTCGCTCCGGCGGAGCGTCATGGTGGTGCCGACCGGCAGGGGCTGCTTCTGGTAGAGCGTGGCTCCCTCGGGCGGCTCGGTGCTGCCGGTCACGCAGGCGCCCAGCACCAGCGCGGCGAGGAGGGCGATCGGCCCGATGACCTTGCTGCTTTGCCTGTTCATCTGTCTCAAGCCTCCGGTCCGCTGATCCGGTCGAACCGGCCGGTGGCCTCCGCCTCGGCGCGGTTGCCATGGCCCGGGCGGTGGTAGTGGCCCTTGAGCCAGCCGTCGGGCTGCATCTCGTAGGAGATGTCGGCGCCGCTGCCGAAGCGCTCGAGGGTGAGTGTCTCGCCTTCGATCTTGCCCTTGACGAAGTTGTGCCCGCCGCGGAACCGTCCCGGGTTGTCGCCCCAGGCGTAGATCGCATCGACCGAGCCATCGGGGCCGACGCGCGTCACCGCCAGCTTGCCGTCGAGGCTCTCGCCCCATGTGCCCTGCCAGATGCCGGCGAAGCGCGCATGTTCGGCGGACACACCGGGTCCGGGCGGCTGGACCGCCGCCGCTTCGGGCAGGGTGGCGGGCTTCGCCTCGCCGGTGGTCTTGCAGGCGGCGAGCGCCAGGCCCAGCATCAGCGCGGTTGCGGCCAGCCGGGGCAGGCGCATTCTGCGTCCCCTCATCGTGTCGTCTCCCTCTGTTCGTCGCGTGCCGCCGGGTGCTGTCCACAGGGCCGGCTTTGCACCACTATTGCCAATATTGTACGATGGTCATTGGCGGCCTGTTTTGCGGTTGCATTGGTGAATCCGCTTCGTTACGATTCCGGTTCCGGTGCGATAACCGACTGAAATATCGAGGCTTCACGTCTCATCGCCCGGAATTGGCAATTCCGTTGCAGAGCCGCCGCGGGCCCTCTAGGAGGGGGCCATCGCCAATTCAGACCTCACAATAATGGTGCATACGGATACATGGCTCATGCCCTCGGAAATGCGGCTCTATGACGATCGGAAGCGCCGCCTCTACATCAACGCCGCCGAGCGGGAGCGCTTCGTGGCGGCGGCGGGCGGCGCCCCGCCGGAGGTCCGGAGCTTCTGCCTGACGCTGCTCTATACCGGCTGCCGGCTCTCCGAGGCGCTCGAGCTGACGCCGGCCTCGGTGCAGCTCCAGGGCCGGGTGATCTCGTTCCGGACCCTGAAGAAACGCCGCCGGCACGTGATGCGCGAGGTGCCGATCCCGGCGGCTCTCGCCCGTCTGCTCGAGGAGACCCACGGGCTGGAAGGCGAGGGGGCCGGTCCCGGTCCGCTCTGGCGGCATGGCGCGGCGCCGCTCAACCGCTCCACCGGCTATCGCTGGATCAAGGCGGTGATGGCCCGGGCCGGCATCGAGGGCGCCCAGGCCTCGCCCAAGGGGTTGCGCCATGGCTATGGCATCCACGCCATCCGCATGGGCGTGCCGCTCAACATGCTGTCCAAATGGATGGGCCATGCGGCGCTCTCGACGACGGCGATCTACGCCAACGCCAGCGGCCGCGAGGAACTCGAGATCGCCGACCGCATGTGGCGCTGAGGAACCGTCAACAGAAAACCACCCGCCGATCGCTCGACGGGTGGTGGTGAGTTGGAACGACCATCAGTACTCGCTGGCGAGCATGATGGTGAGCACGCGCCGGGTGACGGCGGGATCCGCCGGATCCGGCGACATCATCGTCATGGAGAGATCGTAGGTATCGATCTTCCAGAAGATCTTCCGGCCCTCGAAGTCGAAGGCGCCGAAGTCGTGCTCCCCGTAAGGATCGTTGTCGGCGGTGAAGTCGTCGAAGCGCTGGACCGCTTCGTACACCGCTCTGGCCTTGTCCGGGCCGAGTCCCTCGATGCCGGCGGTGATCAACACCTGGCCGGCGCCGCCGGCGCCGGTCCGGAAGCGGTCGTTCAGCTCCCGGATGCGGGCCGTCCGGGCCTCTTCCGTCTCATCGGTCGTATTGTTCGTCTGGTCATGGGTCATGGCAGCCTCCTTGTCGTCGCCCGGAGACGCCCGACCACTTCATCGGTCAGGCGCATCCGGGCGGCGGGAGGCCGCCCTGGACGGAATATGGCCAGGGGAGAGCGTTGAGGGTGGTGGCCGGTTGGCGGAAGAACGCCGCTCTCCCCCGGGGCTCAGTCTCTCATCGATCGCGCTATCCCCATAACCCCGCCATCGGGCGAAGCGGCAGATCGCGGGGCCTATGGGAGAGCGGCGATCGTGACATGCTGGAGCCAATGAACCCGCTCGGTCGCCGCGTCACGCTGGGGGAGGCCCACCGCCGCTCGGGCCCGGCGCCCTTCGCGATGACGCTGGCCGACCGGCTGATGCACCTCTACGTCGTCGGCCAGACCGGGGCCGGCAAGTCGACGCTGATCGCCGAGCTCGCCAGGCAGGACGCCCGGGCCGGCACGGGCTTCTGTCTGCTCGATCCCCATGGCGATCTGGCCTCGGAACTGAGCCGGACGCTCGGGACCGGTCACATCTACTGGGATGTCGCCGATCCCGCCTGTCCCTTCGGCTACAACCCGCTCACCCATGTGGCGGTCGAGCACCGCCCGCTGGTCGCCTCCAGTCTGATCGACACGCTGAAGAAGCAGTGGGTCGACGCCTGGGGCGCGCGCATGGAGCATCTCTTGCGCTATGCGCTGCTGGCGCTGCTCGATCAGCCGGACGCGGATCTGAGAGACATCCTGCCGCTCTTCATCGACAGCGCCGCGCGCGAGCGGATGGTCGCCAACATCACCGACGACCAGGTGCGCGCGTTCTGGACCGTCGAGTTCACCGCGCTTCGCTACAAGGGCGCGGTCGACGGCGTCGCGCCCATCGCCAACAAGCTCGGTGCCTTCCTCTCGCATCCGCTGGTTCGCGCGCCGTCTGCGAGCCCGATCAACCGCTCCGCTTCCGCCGGATCATGGACGAGGGCCAGCACCTCATCGTCAACCTCGCGACCGGCCGGCTCGGCGCCGATACGGCCAATGTGCTGGGCGGGCTGATCCTCTCGGGCTTCGCGCACGCGGGCTACAGCCGCGCGAGCCTTGCCTTCGGGGACCGGCGGCCGTTCATCGTCTATGCCGACGAGTTCCACGCCTTCTCGAGCACGGCGCTCGCCGACATGCTGCCGCAGCTCCGCAAATACGGCGTCGGCCTCGTTCTGGCGCATCAGTATCTGGATCAGCTCGAGCGGCCGCTGCTCTCCGCGATCCTGGGCAATGCCGGCAGCATGATGATCTTCCGCGTCGGCGCCGCCGATGCGCCGATCCTCGGCAACCAGCTGGGCGACGTGCACCCGCGCGATCTGATCGGCCTCGCCAACTTCGAGTGCTTCGCCCGGGTCATGGTCGAGGGCCGGCAGTCCAAGCCCTTCACCGTCTACACCCGGCGCCCCGGTTCACCGGCGGAAACCGCCCGCGGCGGAGACCTGTCGACACGCGCGCCCGGTGCACAATAGGCGGATGAACAAGGAACCCCTCGATCCCCGCCTCGAAGCCTATCTGGCGCTCTGCCAGCGCATGTATGAGCGCCTTCAGCGGGAGGGCAAGGCGCCATGGAAGCAGGAAGACATCACGCCGGAGCAACCGGGCGACGATTAACCGATAATCCAGACCGACTTATGAAAACCTGTTTTGCCTATGTCCGCGTCTCGACGGCGCGGCAGGGGGAGGGCGTCTCGCTCGATGCCCAGAGGGACGCCATCGAAGCATTCGCCGAGCGCAACGGCATCACCGTCACGCGGTGGTTCGAGGAAAAGGAAACCGCGGCCAAGAGCGGCCGGCCGGTGTTCAGGCAGCTGCTGAAACTGCTGAAGGCGCGCAAGGCCGAGGGCCTCGTGATCCACAAGATCGACCGCTCGGCCCGGAACTTCGCCGACTGGGCCAAGATCGGCGAGCTCTCCGACGCCGGCATCGACATCCACTTCGCCACCGAGAGCCTCGACTTCCGCTCGCGCGGCGGGCGGCTCACGGCCGATATCCAGGCCGTCATCGCCGCCGATTACATCCGCAACCTCAGGGAAGAAACCCGAAAGGGCATTCGGGGGCGGCTGAAGCAGGGGCTCTATCCGTTCGGTGCGCCGATCGGCTACCTGAACAATGGCGGCGGCAAGCCCAAGACACTCGACCCCGAACGCGCTCCCCTGGTCAGAGAGACCTTCGAACTCTATGCCAGCGGTGAATACTCGCTGCACGCCCTGCGCGCGGAGACAGAGCGCCGCGGCCTTCGCAACCGGGGCGGCAAGCCGATCTCCAAGCTCTGCCTCGAGAAGATGCTCGACAACCCTTTCTATTGCGGGCTCTGCCGGCTTCGCCGAACCGGCGAGACCTATGAAGGTATCCACCAGCCGTTGATCTCGATCTCGCTGTTCGAGCGTGTCCAGGCAGTTCGCGCCGATCGCGGGAAGAAGAAATCCACCCGTCACGACCATCGATACCGGGGGCTCTTTCAATGTGGCAGTTGCGGCAGGTGCATGGTCGCGGAACGCCAGAAGGCGCACGTCTACTACCGATGCCATACCCGGCTCTGCACCACGCCGATGATCCGGGAAGACCGGCTTGAGCGGGCCATCATGTCCACCCTGTGCCATCTGGCGCCGAGCGATGCGTCCGTGGACGCGCTCCTCGGGGCGATCGAGACTCTGAGAGACGAGAAGCAATATGCCCAGCGCACCGCTGGCTTCGACATGCAGCTCCAGCGGCTCGAGGAGCGCCTCCGGCGCCTGACCGACGCGCTGATCGATCAGCTGATCGAAAAGCAGGACTTCGAAACCCGGAAACGTGCCCTGCTCGAGGAGAAGCGGCATATATGCGAGCTGCGAGCGCGCGTCGTGGATGGCGACCGCGTCCTGGACGAGATCGCAAACATGGTCCGGACGGCTCAGAACCTGGCGAAATCCTTCGAGCATGCCGATCGGAAGGAATGCCGCGAACTCATCCGAATCGCATTCTCGAACCGGACCGTGTCCGCGAAAGAGGTAGAGTTGAAGCCGTCAAACTGGCTGAAAGCAGTCGATGACGCGGCATATGGCATCGTGGGTGGCCCAGACAGACTCACTTCTCGAACTTTGATTCAGGAACTATTAGAAATATTGCTGGTCGAGATGCCTTGGCCGTGCGGTACATCGGTGTGACGAGGCTTGCCCGATTCTCTCCTCTTAGCGTTCAATCATCAGAATGAATAAACGTTCAGGAAGAAGCGAAAAGTGTCGATAATAGAAATTAAAAAGCATAGGGTAGTTAAGCAGATTAATAAATAATATGATAAATTAATTTTGACAAAAAGAAAACAATAGTAATTGTAAATATAGAAGATATTAGAAGCGTCAGGGATTTTACATAGTATCCACCTGAAAGTTCAAGTCGATTGAGAATGTCGTTATCTCGAAACAAATTAGCAAACCAAGCAATGATAATAAGTATCGGAATATACCATAAATTCAAATTAAACCATGATACTATTGCAATACCTGCATGAGAAATTGCAAATAGTGCCAAGCCCAATGACAGTGATATTTTGAATCGATGTTGCAATTAACTATCCTGCAGCAGGCGGTGAAATTCAGTACTCATCCTCTATTCATCCAGACGGTGGTGGGGTGCGTGCGCGGGCCTTGGCAAGCTGAGATAGTGGGTACGGTCTCGGAAGGCGTACTACCGCATTCCCAGCCGCCTGTCGAAGTGGAAGAATGTAGGGTTCAGCCTATCTGGCTGCCTTGGCCTGGCGGCCCTTGCGGCCGAGCCCGATGGACTTCGCCATCTCGGCGCGCTTCTGCGCGTAGTTCGGCGCGACCATCGGGTAGTCGGCCGGCAGGTTCCACTTCGCGCGATACTGCTCCGGGGTCATGTCGTAATTGGTCCGAAGATAGCGCTTCAGCATCTTCAGCTTCTTGCCGTCCTCGAGACAGATCAGGTGGTCGGGCGTGACGGACCGCTTGATCGGAACTGCCGGCTTCTGCGGTTCCGCGGCTTCTGCCGTCTCGCCCTTGCCCGCAGCGTCCAGGGCGCCGAATATCCGGCGGATCAGGTCCGGTACCTCGTCGGCCGGCACGATGTTATTGCCGACATAGGCCGATACGATCTCGGAGGTCATCTCCATCAGGTCCTGACGGCTGGTCGCTTCGTTCGCATTGTCGTTCTTGTCCATGAATACTCATTCTTTCTGTTGATCTGAAGGCCTTCGACGGCGGCTATAGCTCAAGTTGGTCACCAAGCTTTTCGTAAATAATGCTCTGGATGTGAACCACAATAGTATTTAGGTGCGGTTTTGTCGCATCTTGCCGATCATAGGTCCGGCAACGACCTGTTGAACGGAGGCTTCAAGGCAGAGAATAACTGAAATTGAGATCTCGTAACAAAAGTGCCTGAGCATCGTATTGATAGCGTCGGACATGGTGGCACAATCCCCGATGATTGCAGGCATCGGCATCTGGCGAACCGCATGGCCGATGGTGCGGCGCTGCGGTCAACGGGCAGACGTTGAGTCCTTGGAGCGTGCGGTAGGGCGGCTGGCAGCGATAGACAATGAGGGCACCGGGACATGGAAGCGGGTCATCTACGCAATTGACGAGTTGTAGTGCAAGGAGCGGTGCGAGGGGACCCGGTGAACGAATGGCCTCGGAAGGGGAGATGGCGAAGCACGAGTATCCGGGCGAGAGCTAAAAAGACATTCACGGTATCGTCGGGCGAGTATCGATCATTGTCGCCATCTGGGCGTTCGTGCAGCAGCACTGCAGTAGGGAAGGGTGACAAAGAAGGCCGGTGCCAAGGATGTGAACCGCCCCAGCACCTCTGGCGCGCTGTAGCGGCAGGTCAGGATCCGTGACGCACGATGTCTCGCAACTGATTAATGCGATGCAGGCGCCGTCTGCACCACGCCAGATCCGCGTGGAGCTGGCGCTCATGGATTTCGCGTACTTCGCGTTCAGCCTCGTCCAGGGAGCGCAGCGCGGCCTCCCGGCTCATGGACAAGAGCTCCTCCCTCTCCAGACGTTTTGCAGGCCTGCTTGACGGCAAGTCGATTCACCTCCCATCGACAATTGACATGGTTCTAGATTTCGGCTGATTTCGTCAAATCATGAAGTCCAATGCTGATCCTGTGTACACCGCTCTGCAGTTGATCCGCCAATACGGCGAGACGGCTGCCACAGAAGCCGCGATGTTCGGCTTCGAGCTGAGAGAAATCGGCGATCTTGAAGGATGGCGGTTCTGGGATACCGTCTATCGCGCGATTTGTCAGATCGAATGCGGCGAGGCGCAGGTAGGTGACGTACTCCACTAGCTGAAAGGGCGGCGCTGTAGGACAGCCCGTTTTTGACGGCGAGGTTGGTGATCAGAAGCTGTGAAGCCGAAAATTGCACATTGAAGCGAATGCATGGGTCGCATTGTTCCTTGGCGTGCGTGCAGGTTCTCCGATCATGGCGCTTCAACCGGGCGTCCTGTGCAGATTCTTCGGCAGCGGCTATGCGACCCTGACCAGCCCCCAGCGATTGATCCGGGTGGAATGTTAGTGCATGGGCGGCTTTGCCGCCAAGCCGGCCGGCTGGTGAAGCGGAGCGGAGCCTGACGGCCAGCCTGGCGGAATGATGACCTCCGGGGCCGGTGGTCGGTAGCCGAGACGGCTGTGCGGTCGGATCGTGTTGTAGTGACGGCGCCATTGTTCGATGACCACCTGCGCCTCCTTCAGCGTGTAGAAGATTTCCCCGTCGAGCAGCTCGTCCCGGAACCGGGCATTGAAGCTCTCGATAAAGCCGTTCTCCCAGGGTGAGCCCGGCTCGATGAACGCCGTTCTGGCGCCCACCGCTGATATCCAGCGCCGCACGGCCTCGGCGACGAACTCGGGGCCATTGTCGGAGCGAACGAAGGCCGGTGGACCGCGGAGAATGAACAGGTCCGTCAGGACGTCGATCACATCGACCGACGAGAGCTTCCGGCGAACCCGGATCGCCAGGCTCTCGCGCGTGAACTCGTCCAGCACGTTCAAGGTCCGGAAGGTCCGGCCATCATGTGTCCGGTGGTGGACGAAGTCATAGGACCAGACATGGTTGGGCCGTTCTGCCCGCAGCCGCATGCAGGATCCGTCGCCCAGCCACAGCCGCCGCCTCTTCGGCTGCCGGGCCGGTACCTTCAACCCCTCGCGCCGCCAGAGGCGCTCGACCCGCTTGTCGTTGATCTGCCAGCCGGCCTCCCGAAGCAAGGCCGCGATCCGGCGATAGCCGTATCGGCCATACTGACGGGCCAGCTCGATCATGTCCGCCACCAGCCGGGCCTCGTCATCACGTCCACGCGGGAGATGGCGCTGCGTGGAGCGGTGCTGGCCGAGAACCCGGCAGGCCCGGCGCTCCGATATCCGGAGACGCCGGCGGACATGATCGATGCAACGTCGGCGGCGCGAGGGGCTCAGAAGTTTCCCTTCGCAGCTTCACTCAGAATCTGCTTGTCCAGGGTCAGGTCGGAGACCGCCCGGCGCAGCCGCTCGTTCTCCTTCTCGAGCTCCTTCAGACGCCGCAGCTGATCGCCGCTCATGCCGCCATATTCCCTGCGCCATCGGTAGAAGGTGACTTCGCTGATACCCAGCTGCCGGATCGCATCCGCCATCGACATGCCCTGGCTGTGCAGGACGTCCGCCTGGCGGAGCTTGCCCACGATCTCCTCAGGCTTGTGACGCTTCCTTGCCATCTCTGATCCTCCTTGTTCCAAAACATCAGGATGGACCAATTCAATGGGGGAGGCTCACAATCGCGGTCGTGATTAGCCTAACACGCCCGGTCCGCGGTGCGGCTACACTGCGACCCCCGCCGGCCAGGCCGGGATCTGAATGCAGGAAGGGCCGACTCAAGCGCCCTGTAGATATTCCGGAAACTCCGAGACCCTGCTTCGCCCATGCAAATGTCTGTCGCGCAGAGCCGATCTTCGCTCTTGTTGCCATTTCGGCCGCCTGACTATCTGCCAGTGTCGAACGAACGGGATTCGATTATCCGTCTCATTCGACCATGTGCGACAGATACGAGCAACCAGGTTGCGAGTCTGTGAAGGCAACCAAATGTCCCAAGACAACAACAAAAGGAGGAAATCCATGATTCGCAGTCTCTGTAACTTTCTTGGCATTGGACTTTTTCTGGGCATGGCCGCCTGCACCGGAATGGAAGGCGGCACGGGAGCCAAACCGCCGCAGACGGCGCTTGCCGAGAAGCCCCACAAGTACGAGGAATATGACGGTCCCCACTACGGCGCATTGACTGAGGGCATGTTTGCCGCCGGCGCCGGGTACAACGTCCTGGTTCCGGAGTAGCTCGCCTGATTTTCGGGATGCGGCAGTGAAGTCAAATCGGGTTCGCTGCCGCTTTTTTGCTCGGCTCGCGAGAGGGGTACGATATCCCTTACATTGCATCACGGGTTGGTTGCCGGATACCTAGGGGGCGGCCAGGCGGCGGCGCACGCCTTTCAAACGGGAGTTGCATGAATGATCCGTATTGTCGCCCGGTCATTCTTGGTCGCTCTCCTCATTGGGGCGGCCTCGGGTGTCGCACAATCCGGTTTCAAGGAGGGAGCCGCCGCGATTGATCGAGGAGACTACGCCTCGGCATTCAAGGAATGGCAGCCGTTGGCAGAGCAGGGTCATGTGATCGCGCAATACAACCTTGGTCAGCTTTTTCGGGCGGGTCGTGGCGTTGCGCAGGACAATGTGCTGGCAGCTTACTGGTACCGCCGAGCAGCGGAACGAGATTTCGCGCTGGCTCAGTTTAATCTCGGGGTCATGTATCACAACGGGGACGGGGTGATTCAGGACATGGGGGAGGCGGTCTACTGGTATCTTCAGGCTGCGGAGAACGGCCACTCCGATGCTCAGTTTCACCTTGGGATTCTCTACTTCAACGGCGTAAATCAGCAGCCGAACCAAGTGCTTGGGGCCATGTGGCTCGAGGTCGCCGCCAAGAACGGGGCCGGCCAGGCTCTGGAGACACTGGAGGCAGCACGGGAACAGATGGCTGCCGATCAGATCGAAACAGCCTCCCATCTGGCCCATGAATGCGCCGAAAGGCAGTTCATGGGGTGCTAGGCTGACGGGGCCGGCGGATCCTCGAGTGGTGTATTTTGGCTGACACAATGACATCATGCTTTCTGCGCTGCAGACCGGGTGAAGTCCAAAGACCATGATGCGAATGCTCGCCACCCGGACCAATCGCTGGGGGCTGGTCACCACAGGCCCGTGCGGACGGCTTTCACGGTCGACTAGTGGCTGGCCACGCGGTAACAGGGCATGATCAGGGGGAGGGTTTCTTGGCTGTTTATGTCCTCGATCCAAAGGCCGACAATTGCGGCCATCCATTCTGGCAGAGCAGCAGCTATTGCGGGCGCTGCTATGTATCAGCTCCCAGCGAATCGACAGCCCGTACCATCGCTGCCGAGGCCTTTGCGGTGGCAATCAAGAAATCCAGTCAGAGTTCGATAAGCAGCATCTCACCCTGGCTTCGGGCAGATTTTGTCGAGCTCCGCTGGATGGACACGCCGTTCAACAAGCAGGAAATCGGCGACGTCTTGTTGCCCAGCGGAGAGGTAATTCGAAGCAGAGTTTCAAAGGCCCGGACGGGCGAGTGAGCTATGTTCTGCCCTGGTTTTCGAAGTTCGGCCGTGAAGATCGAAGCGATGCTGGACTTCGCCCCGTCTTCGGTCCGGGTTTCATGCGAGCTTTCGGGCTGATTCCAGTTGGGCCGCAAAGGGGGCCCGCCGGCCACGGATGACACATATAGACGAATTCTCGCGCGCCGTTCCAAGAGCGGCTGGGCGTCAATCGGGGAAATAACGCAGAAATCACGCCGGCCGTTCAACCTCGGTCCCGATCAAGGGCGTGAGGTTGAACGATGCACAGCGCGACGGGCGCGACGAGCCTGAGACGGCACGCATGCAGTCATTTGCAGAAGGCGGCGGCTAGGAACGGTGGCCCGGGCTCCGGGCCGGCGACCAATCCCGAAATCTATGTGGGCGTGGAGAAGCCGGACCATCCCGGCGAGATGGACGTGGCACGGACCATGGCGTTGTTCCGCCTGCTCAGCGACCGCATGGAACGTGAGTATGACTGGCCGGACGGCATCGACCGTGGGAACCCCAACATCCCCTCCGGCTATACCTACCTGGCGCAGATGGCCAGCCACGACCTCTTCATGAGCGACAACTCCGCGCCGTCGCTCCGCGATCCCGCAACGGTAAAAAATGTCCGCGGCCGGCCGTTGATGCTGGAGACCATCTACGGCCGCAACCCGGAACTCGACGCTGTCGCCTTCGAACACGCGTCGGATCTCCGCGGGCCGAACGCGATCCACTGGCCGAGAACGCGATTCAGGCTGGACGGTGTATCTCACGAGGTCGACGACTGGTCACGGGACACGAGCCGTTCGCCCAGGCGCGATATCGGCCGTATCCGCAATGTGAGGTTCGGCGAGGAGTATGGCTGCCCGCTCGTGGCCGATGAGCGTAACGACGATCATTCAATCCTGTCGCAGATGACGGCGTTATTTCAGCTCGCTCACAATGCCGCAATCGACAGCATCGAGTGGAACGACAAGCCCTCCGATCCGCTCGACAGCGCCAACAATTTCGCCACAGCACGAGCCGCTCTCACCTATGTGTTTCGGAACATTGTGCGGCGGGACTTGTTGGCGCGCCTGCTCGACCCGCTCGTCCGGCACCACTACGAGCGATCCGACGACCCCGGCCGCTTCATCCTTGACCCTCCCGAGGGAAGCGTCCTGACGCCGGAGTTCATCAATGCGGCCTATCGTATGGGACACGCCATGGTGCGTTCGTCCTACGAGTTCGCCGAGGGGACGCGGCACAACCTCCCCGAGGTCATGCGGAGCACCTCCTTCCGCGTGCCTCGCCGTACGCCCCTCGGCGTCCACTGGATCGTGCGCTGGTCGAGGTTCTTCGAGTTCAAAGGGGCCCATTCTCCGCCACAGCTTTCCCGGCGAATCTCGCCCAAGTACGTGGCCGCGCTCCACGACAAGCAGATGTTTCCGGCAAGCGACCCGCCGGAGCCCGGAGGTCTGCCCTATCGCGACCTCGTCCGCTCCGCCATTTCGGATGTGATGAAGATCGACGCCCTGGCGCAGCTGATCGAGAAGCGCGCGCCGGAACTGGCCGAGCAACTACCGTGGATCTCGGATGAGGAGATTCGCCGTTCTGCACTCAGGAACTGGATCGGCGCGGCGGATGACGAGATCGTCAAGGAGTTTGTCGGTAATCCGCCGCCGGGTCTTTACTTCCTCATCGAAGCCGCCGGCGCACACAAAGGCGAGCGGCTGGGGCCGATTGGCTCCATCGTGCTGGCAGAGACCTTCTACAGAGCCCTCGAAGACCACGAAGAGGACCGTGATCTCGCCCAAGCGGCCTTTGAAGTCTTCGGCTACAGCGTGCCGGCGACCATGAGCGACCTGATCCTGTGGGTGGAGCAGCACATGCGTGTCGATGACCGCGTGTTCGACATGCGCTCGCTTCCCCTTATCTGAGAGCGACCTTCCGGCAGGAGGAAACAATGACCGATGACTTCGAAGGCGAATTCGGGCGCCTGGAAATCCTGGACTATACGGCGTTTGGCCGTCTGATCGCCGACTGGGCCATGGACCGCAAGCCGTGGCCGGAATCGCTCGAGGAATTCAAATCCATCGTGGAGCCCGACATCGCTCGCGTGCCGCCGCGTATGAAGGCGATCCACGTCGTTCAGCCCAACCAGGAAATCTTCTATCTGCGCCTGCCGCCAAAGAAGATGATTACCCGTTCGCTGGAGCGGTTCGCCGAGCGCGACAAGAAGGGCAGCGGCCCCCGCTACCAGGTTCCGCCCTTTTATGCCGACATGGTCTGTGGCGACGAAGCGCTGACCCACACGGATTTTTTCCTCAGCCGCGTGGCCGATTACACCATCTCAATCTGCATGTAGGGCTTCGGGGGCCTGCAGGCCGGCCTGTTTCAGCGCGCCGAAGAAGGCCGAGCGCGTCGCGGGGTCGCCGATCGGAAAGCATTGAACCAGCCAGGTCTCGGCGTCGGTGAACGTCGGATTTGGCTGCCCCGTCCAGCGTTGACGGATACGCTCGATCAGATTGGCATACTGTCGTCGCGCCTTCCGCAATTCGCGCCTGCGGACCAGTGCGGCGGTATACCAGGCCTCCACGCCGAAGAAGCCGCCATCCGACCGCTCGAAAGCTTCGATGGCCCTCGCATCGTCGCCGCAGGAGAACCAGATCACGACCTGGTAGCTCCATTGGAGCGGCGAGGCGACCAGTCCGCGGTCAAGCGCACGTTCCGCCAGTCGGGCCGCGCGGTCGAGATCCCCGCAAAAACAGAAGCCCGCCGGCGCCGAAACGGCGGTCCAAGGATCGTTTTCGTTCAGCTCGTAGGCCATGCGAAAGCCCTGGTAGGCCTCGTCAAACCGGTCACGCAACGCCAGCGACCATCCCGAACAGAGGTGGGAGCGCGAATCGAGCGGATCCAGTCTGAGCGCCACATTTGTCAGATGGTTCGAGAATTCCAGTTGTTCGGAATTGCGAAAAGCGCCAGGGAAAATGATGTGGCGGGAATTGATGAGCTGGGCCAGAGCGCTGTAGGCGGGGGCGAAGAAGGGCTTCTCCTCGATCAGGCCGCGGAAGGTGTCGGCGGCTCGGTCGGAGTTCGCCCGGTCCCACGTGAAATTGAGCTGCTGGCCAATAAGCAGGCGATCGTAGAGGTCCAGCGTGACATTCGGAATGGTGCCGATCCGCTCCAGCCTGTCAGCGGAGATGTGGACATTCAGCGCCAGGGCGATCCGCGCAACCAGTTCCGCCTGATGCTCCAGGATGTCATCGCGGCCAATGCCGTAGTATTCGCTCCATAGAAAGCGTTCGGTTTGCAGTTCCTTCAGATTGATGGAGACGCCGAGCAGGTTGCCGTCGTGCTGGATCGATGCCGTAAGTTCGAAGACTGAATCGGTCTTCTGCAGTCCCCCTGCCGGCACCTGGTCCAACACCGACCATTCGCGGAACCGGATCAGTCGGGATAGCAGGTCATGGCGAAGCGCCTGCGCCAGGCCGGGACGCGCATCGGTTTCGCCGTGAAGTTCGAATCGGCCCATGACGATCACCGGTCCACGGTCGACAAAGGGCGTGCCTTGTTGCGCCGCGATCTCGGTGGAGCCTGACCGCGGGCTCGCCTCTGCGGTCATCGGCGGAATGAAATCGGATGTGTAGCGATCCAGCTTGATCCGAGCGAGAAGAGACTGGGTCTCGACCGAGGGCTCGGTGTCGAACTCTTCCGAAAGGACCGACCAGAGCTCGTTGTAGATCGCAATCGCTCCGGCGGCGTCGCCTCTTGTCGCGCGGTCCGCCATCAGCCTGCGGCATGCCAGCTCATGGCTGGGATCCAGGTTGAGCAATGCGCGGGCGGCAGCCACCTCCGAGCCATTCTGCGCCCCTTCCGTCAGGTGGCGCTCCAGCGGCTCCTGCAGCATGGAGTAGATGATCTGGCGTTCGGCCCGAAGCGTGGCGAAATACGTTTCGCCAACATTCTCCAGGCCCTCGCAGAGCCGATCCGCCAGGCGCTTCTCGCCCCGCAGTTTCTCCGCGGCGAAATCGCCTTGCCGGACGGCGTTCGTCAGTAGCTCGACATCGGTGACAACTTGAGCCCGCGGCAGTAGCAGATGCTCATTGGTGACCTCGAGGCCGTCGAAACCGGTGTCCGCAAGCGTCTTGCGGATGTTGAACAGGGTCTGGCGAAGAGACACGGCCCCGCGGTTCTCGTCATCGTCTTCCCAGAGCAGGGTCCGCAGGCGCGAACGGCTCTGACGCTCGCCGGCGTTGAGGCAGAGGAAAGCCAACAGCGCCTTGCTCTTTCGAAGGCGGATGTCGAGGACTCGTTCCCCCACGAGGAAGCGCGGCGGCCCGAGCAGTTCGGCTCGCAGCGCCATCGCCCCATTCATCGTTGGTCCGCTGCCGCCGTCTCCATCGGGCACGTCGACGCCTCCCCCTCACAGTCCCCTCGGTTCAGACTATGCGAATGGCCCGGTGGTTGTGAACACGGCCGTGGGCTGCTTTCTGCGCCTCGCGGAGGCGGGGCAGCTCGGTGGTCGACGGCATGGGTTGCAGACCGGGTACAAAGGTTCGCCAGACAGGTACTCCGATGTTGCCGCGCGTCAGGTCGAGGGTCAGAACATCCAGACCGGCCGCCGCGAGGGCAGCTTCCGGATCGGCCTGCGCGACATGATCCCGTGGCGCCCCACCCGGGTGCAGAATCTCCCAGGAAGCGTCAATTTCGCTATGTCGCCGGAGGTGCATGCGGTCGGTGTCGTTGAGTTTGTCGTCGCCGCTTTCGTGCCGCTTTGCGGCGACGATCCGATCGGCCAGTTCGATCTGGCAGAGTTCGAGAAAGGCCGCCTTCATGGCAGCCGCTGTGCTTGCTCCGGCGCCGAAGCCGTAGGCGAAACCGTTTCCGTGTCCATCCGTGGAAAGCGCCACCATGACCGGCACACCGATGTCGGTCGAGATATCCAGGAACCATGTCCGCCGGGTCTGCTTCCCCTGCCGGGCTCGGGTGACGATGCCGGCCATCTCCGTCTGCGCCAGGGTTTCGAGCGCAACGGGCCGACCTTGCAGGGCGCCAAGCCACCACAAGGCCATCGCGTCCCGTTCGATCCATTCGAACAGCGCATGGTGCAGCGCCGCCGCCGACGTCGCGCCCGATCCGCAACCGATCCCGAGACTATGGAGCGGGGCAGGGCCCGGCAGGTTGGCATTCCGATAGCAGAGGGTCGCAGGAAAGCGCCGCGTCGCTCCTCCGCCATCCGGCAACGGCACCGTCGCGACAGGGCCATCGTCGGACCAGTCAGCATAGCCTTGCGTCAACGAAATCACGGCGGGCTCCGGGCTGCAGATCCGCAAGTGTCCTGCCGCATCTCCGCCCAGGTACTGGCTGACGAATTCTACGGCTTCGGCGATGCAGGCGCGGAATGCCGCCAGGCGGCTCTCTGCGACGCCCGAGACCCCGAAAATGCCGCTCTCGCCTTCTGCCCACCGGGCGATATCGAGTTCGGCGCCGAAGGCGCTGAGGCCGGGCGCATCGGGCAGGGGCAGTTCGAAGAGCCGGTGCAGTCCCTGAGCGAAACGAAGGAGCTTCCGAAAATCCTCGGCGTCATCCAGCACTTCCGGTTCGGCGATACCGAGCCAGGCTAGGAACCGCAGAATATCGGGTGCCGCTGTGCCTGATTCGAGAAATTCGATTGAGCCAGCGAGGAGCTTCGCTTGTTCAGGGGACATTGTGAGAAACTAAGCGATCGTGAGCCAGGCCGGAATCCACTTGTCTCCCCACGCTACTCCGGGCGTGCCAGGGTCTTGGCGAGCGCGTAGAGCCGTTGACGCACCGCCGGTTCGGGAATGCGATCGTAGACACGTATGAACTCCAGGATTTCCCGGCGGAACAGCTTCTCCGCGTCTTCTGCCGGGATCGCATTCTCATCGACATCGGGGCCTTCTGTCTCGGCCGCGTCGGCAACCGGCGCGCCATCGAAAAAGAAGGAGACCGGCACATCCAGGATGTGGCTCATCTCGAAAAGTCGGCTCGCACCGACGCGGTTTGTGCCCTTCTCGTACTTCTGTATCTGTTGAAACGTCAGTTTCAGAGCCTCGGCGAGCTTCTGCTGACTCATCCCCTTGAGTGTCCGGCAAAGCCGTATGCGGCTTCCCACGTAGATATCAACGGGATGGGGATGCTCGGCCATCGTCCTCTCCTCAATCTGGCGCCAGCCGCCATGTTACTGAAGTTGAACCGACGATGGTATCAGAGCCACAAATTCACTTCCGGATTGCTCAATATCGAGCTTCGTGATGCCGCTCCGACATGCTCCTTCAGATGGCCGAAAGCCGGTTGCAGCGATGGTTGGAAGCCGCTTTTGGCTACTGTTACCTATGCTGTTACCTATTGCCTTGAATTTCAAATCTCCGGCTAGATAAAAGACCGTAACTATCTGATTTTGTTGGTAGCGGGGGAGGGATTCGAACCCCCGACACGCGGATTATGATTCCGCTGCTCTAACCGACTGAGCTACCCCGCCGCCGAGCGCGCGATATAGGTCCGGCGGGCTGCGCCTGTCAAGACGCTTGGGCGCGACGCGGATTGGCTTCTTCAGAGGTCGCCCAGCAGCGGCCGGACCTCCTTCGCGAAGCGTTCGAGCTGCGCCATCTCCTCGCCGTCGGGGCCCGTCGGGTCCATGACGAAGTGGCGCACGCCCGCGGCGTGGAAGGCGCGGATCTGCTCCGCCACCTGCTCGGGCGTGCCGAGCGCGGCGTAGCGCTTCGCGGGCTTGCGGAAGTCCATGGCGTAGCGCCGCGTGAGGTGTTGGGTCGCCTTGTCCCAGGCCGTGTCGAAGTCGTCGTCGATGCGGAAGAAGTAGAGGTGCCCGGTGCCGTAGCGGTCCACCGTCCGGCCGGCCTTCTCCATCTCCTGCTCGATGGTGGCGAGCGATTCGGCGAACATCTCCGGGGTGACGACATAGGAAATCCAGCCGTCGCAGAGTTGCGCCGCGCGCCGGAGCGCCGCGCCCGACCGCCCGCCGACCCAGACCGGCGGGCCGCCGGGCTGCACGGGCTTCGGCAGCATCTGCGTCTCGGGGATGTCGAAGTGGCGGCCCTTGTGGCTCACCTTCTCGCCGGTCCAGAGCTTGCGGATGACCTCGATGGATTCGGAGACGCGGGCGCCGCGTTCCTTGTGAGGCACGCCGACGGCGGCGAACTCGCCGGGGAACTCGCCGCCTACGCCGGTCCCGAAGATGAAGCGCCCGCCCGAGAGATTGTCGAGCGTCGAGGTCAGCTTGGCCGTCAGCGTCGGGTGGCGCAACGCCAGCAGGTAGACGCCGGTCGCCACCGTCACTTTGTCGGAAAGCGCGGCGGCCTGGGCGAGTTGCAGCAGCGGGTCCATGATCGGCACAGCGAAGGCGATGTGATCGCCCAGCCAGATCGAGCTGAAGCCGTTGTCCTCGGCCAACTTCACGGTGGCGATTGCGGCCTCCCGGTCCGCCATCCGCCCCATGAACCCGAACTCGGTCTTCTCCGCCAGTTTCAGCGCCATCTCCCCGGCCTCCCCTTTGCCTAATGCGATCCGCCGCGCCACTATTCTGGAGATTGTCGCGGCCACAGGCCAGCCATGAACGGGGAGAGACGCCATGCCGGTAAGAGCGGGACTGGGATTCGGGGAGTTGCCCTTCTCGGGCGCGGCGGCGTTCTGGGACTGGATCGACATGCTGGAGGCGGGCGGGGTCAACAGCTTCTGGCAGTCCGACCGCATCGCGTCGTCGCGCCCCCACCTGGAGCCCATGACCGTACTGGCGGCCATCGCGGGCCGGACGAAGAAACTGAAGTTCGGCATGAACGTCGCCTCGCTGGCGCTCAGGGAGCCGGTGCTGCTGGCCAAGCAGTGCGCGACGATCGACTTCATTTCCGGCGGCGGGCGGCTGCTGCCGGCCTTCGGCATCGGCGCCAAGCTGGCCCCGGACTGGGAGGCCACGGGCACGCCGCTGGCCGGCCGCGGCGCGCGCGCCGACGAGGCCCTCGAGATCATCATGCGGCTCTGGCGCGGCGAGACGGTGGACTATGACGGCCGCTTCTTCCAGCTGAAGGGCGCGCGCATCTCGCCGACGCCGGTGAACCCGCGCATCCCCATGTGGATCGGCGGCTCGACCGCCGCGGCGGTGAAGCGGACCGCGAAATACGGCACCGGCTGGCAGGCCGCCTTCGAGACGCCGGCGCAGCTCGCGCCGGTGATCCGCTCGATCCGGGAAACGGCCATCGCCCAGGGCCGCGCGGTGCCCGAGGATCATTTCGGCGCGGGCTTCCCCTTCCGCTTCGGCAGCCCGGACGACCCGGCGGTGGCGAAGGAGATGGAGCGGTTCTCGAAGCGGCTGAAGCGCGATCCCTCGGACTACTTCGTCGTCGGCGACGCCGCGACGATCCTGAAACGGCTGCGCGAGTATGTCGGCGCGGGGGCGAGCAAGTTCATCCTGCGCCCTGTGGGCGACGGCGACGCCGACCTGTTCGACCAGACGCGGCGCTTCATCGAGGAGGTCCAGCCCGACCTCATGGACATCCCCATGCCCGAGGCGGCGTAGGGGCAGAGAGGGTATCGCATGTTAGTCCAGTTCTTTGAAAATAGTGCACAAATTCGAGATATATCGATAATTATTTTCGGCATTATTGGCCTCCCGTTTCTTATTTGGAGGACAATTTCTCTTCATAACAACTCTAGATCGGCGACTATTCAAGCAAAATTAAGTGAATCCCGCCTTGAATCCGAAAGATTTACAAAGGCAATAGAATTGCTTTCTCATGATGGAGTGTCTTCTTCAGGTGGTATATATACACTGGAGCAAATTTCAATTGAGCAGAGTAAATATCATTGGATTGTCATGGAGACGCTGGTGGCTCTAATTAAGTCGAGATCTAGTTTGCACCTAATACAGGACGGAGATGTCGAGGGAGATACAGTTCTCGAAACGAAGGCAGCGTTTCGAGTTCTGGCAAGGCGGGATTCAAAAAACGACCCTACGAATCAGCCTATACGACTAACGGCATGCAATTTGCGAGGCGTAGGCGCAAAAGGGGGGCAGTTTTCTGGGGCCGTACTAAGTAAATCAGATTTATTTAGGGCCTATCTGAAAGATTCGGATTTTTCAAATGCGCAAATGCGAGGCGCAAAGCTCTCTGGAATTGCATTTGACAGAACAAATTTTTCAAATGCGCATATGCAACATTCCAATCTTTCAAATTCTAAATGCTGGAAATCAAAATTTAACAGATCATTATTGCGATACACAGTTCTTGATGGCACGGATTTCGGACAATTGGAGGCTTTAGAAGTTCAATGTAGGTATGCAGTTGGCAGAAAATCATCTTTCAGGGGAGCAAATTTAGAGAATTCATCATTCCGTGACTGTGAATTTAATGAGTCTGATTTTTCGAACTCAAATTTTGTTGGTGCGTCCTTGTATGCAGGAACATTTCTTTCATGTAGGTTTAGCGGGGCAGTAATGAAATCAACTTCGCTACAGCGAGGCAATTTTGAAAACTCCGATTTTTCCAATGCAGATCTTTCTAGCGCAAATCTGCAAAATGCGGACTTCACCGGGTGTCGTTTGGATAATGTGAACATGAAGAATGCGAATATTCAAGGAGCATTGTTTGATTATTCAACGCTCGGAAAGGTTTTGAATTTAACAGACAGGCAAAAAAAATCGGCTCGTATAAATAGTGATAGATAGAATTGTCAGTTTATTGGGAGCGCTTTGGTTCGATGCGGCGTTGGGGCGCTGACAACAACGGGCAGTTGCGTCTGCGCCTGCGCTAGCCCTTCCCGAAGAAGCCCCGCAGCACCCGCTCGTAGATCGCGGTCAGCTTGGGGATGTCGGCCACGGCGCAGCGTTCGTCGACCTTGTGCATGGTCTGGCTGACCAGCCCGAATTCGACCACCGGGCAGGCGTTCTTGATGAAGCGCGCGTCGGACGTGCCGCCCGTGGTCGAGAGGTCGGGCTCGACCGAAAGCTCGGCCAGAATGGCGTCGTGCAGGTTGGCCGTCAGATCGCCGGGTTCGGTCAGGAACGGGTCGCCCGAATTGCGCACCGTGAGTGTGTAGTCGCCGCCGACGCTGTCGCAGGCGGCGCGGATCTTCGCCTCCAGCCCGGCGGCGTCCTGCAGCGTGTTGTAGCGGACGTTGAAGAACGCCTGGCCGCTGGCCGGGATGACGTTGGAGGCGGTGTTGCCGACGTCGATCGTGGTGATCTCCAGGTTCGACGGCTGGAAGTGCTCGTTGCCCTCGTCCAGGTCGATCGCCGCAATGCGGTCGAGCATCTTCACCAGCCGCGGCAGGGGATTGTCGGCCAGGTGCGGATAGGCGATGTGGCCCTGGGTGCCGTTGACCACCAGCCGGCCGGAGAAGGAGCCGCGGCGGCCGATCTTGGCCATCTCCCCCAGCGCCACCGGGTTGGTCGGCTCGCCCACCAGGCAGGCGTCGATGGTCTCGCCCTGCGCGGCCATCCAGTCGAGCACCTTGGTCGTGCCGTTGATCGCCGGGCCTTCCTCGTCGCCGGTGATCAGGAAGGCGATCGAGCCCGTGAACCCGTCGGCGATGACGCGCTCGGCGGCCTCGACCATGCAGGCGATGGCGGTCTTCATGTCGGTGGCGCCGCGGCCGTAGAGCTGGCCGTCCTCGATCTCCGCGCCGAAGGGATCGTGGCGCCAGGCCGCCGCGTCGCCGACGGGGACGACGTCGACATGGCCGGCGAAGCAGAAGACCGGCCCCTCGGCGCCGTAGCGGGCGTAGAGATTCTCCACGTCCGGGGTGCCTTCCTCGGAAAAGGTGAGGCGGTGACAGGCGAAGCCCAGCGGCTTCAGCGCCGCCTCCAGGCAGTCCAGCGCGCCGGCTTCGGCCGGGGTCACGGACGGGCAGCGGATCAGGTCGCGGGCGAGGTCGAGGGCGTCGGTCATGGAGGCTTCACCGGTCGTTGGATCGTCGCACATAGAGGAATGACGGCTTGCCCGGGCTCGACCCGGGCACCCGGTTCTTCGGATCGCTGGGCCCTCGGGTCAAGCCCGAGGGCGCCGACGGATGGTCATTCCGCCGCCTGCTTCGGCGGCGGCGAGTTCTTTCCGGCATAGCCGTCGCGGGTCTGGGGCAGCTTCATGCCGAGCAGGCCGGAGGCGACAACCGTGCGCAGCACCTGAGCCGTGCCGCCGCCGATGGTGAACATGCGTGCGTCGCGCACCATCCGCTCCATCGGCGCATCGCGCGAATAGCCCTTCGCGCCGAAGACCTGCAGCGCGTCATTGGTCACCTTGATCGCCATTTCCGAGGCGAAGACCTTGGCCTGGGCGGCCGAATAGGGATCGGGGAAGGGGCTGCCGCCGGGTCCGCGGCTGCGGGCTGCGCCCTGCAGCATCAGCCGCGCCGCGTCGACCTGGATCGCCATGTCGGCCAGCATCCATTGCAGGCCCTGGAACTCGGCGATGGGGCGTCCGAACTGGACCCGCTCCAGGGCGTAGTCGCGGGCATGCTCCAGCGCGCCGGCGGCGATGCCCAGCGCCATGGTGCCGGCGCCGACGCGCTGGGAATTGTATGCGTTCATCAGATCCGCGAAGCCGCGCCGGAAGCCGGAAGGCGGCATCAGCACTCGGGATTCCGGCAGTTCGAGATCCTCGAAGATCACCTCGGCCTCCGGGATCCCGCGCAGGCCCATGGTGGGCTCCCGCTTGCCGATGCGCAGGCCTTCGTCCTCCTCGCGCACGGCGATGAAGCCGCCGATGCCGAGCTCGCTCCCGTCCTCGTCGAAGGCGCGGGCGAAGATCAGGTGTAGCCGGGAGACCCCGCCGCCGGTGATCCAGTGCTTCCGGCCGTTCAGCACCCAGCGGTCGCCGCGCTTCTCGGCGCGGGTGGTCATCTCGGTCGCCGCCGAGCCCGCCTCCGGCTCGGTGATGCAGATCGCCGGCTTGTCGCCCGAAAGCACGAAATCGGCGGCCATACGGCGCTGCTCGGGCGTGCCGTAGGTCAGGACGGCGGAGATCGCGCCCATGTTGGATTCCACGGCGATGCGCCCGGTGACGCCGCAGACCTTTGCCATCTCCTCGATCACCAGCACGGCGTCGAGAAAGCTCCGGCCCTGGCCGCCCAGATCCTTCGGGATGGTCAGGCCCATCAGCCCGGCGTCGTTCAGGGTCTTCACGTGGTCCCAGGGATAGGCCTCGGTGCGGTCGATCTCCGCCGCGCGCGGGGCGATGGCGTCCCGTGCGATTTCCCGGGCCTTCTGCTGCAGGGCCCGTTCCCCGGGGCTCAGTTCGATCTGCATGGACGGTGTCCTCCTCAGCGTTTCGATACCATCGGCATGCCCCGGATTTCACGCACAAGTTTGCGCACCATGGCGGGCCGGAAGGCCTCGAAGCTGTCGGCGGCGATGACGAACGCACCGGGGCCGGCGATCAGCCAGTCCTGAAAGTACTGGCCCAGGCGCGGCTCGTCGCTGAGGATCGGCAGGCCGTTGATCGTTATTCCGCGCCGGATCGCTTCCGCCCTGGTCTCGCGCAGCAGGGGCGGGCCGCGGTTGACGCCGTCGCCCGAGAGATCGACCACCCGCCGCGCCGCGGGGAAAGGGGCGCGGTCGAGATGGTCGAAACAGAACCGGAGCGCCGCGCCGATCTTCGTGCCGCGGAAGCGGAAGGCGCGGGGCGCCGACCAGATCCGGGCGGCCAGCGCCTGCGCCGAGGCCGCGCCGTCGATCCGGGTCCACGGGACCACCACGGCCTGCTCGGCATCCGACGACCATTGCACCAGGGAGAGCGCCACGGCGCCCAACTCGCCACGCGCGATGGCGTCGATCACCGCGGGGTGGGCGATCGCCTCGGCGACGCCGCGCATCTGCAGGCCGTACTCGCCGGCGTCGACGCTGGCCGAAACGTCGACCGCCAGCACGATGGCGACATCGACGGCCTGGGCACGGGCGGGGGCTTGCGGCAGCAGGGCGAGAAGGCCGACCATGGCCGCGACCAGCAGAACCGGGAGAAAGCTTCGATGACGGGCAACGCCTATGACTCCGGCCGGCTCAACCTGCCCTTCGTCGGGCACTGCACTTTCGCCAGGCAGCCCGTCTGCCTCGACTGGGACCGGATCGAGGCCGACGTCGCCGTCTTCGGCGCGCCCTACGATATGGGCACCCAGTACCGGGCCGGCGCGCGTTTCGGCCCCCGCGCGATCCGCGAGGCCTCGACCCTGTTCTCCTTCGGCCATGGCGGCGCCTACGATCATGAGGATGACGTGACCTACCTTCCCGCCGATCGGGTGCGCATCGTGGACATCGGCGACGCCGACATCATCCATACCGATACCACGAAAAGCCACGACAACATCGAGGCGGGCGTGCGGCGCATCCTGGACGCCGGGGCGTTGCCGGTGGTCCTCGGCGGCGACCATTCGGTCCACATCCCCTGCATCCGGGCCTTCGGTGACCAGCCGCCGGTGCATATCGTCCACATCGACGCCCATCTCGATTTCGTCGACGAACGCCACGGCGTCCGCTACGGCCACGGCAATCCGCTCAGGCGCGCCTCGGAGATGGCGCATGTCACCGGCTTCAGCCAGCTCGGCATCCGCAACGTCTCCTCGTCGAACCGCGACGACTACGCGGCCGCCCGGGCCGCGGGCTCCGACATCCTCTCGGTCCGGCAGTTCAGGAAGCTGGGCGTGGACGGCGTGCTGGCGCGGGTGCCGTCAGACAGGCGCTATTACCTGACCATCGACATCGACGGCTTCGATCCCTCGATCGCGCCGGGCACCGGCACGCCCAGCCATGGCGGCTTCCTCTACTACGAGATCCTGGAGTTCCTGCAGGGGCTGGCCGGCCGGGGCGAGATCGTCGGCGTCGACCTGGTCGAGGTGGCGCCCGACTACGACCGCGACGGCACCACCGCCTTTCTGGCCGCGCAGTTGCTCATGAACCTGCTGGGCTTCGTCTTCCACGCCAGGGGGCGGAGCGCGTAGCGCAGGCGTCAGGCTTCCGGTTGATGATCGGTTCGACCCCCTCCCGCCTCCGCTGGCGCGGACGCACCCTCCCCCTTGTCCAAGGGGGAGGGCCGGGGAGGGGGATTACTCCGTGCTGGCAAGCGGTTCGCCGTTGCCGCGCAACAATTGAAGCGTCAGTTGCGGAATTGTTCTCAACCAACTAATCTGGTTGAGTCTTTTGTCTCCACCGATTCGCGCGACCGGCCTTCGATGACCAATGCCCGCCTCGATCTGCTGACCGACTATCCGTTCCAGCGCCTGCGGGACCTGCTGGATGGCGTCGAGGGTGGGGGGGCGACGCTCAATTTCGCGCTCGGCGAGCCGCAGCTGGGTCCGCCGCCATTGTTGATGGACGCGCTGGCGAAGGACGCCGCCGGCTTCGGCAAGTATCCGGCGGCCAACAGCACGCCGGAACTGCGCCGCGCCATCGCCGACTGGCTCGACCGGCGCTATGGCCTGACCGGTGGCGCGGCGATGGATGCCGAAACCGAGATCATGCCGCTCAACGGCACGCGCGAAGGGCTCTACAACATCGCCCAGCTGGTGGTGCCCGCGGTCCGCGCGGCGACCCGACCGCTGGTGCTGGTCCCGAACCCCTTCTACCAGTGCTATCTGGGCGCCGCGACCATGGCCGGCGCCGAGGTCCACCTGATGCCGGCGACGGCGGCGAACGGCTTCCTGCCCGATCTCGAGGCGCTGGAGCAGGACGTCCTGAAGCGCGCGGCGCTGCTCTACATCTGCACGCCGGCCAATCCGCAGGGCTCGATCGCCGACGCGGGCTATCTCCGCCGCGCGCTGGAGATCGCGCGCACCCACGACATCGTGCTGGCGCTGGACGAGTGCTATGCCGAAATCTACGACGAAACGCCGCCGCCGGGCGGGCTGGAGATCGCGGCGGCGACGCCCGGGCGGTTCCGCAATCTCGTCGTCTTCCATTCGCTCTCCAAGCGTTCCAGCGCACCGGGTCTGCGCTCCGGCTTCATGGCCGGCGATCCCGATCTGGTCGCGCGCTATGCGAAGCTGCGCAGTTTCGGCGGCGCGCCGCTGCCGAACCCGGTCGCGGCTGCCTCCACGGCGCTCTGGCGCGACGAGGAGCATGTCGGAAAGACCCGCGACCACTACCGCGCGCTGTTCGATCTGGCCGACGAGAAGCTGGGTAACCGCAAGGGCTATGCCCGCCCGGCCGGCGGCTTCTTCCTCTGGCTCGACGTCGGCGACGGGGAGGCCTTCGCCGCCCGCCTCTGGCAGCGCACGGGCGTGCGCGTGCTGCCCGGCGGCTATCTCGCCCGCGACGAGGCGGATGGCAATCCGGGCCGGCCCTTCGTCCGCGTCGCCCTGGTGCACGACCGCGAGACCGTGGCCGACGCGCTCACCAAGATTTCCGAACTGATGGAGTAGTCCGCCATGGCCGGATCCACCGCCAGCAGAACCGGCATCTCCTTCGCCGCGCCTGAACTGAAACGCTTCCTCGGCCGGCGTCTGGTCGAACTCGCCGGCGTGGTTCTGGCCGCGGTCGTCCTGGCGGCCATCGTCGCCGTCGCCAGCCATGACCCGGCGGACCCGAGCTGGAACCGCGCCGGGGCGGGCGAGACTGCGAACCTGCTGGGTCCGGCAGGCGCGGTGTTTGCCGATCTGATGCTGCAACTCACGGGCCCGATCGCCCTGATCGTGCTGGCCGTACCCTTCTGTCACGCGCTCCGCATCATCGCCCACCGGCCGGCATCCGCCCTGCGCTGGCGCGGCGCCGTGACGGTGTTCGCCGCCTGCGGCGGGGCCATGGGGCTCGGTGCGCTGGCGCCCTGGTTCGCCGCGCCGCCGGCGCATTTCGGCGGCGTGCTCGGCGCCGCGGGCGCCGGCATGGCCGCCTTCATCGACGGCGCGCCGGTCTGGGCCGGCGCAGCCACAGGCGCGTTGCTGGCCATCTTCGCCTTTGCCGGACTGGCCTGGGCCAGCGCCGTGCCGCCGGGCTGGATGGCGCTGCCCTTCTCGGCGCTGGGCGGCCTGACCCGCCGCCGCGGGACGGACGCCGGCCGGGACGATGCCGCAGACGAAAGAGAGACGGTCTCGGAGCGCCGGACCGCGAAGCCCAAGAAGACGAAGGCCACGAAGACGCAGCGGGTCGCACCGACGCCGGCCCGCACCAGGCCCGGCCAACGCGCGGCAAAGGAGCGCGAGCCCGAACTCGACCTCGGCGCGAAGGACGGCGAGGAGCCGAAACTGCCGCCGCTCGGCCTGCTCTACGAGCCCACGGCGGAAGACTATCCCGCCCGCGCCGGCGCCGATGCGCTGGAGCAGAACGCGCGCATGCTGGAGAGCGTTCTCGACGACTTCGGCGTCAAGGGCGAGATCACCGATGTCCGCCCCGGTCCGGTGGTCACCCTCTACGAGTTGAAACCGGCCCCGGGCACGAAGTCCTCGCGCGTCATCGGGCTGGCCGACGACATCGCCCGCTCGATGAGCGCCATCTCCGCCCGCGTCGCCGTGGTGCCGGGACGCGACGCGCTGGGCATCGAACTGCCCAACAACACCCGCGAGGTGGTCTATCTGCGCGAGATGCTGGCCTCGGCGGCGTTCGAGAAGAACCCGGGCACGCTGGCGCTGGCGCTGGGCAAGGACATCGGCGGCGAGCCGGTCTTCGCGGACCTGGCCCGCATGCCGCACCTGCTGATCGCGGGCACCACCGGCTCGGGCAAGTCGGTCGCCGTCAACACCATGATCCTGTCGCTCCTCTACCGCATGACGCCGGAGCAGTGCCGCATGATCATGATCGACCCGAAGATGCTGGAGCTGTCGGTCTACGAGGGCATTCCCCACCTGCTGACGCCGGTGGTCACCGAGCCGAAGAAGGCGGTCGTGGCGCTGAAATGGGCGGTCAAGGAGATGGAATCCCGCTACCGCAAGATGTCGGACCTGAACGTCCGCAACATCGCCGCCTTCAACGAGCGGGTGAAGGAAGCGACAGCGAAGGGCGAGACGCTGTCCAAGCGGGTGCAGACGGGCTTCGACCCCGAGACCGATGAGCCGGCCTACGAGGACGTGCCGCTGGACACCGAGCCGATGCCGCAGATCGTCATCGTCGTCGACGAGATGGCCGACCTGATGCTGGTCGCCGGCAAGGACATCGAGGGCGCGATCCAGCGCCTGGCGCAGATGGCGCGGGCCGCCGGCATCCACCTGATCATGGCCACCCAGCGCCCGTCGGTGGACGTCATTACCGGCACCATCAAGGCCAACTTCCCGACCCGCATCAGCTTCTCGGTCACCTCCAAGATCGACAGCCGCACCATCCTGGGCGAGCAGGGCGCCGAGCAGCTGCTGGGTCAGGGCGACATGCTCTACATGCCGAACGGCTCGCGGATCGTGCGCGTGCACGGCCCCTTCGTCTCCGACGGCGACGTGGAGAAGATCACCCGCTGGCTGGCGAAGACCGGACGTCCCCAGTACCTGGAGGACGTCACCAAGGAGCCCGAGGACGACGGCGACGGCTTTACCGGCGAGGGCGGCGGGTCGTCGGACGATCCGCTGTTCGACCAGGCGGTGGAGGTCGTGGCGCGCTCGGGCAAGGCGTCGACCAGCTTCGTCCAGCGCCAGCTCAAGATCGGCTACAACCGCGCCGCCCGCATCGTCGAGCAGATGGAGGAAGAGGGCATGGTCTCGGCCGCGGACCATGTCGGCAAGCGCGAGGTCCTGCTGCGCAATCCGGACCAGGACTGATGACCCGGCCCTGACCCGGGCCTCTGCGCTTGCCACTCAGCGCACTCCGGGGCTATGCCGGAACCGGAACAGATCCGGAGGAACGCGCCATGGCCGACACGCCCGCTCCCGTCATCGACAAGGAAGCGCTGAAGCGGCGCTACGCCGAGGAGCGGGAGAAGCGCCTCCGGGCCGACGGCAACGACCAGTACCTGCAGCTCAGGGGACAGCTCGCGCACTATGCCGACGATCCCTACACCCCTTTCGTCCAGCGGGCGCCGGTCGCCGATCACGTGACCTTCGCCTTCATCGGCGGCGGCTTCGCCGGGCTGGTCACCGGCGCACGGCTGAAGGAAGCCGGAATCGATGACGTCCGCATCATCGAGAAGGGCGGCGACTTCGGCGGCACCTGGTACTGGAACCGCTATCCCGGCGCGCAGTGCGACACGGCCTCGATGATCTACATGCCGCTGCTGGAAGAGACCGGCCACATGCCGAGCGAGAAATACGCGCACGGGCCGGAAATCCGCGAACACTGCGTGCGCATCGCGACGCAGTTCGGCCTCTACGAGCACGCCCTGTTCCACACCGAGGTCGAGGACATCCGCTGGGACGAGGCGGCGAAGGTCTGGACGATCGAGACCAGCCGCGGCGACTGCTTCACTGCGCGGTTCGTCGGCATGGGCACCGGTCCGCTGCACGTGCCGAAGCTGCCGGGCATTCCCGGCATCGAGGATTTCGACGGCCACAGCTTCCACACCAGCCGCTGGGACTACGCCTATACCGGCGGCGATCCGGCCGACCCGCGGATGGAGAACCTCGCCGACAAGCGCGTGGCGATCATCGGCACCGGCGCGACCGCGGTGCAGTGCGTGCCCCACCTCGCCCGAGCCTGCGGCACGCTCTACGTCTTCCAGCGGACGCCCTCGTCCGTGGACGTGCGCGACAACCGTCCCATCGATCCCGACTGGTTCGGCGAGATCGCCAAGCCGGGCTGGCAGGACCGCTGGCTGGAGAATTTCACCGCCAACCAGGGCGGGCTGACGATGGCGGAGGACTGGGTCCGGGACGGCTGGACCGAGATCTCGCGCCGGGTCCGCACCAGAATCATGCAGCTGCCGCCGGGCGAGATGACCATCGAGAAGATGATGGCGGTCTACGAGGATTCGGACTTCGAGAAGATGGAGGAAATCCGCCGCCGCGCCGAGACGGTAGTGCAGGATCCGGAGACAGCAGAGAAGCTGAAGGCTTGGTACCGGCAGCTCTGCAAGCGGCCCTGTTTCCACGACGCCTATCTGCAGGCCTTCAACGAGCCCTCGACGCAGCTGATCGACACCGACGGCAAGGGCGTCGAGCGCATCACGAAGAAGGGCGTGGTCGCCCGGGGCCGGGAATACGAGGTCGACTGCATCATCTACGCCTCCGGCTTCGAGGTCGGCACCGAATGGACCCGCCGCGCGGGCTTCGACATTGCCGGCCGGGACGGGCAGCGGCTCTCGGAGCACTGGTCGAAGGGCATGCGAACGCTCCACGGCATCCACGCGCACGGCTTCCCCAACGCCTTCTTCGTGCAGCCGACCCAGGGCGCGAACCTGATCTCCAATGTGCCCCACAACCTGACCGAGGCGGGGCGGACCATCGGCCGTATCGTCGCCGAGGCGCAGTCACGTGGCGCCGAAGAGGTCGAGGTCACCGCCGAGGCGGAGCAGAAGTGGATCGAGCTGCTGCTGACCGCGCCGGAGCGGCTGATCGGCGGGCCCGACTGCACGCCCGGCTATTACAACAACGAGGGCCAGCCGCGCGGGCCGGAGGACAAGCTCAACTTCGTCGGCTATCCGGCGGGCGCGCTGGCCTATTTCAAGTATCTGAAGGAATGGCGCGACAAGGGCGATTTCGAGGGCCTCGAATTCCGCTAGGCGCGTCGGAGAAGGCTGGCTCGTTTTGAAATGGGTCCCGGGATCGAGTCCCGGGACGGGCAGAATTTGTCGCGACGTTGATGAAAACCCCCGACCCGCAGCGGGACTTGATCCCGCTGCCCAGCAGGCCTCGGTTCAGGTCCGGAACGCGTCTTCCATCTCGCGGCGGAAGGCGACCGTCGGGTCGGCGGAGTCGAATTCGACGTCGTCCCAGGTGACGGCTGCATCCTCGGCGATGTCGCGTTTCAGCTTCACCCCGTGGGCCAGGCCGAGCGGCAGCACGCCGGCCTTGAGCGATTCATCGGCGCGCATCAGCCGGCCAAAGACCGTGTAGCCGCCTTCACCGTCCAGCATCTCGCCGGCCTTCAGCGGGCGCTTGGCGGTGGCGGCGACGTCGCCGCGGAAGCCGCCGGTCGCACCCGTCGCCTCGCCGCGCAGCGCCACCGAGGCGACCGAGATGCCGAGCTCCAGACCGATCAGGTGATAGGGCCGCCAGAGCGCGGCATAGTCGCCGGTGTCGTCGACCACGAGGCCATAGTCCGAGAAGCAGCGGCGGACGTACTCGTCCGGCGCCTTGAAGGTGACATAGGTGCCCCAGCGCAGGTCGTTCGGCACGGGCGCGCCGTCGCGGGTCTCGCAGGAGACGACCTCGACAGTGCCCTCGTGCTCCAGCACGCCGCCCAGATTGTGCGGGCGCAGGATCGAGCAGAGCTCTTCCACCGCCGCGGGCGGGAAGCCCAGACCATGGCTCTGCGGCGTCAGTCCGCAGGCATTGGCCACCGCCGCCATCTCGATCGCCGACTTGGTGCCGTCCAGGAAGGAATTGAACATCTGCGGGTTCATGCCGGAGGCGGCGGCGTGTTCCGCGGTCAGGCCGTAGTAATCCCAGACCGTGTCCGGCGTGGAGCGGTGATAGACCGGGCGGTACTTGGTGCCCTTGCCGGCGCAGACCACCTCCAGGCCGATGGCGCGCGCCCAGTCGACCTGCTCGGAAATCAGCGCCGGCTGGTCGCCATAGGCCATGGAGCAGACCACGCCGGCCTCGGCCGCGCGCCGCGCCAGCAGCGGCCCGGCCAGCACGTCGGCCTCGACATTGACCATGACCACGTGGCGCCTGTTGCGGAAGGCCGCGAGCGCATGCTGGATGCCCGCCGCCGGATGCCCCGTGGCGTCGATCACCACGTCCAGACCGTCCGCCTCGATCAGCTTCATCGCGTCCTGTCCGCACCAGGTCTTGCCGGTCGTCAGCGCGTCGGCCGGATCGATCGCGTCGATCCGTTCGTCGGGCCAGCCCGTGGTGCGGCAGCTTTCGGCGGCGCGGCCCTCGGCCAGGTCGACCACGCCAAGCAGGTGCATGCCGGGCGTCCGGCGGCACTGGGCCAGGAACATGGAGCCGAACTTGCCGGCTCCGATCAGTCCGACGCGGACGGGCTTGCCCTTCGCCTCGGCTTCCTGCAGCAGACGGTAGAGATTCATGGTCGAGGCCTCCCTGGCGTTGCGGCGCGTCTCAGACCGGCGCGATCTTCTCCAGCGGTTCGGCGCGGCCCGCGGGCATGGATTCGCGCAGCGCCGCCACGAGTTCGTCCCGGACCTTCCGGTAGCCCGGATCGTCCCACAGATTGAACCATTGCCGGGGATCGTTGGCGAGGTCGTAGAGCTCACCCTCCTCGCCGGTGAAGTAGTTGCCGGGTTCGTAGACCGTGACGATCCAGTCGCGCGTGGTCATGGTGACGAGATCGACGTCGGTCTCCTCGAAGCGGTCGTGCCATTCGGTGAAGGTGCAGGCGCGACCGGCCCCGGCAGCCTCGTCGAGCGGCAACGGCGCGCCCTGCATTTCCGGGTCCGGCGTCAGCCCGGCGATGGCGCAGATGGTGGGCGCCAGGTCGACATGACCGACGGGCGCGGCGACGCGGCCCGATGTGGCGCCCGCCGACGGCGCGGGCCGCCAGAACATGGGGACGCGCATCAGGGAGTCCACGTGGTACGGCCCCTTGAACAGCATGCCGAAGTCGCCCTGGAACTCGCCGTGATCGGTGGTGTAGAGCACGTCCGTGTCCGCGTCCCAGCCGTACGCGCCGATGGCGTCCATGACCCGGCCCACGGCCTCGTCGATCAGTTCGTTCTCGACATGGGTGACGGCGTCGATCTCCCGGATCTGGTCGGGCGTCAGGTCGGCGGGCCGGAAGCTGGGCGGCGTCTCGAAGTTGAAGCGGCGACGGCCCTCGTACCAGTCCAGCCAGTGCCGGGGCTTGCCCGCCAGAAGCTCGCGGCAGGCCTCCGCCGAGCCCGGATAGCCCGCCGGCAGGTCGAGGTCGCGCCAGTTCACCCGGCCCAGCTGCGACTGCGGCGGGTCCCAGGGATGGTGCGGGTCGGGGAAGCTGAGCCAGAGGAACCACGGCGCGTCGCCCGCCAGGCTCTCCAGCCAGTCGATGGCGCGGTCGGCCGTCCAGTCGGTGTGGTAGAGGTCGCGCGGGATCGGGTTGTGCCAGACCTGCGGCGCACCGGTGTCGCCGCCGCCGGCGCCGTTGACCTGCCGCCCGACGACCGTCTGGTAGTAGTCCTCGACATGGTCCGGGTGCCGGTCGGCCAGCCATTTCGGGTAATGGAACAGGCTGCGCCCCGGGCGGCCGGTATGACCCGCCAGCTCCATGCGGTCGAAGCCCCTGTGCGGGCCGAAATTGCCGGCCGCGGCGGCGCGGTTCTCGAAGAAGTCGGTATGGGAGGCGGGCTCGAAATGCGCCTTGCCGATCAGCGCCGTGGCGTAACCGGCGTCATTGAGGATGCGGGCCACGTGCGGCGCGTCCTCGGGCAGCGGGATGCCGTTGGAGACGACGCCGTGGCGGCGGATGTGCTGGCCCGTCAGGATGGTCGACCGCGCCGGCATGCAGACCACGTTCTGGTTCCGCGCCTGGTCGTAGACCACGCCTTCGCCGGCCAGCCGGTCCAGCACGGGCGTGCGGGCGATCCGGCCGCCGGTGCAGCCCAGCGCATCGTGGCGCTGCTGATCGGTGGTGATCAGCAGGACGTTTCGGCGATTCAACGAAGAGCCCTCCCCAAGACCCGTTGGCAAGTCGCCGGCAGAGTGGGCCAAACGGCGTCCGTCCACAAGCCGATGCGGGGCGGCGATGCCGGTTTTGCGCGGGACAGGCCCCGCCCTATGTTGTAGCCAGCGAACAGCGAATTCCTGCCGAAGGAGACCCTCAGATGAGCACCAGCGATCCGATTGTCGTCGTGGGCATGGCCCGCACCCCCATGGGCGGCTTCCAGGGCGAACTGGCCGGCGAGACCGCCGCCGTGCTGGGCGCCGCCGCCATCCGCGCCGCGCTGGAGCGCGCCGGCCTGAGCGGCGAGGACGTCGAGGAAGTGATCATGGGCAACGTGCTGCCCGCCGGTCAGGGACAGGCGCCCGCCCGCCAGGCCTCCAGGGGCGCCGGCATCCCGGACGCCACGGGCTGCACGACGATCAACAAGATGTGTGGCTCCGGCATGAAGGCGGCCATGTTCAGCCACGACCTGCTGATCGCCGGCGTCAACAACGTCATGGTCGCCGGCGGCATGGAGTCCATGACCAACAGCCCCTATCTGCTGCCCAAGGCGCGCGGCGGACTCCGCCTCGGCCATGGCGAGGTCAAGGACCACATGTTCCTGGACGGCCTGGAGGACGCCTATGACAAGGGGCGGCTGATGGGCACCTTCGCCGAGGACTGCGCCCAGCACTACCAGTTCACCCGGGACCAGCAGGACGAGTACGCGATCCGCAGCCTGAAGCGGGCGCAGACCGCCCAGGCCGACGGCACCTTCGCCGGCGAGATCGCGCCGGTGACGGTGAAGACCCGCAAGGGCGAGGTGACGGTGGATTCCGACGAGCAGCCGCGCAACGCCAATCTGGACAAGATTCCGACGCTGAAGCCCGCCTTCCGCAAGGACGGCACGGTGACGGCGGCGAATTCGTCGTCCATCTCCGACGGCGCGGCGGCGCTGGTGATGATGCGCCAGTCGGAGGCCGAGCGCCGCGGGCTGACGCCCATCGCCCGGATCCTGGGCCACACCAGCCACGCCCAGGCGCCCAACTGGTTCACCACCGCGCCGGTCAAGGCCATCGACAAGCTGCACGAGAAGCTCGGCTGGACGAAGGACGACGTCGACCTCTACGAGATCAACGAGGCCTTCGCCGTCGTCCCCATGGCCGCGATGCAGGAGCTGCAGCTCGACGCCGAGCAGGTCAACGTCAATGGCGGGGCCTGCGCGATGGGCCATCCCATCGGTGCGTCGGGCGCGCGCATCATGATCACGCTGATCAATGCGCTGAAGGCCCGCAAGCTGGAGCGTGGCGTCGCCGGCATCTGCATCGGCGGCGGCGAGGCGACCGCCATCGGCCTCGAACTGGTGAACTGACCCGGTCCGCGCGCCGGGGGTGGTCCGGCCGGCCGGCGCTTGTAGGGGTGCCATGCCCGCCCCCCCGAACGGCGTCATGCCCGCCTCGTGCGGGCATCCGGCTGAATTGTTGACTTGTGGCGAAGCCGCTCCGGACCCCCGCACAGGGCGGGGGTGACGAGCTTGCAGTGCGTCGTGCCCGCTACGCCGCAGCCGCGCTTTCGGCCTCGACGATCCAGCCGCCGCCCAGCACCCGGTCGCCGTCATAGAAGACGCAGGCCTGGCCCGGCGAGACGCCGAACTCCGGTCGATCGAAGCGCACCGTCGCCCAGCCGTCGGCGCCGGCGAACAGCCGGGCCGGGGTGGCCGGCGCCGTGTTGCGAATCTTCGCCATCACCGGCAGGCCGTCTGAGGGGATGACGTCGGACCCCAGCCAGTTCATCTCCTTCACCGTCAGCGCGTGGCAGGCCAGGGCCTCGCGCGGGCCGACGACGACGCGGGCGCGCGCCGGATCGAGGCGGACGACATAGCGTGGCTCGGTCTCGCCGCCGCCTTCGCCGCCCAGTCCCAGGCCCTTGCGCTGGCCGATGGTGAAACCGATCACGCCGTCATGGCGGCCCAGCACCCGGCCGGACAGGTCCACGATCTCGCCCGGCACGCGGGCGTCGGGGCGCAGGCGCTCGATCACGCGGCGGTAGTCGCCGTTGGGCACGAAGCAGATGTCCTGGCTGTCGGGCTTGGACGCCACCGGCAGGCCCAGGCGTTCCGCATGGGCGCGGACCGCCGGTTTGGGCAGGCCGCCCAGGGGAAAGCGCAGGAAACCGAGCTGTTCGCGGGTGGTGGCGAACAGGAAATAGCTCTGGTCGCGGCTGTCGTCGGCGGCGTTGCGCAGTTCCGGCCCGCCGGGTCCGTCGGCGCGGCGGACATAGTGTCCCGTCGCCAGCGCCGCGGCGCCCAGGTCCTTCGCCGTCTCCAGCAGGTCGCGGAACTTCACCGTCTGATTGCAGCGGATGCAGGGCACCGGCGTCTCGCCGCGCAGATAGGCGTCGGCGAAATCGTCGACCACCGCGTCCCGAAAGCGGCTTTCATAGTCCAGCACGTAGTGGGGGATGCCGATCCGTTCGGCCACGCGGCGGGCGTCGTGGATGTCCTGGCCGGCGCAGCAGGCGCCCTTGCGCGCCGTCGCCAGGCCGTGGTCGTAGAGCTGCAGCGTGATGCCGACCACGTCATAGCCGGCTTCCTTGCAGAGCGCGGCCGTCACCGACGAGTCAACGCCGCCCGACATGGCGACGACGACGCGTGCGTCCGCCCGCGTGCCCGGGATATCCAGATCGATGTCCATGACCGGCGCTATATATCGCGGCCGGCGCGTGGCGCAAGGACGTCTTGACGCCCGGTGCGGCAGGACGGATCGTGGTTGCCCGACGCGAGAGATAACAAAAGGGAGTGCGTCATGAGGAACCTGATCCTTTCCGTTGCGGCCGGTCTGGCCCTCGCCGTCTCGGCCTCGGCCTTCGCGGCGCAGAACGCCTATGACGAGCCGGAGAAGTGCAAGGAAGTCCGCTTCTCCGACGTGGGCTGGACCGATATCACCGCCACGACCGCTGCCACCACGGTGGTGCTGGAGGCGCTGGGCTACAGTCCCGACGTGAAGGTGCTGTCGGTGCCGGTCACCTATACGTCGCTGAAGAACGCCGACATCGACGTCTTCCTGGGCAACTGGATGCCGACGATGGAAGCCGATCTGGCCCCCTACCGCGAGGAAGGCAGCGTCGACGTGGTCGGCGTCAATCTGGAGGGCGCCAAGTACACCCTGGCCGTGCCGCAGTACACCTATGATGCGGGACTGCAGGATTTCTCCGATATCGCCGAGTTCCGCGAACAGCTCGACGGCAAGATCTACGGCATCGAGCCGGGCAATGACGGCAACCGCCTGATCCTCGACATGATCGCCGCCGACGCCTTCGGCCTGAACGGCTTCGAGGTTGTCGAAAGCTCCGAGCAGGGCATGCTGGCGCAGGTCGGCCGCGCGGTGAAGAACAAGGAGCATATCGTCTTCCTGGGCTGGGCCCCGCACCCGATGAACGCCAATTACGACATGGCCTATCTGTCGGGCGGCGACGACTATTTCGGCCCCGATTACGGCGGCGCCACGGTCTACACCAATGTCCGCCAGGGCTATCTGGAGGAGTGCCCGAACGTGGCCCGGTTCCTGAACAATCTGAAGTTCACGCTGGCCATGGAGAACGAGATCATGGGCGCGATCCTGAACGAGGATCAGGATCCCGAGAAGGCGGCCCGGGCCTGGCTGAAGAACCATCCCGAGATGCTGGAAACCTGGCTGAAAGGTGTCCGCACCACCGCGGACGGCAATGCGCTGGAAGCGGTGAAGGCCGAGCTCGGCATCTGAACCGCTCTGCGGGCGCGGGCGGCGCCGGGGCGCCGTCCGCCGCCTGAGCGGGGCGGTGCAGCGAGGGGGCGCGGATGGACTGGCTGACGGAGCGAAAGATCCCGATCGGAGGCTGGGTCCGCGACCTGGTCGACTGGATCACCGACAATCTCGACTGGTTCTTCGACGCCGTGTCGGTGGGACTGGAGACCATGATCGGCGGCCTGCTCTGGCTGCTGCAGACGCCGCACCCGTTCATCGTCATCGCTTTCACGGGCGTACTGGCCTGGGCGCTGAAACGCTCCATCGCCTTCACCGCCTTCGTCGTCCTCTCGCTGTTGCTGATCATCAACCAGGACTACTGGGAGGAGACGACCGAGACCCTGGCGCTGGTGCTGTCGGCGGCACTGGTCTGCATGGCGGCGGGCGTGCCGCTGGGCGTCGCCGCGGCGCACCGCCCCTGGCTCTACAAGGCGATCCGGCCGGTGCTCGACCTGATGCAGACGATCCCGACCTTCGTCTATCTGATTCCGGCGCTGATCCTGTTCGGGCTGGGCATGGTGCCGGGGCTGATCGCTACCGTGATCTTCGCCCTGCCGGCGCCGATCCGGCTGACCCATCTCGGTGTCAGCTCGACGCCGAAGCCGCTGATCGAGGCCGGCGAGGCCTTCGGCGCCACCGGCTGGCAGCTGCTGTGGAAGGTGGAGCTGCCCTACGCCCTGCCGTCGATCCTGGCGGGGCTGACGCAGACCATCATGCTCTCGCTCTCCATGGTGGTCATCGCCGCCCTGGTGGGCGCGGACGGCCTGGGCGTGCCGACGCTGCGTGCGCTCAACACCGTCAACATCGCCAAGGGTTTCGAGGTCGGCCTCGCCATCGTGCTGATCGCCATCATCCTCGACCGGCTCTGCCGCCGCGACGACGGCCCCGCCGGCCGATGAGCGCGCCGGTCGTCCGCTTCCGCGACGTCGACATCGTCTTCGGCGAGAAGCCGGCCCGGGCCCTGCCCATGATCGACCGGGGCATGAGCCGCGCCGAGATCCAGGCCGAGACCGGCAACGTGGTCGGCGTGAAGGGCGCCAGCCTGGACGTCAACGCGGGCGAGATCGTCGTCCTGATGGGGCTGTCGGGCTCGGGCAAGTCGACGCTGCTGCGCTGCGTCAACGGGCTCACCCGCGCCACGCGCGGCGAGGTGACGGTTCATGACGGCGAGCGCGAGGTCGAGGTCACGCGCTGTCCGGCCTCCGAGCTGCGGCGCCTGCGCACCGGCCGGGTCGCCATGGTGTTCCAGCAATTCGCGCTGCTGCCCTGGCGCAGCGTCGCCGAGAACGTCGGCTTCGGACTGGAGCTTTCCGGCGTGCCGGCCCGGGAACGCGCGGAGCGGGTGCGCCGCCAGCTGGATCTGGTGCATCTGGAGGACTGGGGCGAGCGGCGCGTCGACGAGCTCTCCGGCGGCATGCAGCAGCGCGTCGGCCTGGCCCGCGCCTTCGCCACCGACGCCCCCATCCTATTGATGGACGAGCCGTTCTCGGCGCTCGATCCGCTGATCCGTACCCGCCTGCAGGATGAACTGCTGGACCTGCAGACGCGGCTGAAGAAGACCATCATCTTCGTCAGCCACGACCTGGACGAGGCGATCAAGCTGGGCAACCGCATCGCCATCATGGAGGGCGGGGAGATCGTCCAGACGGGCCAGCCGGAGGACATCGTGCTCAATCCGGCCAGCGACTACGTCGCCGATTTCGTCCAGCACATGAACCCGCTGCAGGTGCTGCGCGCCGCGACCATCATGCGCCCCCTCGCGAAGCTGGCGCGGGAGGATGGCGCGGTGCTGCTGGAAGGCGGCTGGCGCATCGACCTGAATGACGCGGGCGGTCCGGCGTCGGCCCGCCGGGACGGCCATGACGTGGCGATCGTCCACCTGCAGGAGGGCGCGGTCGACATGATCCGGCCGGATACGGTCACCGCGGCCGGCCCGGATATCGTGATCCAGACGGCGATCGAACTCTGCGCCGGTTCGCGGGCGCCGGTGCTGGTGGTCGATGACGGCCGGCTGGTCGGCGTGGTCGGCGATCAGGAGATCTACCGCGGCCTGCTGCGCCGCCGCGCCGACTGAGCGGGCGGCAATCCGTACCAATCCGCTCTTGATTTCCGCCAGCGGTCCGATACATAGAGGACCAGAACGGTTCGGTATCGAAGCGGGCATGCCAAGGTCATGATGCGTCTGAGTAAAATGACGGACTACGCGGTGGTGATGATGGGCCATATGGGCCAGTCCACCGGCCGCGTCTTCGCGGCGACGCAGATCGCCGACGAAACGGGTGTGCCTCAGCCGACCGTCTCGAAGCTGTTGAAGGAACTGGCCCGCGGCGGACTGCTGATATCGATCCGCGGCGCGCAGGGCGGCTACAGGCTGGACCGGACGCCCGACGAAATCACGGTCGCCGAGATCGTCCAGGCCCTGGAAGGGCCCATCGCGCTGACCGCCTGCGTCGACGGCGCGGACGACAGCTGCAATGTCGAATCCTTCTGCGGCATGCGCGGTAACTGGAACAAGGTTAACAATGCCATCCGCACGGCGCTGGAGAGCGTCACGCTCGCCGACATGGCCGTGCAGCCGATGGCGTTTCCCCCGGCCGAACCCGTCCGGGAACGGGAAGAGGAGCGTATCTGAATGGCAGCACGGGCCGAAACCGTCGAACAGGTCGAGAGCCTCGCCGAGCGCTACAAGTACGGCTTCTCGACCGAGATCGACATGGATCTCGCGCCGAAGGGCCTCGACGAGGACATCATCCGCCTGATCTCGGCCAAGAAGGGCGAACCCGAATGGCTGCTGGAATGGCGGCTGAAGGCCTATGCGCGCTGGCAGAAGATGCCGGAGCCGGGCTGGGCCTTCGTGGATCACCCGCCGATCGACTATCAGGACGCCTATTACTACGCGGCGCCGAAGAGCCAGGACAAGCCGAAGAGCCTGGACGAGGTCGACCCGAAGCTGCTGGAAACCTACGAGAAGCTGGGCATTCCGCTGCGCGAGCAGGAAGTGCTGGCCGGCGTCGAGGGCGCGCCGAAGGTGGCGGTGGACGCGGTCTTCGACAGCGTCTCCGTCGGCACCACCTATCAGAAGCAGCTCAAGGAAAAGGGCATCATCTTCTGCCCGATCTCGGAGGCCGTGCGCGACCATCCCGAGCTGGTGCGGAAGTATCTGGGTTCGGTGGTGCCGTTTTCCGACAACAAGCATGCCTGCCTGAACTCGGCCGTCTTCACCGACGGCAGCTTCGTCTACATCCCCAAGGGCGTGCGCTGTCCCATGGAGCTGTCGACCTATTTCCGCATCAATCAGGAGAACACCGGCCAGTTCGAGCGCACGCTGATCATCGCCGACGAAGGCTCCTACGTCAGCTATCTGGAGGGCTGCACCGCGCCGATGCGCGACGAGAACCAGCTCCATGCCGCGGTGGTCGAGCTGATCGCGCTGGACGATGCGGAGATCAAGTACTCCACGGTGCAGAACTGGTATCCGGGCGACGAGAACGGCAAGGGCGGCATCTACAATTTCGTCACCAAGCGCGGCGCCTGCCGCGGCCGCAACTCCAAGATTTCCTGGACCCAGGTGGAAACCGGCTCGGCGATCACCTGGAAATATCCGAGCTGCATCCTGCAGGGCGACAATTCGGTGGGCGAGTTCTACTCGGTCGCCATCACCAACAACCGCCAGCAGGCCGACACCGGCACCAAGATGATCCACATCGGCAAGAACACGAAGTCGACGATCATCTCCAAGGGCATTTCGGCCGGCCATGCCAACCAGACCTATCGCGGTCTGGTGCGCATCCAGCCGGGCGCCGAGGGCGCGCGCAACTATACCCAGTGCGACTCGCTGCTGATCGGCGACCAGTGCGGGGCGCACACCGTGCCTTACATCGAATCGAAGAACCCCTCGGCCCGCGTCGAGCACGAGGCGACGACCTCGAAGATCTCCGACGACCAGCTGTTCTATTGCCGTCAGCGCGGCCTCTCCGACGAAGAGGCGGTGGCGCTGATCGTCAACGGCTTCTGCCGCGAGGTGATGCGCGAACTGCCGATGGAATTCGCCGTGGAGGCGACCAAGCTGGTGGGCATCAGCCTGGAGGGGAGCGTCGGGTAAAGTGGCGTTTCAGTTTCGTCATCCCCGTCGCCGCGAGGCGGCGCACGGGGATCGGGCGCCGAAAGGCGTCAAGCGTTCGAACCGATCCCCGCGCGACACAAGGCGCCGGCGGGGATGACATGAAGGAAAGCGAGGGCGGTAGCTCATGCTGAAGATCGAGAACCTGCACGTCGAAGTGGACGGCAAGCCCATCCTGAAGGGCATCGACCTGGAAGTGGCGGCGGGCGAGGTGCACGCCATCATGGGTCCGAACGGCGCCGGCAAGTCGACGCTGGCCTATGCGCTGGCGGGCCGGGAGGGCTACGTCGTCACCGCGGGCAGCGCCACGTTCGCAGGCCGCGACATGCTGGCAATGGAACCGGAGGAGCGCGCCGCCGCAGGGCTGTTCCTGGGGTTCCAGTACCCCGTGGAGATTCCCGGTGTCGCCACGCTCACCTTCCTGAAGACCTCGGTCAACGCGCTGCGCCGCCAGCGCGGCGAGGAAGAGCTGAGCGCGCTCGAGTTCATGAAACTGGTGCGCGAGAAGGCGAAGGACCTCGACATCGCCGAAGCGATGCTGAAGCGCCCGGTCAATGTCGGCTTTTCCGGCGGCGAGAAGAAACGCAACGAGATCCTGCAGATGGCCATGCTGGCGCCGAAGTTCTGCCTGCTCGACGAGACCGACTCCGGTCTTGACATCGACGCGCTGAAGATCGTGGCCGACGGCGTCAACGCGCTGCGCAGCCCGGAACGCGGCATGCTGGTCATCACCCACTATCAGCGGCTGCTGGACCACATCGTGCCCGACCGCGTGCACGTGCTGGCGGACGGGCGGATCGCCAAGTCCGGCGACAAGTCCCTGGCCCTCGAGCTCGAGGAAAAGGGCTACGCGGCCTTCGGTTCGGAAAAGGCGGCTTGAGGCGGCAATGAGCGAAGTTCTCGATATCCTGCTGGCGGGCCATGACCGCGGCGACGCCGTCCGCAAGGCGGCGGCCGAGCGGCTGCGCGACCGTGGCCTGCCGACAACACGGCAGGAGGACTGGAAGTTCACCAGCCTCCGCCCGCTGGAGAAGTTCCTGCAGAGCGGCGGATGCGAAGGCGCGATGCCCGCTGTGCCGGCGCCGCTGGTCGACGGCGCGCTTCAGATCGTCGTCCGCAATGGCCGCGCCGAAGCGCCCGCCGCACATGTTAACGGAATTACGGTTGACGCTCGTCCGGAGCTTGCTGAAGAGCCGCATGACTCGGCGGTGCAGGATATCGTCACCGCACTGGCCAAGGGTGTCGTCGTCATCGAGATCCCGCGCGGCAAGACCCTGACGCAGGCGATCGAGGTGGTCTTTCTCTCCGACGGCGCCGCCGGCGCGGCCGGGCACCATGCCGGCCTGCGCGTGCTGCTGGGCGAGAACGCCGAAGCGACGCTGATCGAACGGCACCTGGGCGATGGCGACTATCTCGCCGGCCATGGCGCCGCGGTGCGGCTGGGCCAGAACGCGCGGCTGCGCCACATCAAGGTGCAGGACGAGGCGCGGGGCGCCTTCCACCTGGCCGATACCTCGGCCGAACTGGGACGCGACGCCCGCTATGAGCGGTTCATTCTCTCGCTGGGCGGACGGCTGGCGCGCGACGAGGTGCACGCGATCCTGATGGGCGAGGGCGCGGAGCTGCGCCTGCTGGGCGCCTATGCCGGCCGGGGCGAGCAGTTGCTGGACCACACGACGCGGATCGACCATGCGGTCCCGCGCACCTCCAGCCACGAGGTCTACAAGGGCGTGCTGGGCGACAGCGCGCGCGGCGTATTCCAGGGCGGCATCCTGGTGCGCAAGGACGCGCAGAAGACCGACGGTCATCAGCTCAACAAGGCGCTGCTGCTGGGTCCGAAGGCCGAGATCGACTCCAAGCCGGCTTTGGAGATCTTCGCCGACGACGTGAAGTGCAGCCACGGCGCCACCGTGGGCGAACTGGACGCCGATCAGCTTTTCTACCTGCGCGCCCGCGGCGTGCCGGAGGCCGAGGCCCGGGCCCTGCTGGTCCAGGCCTTCCTCGAGGAGATCTTCGACGAGATCGCCGACGAGACGCTGCGCGGGCGGCTGCTGGAGCGGCTGCATGCGGCCCTGGGCGAAGGAGACGCGAACCATGGCTGATTCCCGCGCCCCGGTACTGGCCAACAGCACCGCCTACAATGTCGAGGCGGTGCGCCGCGATTTCCCTATCCTGTCGGAGACGGTCTACGGCAAGCCGCTGGTGTTCCTCGATTCCGGCGCCAGCGCCCAGAAGCCGCGGCAGGTCATCGAGGCCATGCGCGACTGCATGGAGCACCAGTACTCCAACGTCCACCGCGGCGCCCACTACATGTCGGCGGCGACGACCGACGCCTTCGAGACGGCGCGCGAGCGGGTGCAGAAGTTCCTGAACGCCGGCAGCCCCGACGAGATCGTCTTCACCGCCAACGTCACCGCGGCGATCAATCTGGTGGCCAATTCCTTCGGCCGGGCGTTCCTGCGGGAAGGCGACGAGGTCATCGTCTCCGAGATGGAGCATCACGCCAACATCGTGCCCTGGCAGATGCTGGCGGAGGCGACCGGCGTGAAGCTGAAGGTCGCGCCGGTGGAGGACGACGGTTCCTTCCGGCTCGAGCGTTTTGCCGAACTGCTGACCGAGCGGACGAAGTTCGTCGCCATCACCCATTGCTCCAACGTGCTGGGTACCCGCGTGCCGGCGAAGGAACTGGTCAGGCTGGCGCATGACGCCGGCGCGAAGGTGCTGCTGGACGGGGCCCAGGCCGCGGTCCACGGACCGGTCGACGTGCGCGATCTGGACGCAGATTTCTACGGCTTCACCGCCCACAAGCTCTACGGTCCCACCGGCCTTGGCGTGCTCTACGGCAAGCTGGACCTGCTCAACGCCATGCCGCCATGGCAGGGCGGCGGCGAGATGATCGAGAAGGTCTCCTTCAAGGGCACCACCTACAAGGAGGCGCCGCATCGCTTCGAGGCGGGCACGCCGGCGATCGTGGAGGCCATCGGCCTCGGCGCGGCCATCGACTATGTCGAGGAATTGGGCCGCGACGCCATCGCCGCGCACGAGCACGGGCTGCTGGCCCATGCCAACGAACGCCTGAGCGCGATCGAGGGCGTGCGCCTGATCGGCACGGCCGCGGACAAGGCGGCGATCGTGTCGTTCCTGGTCGACGGGATTCACCCCTACGACGTGGCTGCGGTGCTGGACCGCCAGGGCGTTGCCTGCCGCGTCGGCCATCATTGCGCGGAGCCGCTGATGGACCGGCTGGGCGTGATCGGCACGGTGCGGGCGAGCTTCGGCCTCTACAACACCCTGGCCGAGGTCGATGCGCTGGCCGAAGGAATCGAGAAGGCGAAGAGGATGCTCGGCTGATGGCGCGCGAGGACTACCAGGAATTCGCGGAGACGCTGGAGGCGCTGGACGACGAGGACATGCGCTTCGAGTACATCCTTGATCTGGCCAAGGCGCAGGACCGCGAGGACTTCCCGGAGGAATGGAAGACCGAGGAAAACCTGATGCACGGCTGCATGTCCCGGGTCTGGATCGTCCATGACCGCGAGAGTGGACGGCACTATTTCAGGGGCGCCTCGGAGGCCGCGATCGTCAAGGGACTGGTCCGCATGATGACGAAGACGTTCTCGGGCCTGACGGACGAGGAAATCCGGGAGTTCAATGTCGACGACGTCAGGCGGCTCAATCTCGGCGCGCTCACCTTCCAGCGCCAGGTGGGCATGATGGCAATGCTGAAACACATGCAGAAACTGGCCGGTCAGCCGGCCGAGACGGAGGCTTGAGGCAATGTCGATGAACGGCGCCCCCGGAATGGATTTCATGATGACCCCGCCCGAGGATGTGGTCGCCTATGCCGGCGAATCCCGCGACGGGCTGTCGGCGGTGGACCCGGAGAAGGTCGTGACGCAGCTGAAGACCGTCTACGACCCGGAGATTCCGGTCGACATCTACGAACTCGGCCTTATCTACCGCCTCGACTGCAAGGACAACGGCGATATCGACGTCGACATGACGCTCACCGCGCCCGCCTGCCCGGTGGCCGAGGAAATCCCGCAATGGGTCGCCGACGCCGTCGTGAAGACCGAAGGCGCGGGCAAGGTAATGGTGCAACTCGTCTTCGAGCCGCCCTGGACCCCCGACCGCATGTCGGACGAGGCGCGTCTCGAACTGGACATGTTTTAGGAAAGGAGACCCCCTGATGTTTGGCGCTCCTGACGGCAAACCGATCATGACCGTGACCGAGCGTGCGGTCGAACAGGTCAAGGCGTTGATCGCGCGCGCGGAGAAGCAGGGCGAGAAGCCCCTCGGCGTCCGCGTCGGCGTCAGGTCCGGCGGTTGCTCGGGCATGACCTACAACGTGGAATACGCCACCGAGCAGAAGAAGTTCGAGGAGACCGTCGACGCCGCCGGCGTGAAGGTCTTCATCGACCCGACCGCGACCATGTTCCTGCTCGGCGCGGAGATGGACTACGAGGAGACCATGTTCCGCTCCGGCTTCACCTTCGCCAACCCGAACGAGGCCGACCGCTGCGGCTGCGGCGAAAGCGTCTCCTTCAAGGTCGGCGAGGACGGCCAGCCGGTTCCGCAGCAATAGGCATCGGCCCCGGCGTCAATCGGGCGCATGGGCCCCTCGGCGCCGCGACCCGATGTGCGCGGTGATGACTTCGACACGCAAATGGCTGGGCCCCGCCGCGATCTTCGGCCTCGGCGCGCTGGCGGTCGCCATCCTCGGCGGGCTGGGCACCGAACTGGGGCCCTGGTACCGGTCCCTCGAGAAATCGGTCGTGCAGCCGCCCGGCTGGGTGTTCGGGCCGGTCTGGACCACACTCTACGTCATCATAGCGGTGGCCGGCGCCTGGAGCTGGATGACGGTGCCGCCGGGCGCGCGCCGCGGACTGGCAGCGCTCTGGATCGCCAACGCCTTGCTCAACGCCGCATGGACGTTCGTGTTCTTCACCCTGCAGCAGCCGCTGGCGGCGGTGGTCGTGATCGCGGCGCTCTGGCTGACGATCGTCCTGCTCATGCGGGCGATCTGGCCCCGTCGCCGCGGCCCGGCGCTGCTTCTCGCACCCTATCTTGTCTGGGTGTCCTTCGCGGCCTGGCTCAACATTGCGATCGTCGCGCTGAACTGAGACCACGCGCGGCCTCAGGCCGCGACATCGTCCAGCCGGTCCAGCACCGGCGTCCGGATCGCGGGGCGTACCCCCATCACCCGGTCGATCTCGGCGTGAAAGCCGTGCAGCGCCGGTTCGTTGCGGCCGAAGGTGAGGTGGCTCGCCGGCCCCTCGGCGTCCAGATTGGCCTGCACGCCGGTCATCATCCACAGGTCCTCGCGCTCGATGACGCCACCGGCGATGTCGAGGATGTGGCTCCAGTCCACATCGCGCTCCAGGCCCACGGGCGAGGAAGCGATCCAGAGCGTCCAGCGCATGCGGTTGGGCTGGCCGGGGACCGGATCGAAGCGGTGGATCTCCGAATGCTGTTCCATGCAGGCGATCACCGTATTCGGGAACAGGCAGTAGACGACGATGGCGTTGCGGTGCAGCGGCGCGGCCATCAGGTCGGCCTCGTCCTCCTTCAGGAACGGCCGCCTGGGCGCGACCAGCCGGGTGTGCCCGCCCAGATCCTCGTACAGGACGAAGTTGCAGGCGAGCGTCCGGCCCACGGTCTGTGCGTGCAGGACATTGACGTGATAGCCCTCCATGAACAGGTCGACGCCGAACTTCCAGTTGGTCGCCTTGTCCTTCGTCTGCGTGTGCTGGACCCGGTAGTCGCCGAAGCCGAAGCATTCGAGCTCGCGCATCGCCGGCTGCAGCCGCCGCCGCGCCGCGGCCTCGTCAAGGCCCGGCGGCAGCACGAACAGAAGTCCCGCCCAGTCGAGCAGGCCGAATGCCTCCAGGCCGTCCCGGCCCTTGGCGACATGCTCGAAGCAGGGGCCCTCGGGAATCGCGGCCAGGTTGCCGTCCAGCCCATAGGTCCAGGCGTGGTAGGGACAGGTGAAGCGCCGCGCCGAGCCCGAACCCTCGGCCACGCGCGCGCCGCGGTGGCGGCAGCGGTTGCGGAAGGCGCGGACCTTGCCGTCCTTGCCGCGGATGGCCAGCACCGCCGCGCCGGGCAGCTCGCGCGTCAGGAAGTCGCCGGGCTCCGGCAGTTCCGCGGAAAGGCCCAGGAACATGGGCTCGCCGCGGAAGATCACGTCCATCTCGCGGTCGAGGAAGGCCGGGTCGACATAGCGGTCGGCCGGCACCTCGATCGATTCCGGGGCCAGCGGCGGCGCCTTGCGCGCCAGCCGGTCGATGGTCTCGCGGACCAGTCTTTCGTGGGTATCGTCGGGCAGATGCATCTCGTTCACCTGTACTCTTGATCGTGTACTGAACGATCGTTCGCACAGGAAAGTGGATGATGTCAACCGGCGGGGTGACGCGGATCGAACTAGCAGCTTTGCTGCGCGACCGCTTCACCTGCGCGGGAGGGTGTCGCGCCATTGTTGTCCAGCCGGGTCAGGAGGCCTACCAGACAGCCCGGCGGCGGTGCGGTGACTTCCCGCGTGCTGACCGGGCTGCGCCGATACTCGAAGACCCGGATATCTTCGCCGAGCGTCAGCACTCGCCAGGCGCCGCCATCGGCGTCCGTGCGCCAGGGCACGGATTGCGACTGGCGTTCATAGGCGTTCAGATAGTCGCCGCGCGGCGGCATCGCTTCGAGGTCGACGAGAAAGGCGGCGCCGAAACCTGTCATGCAGGCCGCGGCGAGCCAGAGATGAATGCACGGCACGATCGGTCCCCCATTTCCCTCGAGCCGAGCCTATCGGAGGCCCTGTGGGGTTTCTGTGGCCAAGCCGTGCCGGCCGGTGACAACGCGCTAGCCCTCGAAGATGGTCGGCGCGCGGCTGGCGAAGGTCTGGCCGAAGCTGATCAGGGCGCGGTTGCGGCGCTGGCGGGCCCGAAGCGCCTCGCTGGCGTTGGACAGCGAGGCCGAGCCGGCCGCCAGGCCAATGCGTCGCCGCGTTTCCCGGTCGGCGGCCAGCGCCTGTCGCATCAGGGAGCCAGATGACGCGCTGACGCCGCGGGCGCCGGCGGTGACCTGTTGCCGAGCCAGACCGCGCGCGAGCTTCTCTTCCTCCTCGCGCCTGGTTTGGGCGAGCTGCAGCCGGGTCCGTGCCCGGCCGAGCTTCTTCCCGGCGTTGGCGGCGCCGATCTGATTGGCGGCGTTCAGGCCCGATAGCCCGACGAGCGCGATACCTTGGGTAACTGGATCAGCCATTACTGCGCGACCTCCGCGGTGATGGAAAGAATGGATGCCGGCTCCGTCGAGCGGCCGGTGACCCGGACCGTGGCGCCCCCGCCCTCGCGGCCACCGCTCCAGCCCAGGAAGCGGACCGTCTTCAGGCCCGCAAAGGATTTCGGCGGCTGGTCGAAGCTCTCCGACTCCAGCCGGCCGCCCTTGACCTCGCGGCCATTCACCGCGAAGCGCGTGGCGCGGCCTGCGCGGACGGTCGCCCGGATCAGCCGGTGGCGGTTGCCCACCAGCGTGCCGTCGGTCAGTTCGGCCTCGATGGGCATGGTCTCCACCGCCCAGTCGAAGACGAGGCCTGCCTCCAGCGTGGAAACGGGCAAAGGTGTCTCGACCGCGCCGCCGGCGACCGTGACCTCGCCCAGGTCCATGCCGTCGCCGACGAGGCGCACCGTCTCGCCCTCGAACAGGTCGAGCCCGGTCCAGTTCACGGCTGGCGGGTTGCCGTCGATCGTGGCCGTGACCGCGCTGTCCAGGCAGCAGGCGGCGTCGAGCCGTTCGACCAGCCGGCGGGTCGTCCCGCCGATCTGCCGTTCGATCAGGCAGTAGAGCTCGCCGCCCACGGTTGCCGCATCGCGGATCTCGCCGCCGCCGGCCGCCGCAATGCGCGTCCAGCCCGCGATCTTCTGGGCGCGGCGCGTGTTCAGCACCGCCATGTCACCGCCGGCGTTGACCACCAGCAGGTGGTTGGCGGCGTCCGTCGAGGTGCCGAGCCGGGCGGCAATGGCCACCGGATCGTCGATCAGGCCACCCGCCAGCAGCCCGAGGTCCTGGGCGACGAAGATCTGGCGGACATCGTCGAAGACAAGTTCGTTGCAGCTCGGGCGCGCGCCCGCCTCGCCGCGGCGGATGAAGGCCAGGGCGCCATCGATCTCGACCGGGCGGAGCGCCGCCGCGGGCAGTTCGCTGTGGCGGCGCAGGAAGAAGTTCGCCGGGGTGACCGGCGTATCGGCATTGGCGAAGATGCCGCCGGAGGTGAAGGCGAAGAAGTCGTTGCCGGCGAAGAGCTGCTCGACCGCTGCGACCTGGTCGTTGTCCAGCGTCATCTCCACGGCCTCGTCCTCGAAGGCGTCGGCGGTGGTCTCGAAGCTGAAGAAGCGGCCGGCGCGGCTGCCCCAGATCGTCTGCGGCCGGCTGGCAGTGCCGGCGAAGTAGAGCCGGCCCTGGAACAGGTGCGCCGCGCGCGGCCAGCCGCGGCCGTCGGACCAGGCGTCCTCCTCCACCGTCCAGTCGCCGGCGTCCGCCTGCGCGGCGCCGTCCAGCTTCTGGATCACGTCGCCGCGCAGGGTGTCCGCATCGGTGCGGGAGGTGAGCTTTACCAGCCCGTCATTGATGCGGATCCAGTAGGCCGGGTCGCCGGGATCGAAGCTCACATGGTCGAAGTCGCTCGAATCCGTGGTCAATATCGCGATGTTCCCGGTGGTCGCCGAGGGCGTCGCCTTGCCCTTCGTACCGGCGCCGAAGTCGAATGTGGGCGTCTCCGTGAGCGGCAGATCTTCCAGCACCCATGCCGCGCCGCCGCCCTGGCGCATCAGCCGCTTCGGTGCGTGATCGGGATGGACCAGGATCATGGTGTCCAGGCTCTGGGTCCAGTTGAGCGCCGCCAGTTCGTCCGCCGTGTAGAACCGGTCCTCGTCGCCGGGCGTCCCGGGGTCCGGCTCGACGGTCGCCGTCAGCGCGTCGCCGGCAAATACCTCGATCTTCCGGTGCGAGAAGACGATCAGATAGGTGGTCTCGAAGGAGAAGGCGAAGCGCGCCAGCCGGATCGCGGTCTCGCCCGGCGGTGTCGCGATCTCGGCGACATGGCGGAAGCCGCCGCGGGTCTCGACCCCGCCCTGGGCCAGCCCCAGCATGTTGGTCAGGTCCCGTGCGCCGGCGTAGTAGGCCTTCACATCCGTGCGGGCCAGCAGGGCCTCGTCCAGCATGCCGTTGGCGAAGCCGAACTGCTGCGATGGGGTGCGCCGCGGCATCTCAGGACCGGGCCTCGATCAGGGCGAAGTTCTCGATTGCCTGCGGCGTCTGCTGCTGGCCGTCGATGGAGCGGGCGCGGGCGAACTCGACCTCCGCCGCGCGGCTGAGCGCTTCCGTGCGGGCCGTGTTCTCGGTCAGCGGCAGGCAGAACTCGGCCGCCAGCCGCGCGATCAGCGCCTGGTCGAAGAAGGGCGGGAAGGCGGTCTCGTCGGGGCGGAAGACATAGGTCAGGTTGAGACTCTCGGCGCTGGCGTGCAGGCGGCGTTCGTGAATGCGGTAGGCGACGCCGCGGCCGCGCGCCGAACCGCCGGCGCCGACGGAGAGGACGCGCAGGAAATCCGCCGGCAGGGCGAAGGCCCGGTCGAAATCCGCGAGCGGCTTCACGGTCAGCGCCGGCAGTGCCTGCTGCGCCGTGGCGAAGGACCAGGGATGACCGGAGATCAGCGCGTCCCGGGTGACGCCGTAGAGCAGCGCGGCGATCTCGGCCTCGGCTGTGCCGTCCTCGAAGCTGGTGACGGGGCTCGCGCCGACCTTGAGCAGCGCGCGCGAGCAGAGCTGGATGCGGTTGAGGGCCATGGGGCGTTCCTGGGCTGAAGGATGGGATTTCTCGTCATCCCTGTTTCCGCGCAGCGGAACACGGGGATCGGGATACGGTCTGGCGCGGAGCATCTCCGGGGGTCGATCCCCGCGCGCCGCGGTGCGGCGGCGGGGATGACACCAGGGAGACGCGCGCCGGGCCGCTACGCGGTGTCGGCGGCGCCGATCTGGGTGGCGTCGGTCAGATCCACCGTGCCCCCGGCATTGGCGTTGACGATGGCCACACCGCTGCCGTCGCCGGCCCGGATGAAGACCCAGTCGTCGACGCGCAGCATGTCGCGCGCCTCGTCGAAATAGCCGGCCGCGGTGACGTCGGCCAGGTCGTCGTCGGTGGTGACGTAGCCCCACATCGCGAAGCCCGCGCCGCCGCCGGCCATGCGTTCCAGTTCCTCGATCTTGAATGCCATGATCAGCTCTCCTTCGGCGGTCAGGATTCGGCGCAGGGGATGGTGACGATGCCGTCGCCGTCGATCAGCACCGTGCCCTGGCTCATCCAGTTGTTGACGAAGTGCGCGGCCCGGTCGCCGTGCCAGGAGATGTCGGCGCGGACGTCGACGCCGATGGCGTGGCCGATGGCGGTCTTGTGGTACCAGTGACAGAGCCGGTTGCCCGAGCCGTCGGCGTTCAGCCCCGAATGCGGGAACCAGAGCGTGCTCAGCCAGCGCTTGGCCTGGGTGCCCTTCCACGGCAGGTCGTCGCCGCCGGCATAGTCGGCATTGGCGAATTCCTGGATGTCGAGCAACTCCGACCACTGCTTCCAGCCGATGACGGCGAAGCGGTCGCCGTCGTCGGGTACGTCGGCCTCGCCCAGCATCTCGAAGGCTTCCAGCACCTTGGCCTTGGTCAGGCCGCCGGCGGTGGTGGGCACGATGTTGGTCGACTTGTCCATCTCGGCCAGGATCAGCTCGTCGGTCTTGCGGCCGAGCGCATAGGCGCCGGCATTGGCCTGGACGTGCATTTCCTCCGAGCCCGACTTGATCTGGTCGAGCTTGTCGACCCAGTCGCCGGCGTAATAGTCCTTCAGGAAGCACTCCACCGACTGGTGGGTGACGTTCATGGTCGGCACCATGCCGTGGCGGGCCTTGGTCGAGGCCGCGCCCTTGCCCACCTTGTGGAAGACGCAGGAGCTGCCCTCCACCTTGTCCTGGTTGCGCACGGTGTTGCGCAGTTTCGTCCCCTGGCGCTGATAGGCGATGTGGACGCTGGTCGCGTATTCGCGACGGAACATCTGATCGACGGTGTCGCTCATCATTCTCTCCGGTGATGTCTCGGGATTGCCGGAGGGGTCCGCAAAGCCGCGGATGGGCCGACCGGTCGGCCGCGCGCCGGGTCCCGGGAGGGGATCGGCCGGCGCCGCGAACATGGCGGCATATTGTGTAATTTTACCGCTATTGTCAAGCGGGCCGGACTTGCCTTCCGTTCATCGCTGCATTAATTTTACCATATAGTTAAATATAGGAGGCGAGGATGACCGAGCCGGACAACGCCCATGCCGCCGCCCGCGCCAAACTGCTGGAAGCCGAGATGGCGCTCCGCGACCAGCGGGAGGCCGTGGCCCGGATGCGCCGCGCGCTGCCCGAGGGGCCGGCGGTGGAGGACTATGTCTTCGAGGAGGCCGCCAGCGGCGCGGTCCGTGAAGTGCGCCTGTCCGAGTTGTTCGGCGCACATGACACCTTGATCGTGATCCATTTCATGTACGGCCGGGCGCAGACCAGGCCCTGCCCGATGTGCTCGATGTGGGCCGATACCTATGACCGCGCCCAGCCGCACGTGGCGCAGCGCGCCGCCATGGTGCTCGCCGCGGCCGCGCCCGCGGCGGAACTCGCCGCGCTGGCCGATGCGCGCGGCTGGACCAATCTCCGGATGCTGTCGTCGGAGAGGACGGGATTCAATCGCGACTTCGGCATGGAGAACCCGGAGGGCGATCAGGAACCGGGTATCAGCGTCTTCACCCGCGGCGCGGACGGGTCGATCCGCCAGCACTACACCGCCGGCGCCGTCATGGCCGAGGGCGAGTATCGCGGGCTCGACCTGCTCTCGCCGGTCTGGAACCTCCTCGACCTGACCCCGGAAGGCCGCGGCGACTGGATGCCAGGCGGGATATAGTCCGTCGCGGCGTTGCGCTTCCGGCGACCGGGCGGGCAGGTTACCCTTCATCGCCGTCAATGCCCGAGGAGCCTGCCGATGACCGCGCCCTTTCCCGACCATCCGCAGCTTTCCGGCAATTACGCGCCGCTCCTCATGGAAGCGGACGCGCCGGACCTGGTGGTGCGCGGCGCGATCCCGCCGGAGCTGGATGGCACCCTGTTCCGCATCGGGCCGAACCCGCAATACCCGCCACGCGACCGCCAGCATCACTGGTTCGCCGGCGATGGCATGGTCCATGCCTTCCGCATCCGCGACGGCCGCGTGGGCTGGTCCAACCGCTGGGTCAGGACGCCGAAGTTCGAGCTGGAGCGCGCCGCGGGCGAGGCGCTGTTCGGCACCTTCGGCAATCCCCTGACCTCGGCGGACGAGGCGCGCGGGAAGGATTCCGGCCTCGCCAACACCAACATCGTCTGGCACGGCGGCCGCCTGCTGGCGCTGGAGGAGGCGCATCCGCCCTTCGAGATGAACCCGGCCGATCTCGCCTCGAAGGGATATTTCGATTTCGACGGCGGCCTGACCGGCGGGCGGATGACCGCGCATCCGAAGATCGATCCGGCAACCGGCGAGATGCTGTTCTTCGGCTATTCCGTCGGTGGCTATTTCACCGACCGGCTGAGCTATCATGTCGTCGACGCTGGCGGAAACGTCACCCAGGCGGCCGCCTTCGATGCGCCCTACGCGGCGATGATCCACGACTTCATCGTCACCGAGGGGCACGTGGTCTTTCCCGTCCTGCCGCTGACCGGCAGCCTGGAGCGCGCCATGGCGGGCAGGCCGCCCTTCGCCTGGGAGCCCGACAAGCCCGGGTGGCTGGGCGTGCTGAAGCGCGGCCAGCACCCGGAGATGACCCACTGGATCGAGATCCCCCCTTGTTACGTCTTCCACCCGATGAACGCCTTCGAACGGGAAGGCCGGATCGTCGCCGACGTCATGAAGTACGATGCCGCGCCGCTGTTCCCCCACGCCGACGGCACGCCGGGCGACCCGGCGACAGCCACGGCGCGGCTGGTGCGCTGGACCATCGATCCCGCCCACGATGAGGTGAAGGAGCAGGTGCTGGACGACCGGCCGGGGGAGTTCCCGCGCTTCGACGAACGCCGCGCCGGCCTCGGCTACCGCCATGGCTGGTTCGCCGCCGTCGAACAGCGCCGCAAGGGCGACCGGGGCAACTGGACCGAGATCGTCCACGCGGACCTGGAGAGCGGCCGCCGCACCGTCTTCTCCGATGGCGAGGCGCATCACGTCTCGGAGCCGGTGTTCGTGCCCCGCGCGCCCGATGCGGCGGAGGGCGACGGCTGGGTGCTGTTCAACGTCTACCGCGCCGAGCAGAACCGCAGCGATCTGGTGATCCTCAACGCCCGGGACGTGGACGGCGAACCGGTGGCGGTGGCCGAGATTCCCTGCCGCGTGCCCCACGGCTTCCACGGCAACTGGGTGCCGGGGGTCTGAGGACCCACCGCGTCCGCCAGACCAGCTCAGGCATGGATCCCCGCTCGGGCCTTCGGCCCGTCCAGGACGCGCAGGAGAGAGCCGATGCCCCAATCCAGGGGCCGGCGCAGCCGGAGCCCGGGATCCATGCCTGAGCGGTTCCGCAAGTTCCGGCTCCCTTCGGAACGGACGCGACCGACCGCCGGCCCGACAACTCAGCAGGCCCGCCGGCCGGCCATCCCCGGCGGGCCATGTGGCGGCGCTTCTTTAGCCCAGCGTCGTCTGCAGGCCCGCGACGGGGGCCGTCTCGGTGAAGGCGAGCAGGGCGCGGCGTCCGCCCCGCCGGGCCCTGAGATTGCGCACGCGCGCGTCGTTCTTCGCCTCCAGCCGCTGTGCCTCCTCTTCCTCGCGTTTCGTCGCCGCTTCGAGCGCGGCCGTGTTCCCGCCGCCGCCGCCGATCTTCGCCATTGCCGTTCTCCTCGCTCGATCCGGGCCGGCCGCGCCGGCCGTCGAAGCGGGAGGATAGGCGGTGGTTCGCTAAGCGTACCCCTCGACCGTCATTCCGCCGCCCGGTCGGGCGTCACGGGCGCGGGCGGGGCGTCCTTGAGATAGCGCTCGCCGCCCTTCAGCGGCTTCAGGCGGCGGTCGACCATGCCGTCGGGCTCGACCAGCTCGAAACGGAAGGCGTCGCCTGACAACGCCAGTTTCAGGAACCCCAGACAGGGCCGGGCGACGCCGACGTCAAGGCCGGAGCGGTAGGCCGTGGCCGGCGCCCAGACGAAGCGCGTCGGTCCCACGGCGACGTCGAGATACTTGTGCAGATGGCCGCTGGCGACGAAGCGGACCCGGTGGCGGCGCAACAGGCTGAACAGCCGCGCCCTGGCCCCCGCCGGCAGGAAGATTTCCGCCGGGCGGTCGCCTTCCAGCCGGCGCGGGAAGAACAGCGGCTTGTGGGTGAAGACGCCGACCGGCCGGCCCGCTGCGGCGTCGAGTTCGCGGCTGAGCCAGGCGTCCTGCTCGCGCTCCCGGCCCAGGCCGGTGCCGATCACCTGCGCATTGATGCCGATCAGCCGCCAACGCCCCGCATCGCGCGCCCACCGGTCCGGTCCCGCGATCGCGCCATAGCGCGCCAACCGGCGTTCGTCCGTCGGCTGGCCGAGCTGCATGAACCCCGGCTCCTCGCCGATGTCGTGGTTGCCGGGCAGGACCAGGACCGGCGCGTCGAAGCGCGCCATCTCGGCCACCGAGAAGGCGATGTCGGCGGCCCGGTCGGCGCCGTTGATCGACAGGTCGCCGGTGTGGATCACCAGGTCCGGCGCCCAGGCGTTCACCGCCTCGGCGACCCGCAGGAAGTTGTCGTGGAAAAAGCCGTGGCGGTCGCTCAGATGGGTGTCGGAAATCTGGGCGATCCGCACCGGCCCGCCGCCTCAGGCGCGGTCGAACATGTCGAATATCGCCGCCAGCCCCGCCGTCTGGCCGCCCTTGGTCGCCGAGGGCACCAGGATCGGCGTCTTGATGCCGGCGTCGTACCAGGCCTCGACGCCTTCCATGACCCGGCTTTCGGGGCCGGAAAGGGTGGTGCTGTCCAGCCATTCGTCAGTCAGCAGCGAGGGCAGCCGGTCCAGATCGCCGCTCTCGATCGCCGCCTCGATGTCGGTCATCTCCTGCTCGAAGCCGGCGGTCTTCCAGTAGGCGCGGTAGTTGGGCAACTGCACGTAGCGCGCCAGCGTCTTGCGGTGCACGGCGCGGGCGGCGGTGACGTCGTCGTCGATCACCGTCGGAATCATGGCCGCGGTGGAGAAGTCGTCCTCGGCCGTACGCGGTCGTTCGGCGAGTTGCTTCCTGACCATCTCGCGTGGGCCGTTGGCCCAGACCGCGCCATCGGCCTTCTCGACCGCGAGATCGAGCATGCGGTTGCGCAGCGTCGCCAGCACGATGGGCGGCAGCGGCCCGACCTCCTGCTCGGCGGCGCGGAGTTCCTCGACATAGCGCCGCATGTCGGTCAGCGGCTTGCCCGAATTGCCGACGCCGTAGCGCTGCAGCGCCGGCGCATGGCTGATGCCGATCCCGAGACGGAACCGGCCGCCGGAGATCTCGTGCATGAAGGCCGCATTGTCGGCCAGCAGCCGCGCGCTCTGGAAGTAGATCGGCTGGATCGAGCTGCCGACGGTAATGCGGCTCGTCTCCTGCAGGACCGCCTGGCAGAAGGGCAGGCAGGCCGACACGCTGGTCACGAAGACGCCGGCGAAGCCGCGGCCTTCCACTTCCTTGGCCCACTCGATCATCCGCTGCCGCCGCCCGGGCAGGGCGGCAATGGCGACCGCCGGTTTCGTCACGCTCATGCTGGTTTCCTCTCCCTCGTCTCGACGGGCGGCACTTTAGAGCAAGGCCCCGGCTTGGGCACCCCTTCGAAAAGCGGATACGGCTTGCGGTTCAGCCGGTAAATTCACCGGCAGATGCCAACAGCCGATGCGGAGCCCGCGATGAGCGACGAACACGTCAAGATCAACGATACCGAACCCCGGATCGCCCATCTGGGAGACGACGCGGCCACGGTCTTCGCCGCGCCGTTTCCGTATCTCGCGGCGGCCGATCTCGCCGTCTGGGCCGGCGGCCTGCTGCAGACAATCGAGGCGGACTACACCGTCGCTGGCGCAGGCGAGAGCGGCGGCGGATCGGTGACTTTCGCCGTCGCGCCGGCGGCCGGCGTCGAGATCGTCATCGCCCGGCGCACCGCCATCGAGCGCGTGAGCGATTTCCTGCCCGGCGGCGCGCTTCGCGCCGATGTGCTGAACACGGAACTGGACCGGCTGACCGCGATCGCGCAGGAACTGCGCGGCCGGCTGGACCGCGCGCTGCGTCTCGCCGATCACGACGCCGCTCCGGCGCTGGCCGCGGCCCCGGCGAAGACGGCGCTGGCCAATCGCCTGCTGGCCTTCGACGGCGACGGCGAGCCCGTGGCCGGACCCCTCAGCGCCAGCCTGCAGCAGGTCGAGAACGCGGCCGCGCTGGAGGCGTCGGCGGCCGCTTCCGCCGCCAGCGCCGAGGCCAGCGCCGCGTCTGCCCAGGAGGACGCGAACGGCGTCGCCGCGCTGGTGCAGAACGTGCCCGCCGCGAGTTCCTTCTCTGGCGACGGGACCGGCACCGATTTCGCCCTCGCCGCCGCACCGGTCAGTCACCTGGCGCTGATCGTGGTCGTCGACGGCGCCGTCATCGACCCGCAGGACTATTCGGTCGACGGTGCGACGCTGAGTTTCGCCGCTGCACCCGCCGACGGGTCGGCCATCCTTGTGCGCGACCTCTCGGCGACGGCCGCCGTCGATGCCGCGGCTGTCGCGGCGCTGGCGCCGCTCGCCGCCGAGATCGAGGCCGTCGGCCAGGCGGTGGGCGCGGTCGCACAGGTCGCCGCCGAACTCGAGGCGGTGGGCGAGGCCGCCCAGGTGGCGGCGCGGGCGGATTTGCTGCGCCGGCATCCGTCGACGCCGCCGCCGGCGCTGGTGCTGGCGCCCTCGATCGGCCACGGGACGGGCCTTCTGACCTGCGAGCGCGATGGCGCGGCCACCACCGCCGGCCCCGCGCGGCGGCTGACGACCGTCGCCGCGGACGCCGCCAGGCTGTGGCACGATCCGCAATCGGGCCGGCCGCTCTACATCCTGAAGGAGGAAGCGGCGACCAATCTCTGTCTGCAGTCGGCCGACCTCGCCGCCGCGCCGTGGATCGACAGCGGCGCGCCCACGACCGGCATCGGCGCCACGGCCCCGGACGGCGGCCCGAGCACGCGCGTCACCGACGCCGAAGCGGGCGTCAGCTCCAGCCGCCGCCAGTTCATCGACCTGAGCGGCTTCCAGGCCGGCGCGGTGCTGACCGTCAGCGCCTGGATCCGTCGCTCCGATCCGGGCGTCTTTCCAGCGCTCCGGGTCTTCGTGTTCGACGATGCCCTGCCGGTCCGCAACAAGCTGTTCGACGCGGCGCTGCTTCCCTTCTCGACGGCGGAACTGACGAACCTGACCGGCGCGTGGGACGACCACGGCTTCGAGCACTGGGCCGATGGCTGGGTGCGCTGCCGCGGCCGGATCGTCCTGCCCGATCCCGGCGCGCAGGCGCTGGACTACATGGACGTCCGGGCCTTCCCTGCCTGGAACGCCCAGGACCTCGGTTCGGCGGACGCCGCGGCAGAAGGCTTCGCCGATTTCTTCGGCTACCAGGTCGAGGCCGGCGGGCGCGCCTCCAGCTACATCCCGACCGTGGCCGCTCAGGTCACCCGGCCCGCGGACGCGCTGCAGGCGGCGCTGCCCCATCCGCCGGTGGCGAGCGAGTTCACCCTGCTCGCCCGATACCGCTATCTGGGGCCCGACGGCGCCGGCGGCGACCACGCCCATCCGCTCAGCCTCGGCGACGCCACGGACGGCGCGGACGCGTATCTGGCCTTCCGCCACGGCCATGCCGGCGGCGCGGCGGCAGAGAAACCGGGCGCGGTGATCGAGACGCCGGGCGGCGGCCTCGATTCGCTGGGCCAGGCCTCGGCGCGCGTGGCGGGGCTTTCGGTCGCCGTGGCGGCGACCGTGGACGGCGCGGGATCGGTCTTCGAGGTCGACGGCGAGGGCGATCCAGCCACGGCCACGCCCGCACAGCCCGATCCGGCGCGCCTCACCCATCTGATCGTCGGCGCGGAGCCGACCCTTGCCTGGGACACCCACCACAATATCGGCCTCGAGGAAGCGGCGCTCTGGCCCGTCCGGCTTTCCGACGCCCAGCTCACGGAGATCACGGCATGACCAGCACCGACCTGTATCTGAAGTTCGCCGACAATGCCGGGATGGAGGCGGCCTTCGCCGCCGCCGGCTGGCCGGCGCCCGTGGCCGCGCAGCCGGTCGTCCGGGCCGGCGCGGCCATGATCGACCTGGTGGGCGAGATCCGCCTGCCGCCCGTCCTCGGTCCCGACGACACGGAACTCGCGCCGGCGGAGACGCAGCCCGGCTGGCACGTCAATCTGCGCCTCCGCCCGGGTGCTGCCCTGCCCGCCGCTCTTGCGCCCTGGGTGCTCGACCCGGCGCCCGCGACGCCGCACCGGCGGTTTCCCTGAGATGCCGGCGGCCATGACGATGACCGGGGAAGGCGCGTCCGCGCGAATGGCGGCCGTTCCGGTGCGGTCCCTGCTGGCGGGCGGGCTGGGTCTGGCCGGCTACCTCGCCGCCGCCATCTGGTGGGGCGCCTCGCTGGACGGGCGGGTCCAGCGGCTGGAGCACGAACTGGTCCGCGCGGCGGAGGTGCGGGAGCGTATCTGGCGGCGTATCGAGGGGCTGGACGCTGGCCTGACGCGCCTCGACCGCGGCGTCGGGCAGGTGGACGAACGCACCCGCGCGATCGGTGTCCAGGTGGAAAGGATTCACGAGATGCTGCTGGCCGAACGCCGCCGCGCCACGGCGGAGGCGGGGCGGTGACGGGCCTGCTGCAGAACCTCTTCGGCGGCGCGGTGCTCTCCGCTGCCGAGGGCGTCGCCGGCATCATCGACCGTTTCGTCGAGACCGACGAGGAGAAGCGCGCCGCCGGCCTGATCAAGGCCCGGCTGATGATGCAGCCGTCTCTGGTGCAGGCGGAACTGAACAAGGTGGAAGCCGGTCACCGCTCCGTCTTCGTCGCCGGCTGGCGGCCGTTCATCGGCTGGGTCTGCGGTCTGGCGCTGTTCTACAACTTCGTCGCCCGCGACCTGCTCGCCTGGGCGATCCTCAACACCGGTCTGCAGGCCTCCATGCCGCCCGATCTCGCCATGGACGAACTGCTGACCGTGCTGCTCGGCATGCTCGGCCTCGGCGCCTTTCGCACGGTGGAGAAATTCGGCGGCAAGGCGAAATAGCCCCCGCCATTGCCGCCCGTCCGGGCGGGTGGCAGACTCCTCACCTGCGTAAACGGGAGGAGACGACGATGAGCGACTGGGATCTGGTGATCCGTAATGCGCGGATCTATGACGGGCTGGGCAACGACCCGGTCGAAGGGGATCTGGCGGTCCGGGATGGCGTTGTCGGTGCGGTCGGCAAGGTCGACGGCCAGGGCGCCGAGGAGATCGATGCGGGCGGCGACGCCATCGCCCCGGGCATCGTCGACGTCCATACCCACTACGACGCGCAGCTGACCTGGGACCCGACGGCCTCGCCCTCGCCGGCGCTGGGAGTGACCACGGTGGTCATCGGCAATTGCGGCTTCGGCATCGCCCCGGCGCCGAAGGCGGCGCGGGACACGATTCTCGCCAATCTCTCCGTCGTCGAGGCCATGTCGCTGGAAAGCCTGCACGCGGGCGTCGACTGGTCGTTCACCAGCTTCGCCGAGTATCTCGACCTGGTGCAGGCCAAGCGGCCCTTCCCGAACGTCGCGGCCCTGGCCTCGCATTCGGTGATGCGCACGGCGGTGATGGGCGATGCGGGCTCCGAGCGCGCCGCCACCGAAGCGGAACTGGCGGAGATGCAGGCGCTGTTCCGTGACGCGCTGGCGGCCGGCGCGCTGGGCATGGGCTCGTCGACCTTCGAGAACCATTTCGGCGCCGGCAACCGGCCCGTGCCGTCGCGCATGGCCGACGACGCCGAGTTCCGCGCCTTCGCCCGGACGCTCGGCGAGGCCGGGGGCGGCGGGATCATGATGGCGACCTGCGGCAATGCCACCTCCATCCCGCTGCTGGGCGAACTGGCCGAGCTGTCTCAGGGGGCGACGATCTATGCGCCGCTGCTGCACTATTCCAACCAGCCCGAGCGCGCCATCGGCCTCGCCCGCGAATGCGCCGCCGAGCGCGAGAAGGGCCGGCCGGTCTTCCCGCAGTGCTCCTGCCAGCCGCTGTCCATGGACTTCACACTGGAGGCCGCCTACCCGATGCTGACCATCGACGGCTGGCCCGGCAGCGACGACGCGGTGGAGCTGAAGCGCGCCTTCGCCGACCCGGCCGTCCGCCAGCGCATCCGCGACGATCTGGCGAAGCCGTCAGGCACCCGCATCTTCAACGGCCACTGGGACCGGGTGGAGATCACCATCGCGCAGAAGCCCGAGAACGCGGACCTCGTCGGCCTGACCCTGGCCGATCTGGGCCAGCGGCAGGGCAAGGATCCGCTGGACGCCTATCTCGACCTGGCGCTGGCGGAGGACCTGAAGACGGTCTTCACCGCCAAGCTGCTGAACGTCGAGGAGGACCGCGTGGCGGAGCTGCTGGCGATGCCGGGCAACCTGGTCAGCCTTTCCGACGCCGGCGCCCATCACACGCTGTTCTGCGATGCGGGCTTCGGCATCCATTTCCTCAGCCACTGGGTGCGCGAGGCGCAGAAGTTCACCCTGGCCCAGGCCATCGCCAAGCTGACCTCGGAGCCGGCGCGGATCTATGGTCTGGAAGGCCGCGGCGAGCTGCGTCCCGGCGCGGCGGCCGACTTCATCCGCTTCGATCCGGCGGCGCTGAAGCTCTCGAAGACTATCAAGCTGGCCGACCTGCCCGCGGGCGGGGAGCGGCTGGTGCGCGAGGCGCCGGGGCTCAAGGGCACCTGGGTCAACGGCGTGCAGGTGCATGACGGCAAGGGCTACAGGGACGTCGCCGGTCCCGGCCTTGTGCTCCGCCGCCGCAGCGCGACGCCGGAACGGGCCGCGGCCGAATAGCGCTCTGAATGGAGGAAATCCCGCTCGTACAGGAACTGGGTCAGTGGATCGGCGAGGTCCTGCCGCTGATCCAGGACCGCGCCTTCTGGACCGAGCGGGTGCTGGAGCGATGGGTGCTGCTGCAGGTGGCGCTGGCGCTGGGGCTGCTGCTCGCCTCGATCTGGCTGCAGCGCCGTTCCGGGCCAATGCTGCTCGGTCTGGTCGGACGGATGGCCGGACAGCGCACGCTGCAGCGCTTCGTCATGCTGTTCGTCAGCCGCCGGCAGCAGATCCTCTACATGATCCTGCTCTGGCTGGCCGTCATCGTGCTGGCCAATGCGCCGCCGGCCAGGACCGAACTGCTCGGCGTGCTCGCCAACCTGGTCACGGCCTGGGTGGTGATCTCCATCATCTCCCGCATCATCCGCAACAAGCCCGTGGCGCGTTCGGTCGCCCTGGTCATCTGGACGGTGGCGGCGCTGAACATTCTCGGCATCCTGCCGGCAACAATCGATGCGCTGGACAATATCGGCCTGAGCATCGGCGACACGCGGATCACGGCGCTTTCGGTGGTCAACGCCATCGGACTCTCGGTCATCCTGATCTGGCTGTCGGTGCTGGCCAGCCGCCTGGTGGAAAGCCGGCTGGAGGCCAGCCAGGACCTGCGGCCGGCCACGCGGGTGCTGCTGGGCAAGCTGTTCCGCATCGTCGTGCTGTCGCTCGCGGTGCTCGTGGCCCTCGACCTGACCGGCATCGACCTGACGGCGCTGGCGGTGTTCGGCGGCGCGCTGGGCCTCGGCCTCGGCTTCGGCCTGCAGAAGGTGATCTCCAACCTGGTGAGCGGCTTCATCCTGCTGATGGACAAGTCGATCAAGCCCGGCGACGTGATCGAGCTGGACGAGACCTTCGGCTGGATCACCAAGCTGCAGGCGCGCTACGTCTCCGTCATCACCCGCGACGGGCGGGAGTATCTGATCCCCAACGAGGATCTGATCACCAACCGGGTGATCAACTGGTCCTACACCGACGCCAATGTCCGCCTGGAGATCGCCTTCGGCGTCGCATATGGCAGCAATCCCCATCAGGTGCGGGAACTCGCCGTGGAGGCGGCGCGCACCGCCGACCGGGTGCTGAAGACGCCGACGCCGGTCTGTCACTTCGTCGAGTTCGGCGACAGTTCGCTGAAGTTCGTGCTGCGCTTCTGGATCCGCGACCCGGCCGACGGCGTGGTCAACATCAAGGGCAAGGTGATGCTGGCGCTCTGGGACACCTTCCAGGAGCACGGCGTCACCATCCCCTTCCCGCACCGCGAGGTCTATTTCCGCAACCCGCTGGAGGTGGTGGAAAGGGGTGGCGACGGCGCGGCGTCCCGGCGGCCGGACGAGGCGGTGGAGCCCCCGAAGGATTAGTGATAGGTGGAAAACGCCTTCATCCACCAATCAACCCAGCCGGAGCGCCCATGTCGGACAAGACCAACCCAGGCAACTTCTTCGAGGATTTCGAGATCGGGCAGGAGCTGGTCCACGCCACGCCGCGGACCATCACCGAGGGCGAGGTGGCGCTCTACACCGCGCTCTATGGCGGGCGCTTCGCGCTGCAGAGCGCCGACATGGCCGCGCAGGCGCTGGGCTATCCCGGCGCGCCGGTCGACGACTGGCTGGTCTTCCACATCGTCTTCGGCAAGACCGTGCCCGACGTCTCGCTCAACGCCGTGGCCAATCTGGGCTACGCCCGGGGCCGCTTCCTGGCGCCGGTCTTTCCCGGCGACACGCTGGCCGCCACCTCGAAGGTGATCGGGCTGAAGGAGAATTCCAACGGCAAGACCGGCACGGTCTACGTCAACTCGACCGGCACCAACCAGGCCGGCGAGACGGTGCTCGACTACTGCCGCTGGGTGATGATCCGCAAGCGCGACGAGAACGCGCCGGCGCCCGCGCCGGTGGTGCCCGACCTGCCGGCCCGGGTCGACCCGGGCGACCTCGCGATCCCCGACATCGAGGCCGCGGGCTACAACGCGGCCTGGGTCGGCCAGCCGCACCGCTTCGGCGACTACCGGGCGGGCGAGCGCATCGACCATGCCGACGGCGTCACCATCGAGGAAGCCGAGCACATGATGGCGACCCGGCTCTATCAGAACACGGCCAGGGTGCACTTCAACCAGCATACCGAAGGCCAGGGCCGGTTCGGGCGGCGGCTGATCTACGGCGGCCACATCATCAGCCTCGCGCGGTCGCTGAGCTACAACGGCCTGGCGCCGGCCATGTGGATCGCGGCGATCAACGGCGGGGCGCACACCGCGCCGACCTTCGCGGGCGACACCATCTACGCCTGGTCGGAGGTGCTGGAGACCGCCGACCTGCCGGGACCGGTTGGCGCGCTGCGGTTGCGCACGGTGGCCTGCAAGGACCGCGCGGCCACCGACTTCCCCGACAAGGCTGAAGACGGCAAGCGCGATCCCGCGGTGGTGCTGGATCTCGACTACTGGGCGCTGATGGTGAAATGAGCGGCGGGGGCCAGGACGCCGCCGCCGAATCGCGGCGGCTGATGCGGAGCGAGCCGACGGCGGTGCTCTCGACGGGGCTGGGCGCCGACGGCTGGCCCTATGGCTCCCTGTTGCTGACGGCGGTCGATCATGCGGCGCGGCCGGTCCTGCTGATCTCGACGCTTGCCGAGCACACGAAGAACCTCGCCCGCGACGACCGGGTCTCGCTGCTGTTCGACGGCACCGGCGGCCATCGCGAGCGTCTGACCGGGCCGCGGGTCACCGTACTGGGCCGGGCGGCGAAGACCGGTGACGAACACGCGAAGGCGCGGTTCCTCGCCCGTCACCCCTCGGCGGCCATGTACGCCGGCTTCGGCGACTTCGCCTTCTGGCGAATCGAGCCCGAGCGCGCCCACATCGTCGCCGGCTTCGGGCGGATCGACTGGGTGGACGCGGACCGCCTGCTGACCGATGTTTCCGGCGCGGCGGCGCTGGCCGGGGCCGAGTCCGGCGTCGTCCGGCACATGAACGAGGACCATTCCGACGCGGTCGGCCTTTACGCGAACGTGCTCTGCGGGCAGGACGGCGTCGGCTGGCGCATGACCGGCGTCGACCCGGAAGGCGCGGATCTGGCGCGCGCCGGCGCGCACTGCCGCGTCGCTTTCGGGAAGCCCGTGACGGACGCCGACGGCGCCCGCGCGGAACTGGTCCGGCTGGTCAGGCAGGCGCGCGGGCGCGGATGAAAACAATCCGAAAGTCTGTTGCGAATCCTTCTCACGGCATGTGACAGTAACGCACGGCATGTGACAGTAAATCCGGTTGAAACGGTCGCCGCCTTGGATATGGTTGCGGCTCTTTCGTGACAGCGCGCGGAATCAGGGTGACGCGGAGAAGGGCGTTACTTCCGCATCTGTTTCTGGCGTCCGACGCCGTGGCGGGACCTATTCCATCGGGAGGAAGCTTTGGAGAACCTGGGACCGACGATCAGCAGCAACGGGCTGGACCGACAGGGGCTGGACGGCGTGGCGACGGCGCACTGGAACTACGGCACCGCCGCGCTCTACACCGCTGCGCTGGCCCGCGGCGAGGGCAAGCTGGGCGTGGGCGGTCCGCTGGTCGCGACGACGGGCGTGCATACCGGCCGCTCGGCCCAGGACAAGTTCATCGTCAAGGAGCCGTCCTCCGAGAACGAGGTCTCGTGGGGCGCGATCAACAAGCCCTTCGACGCCGACCGCTTCGACGCTCTGCTGGCCCGCGTGCAGGGCTATCTGAGCGGCCGGGAGGTCTTCGTGCAGGACTGCTGGGCGGGCGCGTCGCGCGACTACCGGCTGGGCGTTCGGGTGATCACCGAGAAGGCCTGGCACAATCTGTTCGCCCGCAACATGTTCATCCAGCCGACGGCGGATGAGCTGGCCGGGTTCGATCCCGAGTTCACCGTCATCCAGGCGCCGAACTTCCGCGCCTCGCCCGAGCGCGACGGCACCCGCTCCGACTGCTTCATCATCGCCAACTTTGCGAAGAAGGTCGTGATCATCGGCGGCACCCACTATGCCGGCGAGATCAAGAAGTCGGTGTTCTCCATTCTCAATTACCTGCTGCCGGCGCGGCAGGTGATGCCGATGCACTGCTCGATCAATGTGGGCGAGCAGGGCGATTCGGCGATCTTCTTCGGCCTTTCCGGGACCGGCAAGACGACGCTGTCGGCCGATCCGCGCCGGGAACTGATCGGCGATGACGAGCATGGCTGGTCGGACGACGGAGTCTTCAACTTCGAGGGCGGCTGCTACGCCAAGGTGATCAACCTTTCGGCGGACGCCGAGCCGGAGATCTACGCAACGACGCGCATGTTCGGCACGGTGCTGGAGAATGTGGTCATGGACCCGCTGAGCGGCGTCCTCGATCTCGACGACGGCACGCTGACGCAGAACACGCGCGCCTCCTATCCGATCGACTTCATCCCCAACGCCTCGGCGACCGGCGTTGCGGGCCATCCGAAGAACGTGGTCATGCTGACCGCCGACGCCTTCGGCGTGCTGCCGCCCATCGCGAAGCTGACGCCGGAGCAGGCGATGTATCACTTCCTGTCGGGCTACACCGCCAAGGTGGCCGGCACCGAAAAGGGCCTCGGCAGCGAACCGCAGGCGACCTTCTCCACCTGTTTCGGCGCGCCGTTCATGCCGCGCCATCCTTCGGTCTACGCCAAGCTGCTGGGCGAGAAGATCGCCCGTCACGGCGCGGCCTGCTGGCTGGTCAACACGGGCTGGACCGGCGGCGTCTACGGCGTCGGCCGGCGCATGCCCATCGCCTATACCCGCGCGCTGCTGAACGCGGCGCTGGACGGTTCGCTGGACAACGTCCCGACCAAGACCGATCCGAACTTCGGCTTCCAGGTGCCGACCGCCTGTCCGGAGGTGCCCGAGGAGGTTCTCAACCCGCGCGGGACCTGGGACGACGGCGGCGCCTATGACGCCAAGGCCGGCGAGCTGGTGGGCCGCTTCAACGACAACTTCACCCAGTTCGAGGGCTACGTCGAAAGCGAGATCCGCCAGGCCGCGCCGCGCAAGGCGGCGTAATCAGGGGCGCGCCTGCTGACTTCTCTGAAGGACCGGGTGCCCTGGATCAGGCCCGGGGACGCCGGACAACACTTCCCGGAATGACGCCCGGTATTACGTGAACTACGCCCAGTAGCCGGGGCGGGGGGTGTCGGACCGGGCCGCCTTCGCCTGCTTCGCCAGCACGTATTCCAGTTTCTGGATCGCGGCCTGCTTCAGGGCCTTGCGGCCGGCGCTGACCGGGCCGATCAAAATGGCTTCCGTGCCCGTCGCCTCGTCGATGGCGGCGACCCGGACCATGTCGTCCATGACCGTGTATTCCAGATAGACGTCGGACATCGGGCCCGCTCCCGGCTTCTCGCGATCCGGCCATGTTCGCCGGCAGCGGTAAAGATGCCGTTAAGCCTGCCCGCTGCCCGTGCGGCGCGCCGCTCAGCTCCCGGCGACCCGGCGGTCGACGCCTTCCCAGTAGGGCTCGCGCAGCTCCTTGCGGCGGATCTTGCCGACCGGCGACTTGGGCAGCGGCTCCTTGCGGAAGACCACCTGCGAGGGCTTCTTGTAGGAGCCGAGGCGCTCGGTGCAGGTGCGGATCACGTCGTCTTCCGTGACCTCGTGGCTGCCGTCGAGGACGCAGAGCGCCATCGGCGTCTCGCCCCAGCGTTCGTGCGGCACCCCGAAGACCGCGACCTCGACCACGCCGGGCAGGTCGGCGATGACGTTCTCCAGCTCCAGCGGCCAGATGTTGTAGCCGCCGGAGATGATCATGTCGTCGGCGCGGTCGAGGATGTAGAGATAGCCGTTCGCATCCAGGCGCCCGACATCGCCGGTCTTCACCCAGCCGTCGACGATGCGCTCGGCCGTGGCCTCGGGGTTGTTCCAGAACTCGGTCATCTGCCCGTCGGACTTGGCGACGATTTCGCCCGGATCGCCCAGCGGCACGGGATTGTTCGCCTCGTCCCAGATCTGCACCTCGATATAGGGCAGCGGCATGCCGCAGGCGCGCAGCGGCGTCGAGCCTTCGATCTCCGCGAACCACTGGCGCGGTCCCATGATGGCGACGGGCAGCACCTCGGTCTGGCCATAGCCCTGGTACATGGCGTCGCCGAACACCTCGTAAGCCTTCAGCGCGGTGGCGTCGGCGATGGGGGCCGCGGCGGCCAGAATGCACTTCAGCTTCGAGAAGTCGCGGGTCTCGGCGCTCGGATCCTGCAGCATGGTGTTCAGCATGGTCGGCACGAAGAAGGCGTAGGCGACACGCTCCTTCTCCATGATCTCCAGCGTCTCGCCGGGGTGGAAATGGTCCAGCAGCAGGTTGCAGCCGCCGCCCAGGAAGACCGGCAGGAACTGGTAGCCCGAACCGTGGCTGATCGGTCCCACATGCAGGCAGACGTCGCCCGGCTCGACCGGCGGGAACAGGTAGAACCAGTCGCGCCCGGCGGCGAGCCAGGCCCTGTGGGAATAGGCCACACCCTTGGGCCGGCCCGTGGTGCCGCCGGTATGGCGGATGATGAACTTGTCGTCCGGGTCGACCTTGATGTCGGGCGTCTCGGCGGACTGTTTCATCAGCCAGTCCTCGTAGCCGCCATCGCGCACGATTACGCGCTCCAGATCGGGCAGTTCGTCGACGAATCCGTCCATGTCGCCGGCATAGTGCTCGGCGACCAGCACCGCGCGGCAGTTGGTGTGCCCCAGCATGTGCAGGTGCATCTCGCGCCGGTCGCGGGCATAGAGCGGCACGCGGACGATGTTGGCGATCGCCGCGCCGAGGAAGAAGTCGGCGGCCTCGATGGAGTTGTCCTCCAGCACGCCGACCCTGTCGCCCGGCTTAAGCCCCATGCCGAGCAGCGCATTGGCCAGCCGGACGCCGCGGTCCCAGGCCTGCCGGAACGTCAGCCGCCGGTCGCGCCAGACGATGCATTCCCGGTCGGCGTAGAACGTCGCCGAACGTTCCATCAGCGTGCGTACATCCATTTCGTCCCTCCCCAGGTCGACGATCTCAAGCTTCGCTCTTTTCGCCCGGAACCGTCGTGCGGCGCAAGCGCCACCCGCCTTCAGCGGACCACGCGGAAGGTGAGAAAGCGCTGGCCGCGCCGCGCCGTGACCCGGCGGCCCGTCACACTGTAGCCGGCGCGCTCGAAGACGGCGCGGGAGACGGCGCTGGCCCAGGCGCTGCGGTGGCGCACGCCCCGGACGGCGAGCGCTTCGTCGCCGGCGGCGAGCAGAGCCCGGCCGACGCCGCGCCGGGTAAAGGCGGGATCGGTGTAGAGCATGTGCACATGGCCGTCTGGGCGCAGTTCGGCGAAGCCGGCGATCGTGCTTCCGATCTCCGCCACCAGCGTCAGGTTGCGTGTCTGCCGGATCCGCCAGGCCGCGAGCGGCAGGCGGGCCGGCGCCCAGACCCGCCGCTGGGGCAGGGAATAGAGCCCGGCGGCGCCGATCCGGACCGCACGGCGGTAGAGGCGGAGCGTCGCCGGCGCGTCGGCCGGCGTGGCGGAGCGAATCGAGACGGCCATGAGGCTCTTCATACAGAAAACCCCGCCGGCGTCACCGGCGGGGTTTGCTGCCCGGGAAGGCGCAAGGGTCAGGCCGCCTGGCGCGCCGGGGCCACGCAATGGGCTGCGATCGCCTCCACATGGCGGTGGTCCGTGCCGCAGCAGCCGCCGACCACCGCGGTGGCGGGCAGGAGCGACAGCAGTTCGGCATAGTCCCGGCCGAGTTCGGCAGGGTTGCCGTCGTCCAGTTCCTCCGCGGCGTCCAGTTCGGCATGGCTGAGCCGGGAGGCGTTGGCCCGCAATCCCCGGATGCGCCGGATCCAGTCGCCGCCCTGACGCAGCGTTCCGGCGAAGTGGTCCGGGTGGGCGCAGTTGATCATGAAATAGGCGGCGTAGCCGTCGGTCGCGGCGTCGACCGCCCGGATGGCCTGGCCCAGCGTCTCGCCGGTCGGCAGCCGTCCGTCCGTTTCCACCGTGAAGGAGATGGCCGCGGGCATGTCGGCCGCCCGGGCGGCGCGGACGATGCCGATGGCCTCGGGCGTGTTGGTGATGGTCAGGGCGGCGACCATGTCGGCGCCGGCGCTGGCGAAGGTGCCGATCTGGGCGGCGTGGTAGTTGCAGGCCGCCGCCTCGGTCATCACCTCGCCGGGGTCGTAGCCGTCGCCGCGCGGACCGAGATTGCCGGAGATGACGCAGGGCGTCGCCGCCGTTTCCAGGTCGTCGCGTATCGACTTCAGCATGGCGATGGCGTCGCGGTTGACGGCGTCAAGGCCGTGCGCGTCATAGCCCAGCTTCGCGCCCCAGTCCGGATTGGCCCGCCAGGTGGGGGATTCGAGCACGAACCCGCAGCCCCGGTCGCGCGCGATCTTCACGTGCCGGCGGTAGTAATTGTCGATCAACTGGCGGCCGACCCGGTCGCGCAGCAGGTCGAAGGCCGCGAAATGCGGCATTTCCACGCCCATCTGGAAGGCCAGCGTGGTTTCCATGCCGCTGTCGGTCAGGAATACCGCACTGTCAAGCTGGGGGAGGTTGTCGCGGTACTTCGCATTCATCTCTCGCTCTCCTATGACTGAATGGTCCGCCGCGGCTTCTCCCCCCGCGGCAGGCGAGGCGACCATCGCGCGCCCGGGCGCACGGCGATAGAAGATGCGTGGTGCGGAAAGTCCGGTTTCCGTTTTTCGCCGTGGTTTCAATTGCCTGGGGGACCGCGGCCGGCTCTTTGGCGTTGCCAGCGTGACGGCCGTGCGGCAAAACCGTACTCGCGATACGGTTTTCGCCGGAGAAATGCGATGCGCAAGGGCTTCGAGACGCGTGAACGCATCATGGACGTCGCGGAACAGGCGGTCCTGGAGAAGGGCTTCGGCGCCACCTCGATCGACGAGATCATCGCCGCTGCCGAGATCACCAAGAGCGGCTTCATCTACCATTTCCCCGACAAGCCGGCGCTCGCGCGGGCCTTGCTGGAGCGCTACATCGAGCGCGACAACCAGGTGCTGGACGACGTCTTCGGACGCGCCTTCGAACTGACCGACGACCCGCTGCAGGCGATGCTGGTGGGGCTGAAACTGTTCGCCGAACTGATGACCGACCTGCCGGCCGGTCATCCGGGCTGTCTGGTGGCGACCTACTGCTATCAGGAGCGGCTGTTCGACAGCGAGATCCGCGAGATCAACGCGCGCGCGGTGCAGGCCTGGCGGCGGCGCTTCCGCAGCCTCCTCGACGACATCGCGGCAACCTGTCCGCCGCGCGACGAGGTCGATCTCGACGATCTGGCCGACATGTTCTCGACCGTGATCGAGGGCGGCATCGTGATGTCCAAGGCGTTGCGCGATCCGCCGCTGCTGGCGCGGCAGGTCCTGCTGCTCCGGTCCTATGTGAAATTGCTGTTCACGCCGCGCCTGGACTACTGAAGCCGAAGAAAGCCCCGCCGGTGAGGTGTTCGGCGGGGCTTCCCCTTCGCACCGTTGGCTTTCGGCGCCGCCGGTGCGGGTTCCGCGTGCGCGCCGGCATCAGAGGAGGGCGCGTCGCGGCCGCGGAACCTTTCGCGGCGCGGCCCGGGCTGTTTCCGGGCGCCGGAGGATGTGTTCTCCGGCAGTCTGCGGCGGACGGACCGCCGTCTTTCGGTGATGCCGGCTTCATTGGCGGCGCCGGCGGGCCGTATGCGTGGGGTCAGAGCCGAGCCTGCTTGGGCGGCTTCATATTCCTAGCCTCCCGTTCACTGTTGACGCTAGGTAAACTACGCCTCCGCCGGCGGCGTGGTCAACGGGATTCGGCGGCGCCGGGTGGCATTGTCACAGGGGCCGGTCCGTCCTATGGATGCAGACGCATGTTCCGCGTGTCAGGGAGGGCCGCGATGACAGCCACAGACCGGAGCGTGGGCCGTTGAGCGTCGCGCGGCTGATCCTCGCCATGGGCGCCTGGACGCGCCTGCGCCAGGCCGCCGGCGATCTCTCGGCCCGGATCGAGGGGGAACTGAAGGCGCAGGGCCTGCCGCCGGTGATCTGGCACGACGCGCTGCAGGCGCTGAAACGCGCCGGCGATGACGGCCTGCGCATGTACGAACTGCAGGACGAACTCCGTCTGCGCCAGTACAACGCCTCCCGCCTGGTCGAGCGCATGGCCATCGACGGGCTGGTGGCCCGGCGCCGCCCCGAGGCGGACCGCCGCGGCCAGGTGCTGACCATCACCGACAGGGGCCGCCAGCGCCTGGACGAGAGCTGGCCGGTCTACCGCCAGGCGGTCGAGCGCCACGTCATGGCCCGCCTGGACGAGGCCGACGCCGACAAGCTGGCCGAGCTTGTGGAGAAGCTCGCGCGCTAGGGCTTGAACCCTGTCATTGGCGCCGCTATAAGCCGCGGTTCCGGTCTTCCGGCAGGGCATGCCGTGTCGACCGTTCAGCTAGGGGGCAACCGGCCCCCGCACCCTTAAGTTCAAGAGGAAGCAAATGCCCAAGATGAAGACGAAGAGCGGGGCGAAGAAGCGATTCAGCCTCACCGCCACCGGCAAGGTGCGGCGCCAGCAGGCCGGCAAGCAGCACGGCATGATCAAGCGCACCAACAAGCAGATCCGCGACCAGCGCGGCACGACGATCATGGCCGACAGCGACGCCAAGTTCGTCAAGAAATACTTCCTGCCCAACGACTGAACGCTGACCAAGGAGACGTAACTCATGGCACGTGTGAAACGTGGCGTCGCCAGTCGTGCGCGGCGCAAGGAAATCCTGGAACAGGCCAAGGGCTACCGCGGCCGCCAGAAGAACGTCCTCTCCATCGCGCGCCAGCGCGTCGAGAAGGGCCTGCAGTACCAGTACCGCGACCGCAAGGTCCGCAAGCGCAATTTCCGGAGCCTCTGGATTCAGCGCATCAACGCGGGCGTGCGCGAGCACGGCGTGACCTACGCGGTCTTTATCGACGGCCTGCGGTCCGCCGGTATCGAAGTTGACCGCAAGGTGCTGGCCGACATCGCCGTGCGCGATCCCGACGGCTTCAAGGTCCTGGTCGAGAAGGCCAAGGACGCCCACGAAGCGAAATACGCCGGGAACTGAGATCGCCGGCTGACGCTTCGCCCGAACTATCGCGGAAGCGTTTGACATGGACATCCAGAAACTCGAGACCGAGCTGACCGGTCCGATCGAGAGCGCCGCCTCCATGGCGGCGCTCGAGGACGCGCGCATCGCCGCGCTGGGCAAGAAGGGGCGGCTGACCGAGCTGATGCGCTCGCTGGGCGGGATGGACCCGGCGGAGCGTCAGCAGGTCGCCCCGGAGCTCAACCGCCTCAAGAACGAGCTCACCGCCGCCATCGAGACCCGCCGGGCCGAGCTCAAGCGGGCCGAGATGGAGGCGAGGCTCGCCACCGAGGCGGTCGACGTCACCCTGCCGGTCCGGCCCGAGGAGACGGGCCGCATCCATCCCGTCAGCCAGGTGGTGGACGAGATCACCGAGATCTTCGCCGATCTCGGCTTCGCCGTGGCCGAGGGCCCGGATATCGAAGACGACTTCCACAACTTCACGGCGCTGAACTTCCCGCCGGCCCACCCGGCCCGGGAGATGCACGACACCTTCTTCTTCCACCCCGACGAGGCGGGCGAACGCAAGCTGCTGCGCACCCACACCTCCTCGGTGCAGATTCGCTGGATGGAGAACAACCCGCCGCCGCACCGCATCGTGGTGCCGGGGCGGACCTACCGCTCCGACAGCGACATGACCCACACGCCCATGTTCCACCAGATCGAGGGTCTGGTGATCGACCGGAACGTGCACATGGGTCACCTCAAGGGCGTGCTGGAGGCCTTCTGCGAGGCCTTCTTCGAGGTCGACGAGGTGCAGATGCGCTTCCGTCCCAGCTTCTTCCCCTTCACGGAGCCATCGGCCGAGGTCGATATCGGCTGCGCCTTCGACGAGGGCCAGATCCGTATCGGCGAGGGCGACGACTGGCTGGAGATCCTGGGCTGCGGCATGGTGCACCCCAACGTGCTGCGCTTCTGCGGCCTGGACCCCGACGAGTGGCAGGGCTTCGCCTGGGGCATGGGCATCGACCGGATCGCCATGCTGAAATACGGCATTCCCGATCTGCGCGCCTTCTTCGAGGCCGATCTGCGCTGGCTGAAGCACTACGGCTTCATGCCCTTCGACGTGCCGGCGCTGGGCGGAGGGCTCAGCCGATGAAGTTCACGCTGAGCTGGCTGAAGGAGCATCTCGACACCGATGCCACGCTGGACGAGATCACCGCGAAGCTGACGGCCATCGGCCTGGAGGTCGAGGCGGTGGAGGACCGGGCGGCGGAGCTGAAGGATTTCACCGTCTGCCGCGTGGTCGAGGCCGCGCCGCATCCCGACGCCGACCGGCTGCGCGTCTGCACCGTCGATACCGGCACGGAGACCGTGCAGGTGGTCTGCGGCGCACCCAACGCCCGGACGGGCATGAAGGGCGTCTTCGCGCGCTCGGGCCTCACCGTGCCGGGGACGGGTCTGCTGCTGAAGCCGACGAAGATCCGCGGCGTCGATTCCAACGGCATGCTGGTCTCGGAGCGGGAGATGGGTCTCTCCGACGAGCACACCGGCATCATCGAACTGCCCGAAGACGCGGTCGTGGGCCAGCCCTTCGCGCCGGTCATGGGTCTGGACGATCCGATGATCGAGATCGCGATCACCCCGAACCGCCAGGACTGCCTGGGCGTGAACGGCATCGCCCGCGACCTGGCCGCCGCCGGTCTGGGCCGGCTGATGGCGCCGGACCTCACCGGCCCGGAAGGCAAGTACCAGAGCCCCGTCGGCGTGCGCCTCGCCTTCGAGGACCCGGAAACGGCCGACGCCTGCCCGGTGTTCCACGGCTGCCATGTCCGCGGCGTGAAGAATGGCCCCAGCCCGAAATGGCTGCAGGAGCGGCTGCTGGCCATCGGTCTCAGGCCCATCTCCACGCTGGTCGACATCACCAACTTCGTCACCTTCGACCTGGGCCGGCCGCTGCACGTCTTCGACGCCGACAAGGTGAAGGGCGACATCCAGGTCCGCCTGGGCCGGCCGGGCGAGAGCTTCATGGCCCTCGACGGCGAGACCTACGAGATGACCGGCGAGGAATGCGTCATCGCCGATGACGGTGGCGCGCACGGCTTCGGCGGCGTCATGGGCGGCGAGGCGAACGGCGTCACCGCGGAGACCGTCAACGTCTTCATCGAAAGCGCCTGGTTCGATCCCGTGCGCACCGCGCGCACCGGCCGTCGCCACGGCATCGATTCGGACGCGCGCTACCGCTTCGAGCGCGGCGTCGACCCGGAGAGCGTCGCCTGGGGCATCCGGGTCGCGGCGCGTCTGGTCACCGAACTCTGCGGCGGCGAGCCGAGCGAAATCGTCACCGCCGGCGAGATCCCCGACACCGGCCGCACGGTCACGCTCCGCGCCTCACGCGTCGCCAGCCTGGGTGGCGTGGAGGTCGACGAGGCCGAATGCCGCCGCATCCTGGAGGCGCTGGGCTTCGGCGTCTCGGGCTCGGGCGAGGCCATACAGGTGGCGGTGCCGTCATGGCGGCGCGACATCGACGGCGAAACCGACCTGGTCGAGGAGGTCGTGCGCATTCACGGCTATGACCATATCCGCTCGGCGCAGCTGCCGCCCGTCTCCGACGTGGCGCGGCCCTCGCTGACCCCGGGCCAGCGGAACGTGCGCACCGCGCGCCGTGTGCTGGCGGGCCGGGGCATGGTGGAGGCCGTCACCTGGTCCTTCCTGCCGCGCGCCCATGCGGCGCTGTTCGGCGGCGGGCAGGATGCGCTGGTCCTCTCCAACCCGATCTCCGCCGATCTCGACTGCATGCGGCCCTCGTTGCTGGCGAACTTGATCGCCGCCGCCGGGCGCAATGCCGACCGGGGCGCGCCCGACACGGCGCTATTCGAGGTCGGCCCGCAATACCGCGGCGACGGCCCCGACGAGCAGGACACCGTCGCCGGCGGCATCCGCCGCGGCCAGATCGGCGCCCGCCACTGGGCCGGCGGCCCGCGCGCCGCCGACGCCTTCGACGCCAAGGCCGACGCCCTGGCCGCGCTCACGGCGCTGGGCGTGGACGCGGAGAAGGCGCAGATCGCGGCGGAAGCGCCCGACTGGTACCATCCGGGCCGCTCGGGCGTGATCCGGCTGGGACCGAAGCTGGTGCTGGCGCATTTCGGCGAGATCCACCCCGCAGTGCTCGACGCGCTGGACGTGAAGGGGCCGCTGGTCGGCTTCGAGGTTTTCGTGGAGCGCGCGCCGCTGCCCAAGGCCGGGCGCAAGACCACCCGCCCGCCGCTGAAGGTCTCCGACTACCCGGCGGTCAGCCGCGACTTCGCCTTCATCGTCGACCGCTCCGTCGCCGTGGCCGAGATGATCCGCGCCGCCCGCGGGGCCGACCGCAACCTGATCGAGGACGTCCAGGTCTTCGACGTCTACGAGGGCGCCAGTATCGGCGAGGGCAGGAAGTCGATCGCGCTCGGCGTGAAGCTGCAGCCCACGGACCGCACGCTCACCGACGACGAGATCGAGCAGGTGGTCGGAAAGATCGTCGCCAACGTGACGAAGTCCACCGGCGGCGTGCTGCGCGGCTGAAGGCCGGCATCCGGCGCGATTGCCAAAACCGGCCCGTTCCGGGGCTTGACCCCGGAACCCAGTGTGGCGTCGATCCGAACTGGGCCCCGGGATCAAGTCCCGGGGCGGCAATCGTTTCAATCCGGTCTTGGATCGACCGCCTTCAGCCCGGCGGGGTCGCCTCCGGCCCGGCGATTTCCATGGCCTTGCGGTAGGCGGGGCGGGCGGTGATCCGCTCGACATAGGCTTGAGCATTGGGCAGATCGTCGATCTTGCGGCCGCCGAAGATCGGCAGGCTGGTCAGGTTGAAGGCGACCATGATGTCGGCGCAGGTGAAATCGTCCCCGGCGAGATACGGGACTTCGCCCAGCCGCTGCTCCAGATAGCCGTAATAGCCCTCCCGGCGGCGGTTCAGCAGCCCGCGATAGCGTTCCGCGGCCTCCCCCGTCGGGTTGGCGCCCAGCGCGTTGGTGGCGAAGAAGATGCCCTGCACGTTGTTGTTGAAGTGCATCCAGTAGAGATAGTCGGCGTAGTTCGGCTGCGCCGGCCCGACCGTCAGCCGTCCGCCGGCGTGGCGGTGGCAGATATATTCCACGATCACCGCGGATTCGGTCAGCCGCCGACCGTCGTCGTCGATCACCGGCGCCGTCGCCGCCGGATGCAGGGCGATGTAGTCGTCGGGCATCAGCCGGTCGGCCTTGCGGTGATACCATTTCAGCTCGTAGGGCAGGCCGAGTTCCTCCATCAGCCAGACGATACGGTCCGACTGGGAGACGCCGAGATGGTGTATCGTGATCATGGTCGTTTCCTTCCGCCTGCTTTCGCCCAGCATAGACAGCCGCTCGGCGGCCGGGGAAGCGCGGTTTGACTGGCGCGGCCAATAGGCTATGACGCTGTGGCGAAACGGCTGACCGGCGGACTCGAATCGGGGAGGATAGGGTATGTCGAGCAATGCTCCGATGGACATTCTGCAGGCGGTCGTCCTGCCGGAATGGATCGACTACAACGGCCACATGAACGTCGGCTACTACAACGTCGCCTTCGACAAGGCGACGGACGGCCTGTTCGACCATCTCGACATGGGGCTGGACTACGTGAAGCGGGAGAACAAGTCGTTCTTCACGCTGGAGACCCATGTCCACTATGTCCGCGAAGTCCTCGAGGGCACGCCGCTGCGCTACACGGTCCAGCTCCTCGACTTCGACGCCAAGCGCGTCCACGCCTTCTTCCAGATGTTCCACGCGGAGGAGGGCTATCTGTCCGCGACGTCGGAGCAGATGTGCGTCCATGTCGACCTGGCCACCCGCCGCACCGCGGCGATGCCCGACGATCTCTACGCCCGGGTGGAGAAGCTCGGACTGGCGCACCGTGACCTGCCCTGGCCCGAGCAGGCCGGGCGCGGCATGAAGATCCGCCGCCGCGGCGCGGCGGCCTGACGCGCCATGCCGCCCGTGGTCCAGCGCGCCCGCGAATGGATCACGAAGCTGTTCCGCGAAAGCCTGCGCGACTTCCGGCCCTTCCGGGATCTGGCCGCGCGCGAACAGATGACGATGCTGCTGTTCGCGGTGCTGACGGGCCTGACCGTCGGCTACGCGGCCTACGGCTTCCGCCTGTCGCTGTCGGCGGTCCAGTACCTGTTCTACGGCGTCGGCACCGAATATCTGGTGCAGACGATCCTGGTCCTGCCCTGGTGGCACGTCGTGCTGGCCCCGGCGCTGGGCGGCCTGGCGGTGGCGCTGTTCCTGAAGTTCGTGATGCCCGGCCACCGGCCGCAGGGTGTCGCCGAGGTGATCGAGGCCGGCATGTATCACAACGGGCGGATGTCGTTCCGCGCAGGCATGGGCGCGGCGTTCACCAGTGCGCTGTCGATCGGTGCCGGCGCCTCGGTCGGGCGGGAGGGGCCGCTGGTCCATCTCGGCGGCTCCATCGCCAGCATCCTGACCAAACGCCTCAACCTGAGCCGGCTGGACGGCCACACCATGCTGGCCTGCGGCGTGGCCGCGGGCGTCGCGGCGTCGTTCAACGCGCCCATCGCGGGCGTGATCTTCGCCCACGAGGTCGTGCTGGGCCATTACGCGCTGCGCGCCCTGGCGCCGGTGGTGATCTCCGGGGTCTGCGGCACCATCATCACCCGCATCCACATCGGCGACTTCCCGGCCTTCCTGATCCCCGACTACGACATTCTCAGCTTCTGGCAGTTCCCGGCCTTCATGATGCTGGGGCTCGTCTCCGGCCTGATGGCGCTGATCTTCTTCTGGTCGGTGGGCTTCACCAAGGATGTCATCGGGCGGACCCGCATCCCCGACTTCTGGCGGCCGCCCATCGCGGGCCTGGCCGTGGGCGTCATCGCGCTGCTGTTCCCGGAGGTGCTGGGCGTCGGCTACGAAGCCACCGACAACGCCCTGAACCAGGTCTATCCCCTGCACCTGCTGATCCTGCTGGTGGCCGCGAAGATGGCCGCGACCTCGATCTGCGTCGCCGGCGGCTTCGGCGGCGGCGTGTTCTCGCCGGCGCTGTTCATCGGCGCCATGACCGGCGGCGCGTTCGGCCTCGTCGCCGCCAATGTCTTCCCCGAACTGGCCGCCGAGCACGGCCTCTACGCCATTGTCGGCATGGGGGCGGTGGCCTCGGCCGTGCTGGGCGCGCCGATCTCGACCACGCTGATCGTCTTCGAGCTCACCGGCGACTACCGCGTCACCATCGCCCTGATGGTGGCCGTGGTGCTGGCCACCGTGATGGGGCGGCAGTTCCGCTATCCCAGCTTCTTCCACTGGCAGCTCGCCCGCCGCGCGGTGAAGCTCGCCGAGACCGACGAGGTGCTGCTGCACGCCCAGGTCGTCGCCGACGTCATGGTGACCGAGGTGGAGACGATCAGCCCGGAGATGAGCTTCGGCGAACTGCGCGAGGTCTACCGCGACAGCAGCGCCCAGGCCTATTACGTCGTCGACGCCGACGGGCGCATCCAGGGTGCGCTGAACGAGGCCGACGTGAAATACGCCCTGCTGGATCCGATGCTGGACAACCTCGGCCGCGCCGTCGACATCGCCTCCCAGACCGGGCCGCTGCTGACCCCCGACATGCCGCTGGACGAGGCGCTGACCGCCTTCCGGGGTACGGCGCATCGCTTCCTGGCCGTGGTTGACAGTCCCGTGGGCCGCCGGCTGCTCGGCACCGTCGCCTTCCGCACGGTGCTGGAGGCGCACAACCGCGCGCTCAAGGCCGCCCAGGCGGAGACGCGGTAGAGCCGGTCGTTACTTGCGGCGGTTCTTCAGACCGATCGAGCGTCCGGCCTCGGGCGGCGGATCGAGGCGGGCGTGCGCGTCGCGCATCGCCGCCAGCCGGGCCTGGATGTCGGGGTGCATGGGCGCGGCGCGGCGCGTCTCGCGGCTGACATGCAGGCTCATCAGTTCGTTGGTGGCGGCCCGGTAGCCCTGCTCGGCGTGGATCATCTCGTGGATGTAGTGGATGCGCTTCTCGTCGAAGCCGAGCAGCCAGGTCCGGAACAGCAGCGGATCGCCCTCGCGGACCTCCTGCAGGTAGTTGATATGGGCTTCCAGCGAGAAGGTCGTGATCTGTTGCGTCTCGCGGTGATCGGCGGTGAGCCCGCAATCGTCCAGGAAGGCGTCCGTGGCGAAATCGAAAACCACCAGATAGTAGCCCATGTTCATGTGACCGTTGTGGTCGATCCACGCCGGCCGCACCTTGTCCCGATAGCCTTCGAACGGCGCCTTGATCGCCTGCATGCCGCCTCCCATATCTCCGACAGCGGCACTTAACCGCGTTTCGGGCGCGCCGGGCAACCGCCAGCGGGCCCTTGGCGCGACGATCCGATCGTGATATAGACCGCGCTCCAACGGCGGAGTTCGATTCGCCGAACGGATCGTTGTTGCCTGCAATGGCGGGCAACGGATGTGAGAATGTCAAGGTAACGGCGAACAGCGAAAGAGGAACGTCTTGGAAGTCAGCGTTCGTGACAACAATGTCGATCAGGCCCTCAAGGTCCTGAAGAAGAAGATGCAGCGGGAAGGCATCTTCCGCGAAATGAAGCTTCGCAACTACTACGAGAAGCCGTCGCAGCGGCGCGCCAGGGAGAAGGCCGAGGCCGTTCGCCGGGCGCGGAAGCTCGCGCGCAAGCGGGCGCAGCGCGACGGGCTCTGAGCCCCGACGCCACCGTCATTGCTGAACAGTATGTCGGCCGGTCCATCGACCGGCCGATCGCGTTTGTCCGCGCCACCCTGGCGCGGGCCCGGAATCGGAAGGGGCGCGCCGCGGTTGCACCACGGCGCGCCCCTTCGTCGTTTCCCGTGTAGTGCAGGCCGGCCGGCCGGCCGGCGTGTCAGACCAGGAAGATCGCCATCAGCGCCAGCAGGACGATGCAGGCGATCACGCCCCATTTCACCAGCCCGATGAACGAGCCATAGACTGTCCTGTGCTGGGAGATATCCATCGAACCCGGCTCGTGCATGATTTCCGCCCCTTCCCTGTGGCCTCGCAGACCTGAAATCCCGGCGCGAAGATAGGCGAGGCCGCGCCCGCCCGCAAGATGCGCCGGCCCGGTCTCATGCGGCGGCCTTCCGCCGCATGACATGGCCGGCGATCTCGTCGAGCGGCGCGATCCAGACGTCGCCGCGGGCTTCGGCGTGGTCGACCAGCCGCTCCAGGATGTTCATGCGGTGGTGGCGGCCGATGACCGAGGGGTGGCAGGTCAGCGTGAAGACGCCGCCCTCGCCGACGATGCCGTCCAGTTCGTCGCGCCAGATGCGGAAGACCTCCTCGGGTCCGTGCAGCTGCGCCATCAGGTGCGGCGGCATGAACCACATGAAGTAGACCGCGTCGTCCAGGCACCAGTCGATGGGGAACTCCAGCAGGTCCGGCTGATCCGGATAGATGTCAGAGAGCAGGTGCGGCGCCTCGCCCGCGAACAGGCTGGAATCATAGGTGAAGCCGCGCTCCGCCAGCAGCCCCGCGGTGTGCAGGTTCATGTCCCAGGCCGGCGAGCGGTAGCCCGCGGGTCTGACGCCCAGATGCGTCTCGAAGGCCGCGAGCGCGGCGTCGAGCACCGCCGCCTCGGCCTCCGGATCGTCCTTGTAGAGCGAGACGTTCTCGTGCTCGTGGCCATGGGCGCCGATCTCGTGGCCCTGCTCGACGATGGCGCGGAAGGATTCGGGCCAGCGCTCCACATTCGCGCCGGGCACGTAGAAGCCCCCGCGGATCCCGCGCCGCTTCAGGAAATCGAGAATGCGCGGCAGGGCGGTGTGCAGGCCGTACATGCCGCGGCTGTAGCCCTGCAGCCGCTTCGGCTTCTTCTCGAACAGCCGCTCGCCCGTGCGCGGGCCTGCCGGGTCGGGCCGCGCCGGCGCGTAGGCGTAGGTCACGTCGCAGTCGAAGGTCAGCGCCATGGCGCCGCGGCGGCCGTCGGGCCAGGGGCCCCGGAACTCGTTCAGCATGATCGTCTCCCCGTATCGGGTCCGATTATGCACCCGCTGCCGCCGGGACCAAGAGAGGGCAGCGGCCGCGCAACGAAAAAGGCAGCCGTCCGAAGACGACTGCCTCTTCCTGTCGGTTCGTGCGGGGCCGGGGCCGGAGCCCCGGCGCCGGGTCGCCTCTTACTGGCGATCCTGCACGATGATGACCACGCGGCGGTTCAGCGGCTCACGCACGCCGTCGCCCGTCTGCACGGCCGGCAGGCTCTCGCCCAGGGCCGCAGCCTCAATGCGGTCAGCGGCGACGCCCCGCAGCTCGAGCACGTCGGTCACGGCGTCGGCACGACGGTTCGACAGAGCCACGTTGTAGTCTGCCGGACCCGAAGTGTCGGCATGGCCGGTCACGTCGACCTCGGCGTTCGGCCGGGCGCGGAAGTCCGCCATCGCCTGGTCGATCACGTTGAACGCCTCGGATTCGATCTCGGACTTGTCGAACTCGAAGTAGACGGTGTAGGTCCGCGCCGGGACCGCGGCCTCAGGCTTCGGCGCGACGGCGACCGGCGGGTTCTCGATCGCGTTCAGGGCCGCATTGGCCTTGTCGCGGCAGCGCCAGATGTGGAGCAGCTGGTAGCCTTCCTCGACCTGCTCCAGCCAGCAGTCGTAGCCGGACTGGGCCTGCGCCAGCAGACGCGGCGTTTCCGTCGCGGCGCCGCCGTCATAGGCAGCCAGAATGCGCTGGTAGGTGCGCTCGGCATAGGCCGTCTCGGTGCCCGGGATGGAGCGGCTGTTGGGCAGATCCGGCTTCACCACGAAGCCGTCCGCAGCCGTCTGGGCCTTCTTCTGGAAGTGGCGCAGGGAGTCGATATCCTTCTGGATATCCTCCTCGGACGCCAGGTGGGCGTACTCGCCGGCCAGCGCCTGGTTCAGCGCCGTGGCCTCCGACGTCATCATCGCCTCTTTCTCGTGCGCCGCAGCGAACGCCTGCTGAGGCAGCAAGAACATTGCGACAGCAGCGATAGCAGCCGACGACGCAGTTATTCTGGCGAGGTTTTTCATTCTTATTCCCCTATTTCCTATTCGCATCTTCAGGTCGGGTTAATTTGACCGTTGCACATAACGCAGAACGACCAAACGCTACCGAGCGCCGATCTGCCTGGGCCGGAAGCTTGTCCTTGTCACATGTCCGTGCCATGACGGGCGCGTGGCTGTTTCGTGACCTGTATTGCATCGAAACCGCACGCGACCCCTTCACTGACCCGAGCATAACCGGAGGACTTCTTTTGCCTCACGACAACATAAATGGCCATGCTAGAGCCGACTTCAATGAAGTGCGACAGGCTTTCGCATCAAATTTTCACGACTATGGCGAAATTGGGGCGAGTTGCTGCGTCACGCTCGGGGGCGAAACGGTCGTCGACCTGTGGGGCGGCGTTGCGGATCAGGCTACCTCGCGCCCCTGGGAGGAAGACACGGTTTCCGTGGTTTTCTCCGCCACCAAGGGCGCCACGGCGATCTGCGCCCATCACCTGATCGAGCGCGGGGCCTTCACACTCGATACGCCGGTCATCGAATTGTGGCCGGAATTCGGCGCCCGGGGCAAGGACGGCGCCACGGTCCGCATGATGCTCGACCATTCCGCCGGCGTCCCCGTCCTGCGAGAAAAACTGAAAGAAGACGGCATCTATGACTGGGATTACATGTGCGATCGTCTTGCCGCGGAAGAGCCGTTCTGGCGGCCGGGCGAGCGCAACGGCTATCACGGACTGACCTTCGGCTGGACGGTGGGCGAACTGGTGCGCCGGGCCTCGGGCAAGTCGCTGGGAACCTATTTTCGCGAGAACGTGGCCGATCCGCTCGGCATCGACTTCTGGATCGGCCTGCCGGAAGAAATGGAGCCGCGGGTGGCGCCGATGATCTTCCGCCGTCACCAGCCAGGCGACGCGCAGCCGCCCTTTCTGGAGGTGGGGCTGAACCAGCCGGGCTCGATCCCGCATCTGTTCCTGTTCAACTCCGGCGGCTATCTCTCGCGCGGCTGCAATACCCGCGAGGGCCACGCGGCGGAGCTGGGCGGCGCCGGCGGCATCACCAATGCCCGCGGCCTGGCGCTGATGTACCGCCCCTTCGCCAATGGCGGTTCGTGGGACGGCGTGGACATGGTGGGGCCGGACACGCTCGCCGCCATGGGGGAGGTCTCGACCGCGACCAACCTGGACGCCAACCTGCAGATCCCCACACGCTTTGCGCCGGGCTTCATGAAGTCGATGGACAATCGCGGCCTCGGCTTCGAGAGCGCGATCATCGGCGCGGGCGCCTTCGGCCATGTGGGCGCGGGCGGCTCCATCGGTTTCGCCGACCCGGAGCTGGGAATGAGCTTCGGCTACACCATGAACCGGATGGGCGAGGGACTGCTGCTCAACGAGCGCGGCCAGGCGCTGGTGGACGCGGTCTATCGCTGCCTGGGCGGCATGACGGTGCGCGGCGGGGCCTGGCGGCGCGCCTGAGGCACGGCGCCGCCGTTGCATCGCCGCATGCACGCCCTATTCTCCCCCGGTCGAACGCCAAGGGGAGGCCGCGGGACGTGAATCTGACCGATTGGGACAACCGGGAGCGCCGCTACGACCTGAGCCCGGAGGCGGCGGCGCGGGAGCTTGAGCGCCATTACGGTATCGCCGGCGAGACCACCTTCGCCGACCTGGTGGCCCGGGCCGCCGAACAGTTTCCGGCCAAGGTCGCGATCGTCCATCATGGCCGCATTCTGACCTATGCCCAGCTCATGCGGAAGGTGGCGGCCGTGCGCCGTTTCGTGGCGGACCGCGCGAAGCCGGGCCAGCGGGTCGCGCTGCTGGTCGACAACTCCGACCACTATCCGATCTGGTATTTCGGCATCCTGGCGGCCGGGGCCGTCGCGGTGCCGATCAACCCCAAGCTTGTGGCCCGCGAACTGGGCTACATGGTCGGCGACGCGGAACCCGTGCTGTTCGTCGAGGAGACCCGCTTCGAGAAGCTGATCGACGACGCCCTGGCGATGGCGGGACGCGACGTGCCGCGCTTCGTGGTCGACCGCGACCCGCCGCCGCCCTATGCCGGCGAGTGGCAGCCGACGCGGGGCATCGACGTCCACAGCCCGGCGGCGATCTACTACACTTCCGGGACCACGGGCGCGCCCAAGGGCGTGATCCACACCCATTACAGCCTGATGGCCGGCGCCGTCCTTTGTCCGGAAGCCTGGGAGCACACCGGGCCGGAGACGCGCTTTCTGGCCTGCACGCCGATGTTCCATATCGCCAGCCACGTCTTCTTCCTGGTGATCCTGGCGCTGGGCGCGACGCTGGTGGTCGACAGCTATCAGACCGAGCGCACCATGCGCCAGATCGCGGATCACGGCATCGACGCCTTCTTCGCGGTGCCCTCGCAGCTTCTGATGATGGAGCAGCACCCGCTGAAGGACGAACTCGATTTCTCCCACGTGAAGATGGTCTGTTTCGGCGCCGCGCCGATGGCCATGGACCGGCTACAGGCGGTCCAGGACATGTTCCCCAATGCCGGCCTGGTTCACGCCATGGGACAGACCGAAAGCTGCGGCATGATCGTCACCCTGTCGTCGAAACGGGCCTTCGAGAAGATCGGCTCGGTCGGCGTGCCCGTGCCGGGTAACGTCATCCGCGTGGTCGACGCGGACGACAACGACGTGCCCCGGGGCGAGATCGGTGAACTGGTCAGCCGCGGCCCGCAGAACATGATCGGCTATCTCAACCGCCCGGACGCGACGGCGGAGACCCTACGCGGCGGCTGGCTGCACACCGGCGATCTCGGCTATCAGGACGCGGACGGCTATCTCTACCTGGTCGACCGTTCCAAGGACATGATCATCCGCGGCGGCGAGAACATCTACTCCACCGAGGTCGAGGATGTCGTCTACATGCTGGACGCGGTCTCGCTCTGCGCGGTGATCGGCGTGCCCGACAAGCTGTTCGGCGAGGAAGTCGGCGTGTTCATCCAGACCCGGAAGGGCAGGGCGCTCGCGGCCGAGGACGTGCAGAAGCACTGCCGCGAACATCTGGCCGCCTACAAGGTGCCCCGCGTCGTGGAGTTCGTCGACGACTTCGCTATGACCGCGACCGGCAAGATCCAGAAGGGCGAACTCCGCAAGCGCTACCAGGGCTGAACCGGGGGCGGGGATCCGTTCCGCTGAGAACACGGCCGTCACCCAGCGGCGCCATGCCCGCCTCCCCCGACCGGGTCAGGGGCCCGCAAGGCGTTCGACCGGAGGCCGGACGGCCTCAGCGTCCGTAGGCGCGCTGACCCTCGACGATCGTCCATTCGACGATGTCGCGCAGTACTGTGCCCATGGCCTCGTCCCAGGCGCGGATGGAATCTTCCATGCTCTCGGTCGGCGGATCGTCGACGGCCGCCTCGAAGCTGGCGGAGCGGACGATGATCTGGCGCGGCTGGCGGATCAGCTTGGCGTTGATCCGCACGCGGATCTTGCCGCCGCCGAAGTCCTCCACCTGGAATTCGCGGATCTCGGTCTTCAGGCTGAAGTCGGCGCGCAGACCGATGGCCTGACGGCCGACCGCGACGATGGTGCCACTGTTCTCGAAACTCTCCACCAGCAGGGTCTGGACCATCTTCGGGGCGCGCTCGGTCCAGCGGATATCGCCGAAATAGCCGAGCTCGAGCGGCGAGGGTCTGACGGCGATCCGCGCCGTGTCCAGGCCGCCGGCGGCGACGGGTTCCTCGATCACGAGTTGCCATTCGACCCGGGGCAGACCGGGATCGAAATTGCTCTTGGGCGACAGGTTGTAGAGATTGCTGGGCGCTTTCGGCACCGGCAGGATGCCGCCGCAGGCGGTCAGCAGCAGCACCGCCGCGGCCAGCGCGAGCGGCCGACCGGCCCGGAACCGGCGCCTCACTGATTGCGCTCCACGACCGCGCCGCCGCTGCCGAACAGCGACTGGGCCCCGCCGGCCTCCAGCCGCTCGGTCAGGCGCGAGAGCGAGGCGATCAGCAGCCGCGCCTCGGTGATGAAGCGCTGGAATTCGCCCAGCCCGTCATTGGCGAAGCTGCTCAGATACTCCTCGTTGTTCTGCAGCAATCCGTTCAGCGTCGACATCATTTCTCCCAGATCCCGGTTGGTCTGGCGCAGCTCACCGATCAGCGCCCTGGCGTCCTTGGTAACCACCTGGTCGACGCCGGTCATGGCGCCACGGGCCACCGCCAGCGTTTCCTCCGCGTCGTCGATCACGCCCGACGAACGGTCGACCAGTTGGCGCGCGCTCTTCATCGTCGCGGCGATGTCCGCGGCGCTGCTGTCGAGCGAGCGCAGCACGCTGTCGATGCGCATGTCCTGGCCGGCCAGGGTGCCGGTGACGGTCTTCAGGTCCGACAGGATGCCGCCGATCGATTCCTGATTCTCCGAACCCAGCAGATCGGCCAGCCGTTCGGTGACCACAATGGCCCGGCTGAGCAGTTCCGGCGCGCCGGAGAACAGCTTCTCGATATCCGACGGCGCCGAGGGGATGATCGGCCTGGGCGCCAGCGGCGGCGTGGTCAGGGGCGGACTCTTGGCGGCCGCGCCCTCGATGTTGACATAGGCGACGCCGGTGATGCCCTGCAGCTTCAGCGTGGCGATGTCGCCCTCGCGGATCGGCACGTCTTCGTCGATCTCGACCACCGTGCGGACCTGGGTGGGGTCGTCGGGATCGATGCGGATATCGGTGACGGAGCCGACCTTGATGCCGCGGTAGCGGACATCGCCGCCGACCGAGAGGCCGGCCACCGAACCGCGGATGAAGATATCGTAGACCCGCTTGGCCTCGTCCAGCCCGGCCTGGGAAATCCAGATCGCGAAGCCGAAGAAGGCGAGGGTGAAGATCAGCACGACGCTGCCGATCAGCAGATGGCTGGCCCGGGTCTCCACAGCCTACTCCGCTTCGCTGTCCCGCGCGGCGCGGGCGCGGGGTCCGTGGAAATATTCGCGGATCCAGGGATGGTCGTGCCGTTCCAGCTCCCTGACGGGTGCTACCGAAAGAACCTTGTGATCCGCGAGAACCGCGACACGGTCGCAGATCGCATAGAGGCTGTCCAGATCGTGGGTGACCATGACCACGGTCAGCCCCAGCGCGCGGGACAGCTCACCGATCAGCTCGTCGAACTGCGCCGCGCCGATGGGATCCAGGCCTGCGGTCGGTTCGTCGAGAAAGACGATCTCCGGATCCAGGGCCAGCGCCCGCGCCAGGCCTGCGCGCTTGCGCATGCCGCCCGACAGCTCCGATGGGTATTTCGGCGCGGCGTCCGCGGGCAGGCCGACCATGGCGATCTTCAGCCCCGCCAGTTCGTTCATCAGCCCCTGCGGCAGGTCGGTATGCTCGCGCATCGGCGCTTCCACGTTCTCGGCGACGGACAGGGAGCTGAACAGGGCGCCGTTCTGGAACAGCACGCCCCAGCGCCGTTCCAGCAGGCGGCGGCGGTCGGGATCGAGCGCGCCGAGGTGCTCGCCGAAGACCTCGATGCGTCCCGCGCTCGGCCGGAGCAGGCCGATTATGGCGCGCAGCAGCACCGACTTGCCGGTGCCCGAGCCGCCGACCACGCCCAGCACCTCGCCCTGGCGCACTTCCAGGTCGACGCCGTCGTGCACGGTCTGGGGCCCGAAGCGTGTGACGAGGCCGGAGACGCGGATGATCGGGTCGGCCATCGCTCACACCCCGATCAGGTTGAAGAAGACCGAGAACATGGCGTCGGCGACGATGACGATGAAGATGCCCTCGACGACGGCGCGCGTGGTCTGCTGGCCGAGCGATTCCGCGCTGCCGGCGGTGCGCAGTCCCTCGTAGCAGCCGACCATGGCGATCAGCGCCCCGAAGACCGGCGCCTTGACCAGGCCCACCAGCAGGGTCGACAGCTTGACCGCCGACATCAGCCGTTCCGCGAACAGCGAGGGCGGGATGTCCAGCGCCACCCAGGCCATCAGTCCGCCGCCGATCAGGCCGCTGATGTCGGCCAGCAGCGCCAGCGGCCCCATCATCAGGCAGAGTGCCAGCACCCGGGGCAGCACCAGGACCTCCATCGGGTCGAGGCCCAGCGCCCGCATGGCGTCGACTTCCTCGTTGACCTTCATGGAACCGATCTGGGCGGCGAACGCGCTGCCCGAGCGGCCGGCGACGACGATCGCGGTCAGCAGGATGCCGATCTCGCGCAGCACGGAAATGCCGATCAGGTTGACGGTGAAGATCTGCGCGCCGAAGCGTTCGAGCTGCGCCGCCCCCTGAAAGGCGAGCACGACGCCGACCAGAAAGGAGATCAGGGCGACGATGGGAAACGCCTTCACGCCGGCCTGCTCCATATGGTGGACCGTGGCGGTCAGGCGCAGGCGGCCGGGACGGAGGGCGGTACGCGCCGCGCACTCGATCGTCGCCCCCAGGAAGCCGACCATGGAGGCGGCGCGGGCGCCGGCGGCCAGCGCGCCTTCGCCAAGGGCGGCGACCAGACGGACCACCGGGTTGCCATCGTCGGGCATTACCACGGGCCGGGCATGGAGGTCGGCTACCCGTTCGATCAGCTGGCGCTGGACCTCGCTCGCGCCGTCGATGCGGGCGCCGGTTCGGTCGGCCAGCCGGACCAGCAGATAGGCGCCGGAGGTGTCCAGCCAGGTGACGCCGGAGATATCGAGTGCGGTCAGGTCCGCCGGCGCGGCGGCGGCCTGCCGGTCCAGCGAACGGGCGTGGGCGACCGACCAGGCGCCATGGGCGTGCGCCACGCCGCCGGCGACTTCCAGCCGCGGGGCCACGGAGCGGTCGGCCCCGCCGCGTTTCTGTTCGGAATTGTCGTCGGCGATGGTAGTCAAGTCTCGACGCGGCCCGCGTTCCGTTTGTGAGGGAAGGGAATCTGCATCATGCCCCGCTTCAGCGCCAACATCGACATGCTGTTTACCGAACTGCCCTTCCTGGAGCGGTTCGAGGCCGCCGCCGCGCACGGCTTCACCGAAGTCGAGATCCTCAACCCCCACATCCATGACCGCGAGGCTATGCGCGCCGAACGGGACCGCCACGGCCTCGGCATAACGCTGATCAACATGCCGATCCCGCGCATGGCCGACGGCGACAGGGGTGCGGCGGTCGACCCGGCGGCGACGGAGCGTTTCCTGGACGAGGCGGAGCGGACGCTCGACCTCGCCCGCTTCCTGGAGGCGCCGCGCGTCCACGTACTGGCCGGTCGCGCCGAGCCCGGCGACGCCACCGCCGAGGCCGCCTTCGTCGAGCATGTCCAGCGCGCCGCCGCGATGGCGGCGGAAGCGGGAGTCCGGCTGATGCTGGAGCCGATCAACACCCGCGACATTCCGGGTTACTTCCTGCGCACGGTCGACCAGGCCCTGCGCATCCTCGACCGGGTCGGGCGCGACAACGTGTTCCTGCAGTTCGACGCCTATCATGTGCAGGTGATGAGCGGCGACATCGTGCACCGCTTCCGCGCCGCCTTCGACCGCATCGGCCATGTGCAGATCGCCAATCCGCCGGACCGCCACGAACCGGGCCGCGGCGAGATCGACTTCGCCTTCTTCTTCGAACAGGTCGACGCGCTGGGCTATGACGGCCGGGTCAGCCTGGAGTACCGTCCCGCCACGACGACGTCCGAGAGTCTGGCCTGGGGCGCGCCCTGGGGGCTGGGCGCCGGGGCGGGCTGAGGCGTGACGGCGCGCATTGTCCACGTCTGCGCGCTGGGCCAGACCGGACGGGCACGAGACCACGCACGAACGGAACGGTGAGACGACATGCGACTGATCCTGGCCGCCTGCCTGGCCACGCTCCTTTCATTGCCCGCCGCCGCCGGCGAGGGCGACGCCGCCAGCGGCGAAGAGATCTTCATGCGCTTCTGCAAGCAGTGCCACATCCCGATTCCCGGCGATCCGCTGACCGCGCCGGATCTGTCGGGCGTGGTGGGGCGGCCCGTGGGCGCCGAGGAAGGCTACCGCTATTCCGACGCCTTCCTGGCCCGCCGCGAGGAGGGGATGATCTGGACCGAGGAGAATCTGGACGCGTTCCTGCGCCACCCGCGGGACTTCATTCCCGGCTCCATCATGGTCTTCAAGGGCGTGCGCCGCGGCTCCCACCGCGACGACCTGATCGCCTTCCTGAAGGCGCTGGAACCGAGGAGTGGGAGCGGAACAACTTCCGATTGAATTGCCCGGGATTGGCGCCCTCGGATCCGGGTCCGTCCCCCCGAACGGGATCATGCCCGCTTTGTGCGGGCATCCGGTTATCCACATGACTCGCGGCGAAGCCGCTCCGGACCCCCGCACAGGGCGGGGGTGACAGGAAAAGACCGCCGCTTCCGGGAAGGGGGCAGGGTGGGGGATGCCCCTGGCTGACGCGGAGGACCTCAGCCGTCCTCGAGCTGTTTCCACATCTCCCGGTCGCGTTCGGCGGTCCAGATGCGCGGATGCTCGATGCCCGCGGCCTCGTCATAGGCGCGGGAGATGTCGAAGGGCATGCAGTGGTCGAAGATCGACCAGTGGCCGTACTTCTCCTCCAGGCGCGGCACCACGCTGTCGTAGACCTGTTTCAGCGACTGGTCCTGGCCGACGCCCTGGCTCGCGCCCTCGTAGAGCGCGCGGATGAAGCTTTCGGTGCCGGCCATCGCCGCCTCGCAATCCTCCGGCGTCGTCATCGCCGGGCCGCGCCCCGGCACCAGGTAGAGCGGCTGCAGCGCGCGCAGCTTCTCCAGCGTCTGCGGCCAGTCGCGCAGATAGGCGTCGCCGGTATAGGGCGTGGCCCCGTTCTCGACCAGGTCGCCGGAGAACAGCACCCGCTGTTCGGGCAGCCAGACCACCGTGTCGCCCTTGGTGTGGCCGCGGCCGGGATGGATGATCTGGACCTCCAGACCGCCCATCATCACCGTCATGCGCTCCCTGAAGGTGAGGGTCGGCCAGGTCAGTCCCGGAATGCTCTCGATGCCGCGGAACAGACGCGGGAAGCGTCCGGCTTCCGAATCGTAGTCCTGCTGGCCGCGCTCCCGGATCAGGTCGTGCGTCGGCTCCGAACAGATCACGTGCTCCGCCCCGTAGGCGGCGGCGCCCAGCACCCGGACGGCGTGATAGTGGGTCAGCACGACGTACTTGAACGGTTTGTCGGTGACCGCGGCGACGCGGCGTTTCAGGTCTTCGGCGGCGATGGGCGTGGCGCGGGTGTCGATCACCATCACTCCGTCATCGCCGATCACCACGCCGGACGTGGGATCGCCTTCCTCCACATAGACCCAAGCGTTTTCGGTGAGCTGCTCGAAGGAGATCTCCTTCTCCTCGTTGACGTCGGTCGATGCGAACGAGCGCGCCATTGATGTCTCTCCCCGGTTCGTTCCTCGAACATCACTTAAGACCGCCGCCGCGCCGCCTTCAAGCGCCCGGTCGTTGAAAGCCCCCGCGAACAGGTTAATCTCGGCGCCCATGCCCGAAGCGACCGCCGCACCCCTGCCCGACATCGCCGGCCGACTGATCGAGCGGATCGCCATCCGCGCGCCGTCGCTGATCGTGACCGTCTGGGGCGACACCATCGCCGCCCACGGCGAGGCCGTGTGGCTGGGCAGCCTGATCCGGCTTATGGGCGATTTCGGCCTCAACGAGCGGGTGGTCCGGACCTCGGTCTTCCGCCTGCAGAAGGACAACTGGCTGGCCCGGGAGCAGATCGGCCGGCGCAGCCTCTACGATCTGACGTCCTCGGCGCGGCGCATTTCGGCCGCCGGCGACAGCCGCATCTACCGGCCGTCGCCGCCCGAATGGCGCGGCGAATGGCTGGTGCTGATCCTGGGGCCGTCGACGGCGGAGGTGCGGGAGAAGCTGCGCCGGGAACTGCTGCTGCAGGGCTTCGGCAGCCCGTCGCCCGGCGTCTTCGTCCGCCCCGACGGCGATTTCGCCTCGGCCCGCGACCTGCTGGAGGAGGCCGGCGCCGCCGAGGATGTCGTGGCCTTCCACTCGGACGGCGCCCTGACGGAGGGGCTCGGCCCCGTGCGGCGCCTGGTGGCGCATGCCTGGGATCATGCGGCGCTGGAGCAGGGCTACCGCGAATTCATCCAGCTTTTCCGCCCGGTGCTGGCGGAGGCCGCCGGGCTGGACGACCGCGCCCGTTTCGTGGTCCGTACCCTGTTGATCCACGAATTCCGCCGGGTCACCCTGCGCGACCCGATGCTGCCGGCCGAGCTGCTGCCAGCGGACTGGCCGGGCCAGCGGGCGCGCGACCTGTGCGCGGCCATCTACCGCGCCATCCATGCCGGCGCGGCGCGCCATGCCATGGCGGTGCTGGAAACGCGCGCCGGACGTCTACCCAAGCCGCGCGCGGCCTACTACGATCGCTTCGGGGGAATTGACTGGGAGAACGGGGGCCGGCAACAGGCCGCCGCAAGGGGAGGAACCGATAGATGAGTTTGAAGGTGGCCATTGTCGGCGCGGGGCCGGCGGGGTTCTACGCGGCCGAGGCGCTGGCCTCGGCGGACGAGACGGTGCACGTGGATCTGATCGACCGGCTGCCGACGCCGCACGGGCTGATCCGCTCCGGCGTCGCGCCCGATCATCAGAAGACCAAGAACGTCACCCGGAAATACGACCAGACCGCCAGCCGTGACAATGTCCGCTATGTGGGCAATGTCATGCTGGGCCGCGACGTCAGCGTCGCCGAGCTGAGGGAGATCTACGACGCCGTCATCATCGCCTTCGGCGCCGAGGGCGACCGGCCGCTGGGCGTGCCCGGCGAGGAAAAGGAGGGCGTCTACGGCTCCTTCGCCTTCGTCGGCTGGTACAACGGTCATCCCGATTTCGTCGACCTCGACCCGGACCTGAACACCGAATCGGCGGTCGTCGTCGGCAATGGCAACGTGGCGCTGGACTGCGCCCGGCTGCTGGCGCGGACCGCGAACGAGATGAAGGCCTCCGACGTTTTCGAGGACGCCGGCGAGGCGATGTACAACAGCCCGATCCGCGACATCTACATCCTCGGCCGGCGCGGCCCCGTCGAGGCCAGCTTCTCGATCGCGGAGATGCGGGAGATGGGCGAACTGGAGCAAGGCGTCTCCGTCGTGCACGACGACCAGATTCCCGAGGAACTGCCCGGGGACATGGAAGCCAGGGAGGCGCGCAGCCGCAAGCCGGTGCTGGAGGTGCTGAAGGGCTTCCGCCAGAACCGCTCCGGCACCAAGCCGAAGACGGTGCATTTCGAGTTCTTCCTCCGGCCCGTCGAAGTGCTGGGCGACGACAGGGTCACCGGCATCCGGGTCGAACGCACGCGCCTGGAGAACGGCCGCGCCATCGGCACCGGCGAGATCTTCGACATCCCCTGCGGCATCGTCATCACCTGCATCGGTTATGTCAGCCGGGAGGTCGAAGGACTGCCCATGGAGTGGGGGAAGATCGTCAACGAGGATGGCCGCGTCGGCCCCGGCGTCTACTGCGTCGGCTGGGCCAAGCGCGGGCCGACCGGCACGATCGGCACCAACCGCCCGGACGCGCAGGACGTCGCCCGGCTGGTGATCGAGGATCTGGGCCAGGGCGCCGGCAAGCCCGGCGGGGCGGGGCTGGACACGCTGCTGCAGGGCCGCGGGCTGCGCCACACCGACTATGAGGACTGGATGAAGATCGACGAGGCCGAGCAGGCCAACGCGCCGGAGGCGGCGCCGCGTCGGAAGTTCGTCACCATCCCCGACATGCTGGCGATCGTCGACGAGGCCTGAACGGGATCCCTGACCCATGTCCATGATCGTCCAGATCAGCGATCTGCACGTCTCCGATCCGGACAGTCCGTCGGACCGGATCGTCCGCCAGGCGGACCGGCTGGCCCGGGCCGTGGCCTGGATCAACCGTCTGCAGCCGCAGCCGGACTTGGTGCTGGCGAGCGGTGATCTGGTCGACCAGTGCCGGCGGAGCGAGTACGAGCGGTTGAAGGCGGTGCTGGCGGACCTGGAGGCGCCGATCCGGCTGATGGTCGGCAATCACGACGACCGCGACCACCTGCGCGCGGTCTTCGACGATCACGGCTACCTGCCGGACGGTCCTTTCGTGCACTACACGGTCGACCATCTGGACGTGCGGGTGATCGCCCTCGATTCCCAGATTCCGGGCGAGATCGGCGGCGAACTCTGCGCCCGGCGGCTGGCCTGGCTGGAGGCGCGTCTGGCCGAGGAAACCTCCAAGCCGACCATTGTCGCGTTGCACCACCCGCCCTTTCCGGGCGGCATCGAAAAGATGGACGCCCACAGTCTGATCCGCGGGGGGGCGGCGCTGGAATCACTGCTGGCGCGCTCCGGCCAGGTGGTCCGTGTCGTGGCCGGCCATGTGCACCGGCCCTTCACCGCCATGTTCGGGGGACGGCTGGCCATGACCTGCCCCAGCACCTCGCATCAGATTGCCTTCGACATCGAGCGGCAGGACGGCGTGGCGATCATGGACGAGCCGGCGCAGGCGCTGTTGCACCTCTATCGTCCGGCAAGCGGCCTCGTGACCCACCTGCTGCCCATCGGCGATCATCCGGTCATCGTCGACGTCAGGCTCGACTGAGCGCGGGACGAGCCCGAAGCCGGCCGGTCTGGCCACGACCCTTCACCGCCGCTGGATGAATCCGAGCGACGAATAGTCCCCGTCATCGTCGCGGCAGCGCGAACACAGCCGGTTGTGCGGTCCGTGGCTGGTGAACCCCGTGCCGCAGCAGAGGCAGTCGCGCCGGCGGCGCGTTTCCGTGCGTCCGATGATGATGCGGGGCCGCCCCCGGCGCTTTCCCGGCATGTCGATGCTCCTCGTTGGCCGATGCTGTGCTTCCGAGGATAGCGCCACCTGACATGGGCGCAAGCAAAAATACCGAATACGCCGAAGTAATGATTGCAAATATACCGTCTTCGGCGGTATAAGGATCGCGTTCGCCGGCCGCTGCGCCGGCGGCGTGATGCGAGAGGAGGCCCGTTTGACGCCCATGACCGAATTGCCGCTCTGGCTGCCGCTATGCGGCTTCGTCGCCGGATTCCTTTTCGGCGTTCACGTGGCGCAGGCGCTGGGCGGCGACGATGGCCGGCCCTGAACTGGACCGCATCTTCGCCCGCTGTTTCCGCGGCGCGGACGGCGACGCGGCGCTGGCTCATCTGCGCGGTCTGACCGTCGAGATCGCTGCCGGCCCGGAGATCGAGGACCACCGGCTGCGTCACCTGGAAGGTCAGCGTTTCATCGTTCGGACAATCATCAACATGGTCGAGAGAGGACGCAAATGAACACCAGCATGATCGACTACGCCGGCGGCGGCGATTCAGGCCGGAAAATGCACCGGTTCACGTACCGGGATACGGCCTACGAAGTGCCGGATCAGTTCTGGGACCGGGAGGCCGGCGACATCGACCTCGCCGCCCTGCTGAAGAGCCAGGCGGACCTGCGCCGCCAGGTTTCCGGCCGGATGAAGGCGCCGGAGAGCTATGACCTCAGGGTGCCCGAGGATATCGCCGACCGCGTCGCCATCGATCCGGCGGACCCGGCGGCGGCCGCGGCCATGGCCTGGGCGAAGAAGCATGGTCTTTCGCAGGAAGCCTTCGGCGAACTGGTCGAGGGTTTCGCCCGCGCCGAAGCCGATGCCCGCGATCCGGAAGCCTTCCACACGGCCCAGATGGCGCAGTTGAAGGAGGCCTATGGCCACCGCTGCGACGAGGTCTGCCAGGAGGTCGGCCACTGGTTCGGCGCGCTGCTGCAGCGCGACTTCGCGGACCGGCCCGAACTGCTGGAGGCGGCGGAGGAACTGGCCTCCGATGCTCGCGGCGTGATGCTGCTGAAGGCACTGCGCGACCGCCTGACCGAGCGCGGCGTGCCGGGCCACCGCGACCAGCCGGCCGCCGGCATGGACGAGGCCGCGCTCAGGCGCCTGCAGGCCTCCGATGCCTATCTCAACGCCCGCCATCCCGACCATGACGCCGTGGTGCGCAAGGTCCGCGATGGCTGGCAGCGGCTGGTGGGATAGGCGATCGGCGTGCGAGGGATGGTCTGGCTGGCTCGCGTGCCTGCTGAATTGTGGAGACGGCGGGCCGGCCGGCCATGCCATCCCCGGCCCGCCTGCGCCTAGCCCTTCACTTCCGCCTTCACCGCATCGGTGAAGCCGACCAGAACGCGGGGTCCGTTCTCGAACACGGGCCGCTTCACCAGCGCCGGTTGCGCGGCGACCAGCCCCGGCGCGCCCTCCCCGCCCAGGGCCGCCGCGCGATCCTGCTCCGAAAGCCCCCGCCAGGTGGCGCCGCGGCGGTTGATCAGGCTCTCCCAGCCTACCGCCGCGGCCCACCGCCCTATGTCGGCCGCCTCGACGCCGTCGGCGCGGACATCGATGAAGTCATGGGCGACGCCTTCGGCCGCCAGCCATTTCCGCGCCTTGCGGCAGGTGTCGCAGTTCTTCAGTCCGTAGACCTTCCATGCCGTCATCGCCGCTTGCCTCTCGCCCGGTCTGTCCCATCATCTGACGGCAGGACCTACCGGGGAGGAGCCGACATGTCCATCGAAGACAAATCCGTCGCCGTCGTGCTGGGTGTCGGCGCCAGCCGGGGGGTCGGCGCCGCGGTTGCGCGCCGTTTCGCCGGCGAGGGCTTCCACGTGGTGCTGGCCGGCCGGACCGAAGGCGGACTGGACGCGATCCGCGACGAGATCCGCGACGCCGGCGTGACCGCCGAGAGCTTCGTCACCGACGCGACGAACGCCGGCGACGTGGAGCGCCTGATGGCCCACGCCGATTCGCTGGGCAACGGCCTGCGCGTCGCCGTCTACAATGTCGGCAACAACCGCCGCGGCACGCTGGACGACCTGGACATGGCGGTCTTCGAGAAGGCCTGGCGGGAGAACGCCTTCGGCGGCGCGCTGTTCGCGAAGGCGGTCGCCTGGCACATGCGCGCGCGCGGGCAGGGCACCATGATCTTCACCGGGGCCACGGCCTCGCTCCGCGCCCGGCCGCCCTTTCTGCCCTTCGCTTCGGCCAAGGCGGCGCTGCGCGCGGTCGCCCAGGCGGCGGCGCGGGAACTGGGCCCCGACGGCATTCATGTGGGCCATGTCGTCGTGGACGGGGGTATCGCCGGCGACAAGCTGCTCAGGGCCTTCCCCGACCGGGCGAAGCGCGCCGGCGAGGACGGGCTGCTGGATCCGGACGCCATCGCCGACGCCTACTGGGCGCTGCACTGCCAGCACCGCAGCGCCTGGACCTTCGAGCTTGACCTGCGGCCGTTCGGAGAGACCTGGTAGCGGCTCAGAGCCCCATCTGGCGGGCGGCGAGATCGCGCATGATCTCCTCGGCCCCGCCGCCGATGGCGTTGACCCGGACCTCCCGGTAGATGCGTTCCACCTTCTGGCCTTTCAGATAGCCGGCGCCGCCGAAGGTCTGCACCGCTTCCCGGGCGCAGTACTCCATGGTCAGGGTGGCCTGGTTCTTCAGCATGCAGATCTCGGCCACCGGGCTTTCGCCCCGGTCGATGCGCCAGGCGAGATTCTCCAGCCAGGCCTGGGTCGCGTTGATCTTCATCGCCATGTCGACCAGCTTGTGACGCACCGCCTGGTGGTCGATCAGGCGCTTGCCGAAGGTGTTGCGTTCGCGGGCATAGGCCACGGTCTCGTCGAAGCAGATCTGCGAGAAGCCGTTGCAGCCGGCGGCCATCATCAGCCGCTCGAAGTTGAAGTTCTGCATGACGATCCTGAAACCCTGGTTCTCCTCGCCGATCAGGTTCTCCGCCGGCACGCGGACGTCGTCGAAATAGAGCGTCGCCGTGTCGGAGGCGTGCCAGCCCATCTTCTTCAGCGGCGTCCGGTTGAAGCCCGGCATGTCCGCCTCGATCAGCAGCATGGAGACGCCGCCCATGCCGGGGCCGCCGGTGCGCACGGCGGTCGAGATGTAGTCGGCCTGCATGCCTGAGGTGATGAAGGTCTTCTGGCCATTGACGACGTAATGGTCACCCTCGCGCCGGGCCGTGGTCTCCAGATTGGCGACGTCGGAGCCGCCCGAGGGCTCCGTGATGGCCAGCGCCGCGATCTTCTCCCCCGACAGCACCGCCGGCACGACACGCCGTTTCACCGCTTCGGTGGCGGCGCGCGTGATCGGCGGCAGGCCGATGGCGTGGCTGTTGAGGCTGGCCGAGACGCCGCCCGCGCCGGCGCGGGCCACCTCCTGACCGGCGATGATCATGTAGAACAGGTCTTCCATGATGCCGCCTGCCTCGGGGCGGTGATGGGCGCCGATCAGGCCGAGCTCGCCGGCCTTCCGGAACAGCTCGCGGGGCATCCGTTCGGCCTCTTCCCATTCGTCGACGAAGGGCTCGATTTCCTTCTCCACGAAGCGGCGCACCGTGTCGCGCCAGGCCTCGTGGGCGGCGGTGTAGTAGGGGCTCTCGGGCTGGTTCGGAATCATGACGGGCCTCCCCTCCCGGTCATTCTCTGCTCTCCGGCCGGATCATGGACCGCCCGCGTGCGGCGCGCCAGCCGTGTCAGCCGGGCCGCTTCGCGTCGTCGCGGCCCGCCATGCACATCACCGTCACCAGCGCCTGGGCGACCAGCGTCTCCTCACCATTGTCCAGGGCGTAGACCTTGGCCTCGGCGGGGACCAGCGTCCGGCCGGCCTTCAGCACCTGCCCGCGGGCGATCAGCGCTTCGCCGCGTCCCGGCGCCAGCCAGTTGAGCTTCATCTCCACCGTCAGCGGCGCGGAGCCCGGCGGCATCATCGAGAACGCGGCGTAGGAGGCGGCGTTGTCGGCGATCGTCGCGATGGCGCCGCCATGGGCGAAGCCGTGCTGCTGGGTGACCTCGTCGCGGAGCGGCAGACGGAATTCCGCGAAACCGGGCTCGAGCCGCTCCAGGTGAAAGCCCACCAGATGCGCGAAGGGTTGCCGCGCGAAGCTCGCGCGCACCTTGGCGTCCCAGTCCGGATCGCGGGGCTGAAGGGTCGTCACAACAGGAACAGCGCCCCCAGGCCGAGGAAGGCGAAGAAGCCGACGATATCGGTGACCGTGGTCAGGAACACCGCGCTGGAGACCGCCGGGTCGACGCCGGCCTTGTCCAGGCCGAGCGGGATCAGGATGCCGGCCAGCCCGGCGACGATCATGTTAAGCACCATGGCCGCGGCGATCACGCCGCCGAGGACCGGGTCGGAGAACCAGACATAGGTCGCCAGACCGATCAGGATCGCGAAGGCGATGCCGTTGAGAACGCCGACCAGCAGCTCCTTGCTCACCTGGCGCATGGCGTTGGCCGCCGTCAGGTCCTTGGTGCCGAGCGCGCGCACGGCGATGGCGAGGGTCTGGGTTCCGGCATTGCCGCCCATGGAGGCGACGATGGGCATCAGCACGGCCAGCGCCACCACCTGTTCGATGGTGGCTTCGAAGAAGCCGATGACGACCGAGGCGACGATGGCGGTCACCAGATTGATGATCAGCCAGGAAAAGCGGGTGCGCGTGGTGCGGAAGACCGAGCGGTTGAGGTCGTCCTCCTTGACGCCGGAGATCTGGAACAGATCCTCCTCGGCCTCCTCCTCGACCACGTCGAGGATGTCGTCGACCATGATGACGCCGATCATGCGGCCGGATTCGTCGACCACCGGCGCCGAGGTCAGGTCGTACTGGCGCACCTCGTAGGCCACGTCCTCGACGTCCATCTCCGGCCGGAAGACCACCGGATCGGCTTCCATGATGTCGCCGATGCGGATGGGCCGCTTGGTGCGCATGGCCCGATCCAGCGGCACCCAGCCGATCGGCCGGAAGGCCGGGTCGATGACGTAGATCGAGTAGAATTCGTCGGGCAGATCCTCGGCGGAGCGCAGGTAGTCGATCACCTGGCCCATGGACCAGTAGGCCGGGACGGCGACGAAGTCGCGCTGCATCAGCCGCCCGGCGGTGTCCTCGCCGAAGGCCAGGCCTTCCTCGAGGGGGCGGCGGATGTCCTCGGCCACCGCCGCCAGCACGGCCTTCTGCTGGTCCTCGGAAAGCGCGTCGAGGACGTAGACCGCGTCGTCCTCGTTCAGTTCGGCGACGGCCTCCGCCACCCGCTTCGGCCCCAACATCTCCACCAGGGCGTCGCGGACCGGCCTTTCCAGCTCGGCCAGCGCCTCCGGATCCAGCCGCGCGCCGATCGCTTCCAGGAGCGTCTGGCGCCGGTCCCGGTCGAACAGTTCGAACAGGTCGGCCTGGTCGGCCGCGTGCAGCCCGGCGAACTGCTCGCGGACCTCGCCGAACCGCTCGTCGTCGAGTGCAACGCGGATTTCGCGGACAATGTCCGGTGTCAGGCCGCGGCCTTCCGCACCCTCTTCCTCGTCATCTTCCTCTGCGACGCCGTCCCGCTCATTCATGAATCACCCATATAGGCGACGACGGGCTCAGGTCATCTGCGACAAGGGGCCGGCCGGGATCGCCCCGGACTCGTGATCCTGCGCGGCGACCACCGCGACGGCCGTCATGTTGACGATGCCGCGGGTGGTGATCGCCGGGGTGATCACGTGCGCCGACTTCGCCATGCCGATCAGGATGGGGCCGACCGACATGCCTTCATTGGTTTCCTTGACCAGGTTGTAGGCGATGTTGGCGGCGTCCATGTTCGGGCAGACCAGCACGTTGGCGTTGTCGGTCAACGTGGAATCCGGGTTCACGCGGTCGCGGACGGACTTGTTCAGCGCCGTGTCGCCCTTCATCTCGCCGTCGATCTCCAGATCCGGCGCAATCTTGCGGATGATCCCGTAGGCCTCCCGCATCTTCCGCGAGGACGGATCGTCGTTGTCGCCGAAGTTGGAATGCGCCAGCAGGGCGACGCGCGGCTCGATGCCGAAGCGGTTGACGACTTCCGCCGCCATCACCGCCATTTCGGCCACTTCCTCGGCGTCCGGGTCGTCGGTGACATGGGTGTCGCAGATGGCGATGGTGCCGCGGTCCATGACGATCAGCTCCAGGCCCGACGGCTCGCGCACGCCGCGCCGCAGGCCGATGATGTCGCGCACCCAGGCGATGTGGCGGTCATAACGCCCCACCAGGCCGCAGAGCATGCCGTCGACCTCGCCGCGATGGGCCAGCAGCGAGGCGATGACGGTCGGGTTGGTGCGGACCTGATAGCGCGCGTCCTCCGGGGTCACGCCGCGGCGGCCCATGATCTGGCGCAGCGTGTCGGCCAGCGAGTCGACGGACTCGGCGGAGGTGACGTCGAAGACATCGACGTCCTGACCCACCTTGATGCGCAGCCCGAAGCGGTTGATGCGCCGCTCGATCACTTCGCGCCGGCCGATCAGCACCGGCCGCGCCAGCCCGTCGTCGACGATCACCTGGGCGGCGCGCAGGATTCGTTCCTGCTCGCCGTCGGCATAGGCGATCTTCTTCGGATCCTGCTTGGCGCGGTCGAAGACGGGCTTCATGGCGAAGCCGGTCTTGTACATGTACTGGGCCAGCTTCTGGCGGTAGGCCGCCATGTCCTCGATCGGACGCTGGGCCACGCCGGAGTCCATCGCCGCCTGGGCGACGGCGGCCGAGACCTCGACGATCAGGCGCGGGTCGAAGGGCTTCGGAATGATGTACTCGCGGCCGAAGGACAGGCTCTCGACGCCATAGGCCTTGGCCACCACTTCGGAGACTTCCTGCATGGTCAGGTCGGCGATGGCCTTGGTGGCCGCGACCTTCATCTCCTCGTTGATCGTGGTCGCGCCGCAATCCAGCGCCCCGCGAAACAGGAAGGGGAAGCAGAGCACGTTGTTGACCTGGTTGGGAAAGTCCGACCGGCCGGTGGCGATGATGGCGTCGGGCCGGGCGGCCTTCGCTTCCTCGGGCATGATCTCCGGCGTCGGGTTGGCGAGCGCCATGATGATCGGGTTGTCGGCCATGGTCTTGACCATCTCGCCGGTCAGCGTGCCGGGGCCGGAGACGCCCACGAAGACGTCGGCGTCCTTGACCGCTTCCATGATGGAGCGCGCATCCGTCTCGACGGCCCAGTACTCCTTGTACTTGTCCATCTTCTCCGTCCGGCCCTTGTAGATCGGCCCGGAGCGGTCGCAGACGATGATGTTCTCCTTGGTCACGCCCATCGAGACGATCAGCGCCATGCAGGCCTGGGCCGCGGCGCCGGCGCCGGAGCAGACCACCTTGACCTTGTCGATGTCCTTCTCGACCAGCCTGAGCGCGTTGTAGATCGCCGCGCCGACGCAGATGGCGGTGCCGTGCTGGTCGTCATGGAAGACCGGAATGCCCATGCGCTCACGGCACTTCCGCTCGATCTCGAAGCACGCCGGCGCGCCGATGTCCTCCAGGTTGATGCCGCCGAAGGTCGGCTCCAGCGCGACGACGATATCGACGACCTTGTCGATGTCGGTGGCGTCGATCTCGATGTCGAAGACGTCGATGCCGGCGAACTTCTTGAACAGGACGCCCTTGCCCTCCATCACGGGCTTGGAGGCCAGCGCGCCGATATTGCCGAGGCCCAGCACCGCGGTGCCGTTGGAGATCACGGCGACCAGGTTGCCGCGCGCGGTCATGTTCGCGGCCTCCAGCGGATCGGCGACGATCGCGTTGCAGGCCGCGGCGACGCCGGGGCTGTAGGCCAGCGACAGATCGCGCTGGTTCGCGAGCTTGGTCGTGGGCTGGACGGAAATCTTGCCGGGCGTCGGATACCGGTGGTAGTCCAGCGCCATCTTGTCGAGTTCGTCGCTCATTTTAGCCCCCTCAGGCGATCAGGATCCCTCTGCCGCCCACTATCGCCCCGGCATGCGAAAAATCAACTGTCACGGGTTGGAATGCGGCGGCGGTCACGCTGCGGAAGGATAGCGCGAATTTTCACCTCTTGTCCGGGTATTCAAATATTTACTTGCGAATTCAAATATTTGAATTTGTAACGAATCCGATAGTATTCGCGCTGGAAGGGCGTGCAGGGAGGTATAAAAGCGCACCGCGCTCAAGGGGCGAGGGGCTCTTTTCGTGGCGGATGAAAGTCGAATTCACGACGCTCTACAGCGAACAGAAGGATCTTGCGGATCTGGGAGATACGGAGCTGCCGGAGAGCGTGCGCGATTTCGCCGGGATCTGGCGCCGTTTGAAGGGCGAAAGACCCGCGCCGGCGAAGGCGGACATAGAGCCGACCGTCATCCCGCCGAAACTGCTCCCGAACATCATGCTCTGGGATGTGCTGGACGACGACTATCGCGTGCGCCTCGCGGGCACCGGCTACCGGCGGCGGGCCTTGCAGGAACTGAGCGGCCAGCATCTCAGCGAGGTCTACGGCGCCAACAGCGAGATGCGCGAAGAGTTTGATGCGGTCGCGAAGCGGGGGCGATACTCCTTCATCGAACAGCGCGTACAGTGGGCCGGTGCGGAGCCGGCAATCCGAACCCGCCTGCTGCTGCCGCTGTCTATGGAAGACGGCGTGGCCCGGCATCTGGTCGGCTTCATTGGTCCCGGCTTCCGTTTTGAACTGGGCTCGGACGGCGACGCTCGCCGCAGGATCTGCTAGCTGGCCGCCGGGTCGCGCTCCTGGATGCGCCGGCTGTACATGGCGATCAGCCCGCGGTCGGCGATCCAGTCGGGTACGGCATCGGCGGCCGCGCTGGCTCCGAAACGTTGGCCGGCGGCCTGCAGGTCCCGGTCCAGCGCCGCGAAGCGGGCCGGGTCGTGACGGCCTTCGGCACAATAGGCGGCCAGGCCGTCCACCGGCGTTTGCGCCGCGCCCGCCGAACGGGCCTCTAGGAAGGCCGCACAGGCCAGCATGACGTAGAGCCGCTCGGCGCGGGCGAAGTCGCGGCCGTGCTCTCCCGGCATAAGCTCGCCGGGCGCCACGGCGACGCGTTCGAAGCGGCCGAAACCCTGGCTCAGGCCGCGCAGGAAGCCGGGACCCTCCCTGTGCGTGATCGTGACACCGGCCCGGTCGCGCGGCAGCCGCGCGATCCGGACCTCGCCGTCCAGCTTCGCAGTGACCAGCAGGTGGCGGACATGGCGCGACTGCCCGATCCACGACTTGCAGCCGTCGAGGCGGAAGCCGGCGCCGTCCGCCGTCAGAACCGTGCCGGGGAAGCGCTCGGGATCCTTGCGGTCCTCGGCGGCGGCCAGCGCCGCCCAGCCCGCCGCCGGCAGGTCGGGAAAGACCTTGCGCAGCGACGCCTGGTAGCCGGCGATGAAGACCTGCGGCAGCGACAGCGCCGCCCGGCCGCCCTCCACCGCCATGTCGACGGGATCCAGGCGGCCGAATTCCGCCTCGCGCCAGAAGTCGTGGAAGTCCGCCTCGCCGGGGCCGGCGGGGACGCGGCCGCTCATGCCGCGTCCTCCGCGCAGTCGCGGCAGAGTCCGTGCAGTTCGACCGTGGCGTGATCCAGCGTGAAGCGCCGGCTTTCGGCCTGTTCCGCCAGGCGGTCGCGCACCTGCTCGTCCTGGAACTCGGAGACCTCGCCGCAGTCGTCGCAGATGGCGAAGACGGCGATGCCGCCGGGACGGTGGCGGTGGCTGCAGGCGACATAGGCGTTCAGCGATTCGAGGCGGTGGGCCAGCCCGAACTCGAGCAGCTTCTCCAGCGCGCGGTAGACCTGCAGCGGCGCGCGCAGGCCTTCGCCGCGGAGCTGATCGAGAATGGCATAGGCCGAGAGCGGGCCGCCCGCGCGGTCGAGCACGTCGTGGACCAGGCCCTGGTTGCGGGTGAGCTTGCGTGTCCGTTCCGCCATCATGCCGTCCTGCGCCGCATTGCGGCATAGCTTATCAGAAAGCCGAGCAGCGCCGCGACCACGATGGAGGGCCCCGAGGGCGTGTCCCAGAACCAGGAGCCGCTGAGACCGGCGGCCACGGCGGCGACGCCGATCAGGGAGGCCAGCGCCGCCATCGCCTCCGGCGTGGCGGCGAAGCGCCGGGCCGCCGCCGCGGGAATGATCAGCAGCGAGGTGATCAGCAGGATGCCGACGATCTTCATGGCGATGGCGATGGTCAGCGCCATGGCCAGCATGAACAGCAGGCGCGCGCGCTGGGGCTTCAGGCCTTCCGCCTCGGCCAGTTCCTCGCTCACCGTGGCGGCCAGCAGCGGCCGCCAGATCCAGGCGAGGAGGGCAAGGACCACCGCGCCGCCGATCCAGATCAGCCAGAGATCGCGTGCGCCGACGGCCAGGATGTCGCCGAACAGATAGCTCAGCAGGTCGACGCGCACCCCCTCCATCAGCGCCACGATCACCAGTCCGATGGCCAGCGTCGAATGCGCCAGGATGCCCAGCAGCGCGTCGGTGGGCAGGGCGCGGCGGCGCTCCAGCACCAGCAGCAGCACGGAGGTCAGCGCCGCGGCGACGAACACGCCCAGCGTCAGGTCGATCTCCATCAGCAGCGACAGCGCCACGCCCAGCAGCGCCGCGTGGGCGATGGTGTCGCCGAAATAGGCCATGCGCCGCCAGACAACGAAGGCGCCGAGCGGGCCGGCGATCAGGGCGACGCCGGCGCCGGCGGCAAGCGCCCTGAGCAGGAAGTCATCCACCAATGCCATGCCCTCCCGGATCCGGCCGGTGGGCGTGATCGTCGTCATGGCCCTCGGTGATGGTGCCATCGGGGTGCTGGATGCGGCCGTCCGGCAGGTGGCTGTGATCGTGCTGGTGGCGGTAGACCGCCAGCGTGCCGGCGGCGCGGTCGCCAAACAGCTTCAGGTATTCGGGATCGTTCGCCACGGATCGCGGCGCCCCGGCGCAGCAGACATGGCCGTTGAGACAGAGCACGGTATCGGTGGAGGCCATGACGATGTGCAGGTCGTGGGAGATCAGCAGCACGCCGCAGCCGGTCTCGTCGCGGATCTGCCCGATCAGGTCGTAGATCGCCACCTGCCCGGAGAAGTCGACGCCCTGCACCGGCTCGTCGAGCACCAGCAGGTCGGGCTCGCCGACGATGGCCCGGGCCAGCAGCGCGCGCTGGAATTCGCCACCCGACAGGTTCTGAACCTCGGCGCGGCGCAGATGGCCGATGCCGGTCCGTTCCAGCGCCCGGTTGACGGCGGCGGCCTCGCGCCGGGACGTCAGACGCATCAGCCGCTCGACCGTGAGCGGCAGCGTGCGGTCGATGCTCAGCTTCTGCGGCACATAGCCGATGGTTAGGCCGGCGGCGCGGCGTACGCGGCCCTCGTCGGGACGCCAGACCCCGGTCGCCAGCCGCGCCGTGGTGCTCTTGCCCGAACCGTTGGGCCCGATCAGCGTGACGATCTCGCCGCGGTGGATCTCCAGGTCCACATGGCGGATCAGCCAGCGGCCGCCCCGCTCGATGCCGAGATCCTCGCCTTTCACCAGCATGTCGCCGCTTGCAGGCACTTCTTCCTCCACGCCGTTCCGGTGGCCAGATGTAGCGTTATACCATTACACAGGCAAGCCGCCGCGCCGCCCCGTCTGTACGCGCCCGGCCGAAGCTGTGCTAGGAAGCGGGGCGAATGTTGCATCCCGTCGGAGGAAGGCCTGCGCAATGCCGGCGAGACCCGAAATCATCGGTCTGACGGGCGAACCCGGGCCGCTTTGCAGGGCGCTGCTCGACTACTGGATGGAGCGGCGGGGCGAGCGGCCGATGCCGGCGCGGGCCGACCTCGATCCCATCGACATCCCGAAACTTCTGCCGCACATCATGCTGATGGACGTTCTGCCCGGAACCGGCCGGATGCGCTTCCGCCTGGTGGGCACGCGGGTCGTCGTGATGTTCGGCGCCGACAATACCGGGCGCTATCTCGACGAGGTCGATTTCGGCGAACAGCGGCCCGCGATCCTGGAATCCTACGGCCTGGCGCTGGCCCATGCGTCGCCGCATCACCGGCGCATGGGGTTCATCAACAAGGATGGCGTGAAATTCGACATGGAGCGGCTGATTCTGCCCCTCTCCTCCGATGGCGGAAGGCATGTCGACATGCTGATCAGCCTGCTCGACATCAAGGAAAACATCGCTGGGTAAACCGGCGGATTCCGTCCTAGGATGCCTCAAAACAAGAGCAAGGGGGTTTGGGGACATGGCGGACCGGGACGACATGCTGGCGCGCGTATATGCGGCGGACGGCGATCCGGAAAAGCTCATCGAAAGCTACGACAGCTGGGCCTCCAGCTATGACCGCGACCTCTTCGCCATGGGCTACCGCCATCCCGTCGTCGTCGCCGGCACACTGGCCCGCTTCGCGTCGAACCTGGACATCACCGTGCTCGACGCCGGCTGCGGCAGTGGCCTGCTGGGGGAGGCGCTGAGCCTGCTCGGCTACGCCGAGATCGTCGGCATCGACCTCTCGGAGGGGATGCTGGAACAGGCCGCCGCCAAGGCCTGCTATGCCGACCTTCAGCAGGTGATGCTGGGGGAGGATCTGGAATATGCGGACGGCACCTTCGACGCCGTCGTCAGCGCCGGCGTGATGACCGTCGGCCACGCGCCGCCCGAGGCGCTGGTGGAGCTGGCGCGGGTGACGAAGCCCGGCGGCCACCTGGTGGTCGCGATCGTGCGGGAAGCGTGGGAGTCCGGCTTCCGCGACGTCGCCGAGCGCCTCGCCGCCGACCACAAGATCACCCCCCTGTACCGCACGAACCATTATGTCGGCCTGCCCGGCGCGCCCGAGGCCGAGCGCGTCGAGGCCCGCGTGCACGTCATGCGCCGGGTCTGAGGCCGGCCGCCGGTTCACCCGCGCCGCCCGGTACCGCCGCGTCCTGCAGATGCGCGGCGGGAAAGCCGGCGCGCTTCAGGTAGTGGCGCAGATAGCCGGCGCGGTCGACCACCTGGCCGATCATGTCCGGGAACGCCTGGGCGGCGCGGAGATAGGCCGACTGCGCCTCGGCCGCCTCGGCGATGTCCTGCAGGCGGATCAGCGGCGAGGTCGGCTTCGGCCTGACCGCCTCGCCGCCGGCCGAGAAGGGCTCCACATGGAAGGGCGAACCGACCATGGCGGGGCCGGAGAGGATCGCCAGCACGCGCCGCGCCAGCGGGTAGTCCAGCTCGGTCAGCAGCCTGAGCGACATGGGCAGCTCCACCGCGGCGAACTCCTGCTGGCGGACGTCGATCTCGAAGGCCGTGCGCTGGCCCGCCTCCGCGGGCGGCAGGGTCGGGCCCATGATGCCGCGGCGGATGGTCTCCTGCAGGCGTTCCAGCACGATCTGGCTGACGTCGAAGCGCCCCGGCGCGTCGAGCGGCGTCAGCCCCGCCGAGCCCACGGCCTTGGGGATGATCGCCCCCGGCACCAGGCGGATGTTGGCCGGGTTGAGCACGCCGTCGTCCTCGGCCTGCCAGATGCCGGTGACGGCGATCGAGGCGTTCTTCAGGATAAGCTCCACCACCTTGTTGGCGGTCTTGATGTCCGCCAGCACGCTCAGCACAGGTCCGCGGCCCATCCACTCGCCCGGCGCCTTGTCCATGCGGAAGGCGATCACCGGAGAGGCGGCGTAGGCGCGCTTCAGCAGCAGGTTCTCGCCGTCGGCGCCGGGCTGGTCGACGCACCACAGCTCGTAGTCCGCCGGGCCGCCGGGATGGTCGGCCATCACCGCCTCGATCAGCTCGATCTCGGTATCCGGTTTCTCCGCGGCGAGCTTCGCGAGGTCGGGCGGCAGATCGGCGTCGGGCCACTTCTCGGCGATACGCCGCGCCGTCAGGCGCATCTGGCGGAAGACCGTGGCCAGCATGCCGTCGGGCCCTTCCTCCGGCACCAGTTCCCGCGCCGGGACGGCCTCGAAGCGGAGCGGGCGGGCGAAGCTGCCTTCGTGGACCATCAGCGCGCCGGTCGAGATCAGCGCGTCGCCGATGGCCGGGTCGACCTCGATATGAAAGTTCGACGCCTCGATCGCCGCGTGGAAGCGGGCGCGGACATCGTCCAGCCAGGTCTCGTAGCCGCGCCGCAGATCGTCCTCGAAGCCGAAACTCTCCGGCGCCTCGAAGTCCATCCATTCGCGGAACGGCGGGAAGAGCTGTCCGTGCAGCCGCGAGCGCCGCCACTGCACCGCCTGCACCGCGGTGTTGTCGAAGATTTCCCGGTCGCGCCGCCCGCCGGCCTGGCCCGCGGCCGCGGCGTCATGATGGGGCAGGGCGAAGGCGTAGGCGTCGTCCAGCAGGGCGTCCCAGGCGCGGCGGCGGCGCTCGGCGCGGTGAAAGCGCTGCAGGGTGCGGGATTCGGGGCTGGCGGCGGATCGGTCGGTCATCTTGCGCCTCGGGAGAACGTGGGTGACCGGCTCCAATCTAGGGGCGGGATCGCTAAGCGTTTCCCGGTTTTTCGTTGCGCCCCGCCGGGTCCGGTCCCAGCATGGCGGCCTGCGCGGGGGCGATCCGCCCCGAACGGCGCGCGTCCGCTGGCGCAACATGTCGAGACAACCATGGGGAGCGGCCATGAGCCTGATCGATGAGCTGAAACGCATCCAGCCGGAGATGACGGAATGGCGGCGCGACATCCACCGTCATCCCGAGACCGCCTTCGAGGAGGACCGCACCGCCGACAAGGTGGCCGGCCTGCTGGAGGAATTCGGCCTGCAGGTGCACCGGGGCCTGGCGAAGACCGGCGTCGTCGGCACGCTGAAGGCCGGCACGGGCAACCGCGCCATCGGGCTGCGCGCCGACATGGACGCGCTGGATCTGCAGGAACTCAACGAATTCGACCACCGCTCGGTCAACGACGGCAAGATGCACGCCTGCGGCCATGACGGGCACACGGCCATGCTGCTGGGCGCGGCGCGGCACCTGTCGGCCAATCCCGATTTCGACGGCACGGTGCATTTCATCTTCCAGCCGGCCGAGGAGAACCTGGCCGGCGGCCGGGTCATGGTCCAGGACGGGCTGTTCGAGCGCTTCCCCGTCGAAGCCGTCTACGGCATGCACAACTGGCCCGGCCTGCCGGTGGGCAAGTTCGCCGCCTGCGTCGGGCCGATGATGGCCTCGGCCGATTTCTTCGAGCTGAAGCTGACCGGCCGGGGCGGCCACGGCGCCTTCCCGCATCTGTCGCGCGATCCTGTGCTGGCTGCGGCCCACATCATCACCGCCTGGCAGAGCATCGTCAGCCGCAATACCGATCCCATGAAGGCCGCCGTGATCAGCGCGACGCAGATCGAATCGGGCTTCACCGGCAATGTCATCCCCGAGACCGCAGTGATCCGCGGCACCACGCGGACCTTCGATGCCGGCGTCCAGGACATGGTCGAGGAGCGCATGGGCGCGCTGGCGCGCAGCCTGGCGGAGGGTTTCGGCATGCGCGCCGACTTCCGTTACGACCGGCGCTACGCGCCCACGGTGAACTCGCCCGAGGAGTTCGGTCACGCCATGGCCGCGGCCCGGGCGCTGGTGGGTGAGGCCAACGTCAACGACCACCTGACGCCGGTGATGGGCGCGGAGGACTTCGGCTGGATGCTCCGGGAACGGCCGGGCTGCTACGTCTTCGTCGGCAACGGCGAAGGCCAGCAGGGCGGCTGCGAGGTGCACAATCCGAACTACGACTTCAACGACGATACCCTGCCCGTTGGCGCCGCCTACTGGTCCCAGCTCGTCCGGATGCAGCTTCCCGCCGACCGCGCCGCCGGGTGACGGGTATCCGGCGGCCACATCGTGGCCCCGAACTTGCTTGACCCTTGGTCAATGTGACAGGCGTCATGGGAATGCGAACAATAAGAGGCTTCGTGGTGTTGAGCCGATATCGAATTGTGACACAACGTGGTTGACGTCCGGCGCCGGATCGGCCGGACAGTGAAGGAAGGCTGAATTGAGTTTCAAGGTCAAGTTCTGGGGCGTCCGCGGCTCGATCGCCACGCCCGGCCCGCGTTACGTTTCCTTCGGCGGCAATACCAGCTGCATCGAGGTCGCCTGCGGTGGGCGGCGCATCATCTTCGACGCCGGTACGGGCATCCGGAACCTGGGCCACTGGCTGACCAAGAAGAACGTCAAGCATGCGCACATGCTGCTCAGCCACACCCACTGGGATCACATCAACGGCTTTCCCTTCTTCTCGCCCGCCTTCAAGAAGGATCAGCACTTCACCATCATGGCCGGCCATCTTTCCGATCAGGGATCCGGTATCCGGGAGGTGCTGGCCAGCCAGATGACCCAGCCGACCTTCCCCGTGCCGATCGAGATCATGCAGGCGAAGATGGACTTCGAGGATTTCAGCGCCGGCGACACCTTCACCATCGACAACGACATCACGATCCGCACCACGGCGCTCAATCATCCCGACGGCGCCACCGCCTACCGCGTCGACTATCAGGGCAACTCCATGTGCTACGTCACCGACACCGAGCACGTGCCGGGCAAGCCCGACGAGAACATCCTCGCCCTGATCGAGGGCGCGGACGTCGTGATCTACGACTGCACCTATTCCGACAAGGAATTCGAGAGCAAGGTCGGCTGGGGCCATTCCACGTGGCAGGAGGGCATGCGCCTCTGCCAGGCTGCGAACGTCCGTCAGCACATCATCTTCCACCACGATCCCGACCACGAGGACATGTACATGGAGCGCCTCGAGGAAGAGGCGCGCTTCCAGTGGATCGGCAACACCGTGGCGCGGGAGAACATGCGTCTGCGCGTCGGCTGACCGCTCAGCCTGCGGGCGTCTCCGGGCAGAAGCGGATCAGCGAGGCGACCAGCAGCGCGATACCGCCATATTGCAGCAGCACGAACAGTGAGCGGGCGGCGTGAACGGCCGCCGATGACGGCGCGGACATGCCCGGCCAGAGCAGCTTCAGCCGCGGCAGCAGCAGGACCGGCAGCAACAGCACCCCGGCGACGGCGATCCGGATGGCGGTGGTCTCGCCCGAGGCCGCGACGCCGCCGCCGATGAAGATGGCGAAGACGGCGAGGCTGGCGGCCACCCCCACCCAGCCGGCGGCGAGCAGGAACAGCAATTTCAGGTCGTCGCTGACGAAGCCCAGCCAGAACGCGCTGGCGCCCAGCCAGACCGCCAGAGCGGGGATCCAGAGCGGGTAGGCCGGCGGGCCGCAATAGTCGGCCGAAGCCCAGGCCCAGGCGCCGGCCAGCGCCAGGGCCAGGACCAGGGCGTGACTGAGCGTCGACAGTCGTTTCGGCCGGATCTCTGACATCGCCGCAATCTGTCCCGCGCGCTCCGGTTCCGCGCCGTGACCGATGGCCGCGTTCGCGGCCACCTTGCGGTCCTTGGCGAAGGGGTAGGGACGGGGAGAGGGGTCGGCCCGGCCTAGCCGCCGAGGCAGTCCCGGAAGGCGGCCGCGGCGCGGCGCATCAGCGTCTCGTAGTGACCGGGGCCGGGCGGAATGTCCGCGCCCAGCGGATCGGCGACGCCGACGCGCACCTCCGACCCGTCCGCGATGGTGGCGACCAGCCGGCTGTCGAACTGCGGTTCGGCGAAGACGCAGACTGCCCCCAGTTCGCCGACGCGGGATTTCAGGCGGCTGATGCGCCGGGCGCCGGGCTGGACCTCGGGGCTGATGGTGATCGAACCGACGGCGCGCAGGTGGAACTGCGTCTCGAAGTGCGCCCAGGCGTCGTGGAAGACGACGAAGGGCCGGTCCTCGACCGGCTCCAGCATCTCGTGCAATTCCTCGCCCAGCGCCGCGAGCCGCGCACTCAGCGCTTCGGCATTGGCGTGGTAGCGGGCCGCGTTGCCGGGATCGGCCCGGGCGAGGTGTTCGGCCATCGCCCGCGCCATGGCGGTGGCGTTGCCGGTCTCCAGCCAGACATGCGCTTCCGGGTGCTCGGGGGCCTCGCCCCCGACGTGCGCATCGCCCTCGTGCTTGTCGTCCTTGTGCGCGTGACCCTCGTCCTTGTGACCGTGGTCGTCGTGTCCGTGGCCCTCGCCATGATCATGGGCATGGGCCTCGAACTCGCCGCCCTCGCGCACGGGCAGAAGGCGCAGACCCGGCGCGTCCATCAGCGTGACGATTTCGGCATCGCCCGCCAGCTCCTCGAGGGGTTTGCGCAGGAAAGTCGAGATCGCGGGGCCGATCCAGAAAACGACATCCGCTTCGGACAGGGCCCGGGCATCGGAGGGCTTCAGCGCATGGCTGTGCGGCGAGGCGCCCGGCGGCACCAGCAGATAGGGCTCGCCGACACTTTCCATCACCGACGCCGCCAGCGAGTGGACCGGCTGGATCGAGGCCACGACCTTCGGCGCTGCCGTTGCCTGGCACGCCGCGCCCATCGCAATCGCAACCGCTGCCAGCAGGCCCGTTTTCAATCCCCGCGCCATCTTTCCCTCCTGTTACAATATTACATGTTATGTAATTACGTAACACCATCCCCGATATGGCGCAAGCGTCCCGGCTCTGGCATAGGATGCGGAGCGAGAACGACGAAACGGGGAGGCGTCACGAATGTCCGGAATGAAGAACGTCGCGGACGTGCTGCGCGGCCACGCGAAGACCCGCGGAGACAAGGTCGCGCTGGTCTATCGCGGGCGCGAGACGGATTTCGCCGCCCTCGACCGGCGCGCCAGCCAGGTCGCCAACGGGCTGATCGCCGCCGGCGTCAGGCCGCAGCAGCGCGTGGCCCTGCTGACCAAGAACTGCGACCAGTTCATGGAGCTCTATTACGGTTGCGCCAAGGCCAACGCCGTGATCGTGCCGGTGAACTTCCGCCTGGCGGGGCCGGAGATCGCCTACATCGTCAACGACGCCGGGGCGGAGGTTTTCTTCGTCGGCGAGGGCTTTGCCGACCTCGCCGCGGAGAACATGGCGGAGATGCCGAAGGTCCGGCAGGTCATCTCGCTCGAGGGCGAGGGCGGCTACGAGGACTACGCCACCTGGCGCGACCGGCAGTCCGACGCCGACCCGATGGTCGACAACGACCCCGACGATATCGCCTCCCAGCTCTATTCCAGCGGCACGACCGGCCACCCGAAGGGGGTGCAGCTCAGCCACCAGAGCGGCCTCAATCTCTGGCCGCTGCTCGCTGACCCCAACGAGCCCGCTTATGGCCGCTGGTCGGAGAAGGACGTCAACCTGGTCTGCATGCCGCTCTATCACGTGGGCGGGCTGAACAATGCGCTGGCCGGCCTCTATGTGGGGGCACGGACGGTGATCATGGCCGAGGCGCTGCCGGCCGAGATCCTGAAGCTCATCCCCGAGCAGAGGGTCACCAAGAGCTTCCTGGTGCCCGCGCTGATCCTGTTCCTGCTGCAGACGCCGGGCTGCCGCGACACCGACTTCTCCTCTCTGGACGAGATCTGGTACGGCGCGGCGCCGATCCCGGTCGAACTGCTGAAGCAGGCGCTGGAGGTCTTCGGCCCCGTCTTCGGGCAGGCCTATGGCATGACCGAATCCAACGGCGGCGGCGTCTACATGCCGAAGGCCGATCACGACCTGTCGAAGCCGGAGCGGCTGAAATCCTGCGGCAAGCCGGCGCCGGGCTACGAGGTGAAGGTGGTCGACGAGGACGGCCGGGAGGTCCCGGTTGGCGAGGTCGGCGAGATCATCCTGAAGTCGAACACGCTGATGGCCGGCTACTGGAACCTGCCCGAGGCGACGGCGAAGACGCTGCGCGACGGCTGGCTCTGGTCGGGCGACGCCGGCTATTTCGACGCGGAGGGCTTCCTCTACATCTACGACCGGGTGAAGGACATGATCATCTCCGGCGGCGAGAACATCTATCCCGCTGAGATCGAGAGCGCCCTGTTCGGCCATCCGGCGATCGCCGACGTCGCCATCATCGGCGTGCCCGACGAGCGCTGGGGCGAGGCGGTGAAGGCCGTCGTCGTGAAGAAGCCCGATGCAGCGCTCTCCGAAGCGGAGGTCATCGACTATGCGCGCCAGCGCATCGCGCACTACAAGTGCCCGAAATCGGTCGACTTCGTCGACGAACTGCCGCGCAATCCCACGGGCAAGATCCTCAAGCGCGAACTGCGCAAACCCTACTGGGAAGAGATCGGCCGGCAGGTGAGCTAGCGCAAAGGCGAGGGGGAAGCTCCCGATGACCAGAACAACCTTCCCCGACCACGGAACAGATGCCGACGACCTTCTCGACGCCATGGAGGCGATGAAGACCGGCGACATCGACTGGCGGGCGGGGCGGACCCCGCTCTACGTCTTCCGGGCGACGGACAGCGCCGCCGAGATCGGTCAGGCAGCCTTCAACCGCTTCTTCACCGAGAACGCGCTGGGCGGCAAGCGCGCCTTCCTCTCCGTCGGCCGCATGGAGCGGGAGGTGATCGACATGGCGCTCGATCTCTTCCATGCGCCCGGGGACGCGGACGGCCACATGACCACGGGCGGCTCGGAGAGCATCTTCATGGCGGTGAAGGCCGCCCGGGACGCCCACCGCGCCGCCGGATCGAAGGTCGGCCAGCAGCTCAACATCGTCATGCCGGAAAGCGCCCATCCCGCCTTCGACAAGGCCGCGCAGGCGATGGAGATCGAGATGCGGCGCGTCGGGCTGGCGCAGAGCCGCCGCGCCGATCCGGCGGCGATGGCCGAAGCCGCGGACGCGCGCACGATGATGATGGTCGCCTCCGCGCCCTGTTTTCCCTTCGGCGTCATCGATCCGGTCGCGGAGGTGGCGGCGGCGGCGCGCGAGCGCGGGATCTGGCTGCATGTCGACGCCTGTGTCGGCGGCTATCTGATCCCCTTCGCGAAGGCCAATGGCGAGGACCTGCCGGACTTCGACTTCGCAGTGGACGGCGTGCGCTCGATCTCGGCGGACCTGCACAAGTTCGGCTTCTGCCCCAAGCCGGCCTCGACCGTCTTCTTCCGCGACGCCGACGACATGGCGCGCAGCGCCTTCGATTTCGACGTCTGGGCCAATGGCCGCTTCGTCACCTACACCATCGCCGGCACGCGGCCGGCGGGCGCGGTCGCCGGGGCCTGGGCGGTGCTGAACCATCTGGGCCGGGACGGCTATTGCGACGTCGCCCGCGACCTGCTGGAGATGGCGCGCGCCTACCGCGCCGGCATCGAGGCGATCGGGGGATTGCACATGCTGGCCGAGCCGGACCTGACGATCCTGAATTTCGGCGCCGACGGACTCGACATCTTCGCCGCCGCCGACCGCATGGCCGCGAAGGGCTGGCTGCCCGGGCGGACCCAGGACCCGCGCGGGCTGCACCTGATGCTGTCGATGCTGCATGCGCCGGCCCGCGAAGCCTATGTGGCTGACCTCGCCGAGGCGGTGGACGCCGTCCGCCGCGAGGGCGGGGCATCGGCGGCGAAGGCGGTCTACTGAGCGAAACCCGGCACGCTTAAGCGCCGTCCGCCTAGGCTGAAGGTCCGTTCCGACCGCCAGCCATGGGTGCCGCCTTGACCGCCAGTTCCGCCGCCGACAACGCCATCGACCAGCGTCTCGCCAAGTTCCGCCACGACCCGGTCGGCTTTGTCCGCTGGGCCTTCCCGTGGGGCGTTGCCGGCACGCCGCTGCACCGCGCCCGCGGACCGGAACGCTGGCAGAGCGCGGTGCTCGACGCCATCGGCCAGCGGCTGCGCCGCCGGGGGCGCGAGGCAGGCGAGCCCGTGCTGGTCGCGGTCGCCAGCGGCCACGGTGTCGGCAAGTCGGCGCTGGTCGCCTGGCTGGTGATCTGGGCCATGGCGACCGGCCGCGACACGCGCGGCGTGGTCACCGCCAATACCGAAATCCAGCTCAAGACCAAGACCTGGGCGGAGCTCGCCAAGTGGTTCAGGCTTTCCCGCGCGCGCCACCTCTTCCGCCTCGCGGCCACCGCCATCCAGGCGAAGGAGGCGGAGGCGGCGAAGACCTGGCGCGTCGACATGGTGCCCTGGTCGCTGAACCAGACGGAGAGTTTCGCCGGGCTGCACAACAACGGCCGGCGCATCGTCATCGTCTTCGACGAGGCCAGCGCCATCCCCGATCCGGTCTGGGAGGTGACGGAGGGCGCGCTGACCGACCGGGAAACGGAAATCGTCTGGGCCGTCTTCGGCAACCCGACCCAGACCACGGGACGTTTCCGCGAATGCTTCGGCCGCCGTCGCCATCGCTGGATCACCCGCCACGTGGATTCGCGGGAGACCCGGCTGACCAACCGCGGCCAGATCGAGCGCTGGATAACCGATTACGGCGCGGACAGCGATTTCGTCCGCGTCCGCGTCAAGGGCGAGTTCCCGCGCTCCTCGTCACGGCAGTTCATCGCCCAGGCGCTGGTCGATGGCGCACGGGCGCGGCAGGCCGCGCCGGACCCGGAAGCGCCCAGGATCATGGGCGTGGACGTGGCGCGCTTCGGCGACGACCAGTCGGTGATCCTGCTCCGCCAGGGCGAAGCGCTGGCTGGCCCGATCCACCGCCACCGGGGGCTCGACCTGATGCAGTTCGCCGCCCTCGTCGCCGAGCGGATCGCCGCCGACAGACCGGACGCTGTCTTCGTCGACGGGGCGGGGGTCGGCGGCGGCGTGGTCGACCGGCTGCGCCAGCTGGGTCACCGGGTGCATGACGTCAATGGCGGCGAGGCCGCGCGGCGGGGGCGGGAATATCTCAACCGCCGCGCCGAGATGTGGGACCGCATGCGGCAATGGCTGAAGACCGCCGCCCTGCCCGACGACCGGGGGCTGGCCGCCGATCTCGCCGGGCCGGAATACGGCTTCGACGCCAGAGGGCGCATCCGGCTGGAGCGCAAGGAGGACATGAAGCGCCGCGGCCTGGCCTCGCCGGACGCCGCGGACGCGCTGGCGCTGACCTTCGCGGACTTCGTGGCGCACCGGCCCGAGCACCGACGGCTTTCGGCGGCGACCGACTTCCGGGTGCTGTGAGGGGGAAAGGACGATGGCCCGCACCGGGACTTGATCCCGGTGCCCAGTCCTTCGGCGGTTCCCGGCTGGATCCCGGGGTCAAGCCCCGGGACGGGGCAGTGTCTACCGCCCCGGCGGGCCGCCGCCGCGCAGCCCCCGAGCCGGGGTGTAGGCCCACATGGCCAGACCGCCGGCGGCGAGCAGCGCGATCAGCGTGAAGCCCAGCGCTGCCCCGTCCACCTCCACGTGCAGGGCGCCGCGCAGCAGGTCGACGGCATGGGTGAAGGGGTTGATCCGGGCCAGCCAGTAGAGCGCCTCGCTGCTCGCCCGCATGCCGTCCAGTGGATAGAGCGCGGGCGAGAGGAAGAACATCGGGAAGATGACGAAGTTCATGATGCCGGCGAAGTTCTCGAGCTGGCGGATGCGGGCGGCCAGCAGCAGGCCCAGACTGCCCAGCATCAGCCCCGTCAGCACCAGCGCCGGCAGCACCGCGATCAGCCCGACCCAGGGGATCGCCACGCCGAACAGCAGCGCCACGATCAGGAACGCGTAGACCTGCAGGATCGAGACGACGGTCCCGGCCAGCAGCCGGCAGAAGATCAGGTACCAGCGCGGCAGAGGCGTGGTCAGCAGCATGCGCATGGAGCCCATCTCCCGGTCGTAGACCAGCGAGAGCGAACTCTGCATGCCGTTGAACAGCTGCACCATCGCGCAGAGTCCCGGCGCGATGTAGAGCTCGTAGGGGATCGGCTGTCCGTCCGGGCCGGCGAGGTTCCCGCCCATGGCCGCGCGCAGGCCGGCGGCGAAGATCACCAGCCAGATCACGGGCCGGACCAGGGCGGCGAAGAACCGCTCCCGCTGCTGCAGGAAACGCAGCGCCTCCCGGATCAGGATGCCCTGCAGGGGCAGGAGCCAGCGGCCCGTCACGGCGCGGCCTCCCGGCGGCTGACGCCGCGCATGGGCGCCTGGCGCTCCAGGCCCGTCAGGTCGTCGAACAGCGCCGAGATGTCGTCGGCGTCATGTTCGTCGAGCAGGGCCATGATCTCTCCGCTCGCCCTGACACGGCCTTCGTGCAGCACGATCACGCGGTCGCCGGCGCGGACCTCGTCGATCAGGTGCGTGGCCCAGAGCACCGTGACGCCCTTGTCGGCGGCCAGCGCGTGGACGTCGTCGACGATCCGCCGGCGTGTGGGGATGTCGAGCCCGACCGTCGGCTCGTCGAGCAGCAGGACGTCCGGTTCGTGCAGCAGGGCGCGGGCGATCTCCAGACGGCGGCGGTGGCCGCCGTTGAGCTGGCGAACCTTTTCCGTCCGCCGTTCGGCCAGGCCCAGACGCTCCAGCTCCGCATCGATGCGGACGCGGGCGGTCCGCGCCGGCAGGCCGCGCAGCCGGGCGAAGTAGGCCAGGTTCTGCTGCACGCTGAGATCGAGGTCGAGGGTCGGCGACTGGAAGACCACCCCCATCCGCGCCAGGGCGGCAAGCGGGGCCGCCCCGATCCCGTGGCCGGCGACCTCGATGCGGCCGGTCTGCAGGGGCAGCAGCCGCGTCAGCAGTGCGTAGAGCGTGGATTTGCCGGCGCCGTTGGGGCCCAGCAGCACCGCGAAGGCGCCGGCGGGCACGTCGAAGCCGACTTCTTCCAGCGCCGTCCTGCGGCCATATGCGTGGCTGACCTCCCGGACGCTCAGCATGATTCCGTCCGATCGGGCCGCCGGGCCATCTCAGATCAGCCGCACGATGCGGGGGTGTTCGACGGCCAGGCCGAAGCGGCCCAGCGCTTCGTTGGCCCGGCTCCGGTGTTCCAGATCGGCGAGGTTGCGGCCGACGAATTCGTGCAGTTCGCCCGCGTGGGCGGCGAGGCGGGCGGCGTGGGCCTGCGCCTCGTGCTGGCTGACCGAGTGCAGCGGCAGGGCGCGGCCGTCCGGAGCGAAGGCGCCGTGCAGTGCGATATAGGCGAAGGCGCTTTCCGGGCGGCCGTGAGGGCCGAGGTCGAGCTCGAAGCCGTCGAGACGGCAATAGGCGTAGCCGCGGCCCACGGATTCGGTCTCGTGCATGATCTCGAGCTGGTTCTCGGTCAGCCAGGTCACGTGGACGCCGGCGCGTTCGCCTTCCAGCACGGCCAGCGTCGCCGGCACCGAGCCGTAGGACGTGATCCGCGCCGCGAAGACCGGCACCAGGTCCCGGATCGTGCCGAAGCTGACCGGGATCTCGCCGGCGTCGCCGTATTTCTCCCGCAGCCGCAACGGCGAACCGTTGGAACCGGAGGCGACCACCGGCACCCGGCCCTCGGCCTCGAAGCCTTCGATCTCCTCCATCCGTCCGTCGCGGAACAGATAGCTGCGGCCCGGCGGATCGAAGGGATATCTGAGCGCATGGTCGATGCGCGCCTTCAGGGCCGGATCGGTCATGGCACGAACTGCTCGTTGAGGATGCGCTCCTCCAGGCTGTGTTCGCTGTCAAACAGCAGCCGCATGGTCACGTCCTTGGCCTCGCTGACGGTCACGCGCTTGACGTGGCGCACCTCGAAGGTGTCGGCGACGGCGCTGACGGGGCGCTTGTAGATTTCGCGCACGTCGAAGACGACATCCGCATCCTTCGGCAGCAGGGCGCCACGCCAGCGGCGGGGCCGGAAGGCGCTGATCGGCGTCAGCGCCAGCACGCCGGCGGTCAGCGGCAGGATGGGGCCGTGAGCGGAGAGGTTGTAGGCGGTGCTGCCGGCCGGCGTGGCCAGCAGGATGCCGTCGCAGATCAGTTCCTCCATGCGCACGCGGCCGTCGATCCGGATTCTCAGTTTCGCCGCCTGCCGGGTCTGGCGCAGCAGCGAGACCTCGTTGATCGCCAGCGCCTCCTGGCTGCCGCCCGATTCGGGTTCGGCGACCATGCGCAGGGGGTGGATCCCGGCCAGGGTGGAAGCGTTGATCCGCTCCAGCAGGCCGTCTTCCTGGAACTCGTTCATCAGGAAGCCGATCGTGCCCTTGTTCATGCCGTAGATCGGGATGTCGCGATGCATGTAGTCGTGCAGGGTCTGCAGCATGAAGCCGTCGCCGCCCAGCGCGACGATGACGTCGGCCTCGTTCGCCGGGCAGTCGCCATAGCGCTCGATGAGCTGCTCGGCGGCGTTCTCGGCCGCCGGCGTCGGCGCCCATTTGAACGAGATGCGTTCCAACGCCATTTCCTGACTTCCCCTCTGCCGCTGCCGGTCCCCCGCCCGGCGCGCCGACACTATAACCGGGGGCGCGGCGAGCGCCAGCCGCTGCTCCCCGCTTGCGCCCGCACCGCAGAGGCGCGATCATCCGGCGCATGATCCAGCGCCTGCTCGCCATCGCCATCCTGCTCGCCGTTCCGACCGCCGTCTCGGCGGACGATCGCCACGAGGGCTACTACTATCCCGGTCCGGTGACGGAGGAAGTCTATGGCAGCCGGGCGGAGATGATGCCCGACGCCGACCGCGGCGTGCGGCTGAGTTTCATCACAGGGTTCACGCAGGAGCAGTTCGGCCGCGCCTATACGCCGCCCTACGCCCTGTTCGCGAAAGGCGCCGATTCGGAGAAGCTGCTGCTGGTCGCTACCGGACCGGGCGGATTCCGCACGATCCATCAGGCGCGCGCCGTGCTGGCGCAGCTGACGGCGATCTCGCGGGGTACGCCGCTGTTCCGCGATCTCAAGGTGGAGGAAATCTTCACCTTTCTCGATCTAGTGAAGATGATGGGCTTTACCCAGGTCACGATCTCGGATGGCAGCAATTTTGCACACCGGATCGTCATCGAATGAGGGTCTGAGGACAGCCGGCAACGGCAGGAGGGGACAGATGGGCAAGATCGTCAGGAGGCTGTGGAAGTTCGCCTCGGTCCGGTGGCTGGCGTTCGTCGTGCTGGGCGGCATCGTCGCCATCCGCATCGCCGATCCGTCGGCGACCAAGATCCTGCGCGAGAACATCTGGTTCGACCAGTTCCAGAAGGTCGACAACTACGTCCCGCCGGAGCGCCACACCGTCATCGTCGACATCGACGAGGAAAGCCTGCAGGAGCTCGGCCAGTGGCCCTGGTCGCGCTACGATCTCGCCGTCATGGTCCAGGTCCTGGGCCAGCTCGGCGCGCGCGTGGTCGGCTTCGACATCACCTTCCCCGAGAAGGACAAGCTCTCGCCCGCCGAGTGGGCGACCACGAACAAGAACCTCTCCCCGGAAATGGTCGCCCAGCTGAAGGGGATGCCGAGCAATGACCAGATCTTCGCCTCGGTGATCGGCCAGAGCCCGGTGGTCCTCGGCGGCGCCGCGTTCTACCGGGAGATCGAGAACCGCGAGCAGCCGCTGCCCGCGGAGCCCCGGCTTGGCTACCGCAACGGCAACGGCAAGGTGTGGCTGCCGCTCTACCGCGACCTCGTCTACAACACCGAAGTGCTGCAGCAGGCCACGCCCGGCTTCGGCGTCTTCTCCATCGACCCGAGTTCCGACGGCGTGGTGCGCCGCGTGCCCGCCCTGATCCGCGTCGGCCCGCCCGGCGAATACAATGACCAGAAGGTCTACCCGGCGCTGACGCTGGAGATGCTGCGGATCGGCCATGGCGAGAAGGGCTTCATCATCGAGAAGGCCAACGAGGCCTCCGGCATCAGCCAGATCAAGATGCGCTCCAAGGTCAATGAATCCGGCGAGGTGGTGATCCCGACCGACGAACACGGCATCCTTTGGGTGCGCTTCTCCGAGCACGAGCCCGACATATTCATCTCCGCCAAGGACATCATCAAGGCGGGTGAACTGCCGCCCGAGCGCCAGCAGGAGCTGTTCCGGAAGATCCAGGGCAAGTATGTCATGATCGGCACCTCGGCGGAGGGCCTCAAGGATATCCGGGCGACCCCGCTGGAAGGCGCCATGCCCGGGGTGGAGGTTCACTCCCAGGTGCTGGACATGGTGGAGAACCAGGCCTTCCTGATCCGGCCATCGATCGCCAACGCCATCGAGCTGGCGATCATCCTGTTCGCCGGCATCGTGCTGATCAGCTTCGTACCCAGGCTCTCGGCCATGACCACGGCGCTGTTCTTCGTGCCCTTCTGCCTGATCCTGATGGGCGCCAGCTATTATCTGTTCATCGAGGAATCGATCCTGATCGACGGGCTGACGCCGGTCGCGGCGCTGTTCATCCTGTTCGTGCTGCTGGTCTATCAGAAGTACGCCCGCGAGCAGGAGCAGAAGAAGCAGGTGCGCGGCGCCTTCAGCCAGTACCTTTCGCCGGCCCTGGTCGAGCAGCTTGCCGAAGATCCCAGCAAGCTGACCCTCGGCGGCGAGACCAGGTCGATGTCCTTCCTGTTCTGCGACATCCGCGGCTTCACGCCGATATCGGAGAGCTTCAAGGGCGATCCGCAGGGCCTGACCCGGCTGATCAACAAGTTCCTGACGCCCATGACCGACATCATCATGGGCAATCACGGCACCATCGACAAATACATGGGCGACTGCATCATGGCGTTCTGGAACGCGCCGCTGGACGATCCGGATCACGCCCGCCACGCGTGCGAAAGCTGCCTGATGATGCAGGCCGACCTGATCGAGCTGAACAAGCGGCTCGAAGTCGACGCGAAGGAGGACGGCCGACCCTTCATTCCCATCAAGATCGGCATCGGCGTCAACACCGGCGAATGCGTGGTCGGCAACATGGGATCCGAACAGCGCTTCGACTATTCGGTGCTGGGCGATGCGGTGAACCTGGGCGCGCGCATCGAAGGCCAGTCCAAGTCCTATGGCGTCCAGAACGTGATCGGCGAACTGACGGCGAACGAGGTGCGGGACTACGCCATCCTGGAACTCGACCTGATCGCGGTGAAGGGCAAGGACGAGGCGGTCCGTATCTTCACCATGCTGGGCGGCCCGGAAATGGCGCAGGATCCCGCCTATCAGGCGCTCTACAAGGAAACCGACGAGATGATCCGGGCCTATCGCGAGCGGCGCTTCGAGGACAGCCAGCGTCACCTCGATACGTGCCGCGAGATGCGCCCGGACATGAACGTGCTCTGGGACGACATCTACCAGGCGCGTCTCGACGAGTACAAGGAGAACCCCCCGCCCGAGGAGTGGGACGGCGTCTACCGGGCAACCTCCAAGTAGCAGTAGCGGAAGCGTTTTCATGAAGATCGCGATCATGGGTTGCGGCGCCACCGGCTCCGTCTATGCCGGGCTTTTCGCCTCCGCCGGCCACGAGGTCTGGGCCATCGACCGCTGGGCCGAGCATGTCGAGGCGATGGGCCGCAAGGGCCTGACCCTGACCGGCGCCTCGGGCGAACGCACCGTGCCGGTCAACGCCACCACCAACCCCGGCGACGCGCCGGAATGCGACCTCGTCATCATCGCCACGAAGGCCATGGATGTGGCCGAGGCGGTGGCGGCGGCGCGGCCGCTGATCGGGGCGAAGACCATCGTCATGCCCATCCAGAACGGCCTCGGCAGCGCCGAGCAGGCGGTGCGCATTCTCGGCCGCGAGCGCGTCAAGATCGGCGTCATCGGCGGTTTCGGCGCTTCCGTGCCGGAGCCCGGCCATGCCCACCACAATGGCTGGGATCTGGTCAGGCTGGGCGAAGTCAGCGGGCCGGCTTCCGATGACCTGAAGGCGCTGGAGGCGGTCTGGACCGACGCCGGCTTCAAGGCGCAGTGCTTCGACGACCTGGACGGCATGATCTGGGAAAAGCTGATCTGCAACGTCGCCTTCTCCGGTCCCTGCGCGCTGACGGGGCTGACGATCGGGGAGGCCATGGCCAGCCCGGAGGCCAGCGTGGTCTCCCTGTGGTGCGCGCAGGAGGCGTTCAACGTCGCCACGGCGCTGGCCATCGACACCGGGGTAAAGGACCCGGCCCGCCATATCCGGGCGTTCGCGCGCAAGATTCCGGACGCCAGGCCCTCGCTGCTGCTGGACCACCAGGCCGGCCGGCGCTCCGAGATCGACGTCATCAACGGCGCCATCCCGCGCGCTGGCCTCAGGGTCGGCGTGCCGGCGCCGGTCAACGAATCCGTCACCGCCCTGGTGAAGGAGCGCGAGAAGGCGTTCGGGGGGTAGCACAAGTGGCGCGCCCTGGACGCGGCAGCGCCGCGAACCGGGGCCCATGCCTGAGCCTTTCCGGAAACAGAATGGTCGGCGGTGGTGCTCAGGCATGGATCCCGGGCTCCGGCTCATGCCGGCCCCGGGAATCGCCGCTCCTGAGATCTACCCCGCGCGCTTGATGGCGAAGCCGACCCGCGGGAAGTGGACCACCACCTCGCCGCAGCGGTCGTCGGTGCGGCGCACGGCGATTTCCCCGCCATTGTAGGTCACCAGTTCGCCCTGCACGGGATCGCGGGCATAGTCGGTCGGTGCGATCGCCACGCGGTCGCCGGCCCGCCAGCCTTCGGCGTTGTCGTCGACGCCGGCGGGGCTCTCCGGGCTGGCCGCCATTGCCGCCGCCAGCGCGTCTTCGGCGCTCATTTCCGTCTTCTCGCCATGACCGATGGCGGCGACGCGCTCCATGAACGCGCCGAGCGCCGGATGCGGCTCCAGCAACGCCCGGCCCACGCGGCCACCGCCCTTCAGGAACCAGAGCACGTGGTAGAGGGTCAGGTCCGCCAGTCCCGCGCCGTCGCCGGCCAGGAACTTGCGGCCGTCGGCGAACAGGTCCGCCGCCCAGGCGAGCTGCGGCTTGAGCTGTTCCTCGTGCATCCCGACCGCCGCCTTCAGCTTCTCGACATTGGCGCCCGGCGCGCCGCGCATGCGGGCGCGGTCCTCGTGGAACTCGGCGGGCATGCGGTCGGCGTTGGAGCCGATGACGAAGCCGGCCACGGTCCAGAACATCTGTCCCTCCGCGAAGGCCGAGAGCGCATGGGCCAGGCCGATGCCGCCGCTCATCAGGCCGGGATCGGGATGGCGGCGCTCCAGTTCCTCGGCGATCAGACCGGTATCGCAGTAGATATCGGCGCCGATCTGCAGCACGGGCGTCTTGCGGTAGCCGCCGGTCAGCGGCGTGAGATCCGGCTTCGGCATGATTATCGGAATATCCACGCCGCGCCAGGCCAGGCCCTTCAGCCCCAACATCAGCCGCGCCTTCTCCGCGAAGGGCGACATGTCGTAGTGGTGCAGGATGAGATCGGTCATTTCACGCGCCTCCCCGGTGCAGATACTCGCCTGGAGCATAGGGGCTCGGCAGGGCCTGTCCAACGGGGGAAGGGCGCATTATCCTGCGGCCGTCATTTCAGGGGAGGGAATGCATGGGACGCGTTGAAGGACGTGTCGCGATCGTCACCGGCGGGGCGTCGGGCCTCGGTGCGGCGACCGCGAAACTGCTCTCGGACGAGGGCGCGAAGGTGCTGGTCACCGACATTCAGGAAGACCTGGGCCGGGAGGTCGCGAAAGCCTGCGGCGGCGTCTTCCTCCGCCACGACACCGCCGACGAGGATCAGTGGATCGCCGCCTTCGGGAAGGCCGCCGCCGACCTCGGGACGGTCTCCATCCTGTTCAACAATGCCGGGGTCAGGCCGAAGACCGCGCCGCTGGAAGACATTGCGCTGGACGAATGGAAGGCGCACATGGCCGTCAACATCGACGGCGTCTTCCTGGGCATCAAGCACGGCATCCGCGCGATGAAGACCGAAGGCGGTTCGATCGTCTCGACCTCGTCGATCTACGGCATCGTCGGTGCGTCGATGATCGGCGCCTATTCGGCCTCCAAGGGCGGGGTGCGGACGCTGACCAAGGCCGCGGCGATGGAATGCGCGCATCTGGGCTATCCCATCCGCGTCAATTCCATTCATCCGGGTTTCATCGAGACCGGCATGCTGGATTCGGTGAAAGCGGAGTTCGGCGCCGGCATGATCGAGAAGCGGATGATCGGCGACACGCCGATGAAGCGCATCGGCGAGGCCCGCGACATCGCAGAAGGCGTGCTCTATCTGGTCGCCGATTCCGGCAAGTTCGTCACCGGCATCGAACTGCCGATAGATGGCGGGTATCTGGCGAAATGACCACGGCCTCCAGGGAAACGGCGGAAGCGTTCAACCTCTACGCGCTGACGCCCGAGTACCTGGAGGATCCGTTTCCGGTCTACCACGCGCTGCGCGAACACAGCCCCGTCCACCGCCTGCCGGACGGGTCCGTCTTCCTCAGCCGTTACGAAGACGTCATCGCCTGCTACCGCGACCGGACGATGTCATCGGACAAGCGCCGCGAGTTCGGGCCGAAGTTCGGCGAGGGGCCGCTGCTGGTCCATCACACCACCAGCCTGGTGTTCAACGACCCGCCCCTGCACACCCGGGTGCGCAAGCTGCTCGCCCAGGCCTTCACGCCGCGCGCCATGCGCTCGATGGAGCCGGGAATCGTGGCGCTGGTCGACGGCTTTCTGGATCGCGCCGAGGAACGCGGCGAGATGGATCTGATCGGCGATTTCGCCTTCGCCCTGCCGGTCGGCGTGATCTGCGACATGCTGGGCGTGCCGGCGGCGGACCGGGAGCGGCTGCGCGACTGGGCGATGCTGATCCTGGGCGCGCTGGAGCCGACCATTTCCGACGAACAGCTGCGCCGCGGCAACGAGGCCGTGGCGGCCTTCTCGGCCTATCTCAAGGACCTGATCGACGAACGCCGCCGCAATCCCAGCGAAGGCGACATCCTCTCCATCCTGATCGCCGGCGAGGTGGACGGGGAGCGGTTGAGCGAGGAGGAGCTGATCCAGAACTGCATCTTCCTGCTCAACGCCGGCCACGAGACCACGACCAACCTGATCGGCAACGGCGTCGCCGGCCTGCTGGCTTTTCCCGGCGAGTTGGCGCGGCTCCGGGCCGATCCGGCGCTGATGGACAGCGCCATCGAGGAGTTCCTGCGCTTCGAAAGCTCCAACCAGCTCGGCACGCGGCGGGCGACGCGGCGGGTCGAGTTCGACGGCGGCGCGGTGGAGGCCGACACCGTGATCCATCTCGGCATCGGCGCGGCCAACCGCGATCCGGCGGTCTTCCCCGATCCGGACCGCCTCGACATCACGCGTGAGCCGAACCGCCACCTGGCCTTCGGCTGGGGCGCGCATATCTGCCTCGGCAACTCGCTGGCGCGGATGGAAGGGAAGATCGCCATCGGCCGGCTGCTGGCACGCTTTCGCCATATCGAGCGCAATGGCAATTTCGTCCGCGGCGGCCGGGCGCGGTTCCGGGGCTATCGCAGCTTTCCGGTCAAGCTGAGATAGCCGCCACTTCCGCGAAGCGGATTTCGACCGATATGGAAGCGGATGAAGTATCCCGGCCCATTGGTCCTGGCGGCCCTCGCCATGTTATGGTCAGCGGCGCCCGCGCCGCCCGCCACCGCGCAACTGCGCGAGGATCCGGTCGCCGATGTGCGCGAGCGGATCGAGCGGCTGAAGCAGCGCCGCCTGCCGCCGGAGGAGCGCTTCAGGGACCGGAACCTCGATCGCGGCCAGAACTTCAGGGATCGCCAAAGCCAGCGCGAAGCCTATTCGGCGGAGCGGGAAGGGCGGCTGCTGGACCGGTTGAACGAACGCCGGGACGTGTTGCAGGGCGATCCGAACGATCTCGATGCCAGGCGTGACGACCGCCGCGAGGACCGGGTCGACCGGCGTCTCAGAGAGCGGCTCAGGGATGCCTACCGCAGCGATGCCCCGCCGCCTCTGCCGCCGCCTGCCCCGCGATGACCACGCCGTGAGTCAGAAGGCGCGCGAGCCAGCCATGCCATCCCTCGCGCGCCAACCGGTCACCTCTCCCGGAACGCCTCGCTCTGCAGGCGCAGGACGGGCCGGAGCAGGAAGGAGGCGACCGAGCGGGAGCCGGTGTGGATGTCGACGGTGGCTTCCATGCCCGGCCCGATGGGCAGACGGCCCGGCTCGTCGCCCAGATAGCTCTTCGCCGTCTCCACCACGACCTTGAAATAGGGCCGGCCCTGATCGTCGATGTTGGAATCGGGGGAGATGCGGACGACCCGGCCCTCCAGCCCGCCGAAGCGGATGAAGTCGTAGGTCGAGATCTTCACGGTCGCGTCCTGGCCGACGTCGACGAAGCCCCGGTCGGCGGGCCGGAGCCGTGCCTCGACCACCAGGTTGCCGCCCACCGGCACGATCTCCAGGATCGGCTGGCCGGGACCGACGATGCCGCCGATGGTCGTCACCTTCATCTCGCCGACGATCCCGTCGATGGGGCTGCGCACAACGGTGCGGCTGCGCTGGTCGTCGGCGCCGGTCAGCCGGTCCGTGACGGTGGCGATATCGACCTCGACTTCGGAGAGTTCCGCCTGGGCCTCCCGGCGAAAGGCGCGCGAGGCCTCCTCGCGGCGTTCGACGGCTTCCCGACGGGCCGCGTTGGCGCGGTTGATGGCGGCGTTCAGGCTTTCCATCTCGCCCCTGAGACGCGCCAGTTCGCCCTGCTTCTGGTTGACCTCCAGGCGGGAGGCGAGGTTGTCCTTCGCCAGATCCTCCAGCGTCGCCAGCGCCTGCTCGGCGAGCGCGATCTCCTCGCGCCGGGCGTCGCGGGCGGCGGCGAACTCGCGCGCCTCCTCCTCGCTCTGTCGCGCCTGCTCGCCCAGCACGGCGATGGTGCTTTCGAACTCCGAGCGGCTGGCCTGGAAGGCGCGGCGCTCGGCGCGGACCAGATCCGGCCGCCGCGCCTCGATCTCGGCGGAAAAGGCGGGCTCCGTGCCCGCGGCCTCGGCCAGCAGGCGTTCGCGCTTCAGCAGCAGGCCGTCCAGGCGCACGCGCAGCCCCTCGGGGCTCTGCGCGTCGGTGCCGAGGGCGAGGCGGAGCAGCGGCTCGCCCGCCGTGACGCGGTCGCCCTCCGACACCAGCATCTCCTCGACGATTCCCCCCTCCAGATGCTGGACGGTCTTTACGTCGCCCTGGGGCACCACCAGGCCCTCGGCCACCGCCACTTCGTCCAGTTCGGCGACCAGCGCCCAAGCGGCCAGCGCCAGGATCAGCAGGGCCGCGGCCCGGGCCAGGATCACCCCGCCGCGGGGGCGATGGCGGGCCGCCATGTCGTCCAGCGCGCTCAACGCTCCACCTCCTTCAGCCGCCGGGCCGCCTCCATGCGCTCGCGCACCTGGCCGGCGGGGCCGGCGGCGACGATGCGGCCGCCGTCGAGCGCGATGATGTTGTGGCAGACCTCCAGCAGCACGGGGCTGTGGGTGACGACGACGATGGTGCGGTCCTCGGCCAGCGCCTCCAGGTTCCGCGCCAGGGTCTTCGCGGCCTCGGTGTCCAGATTGCCCGACGGCTCGTCGAGCAGCAGCACCGGCGGATTGCCGATCAGCGCCCGGGCGATGGCGATGCGCTGGCGCACGCCGCCGGGCAGGTCCATGCCGCCCTCGCCGATGCGGGCGCCATAGCCGTCGGCCATTTCCGAAATCGCCGAATGGGCCCCGGCAAGGTGCGCGGCATCCACGATCAGCCCGTCATCGGCGGCAGGGTCGCCGATGGCGATGTTCTCCCGGATCGTGCCGGCGAAAAGGAAGGTGTGCTGGGGCACATAGCCGATGGCGCGGGCCAGATCCTCGCGGCCGAACTGGGCGATGTCGGCCTCGTCCAGCATCACCCGGCCGTGGCTGGGGCGGTAAAGCCCCTGCATCAGCTTCAGCAGCGTGGTCTTGCCCGAACCGTTGGGTCCGACCAGCGCATGCAGGCCGTTGCCGATCTTCAGCCTGACGTTCCGCACCGCCGGCGGGCGGTCCGCCGCGTAGCCGAAAGAGACGTCGTCCAGCATCAGGACGCCGTCCCGCACGTTCGGACGGACGGCGCCGCGGGCGGGCTCCTCGGGTATGGCGAAGGCTTCGCCGAGCCGCTTGAGCGACTGCCGCGTGGCCATGTAGGTGCGCCAGTTGCCGATCAGTTGCTGGAAGGGCTGGACGATCCGCCCGCCCAGCATGTTGGCCGCGACCAGCGCGCCGATGGACAGCTCCTGGTTGAGGATCGCCACCGCGCCGACGGCGGTGACCGCGACGGTGGTCAGAACCGTCAGCCCCAGCCCCATGTGCACGAAGCGGTCGGACTGCCGTCCGCGCCGGACCGATTCGTCGACGGCGCGGACATGGCGCGCCTCCCAGCCCTCGGTCATCGGGCCTTTCAGCGCCAGCGCCTTGATCGTGGTCCGGCCGCCGATCAGTTCGGCGGTGACGGCGTCGCGGTCGAAGCTGGCCTCGCGTTCCTCGCGGTTGGCGTCCTGCATCACCCGCCCCGACCACCAGGCCAGGCCGATGAAGAGCGGGAAGGCGACCAGCAGCACCCAGGCCACCGGCGGGGCGATGATGAAGATCACGACGGCGAAGAAGAGCGCGAAGGGCAGGTCGGCGATCAGCACCGCCGACAGGCCGGAGAAGGCGTTGCGCACCACCTCGGCGTCGCGGAACAGCGCCTGCCAGTAGGCGGCGGGGCGGCTCTCCAGCACCGGCAGCGGCGCGGCGGTGATGCGGCCGTAGAGCGCGCGGGCCAGTCCGACGTCCATGTCGACGGCCGCCGAGCGCAGCAGGCGGGCGCGGCCCTGGCGCAGCACGAAGTCGAAGGCGATGGCCGCGAACATGCCGATCACCAGGCCCTGCAGGGTCGACAGCCCGCCGTGGAAGACGACCCGGTCGTAGACCTGGAGGACGAAGATCGGCGCGGCGATGGCCAGCAGGTTGACGATGAAGGAATAGGCGATGACCTCGCCGATGCGCCGGCGCACCGGGGCCAGCACGTCCCTCAGCCATTCCCGACCTTCAGCCATGGGCCCTTCTGCGTCCTTCGGTTGCATCGTTTCGGGTCATGCGAGTTCGATGCCAATTGGCCTCAAGTCACGCGTCGTGCTAAATAGACCGGATAAGCGGCGGCGGCGACAGCGGATTTCCTGACGGTTTCCGGGGCGGACCGCCGGCAGGGGATAGGGTTGCGGATTGTACCGTCATCTCGCAATAGGCGCCGCCGTGGCGCTGGCGCTGACCACGACGGCGGAGGCCGCGCCGTTGCAGGAGGAGCTGGAGATCGTGCTCCAGGCTCATCCGGATGTGCGCGCGGCCGAGCGCCGGTTCGAGCAGTCGCAGCTGGCCGTCACCGAAGCGCGTGCGCCCTACCTGCCGCAACTGCGCATCAGCGGCGAGTACGGGTATGAGAACGTCGACAGCCCCGTGGCCCGCGCCGCCGGCCAGCCGGCCGTCGAACAGAGCCGGGAGATCGGCCGCTTCACGGTCACCCAGAAGGTTTTCGACGGCTTCCGCACCGACGGACAGCTGAAAGGCGCCATCGCCCGGGAGTCCAAGTCCGGCTACGCGCTGGAGCGTGCGCATCAGCAGATCCTGCTGCGTGGCACGGCGGCCTATCTCGACGTGCTGAAGCAGACCGAACTGGTCGACATCGCGCTGGAGACGGAAATGACCATCCGCCGCCAGCTCGCGCTGGAGGACGAGCGCGTGCGCCGGGGCTCCGGTCTCTCGGTCGACGTGCTGCAGTCGAAATCGCGGCTGCAGGCAGCCAAGGAAACCCGGGTGCGGCTGGAAGGCAGACTCAGGGAGGCGATCGCCGAGTACTACGCGGTTTTCAACCACGCGCCGGAGATCGGCTCGATGGCGCCGCCCGAAGCGCCTGACGACCTGCTGCCGCCCGACCTTCAGGCCGCCATCAACATCGCGCTGGCCGAGAACCCGCTGATGAAGCAGAGCGAGGAGACCATCGGGGAGGCCCGCCAGCAGCGCAAGGTGGCGATGTCCGACTTCTTCCCGCAGATCAACGTGGTCGCAGAAGGCGCGATGGAGAACGACGCCGAGGGCATTCCCGGCAACCGCAAGGAAGTCTTTGTCGGCGTGCGCGCCGAATGGGAGCTGTTCGACGGCTTCGCCACCGCCGCCGCGACCGAACGTTCGGGCCGGCGCATCGCCGAGACCATGGAGAACCATGCCGCGCTGAGCCTGGAAATCGCCAAGCGCGTCGAAGTGGCCTGGGAGCAGCTCATCACGCTGCGCGAACGCTCGGAGCTGGCCGGCAACGCCGCCGCCATCGCCTCCGAGCTGTTCACCGCGCGGCGCAAGCTGCGCACCGCAGGCCGGGAGTCGGTGGTCAACGTGCTCGACGCCGAGGCCGAGCTCAACGCCGCGCGCAGCCGGGCCACGGCGGCGCGCTACGACGCGCTGGTGCAGGTCTTCCGGGTGCTGTTCGAGACCGGCCGGCTCGACCTCGCCGCCTACTGATCCGCGGGCCTACTGGATCTCGAAATCGCTGGCCTGAAGCGTGCCGTTGGAGACGGTCACGCTGGCGATCTCGAAGCTCGCCTGGGCGCCGTCGCCGTCGGGGTCGAAGTGCAGCGTGTTGTTCGAATCGAAGACGAAGGTCGCCTGTCCGGTGCCGAGTTCGGTGTCGCCGTCGATCAGGGCTTCGGCCACGCGCACGAAGCTCTCGCCGTCGGTGAGCGTGCCACTGCCTCCGTCGTTGATCCCGAAGGCGTCTCGGTCGATCAGGAAGCGGTCCTCGCCCGATGTGAAGTCGGTGATGACGTCCTGGTGTTCGATCGCCTGGTCGTACTGGAAGGCGTCGGCTCCGCCGCCGCCGGTCAGTGTGTCGGCCCCTTCACCGCCCCGCAGGGTGTCCAGGTTGTCCGCGCCGGTGATCGAATCGTTGCCCGCGCCGCCATCCATCAGGTTCTGGCCGGAGGTCTCGGTCAGGGTATCGTCGCCCAGTCCGCCGAACAGGCTGTCGGACCCGGCCCCGCCCTCGATGGCGTCGTTGCCGTCGTCGCCCAGGACGCTGTCATCGCCGCTGCCGGCGAAGATCTGGTCGTTGCCCGCGCCGCCGGAGACCGTGTCGTCGTCCTGGTCGGCCTGGATCAGATCGTCGCCGTCGCCGCCGTCGATGGTGTCGTTGCCGAAATCGCCGCGCAGCGTATCGGCGCCCGCACCGCCTTCGACCACGTCGTCACCCTCATCGCCGAAGATGTCGTCGTCGCCGTCGAGCCCGGAAATGCTGTCGTCGCCCAGCCGGCCCTGCAGCAGGTTGTTGCTGGCATTGCCGGACAGGGTATCGCCCTGATCGGTGCCGACGGCCGCTTCGAAGTTGGTGACGACATCAGTGCCGGCATCCGCACCGATTGCCGTTCCCGCGGCCAGGTCGATATCTACGCCGGTGCCGAGACCGAAATAGCTGATGACGTCGCCGATGCTGTCGACTGCGACGCCTAGATCGTCCGCGCCCCCGTCGATCGTGTCGTCGCCGATCCCGCCGAATATGAAGTCGTCGCCATTTCCACCTTCGACGCTGTCATTTCCGGCATCGCCGAACATCACGTCGGCTCCATCGCCGCCGATCAGGGTGTCGTTGCCGTCACCGCCGCCGAGGCGGTTGATCCCGGCATTGCCGGTGATCGAATCGTTGCCCGTGCCGCCGATGAATCCATCGATGGAGAACAGCGTGTCGGTGCCGAGGTCGTTGGTGGTCACGGTGGTGCTAATGTCCGTGACAGCTCCCAGCGCCAGCGTGAGATCCTCGGTGGCGTCGGAATAGTCGGCGACATCCACTTCCGCGTCGGAGCCGTTCAGGACGTCGTCGCCCGCGCCGCCGCGCAGCGTGTCGCGTTCGCCGCCGCCGTTCAGCGTGTCGTTACCCGCGCCGCCGAGAAGGAAATTGCGCTCGGCGTCGCCGGAGATGAAGTCCGCGCCCGCCCCGCCGATGACGGTAGTGAAGTTGGCAAAGCCGTCGGAGCCGGTCTCCGCGCCGGCTGCGGTGCCCGCCGTCATGTCGACGATCAGGTCGGCGGAAGCGGTGGCGAAACTCAGTGTGTTGCTGCCCGCGCCCCCGTCCAGGCTATCGTTCCCGCCCTCGCCGATGATCAGGTCGTCGCCCTCGCCGCCGACGATGGTGTCGGCGTCGGCGCTGCCGCGGATCGAGTCGTCGCCGGCCCCGCCGGTGACGCCGTTGAAGCCGGTGACCGTGTCGGTGCCTGTCGCCGTGCTGGCGGCCAGGCCGCCGATCAGGTCGACGGCGACGCCTTCGGTGGCGTCGGAGAAGTCGAGCGTGTCGTTGCCGGCGCCGCCGTCGAGACTGTCATTGCCTGCGCCGCCATTGATCGAATCATTGCCGTCGCCGCCGGCGATGGTGTCGTTGCCCGCGCCGCCGAGCAGGGTATCCGCGCCGCCGCCGCCGTTGATCGAATCCGCGCCCTGGCCGCCTTCGAGGCGATTGTTGTCTGCATCGCCGGTCATGGTGTCGTCGCCGGCGGTGCCGATGATCGTCTCCAGACCAAGTACGGTATAGCTGTTCGCATCCAGCGTGGCGCTGTTGCCCGTAAGGTCGATCTGGAACGCGCCGGTCAGATTGGAGAAGTCGGCGGTGTCGTTGCCGGCCGCGCCGTTCAGCGTGTCGTTGCCCAGGCTGGCGATCAGCAGGTCGTCGCCGCCGCGGCCGACGAAGTTGTCGTTGCCGTCGCTGCCGGTGAAGGTGTCGTTGCCGGCGGAACCGAAGACCCGCTCGATCGACGTCAGGGTGTCCGCGCCTTCGCCGGTCACTGTGCCCGAACCGCCGCCGGCGGACATGTCGACGTTCACCGGCGTGGCGCTGTCGCGGTAGTCGGCCGAATCGAAGCCGATGCCGCCGTCGAAGGAATCGTCGCCCAGGCCGCCGAACAGCGTGTCGCCGCCGGCGTCACCGGAAAGGCTGTCATTGCCCGCGCCGCCGGTGATCGAATCGCCGCCGACGCCGCCTTCGATGGCGTTGGCCTGGGCGTCCCCGGTCAGCGTGTCGGCCTGCGCGCCTCCGACGATGTTCTCGATCCCGCTCAGCGTGTCCGTGCCGTCGCCGCTCGCCGTGCCCGCGTTCAGGTCGACATTGACCGCGCCGCCGGCGTCCGAGAAGTCGGCGGTGTCGAGCCCGTCGCCGCCGATCAGCGAGTCGTCTCCATCGGACCCCTGCAGCGTGTCGTTGCCGGTCCCGCCAGCCAGCGTGTCGTTGCCGACGCCGCCGGCCAGAAGGTCGTCGCCGGCCTCGCCGGTGATGCTGTCCTGTCCGGCCAGACCAACGATGAAGTCCCGTCCTGCGGTGCCCGACAGCGTGTCGCCTGCAGCGGTGCCGCCCTGGATCGAGAAGACCTCACCGGCGAAGTCGAACTGCTCGACATCGTTGGAAACGGTGTCGGAGCCTTCGGATCCGGACTGGTCGGCGACGAAGACGAAGGCGCCGTCGTCGGAGAAACCGAGGTTGAAATCGCCGATGGCACCGGCATAGGCGGCGACGTCGTCGCCCGAACCGCCGAACAGGATGTCGTTGCCGCCATTGCCGGTCAGCGTGTCGTCGCCGGCCAGACCCGCCGCGATGTCGTTGTCCGCGCCGAGGTCGAGCGCTTCGCCCGCGGCGGTGCCGCCCGTGACGTCGAACAGCACATCGTCGCCGGCCCCGTCGACGCTGAAGGCCAGGATCTCGACGTCCAGCGCCACCGCGTCGGCGCCTTCCGCGCCCACCGTGTCGGTGACCTGCAGGCGTGCGGCGGCTTCGTCCACCGCGAAGGCGAAGCCCGTGTTCTCGCCGGTGTAGTTCACCCGGTCGGTGCCCGCGCCGCCCGAGAGCAGGTCGTCGCCCGCACCGCCGGTCAGGGTGTCGTCGCCCGCATCGCCGAACAGGCTGTCGCCGCCCGCGCCACCGACGAGGGAATCCGCGCCGCCGCCGCCGGAGACGATGTCGATACCGTCGCCGCCGTCCACGGTGTCGGCGCCCCCGCCGGCGCCGATGAGGTTGTTGCCGGCGTCGCCTGTCAGGTTCTGCGCCGTGGCGTCGCCAAGGGTGACATCGACGGTGATATCGGCGAAGTCGATGGTTTCGATGTCGCTGCCGAGGATGTCGGCGCCCTCGCCGCCGACGCTGTCGGCCAGGGTGAGCCGGCTGCCCTCGTCATCGCCGGTCGCCACGAAGTTTCCCGCATTGCCGGCATAGACGGCCCGGTCGGCGCCATCGCCGCCGAACAGCCTGTCGTCGCCTGCGCCACCGGTCATCGTGTCGTCGCCGGCCTCGCCGCCAATCAGGTCGTCGCCGGCGTCGCCCGAGAGCTGATCTCCGCCGCTGCCGCCGGCCAGCACGTCGGCTCCGCCGCCGCCGGCCACGGTGTCGTTCCCGGCCAGGGCGGCCAGGAATTCGTCGTTCCCGCCGCCTGTCAGGCTGTCGCCAGCGGCCGTGCCGAAGACCACGTCGAGCAGCCGCGCGTCGCCCTGGAACTCCAACGTTTCGATGTCGTTGGCGAGGGTGTCGGTCCCTTCCGCGCCGGTGGTGTCCTCCAGCACGATGGTGCTGCCATCGTCTGCCGCGGAGACATTGAAGTCGGCGGAACCGCTGGCATAGACCGCGCGGTCGCTTCCGGCGCCGCCGATGAGCGAATCGTCGCCTGTGCCGCCGAAGAGGATGTCGTCGCCGTCGCCGCCGTCGAGTGTGTCGTCGCCGGCATTGCCCGTCAGGCTGTCGTCTCCCGCGCCGCCGTCCAGAGAATCGTTCAGCGCGCCGGCGACCACAGTGTCGTTGCCGGTCCCGGCGGTCACCTCGAGCGTCTTGCCGATATCGGCCGCGGCCACCGAGTCGTCCCCGCCGCCGAGATCGAGGATCACCGTGTTGTCGGAAATGTCGGTTCCGCCCAGATTGCCGATGGCGATCTCGTCGCTCGCCGCGCCCAGATTGACCGCGAGGGTCTCGACCTCGTCGATGTTGACCTGCGCGCCGTTGCCGAAGGCGAGCACCGCGCGTCCGCCGACCTCGTCCAGGGTGACGGTATTCGCGTTCACCTGATCGGCGGCGACCGTCAGCGTGTCGTCGCCCGCGCCGCCGGTGACATTGAAGACACCGCCATTGGCGACATCGACTTCCTCGGCGCCGTCGAAGGCGACATCGATTTCATTGTCGTCGTCGCCGTCGTTGTTGCCGATCTCGTCCTCGTCATTGCGGTCCTGCAGATCGTCCTCGCCGGTGTCGCCCACGACCTCCGTGTCCGAGCCGCCGTCACCGACCGCCTCGCCGCCTTCGATGATCGGGTCGGCCTGGGCCTCGGTGATCCCGAAGACGTCGCCCAGCCGGCTGAAGAAGCCGTCCGTGTCGGTGCGCGCGATCTCGAAATCGCCGGCGATGTCGGAATAGGCCAGCACGCCGTCGCCGAACTCCGCGGTGAGCAGCTGCGCATCGACCTCGGGGATGCGGGTCGGTTCGCGGAACAACGAGAGCACCTGCAGGCCCTGCAGCGGCTGATCGAGCGTCACCACTGCGCCGGCGGTGGCGACGGCCAGCGCGCCGGCCGCGCCGCCCGCATTGGGCAGCAGCACGAAGGTGTTGGCCTGGGCCTCCGGCGCGGCCTTGCCGATCATCCGCGCGCCCTTGACGGTCACGGAGGCGACCGGCGTGCGCACCAGAAGCTCGCTCGCCGGCCCCTCCGTCGAATCGCGGTTGTCGACGGAGAACTCGCCCTGGATGACGAAGAACTGAGGCTTGGCCGCGGCTTCTGCCGGCTCCTCGATCAGGACCCGGCTCTCGCTGTCGAAGAACAGCCTGGTGCCATCGGTCAGGGTAATCTCCAGCGCGCCGTCGCCCTGGGTCATGACCACGTCGCCGGGGCTGAGCTTCTGACCCGGCGCGGCCTGGAACTGGCGGCCGTCGACGCCGATGATCAGAACCTCGCCGCGCACGTTCTCCACGCTGATCGGTCCTTCGCCGCCGGCCGTGGCCTGGGCCTGAACCAGCGGTGTCGGCGCTTCGGGGGCCGTCGAGGCCGCGAGGCCGGGCACGACGAAGGCGGAACCGGCCGTCTCGCTTTCGCTGAAGACGGCTTCGGCCTCGATCGTACGTGCGTTGTCCGGGCGCTGTTCCATCACGGCTTTCCTTGGCTCGCCTCGATCATAGGCGCTGGGCGGATCGTTTTCATCATCCGTCGACGTCTCATGAAGCAAGCTTCGCGCCATGCAATCACGACGGGCGCGGGCCCCGTTCAGGCGGCCCGCTGCTCGATCATCCGGCCCATCTCCGCCAGCGTTCGCTCCGCGATGGTGCGGATTTCCTCTATCGCCTGGCGGGCATCTTCCAGCGGCCCGTCGTCACACAATCGTTCAATTTTTGCGGCTGCCTCGGAAAGTGACACGGCGCCGACGGTGCCGGCGCTGCTCTTCAGGCTGTGGGCCTCCCGCCCCAGCCGGTCGGCGCTGGCATCGTCCAGGGGCTCGGACAGCCGTTCCAGCCGATCCTGGGTATCCAGCATGAAATCGCGCAGCAGTTCGGGCAGGTAGTCCTGACCGACATCCTCGCCGAACTGGTCGAGGATCGCGCGGTCGATCATCGATCCTTCCGCCTCGCCGGCCGGTTCCGGCGCCGCGCCGGCGGGAACCGGCCCGGCATCGGCGATCGGCGCGCCCGCCACCGTTCCCGTGTTCGGCGGGCCGCCGGTACCGGCCGCGCCGATCAGCGCCCACTTGGCGACGAGCTGCAGCAACTCGATCTTGTCGAAGGGTTTGGCGATGAAGTCGTCCATGCCCTTCGACAGGCATTCCTCGCGGTGTTCGGGCATGGCGTTGGCCGTCACCGCGACCACCGGCGTCGCGGCCCTGGCGCCGTCCAGGGCGCGGATCGCGGTGGTGACCTCGAATCCGTCCATGTCCGGCATCTGCACGTCCATCAGCACCACCTCGAAGTCGTTCTCGCCGATGGCGGCCAGAGCGCCGGCGCCGTCCTCGACCGCGGTGACCGCGTAGCCCGCCTTCTCCAGCATCACCCTGGCCACCTGCAGGTTGATGCGGTTGTCGTCGGCCACCAGCACCCGCGCACCCAGCGCAGCCTCGTCGCCTATTTGCTCGATCGTGGCGGCGGCATGGGCCTCCGCGGCGCTGTCGCGCCCGGTCAGCGCCTGGGCGAGGGCGAGCGGCCGGGGCGGGCGAAGCAGGAACTGGTCGAAGCCCCGGGCCAGGATCTGCTCGGCGCGGCCGCGCTGGGACGGGTCGATCGCCACCACCATGCGGCCGCCGACGCGGCTGCGCAGCCGGGCGATGTCCGCGGCGCCGGCGTGTTCGGCCAGGCCCCCGTCGATCACCAGGTGATCGACCGTGCGGGACGGCGCATCGAGGGAAGCGGCGTTGTGGGCGATCAGCAGGCCCAGGCCGCGCAGGCGCGCCGCCATCCCCTCCCGCAGGACAGGATTCGTGGCCAGGATCGCCGCCTGCCGGCCCCTGAGCATGGCGCTCAGCCGGTCCACCATCTCGTGGGCCTCGCCCCTGTGCGCCACGTCCGCGACGCCCAGCGTGGCTTCGAACCAGAAGGTGCTGCCCCGGCCGACCTCGCTGTCCAGCCCGATATCCCCGCCCATCAGGTCGACCAGGCGCCTGGAGATGGCGAGGCCAAGGCCCGTCCCGCCATAGCGCCGCGCCGTCGAGGCGTCGACCTGGGTGAATTCCTGGAACAGGGCATCCTGGCGGTCCTGAGGAATGCCTATCCCGGTATCGGTGACGTTGAAACGCAGCTTCGGACGGTCGTTCTCGCTGCCGGCCAGCAGGATCTCGATGGTGACGCCGCCGGTCTCGGTGAACTTGATGGCGTTGCCGGCGAAGTTCAGCAGCACCTGGCGGATACGCGTGGGATCGCCGTAGAAGCGCTTGGGCAGGTCCGGGTCGTAGATCACCGCGATCTCGGTGCCGCGTTCGAAGGCGCGCGCCGAAAGCAGGTCGGCCACGCCGTCGGCCAGGTCTTCCAGGTCGAAGGCGACCTCCTCCAGCTCCAGCCGCCCGGCCTCCAGCTTCGAGAAGTCGAGGATGTCGTTGATGATGGTCAGCAGCGCCTCGCCGGACTTGTGGACGGTCTCGGCGTACTGGTGCTGTTCGCCACTCAGCCCGGTTTCCAGCAACAGGTTGGTCATGCCCAGCACGCCGTTCATGGGCGTGCGTATCTCGTGACTCATCATGGCGAGGAAGCGGGACTTGGCGACATTGGCGTCCTCGGCCCGCTCCTTGGCCTCGCGCAGGGCCTCTTCATTGTCCTTCTGCGCGGTAATGTCGGTATGCACGCTCACCCGGCCGCCCTCGTCGGTGCGGAACTCGCCGACCAGGATCCAGCGGCCGTCCACCAGCTCCTGCTCGAAGGGGCCGCCGGGCTCGCGGTGGCGCGCCACCCGCCAGGCGACCCAGGCTTCCGGGTCGGTGGTGGCGTCGACGATGTGGCGGCTGGCTGTGCGCCGCATGATGTCCTCGAAGCGCTGGCCGGTTTCGATGCCCGCCTGACCGGCGCTGCTGTAGAGCTCGCGGTATTTGGTGTTGAACAGGATCAGGCGGTCGTTCTCGTCGTAGAGGGCGAATCCGTCGTTCATCGCCTCGATCGCTTCCAGCAGCTGCGTCCGGGCGGCGTTGGCGCGCGCCTCGGCGGCGGAGACCTGGCGGTAGAGACGGGTGGTTCGGCGGATTTCCCGGATCAGCAGCAGCACCAGCAGCGCCGCTGCCGCCATGGTGGCGATCGCCGAGATCAGCAGTTCCAGGTAGATCGGCCGCAACCGGTCGGCGCGCGACTGTGTGACCGTCAGCTCCGAGGAATTGGAGAGCTGCTGCAGTGCGTTGAACAGCGGCAGCAGGTCGTTGCGAAGCTGGTTGTAGGCCCGGTAGTCGCCGGCTTCCAGATTGTGCAGCCGGGCATCGTTGGCGCGCAGACGATCCTGGATGCCGCTCGCCAGGTCGCCGGCGCCGAGCGCGTCGTCCCGGTCCGAGCGCATGGCCTGGAGAAACACGGGCAGGCGCTGTTTCAGGTAGTTGTAGCGCTGCTGGAACTCGGCCTGGCTCATGCCCGAGGTGCCGAGCACGTAGGTGTCGAGCGCGGCGAGAAACAGCGAGAGTTCCGTGCGCGTGTGCGAAGCACCCCAGACGATGCTGTCATAGCGGCTGGAACTGGCGTTGTATTCCTTGCGCAGCGTCAGCACCGAGAAGACCGTGGTGGAGAGAAGCACCACGACGGTCGCGAGCAGGACCGCCAGCGTTCTGTTCACGCCTGTCCGCTTGACGTCCCGAGCGCCCGGAGCGGCGGCCGCGCGATCCGATTCTGGGCCTTGAAGCTGCATTGTCAGCGACATTCTATCATGCGACAACTTCGGGCAATGACCGAAAATTGGCGGTCGCGGGGAACGGTGAACCGGACGGCGGCAGAAGCCGGACGCCGACGCGGCCTTCAGCGCTTTGGGGGACGACAGGCCGATGAGCCGCACGGCGAAGTCTCAGATTCTGCTCGTCGAGGACACGCCGACGCTGGCGCGGAGCTATATCCAGTTCCTGCGCGACGAACCCTATGACATCCGCCACGTCGAGACCGGCGCCGAAGCCCTGGCCGAGCTGGAGAAGGGGCGGCCCGACGTCATCCTGCTGGACCTCAGGCTGCCGGACATGGACGGCATGGAGATCCTGCGCCATGTCGGCTCGTTGGATGAGGGCAGTAGCGTCATCGTGATCACCGCCCACGGGTCGGTGCAGACGGCGGTGACGGCGATGCGGCTGGGCGCCGCCGACTTCATCGTCAAGCCGTTCACCGCCGACCGGCTGAAGGTCACGCTGCGCAACGTCCTGGAGACGACCAAGCTCAAGGAGATCGTCGAGACCTACCGCACTGAGATCGACCGCGGCGGATTCGAGGGCTTCGTCGGCAGCGCGCTGTGCATGCAGGCGGTCTACCGCATCATCGAGGCCGCGGCGTCGTCCAAGGCCACCGTCTTCATCACCGGCGAAAGCGGCACCGGCAAGGAGGTCTGCGCCGAGGCGATCAAGAACCGCAGCCCGCGCCGCGACAAGCCCTTCATCGCCATCAACTGCGCCGCGATCCCCCACGATCTGATGGAGAGCGAGATCTTCGGTCATGTGAAGGGCGCCTTCACCGGGGCCCTGGGCGAGCGCGAGGGCGCAGCGGCGATGGCCGACGGGGGCACGCTGTTCCTCGACGAGATCTGCGAGATGGACCTGGACCTGCAGGCCAAGCTGCTGCGCTTCATCCAGACCGAGACCTACAGCAAGGTCGGCAGCTCGAAGGTCGAGAAGGTGGACGTGCGGGTGATCTGCGCCACCAACAAGGAACCGATGGCGGAGGTCAAGGCGGGCCGGTTCCGCGAGGATCTCTACTACAGGCTGCACGTGATCCCGATGCACCTGCCGCCGCTCAGGGAGCGCGACGACGACATTCTCCGGATCGCGGAGACCTTCCTGCGCCGCTACGCCGAGCAGGAAGGCAAGAGCTTCCGCGCCTTCGGGCCGGCGGCCGCGGCGATCCTGATGGCGCATGAGTGGCCCGGCAATGTGCGCGAACTGCAGAACGCGGTGCACAACATCGTGGTCCTGAACGACGCCGAGACGGTGACGCCGGAGATGCTGCCGGCCAACCTGCAGAAGGTGGAAGCGCTGGCGCCACCCCCGCCGGCCGCGGCATCGGCGGCGGAACCCGAGACGGGACCGCCGCGCCCGGAGCGCCGCGCCGATGTGCAGTCGCTGTCCGAGGAGATCCGGCCGCTGGCCGCGGTCGAACGCGACTACATCGAGAACGCGATCGAACGCTGCGCCGGCAATATCCGCACCGCCGCGGCGCTACTCGGCATCGCGCCGCAGACGATCTACCGCAAGCGCTCCGCCTGGGAGGAAGAGGACGCCGCCGCCGCCGCGGCGGAGTAGGCGCCGCTCAGAACTTCCCGGCCTCGTAGTCGCGGAAGGCCTGGATGATCTCCTCCTTCGTGTTCATCACGAAGGGGCCGTAGCGGGCCACCGGCTCGCCGATCGGCTGTCCGGCAATGAGCAGGAATCTGGCTTCGCCGCCCCTGGCCCGCACCTCGACCCGCGCGCCGTCGTTCAGCAGCGCCATCTGGCCTTCCGAGAGCGTGTGGCTCCCGATACCCAGCCCGCCGCCATAGACGTAGACGAAAGCGTTGTGACCTTCGGGCACGGCCTCGTCGAAGCGCCCTTCGGCCGGCAGGGCGACGTCGTAGTAGAGCGGTTTCGTGGCGATGCCGCTGACCGGTCCGGCGACGCCGCCGAGCTCTCCGGCGACGATGCGCACGCGCGCGCCGCCCGGGCGCTCGACCTCCGGAATGTCGCCCGGCTCGATGTCCTGGTAGCGCGGCGCCGTCATCTTGTCGGCGGCCGGCAGGTTGACCCAGAGCTGGAAGCCCCACATCAGGCCGTCCTCCTGCTCCGGCATTTCCGAGTGCACGATGCCGCGGCCGGCGGTCATCCACTGCGCCCCGCCGCTCTGCAGCAGGCCGGAATTGCCCTGATTGTCGCGGTGGCGCATGCGGCCGGCCAGCATGTAGGTCACGGTCTCGAAGCCCCGATGGGGATGATCGGGAAAGCCGGCGATGTAGTCGCCGGCCTGGTCCGAGCGGAACTCGTCGAGCAGCAGGAAGGGATCGAAATGCTGCAGGCGCGGACCGCCGAGGCTGCGCTTCAGCTTGACGCCTGCCCCGTCCTGCGCGTCGACGCCGGGGATCACGCCCAGCACGGTTCGGAAATCGGATTCGCTCATGGCAACGCTCCTGCTCTGTTGCCGGCGGAGATGTGCAGGCGGCCCGGCGCCATCAATCGCGGCAATGGGAAACGGACTGTTTCCGGCGTGCGGCGGCCTCAACTGGAGGCGTGGCGCTGCCGCTCCGTCTCTTCCTTGTATTCCGGCACCAGCTCCCTGAGCAGGGTCAGCGTACGGTCGGTGCGCCGCGCCCTGGCATGGCCGGCCAGTTCGTCCAGGGCCCGCGTCAGAATCTGCCGCTCGACCACCCGCGGGGACGCGAGCATGACCCCCTCGATGTCCGTCTGGTCCAGCTTTTCCGAGCTGTGCAGCAGTTCCTCGTGCAGCTTCTCGCCGGGGCGCAGGCCGACATATTCGATCCGGATGTCGCGGTCCGGCGTCAGGCCGGCGAGGCGGATCATCATGCGGGCGAGGTCCTGGATGCGGACCGGCTCGCCCATGTCGAGCACATGGATGCGGCCCGTGTCGTCCTGGCGGAGACGGCTGCCGGCGGCGGCGGCGAGCACCAGCTCGACCGCCTCCCTTATGGTCATGAAGTAGCGCGTGATGTCCGGATGGGTGACCGTCAGCGGTCCGCCCTGGGCGAGCTGGCGCTGGAACAGCGGCACCACGGAGCCGGTCGAGCCGAGCACGTTGCCGAAGCGGACAGTCACGAAGCGTGTGGCGCGCCCGGATTCGCGCGACTGATCGATGTCCTGGGACTGGGCGTAGGCCTCGGCCAGACGCTTGGTCGCGCCCATCACGTTGGCCGGGTTCACGGCCTTGTCGGAGGAGACCAGCACCATGACGTCCACGTCGTGGCGGATACAGGCGTCGGCGACGCGCCGCGTGCCGATGACGTTGGTCAGCACCGCCTCGTCCGGGTTGTGCTCCATCAGCGGCACGTGCTTCAGCGCCGCGGCGTGGAAGACGATCTCCGGGTGGAAGTCGGCGAAGACGTTGGCGACCCGCTCGGCGTCCCGGACGTCGGCCAGATACATGCGCCGCTCCAGCTCCGGATACGACTCTCCGGTTTCCTGTTCGATGGTGTAGAGCGCGAACTCGGAGAGTTCGAGCAGCGCCAGGCTCGCCGGGGCGAGGGCCGCGATCTGGCGCACCAGCTCGCTGCCGATGGAGCCGCCGGCGCCGGTCACCAGGACGCGCCGGCCGGAAATCAGACCCCGCATGGCGTCGCGGTCCAGCGCCTTCTGGGGCCGGCCCAGCAGATCGCTGACGTCGATCTCGCGCACCGTGACCCGGTCGGTGACGCCGCTTTCCAGGGCGCTGAAATCGGGCACGCGGCTGATCGGCAGGGCCAGGTCCTGGGTGCGCTGCAGCAGATCGCGCAGCATGTCGGGCTCAAGCCGCCGGCGGGTGACGATCACCCGCTGCGGCCGCCGTCCGCGCGCGCCGAGCGTCTCCACGACATCGCCCAGATCGGCCAGGCCGCCGACCACCTTGCGTCCGCGGATGGTGCGGCCGATCTGGCCGCTGTCGTCGTCCAGGATGGCGACGGGGTCATAGGGCGCCGCACCGCGGTCGACCTCGCGCAGGAACAGTTCCGCCCCCCGTCCGGCGCCGACAAGTATCACCGGGACGTGTCCCGGCATCGGCCGCCGCCGCCCGGTGAGTGCGCCCACGCCGCCCTCCGCCGCCAGCCTGAGCAGCAGGCGCGGGCCGGCCAGCAGGGCGATCAGCACGAACAGGTTGATGAAGGGAACCGTCCGGGGCACGTCCTCCAGACGGTTGTAGGCGAACAGCAGCGGGAAGAAGATCAGCACCACCAGAACGGCGGCGCGCAGGATCGCCGAGAGGTCGCGCATGGACACATAGCGCCAGACCCCGCGGTGCAGGCCGGACAGGAAGAAGACCCCGGCGGCGATAGGCACCAGCATGGCGCTGGCCTCCAGCCAGAAGCCGGCGGTCTTCTCATAGCCGACCAGGCCGTAGCGCAGCATGAGCGCTGCGATGAACGCCACCGGCGCCATCGCCACGTCGTAGAGCAGTGCGCCGAAGGTCTTCAGTTTCGAGCTGTGTTTCGCCAAGGACGGGCCCCGCCGGACAGGGAATTGTCGCCGAGAACTGGCATTAGCATGACGCGGCGTGTCCGAACAGGGGCCCGTGGAGCGCGCGGGTCAGTCCTTGGCGGCGGGCTGGCGCATCTCGTCGACGGCCTCGATCATCCGGGTGTTGATGATGTCGAAGACCTCGGTCTGGGAGCGGGCGACGATATCCTGCAACTCGCGCAGGTCGGCGGTGGCCTTCTCCATCGCGCCGCGGGCGGTGGTCAGCTGCGCCTCGAAATCGGGACCCTTGCCGCCCTCGGCCAGGTTGCGGATCGCCGACTGGGCTTCGGCCGCCGAGGTCTGGGCGATCTCCGCCTGACGCTCGATCAGCGCGCGGAAGCCGTCGACCGCGACCTGGTTGGCGCGGGTCAGGGCCTCGAAGTTGCGGCGCTGCATCTCGGTGAAGGCGTTGAGGTCCATCGCCGGCCACTTGAAACCGGACAGGGTCTTGGTGAGATCGGCGAAGGGATTGGCGGGAACGGGCATCGGGGGGGCTCTCCGGTCTGGGGGTTGCGGCGCGCGGCGCGACCAGGGCACGGCGCGGCGGATGATGCTGCAATGCAGCGCAAGCCGCTTATGGTCAACGCCTGCCGTTGCGTCAACCTCTTTCTCGCGATTGCAAAAGAAAGGGCCCGCCGGTTCCCCGGCGGACCCTTTCGAAGGCGGTCGTGAGGCGGTTCAGTTCAGCTTGAACTGGCCCTTCGCCTCCTCGATGCCGTCCAGCATGCGCTTGTGCAGGACGTCGAAGATCTCGTTCTGCGACTTGGAGACCATGTCGGAGAGCTCGCGCACATTGGCGGAGGCCTTCTCCATCGCGGCCTTGGTCTGCGTGGTCTGCTCGTCGACGTCCACCTTGGTCTTGCCTTCGGCCGCGCTCTTGATGGCGGTCTGGGCTTCCTCGACGGACTCCTGGGCGATCTGTACCTGGCGCTCGAAGACGGCGCGGACGCTGTCCATGGCGAGCTGGTTGGCGGTGGTCATCGCCTCGAAGTTCTTCTGCTGCATGGCCATGAACGCATCGACGTCGAACATCGGGGCCTTCATGTCCTTCATCATCTTGCCGAAGTCGGCAAAGGGATTGGCGGTCTTGGTCATCGGTCTGTCCTCCGGACGGGCTGGAATATGTGGTTGCCGGTTATGCTGCACTGCAACGTGACCGGATAATGGGCATCGCCCGCCCCTGCGTCAACCAGTTTTTTTGTGCAGTGCACAATAATCCCTTCGCGGCCCATCCGCGCAAGGGAAAAGGCCGGCCCGGAATGCGGGCCGGCCTGCCGCCTGCCGCCGTCGCCGGCGGCCCCAGGAGGGCGGTCCGGGTCAGAAACTGCGCGAGACCGAGAAGATCACCGTGGCCCCGCAGCCGTCGCCGCAGGAGGATTCGTCGGTGTCGACATAGTTGAGCGCGAAGTCGAAGCCCCAATAGGAGCGCGACAGCCCGAGCGACCAGGTCAGGTAATCGGGCACGCCGAAGGTCGCCTCGTCGTCGATGAACTGGTAGCCGACGGTGCCGCCCAGTTCGAACTCGTAGGGCAGGGGCACCGCGACGCCGCCTTCGATGAACAGGGCGTCGCCGGAATTGCCGAAGTTCTCCGGCGAATAGTTGAAGCCCAGCGAGGTGGAGAAGCGCTCGAAATCGTAGCCCAGGCCCAGCGCGGCCTCGACGAAGTCGAAGTCGTTCCTGGCGCTGGCGCCCGGATACCAGTAGTAGATCAGGCCCAGATCGTAGGACAAGTTGTCGATCGAACCGGCGTAGCCGCCATAGAAGTCCATCTCGATATGGGCGTTGCCGAAGTTCACGTTCGACGCCCAGGTGCCCAGATAGAAGCCGCTGTCGTGGGACCAGTCGAACCCGCCCTGGATGGCCGGTTCGTTGTCGGTCTGCGTGATGCCGCGGAACCGGTAGTCCGTGACGATTCCGACATTGGCCGAGAACTCGCCCGGGATCATGGCCTCCTCTTCGGCATGGACCGGACCCGAAAACGCGAACGCAGCCATGGCCACAGCCGTGGCCGCCGCGAGTGCCTTGAAATTCATGTGCTTGAACACTCCCAATTCCCAAAGGGACGCCGCCCCCTTGCGGCGTTGGCGCTTGACCTAGCAAGGCCGGGGCCATTTCTGTGCGCTGCAACATTCTTTCTAACTATCTGAAAAATATTGATAAAAATATGAACAAGAATTGGGCACGTCATCGATTGGCAGCATTTCGGCCATATATCTGCAGCAGGATTGTGCAGTGCCGAAAAAGCAGGCAATCGCCGGGCGGGGAAGGGCTTCGCCGCAGCGGTTCCCGATCCGTCCTGCGGCGGCAGCAGGCCGCGCGTGCAGGGCGAAATCCGGCGGTCCAGCCCGCGCCCCGCGCGTGGCCACGAATCTTTCAGGAATTCCGGCTACATGATAGTGTCGACAAGTGATTGAACCCGGTTGAGTTCGCCCATCCCATCTGCAACAGCGAGGCGGTCGGTCGACCATGGCTCTGACGGCGCTGGACAAGGAAGCCGATATCCGGCACCTGCAGCGGACAGTGTCTGCGATGCGGGAGACGCTGGAGCAGAAGGACGTCGAGATCCGCCGCCGCGTCCAGAAGGCGGAGGCCGATGCCGCCGGCGAGATCCGTACGCTGAAGGATACCGCCCAGGCGCTGAGGGACGAGCTGGAAGAGGAGCGCCGGCGCGGCGCCGTGCTGGCGCAGCGGGAGCGGCAGTCGGCGGCGTCCGAGATCGGCACGCTCAAGGACACCGCCCAGGCGCTGCGGGATACGCTGGAGGACCAGCGCACGGAGACCCAGCGCCTGGTGCAGGCGGAGAAGCAGGCCGCGGCGACCGAGATCCAGCAGCTGAAAGACACCGCGCAGGCGCTGCGCGACACGCTGGAGGACCAGCGCGCCGAAGCCCAGCGCATGGTGCAGGCGGAGAAGCAGGCGGCGGCGGCGGAAATCGGCCAGCTGAAGGACACCGCGCAGGCGCTGCGCGACACGCTGGAGGATCAGCGCGCCGAGGCCCAGCGCCTGATACAGGCGGAAAAGCAGGCGGCGGCGGCCGAGATCGGTCAGCTCAAGGAGACCGCCCAGGCCCTGCGCGATACGCTGGAGGATCAGCGCGTGGAGACGCGCCGGCTGGTTCAGTCCGAGAAACAGGCAGCTGCGGCGGAGATATCGCAGCTCAAGGAGACGGTGCAGAACCTGCGCGACGAGATGGACGAGATCCGCCGCCGGGGCCAGGCCGAGACGCAGCGGGCGAAGGCGCTCGGCGCAGCGGAGGCCGGCCAGCTCAGACAGACCATCCAGTCGTTGCGCGACGAGATGGACGCCATTTGCGGCGAACACCGCGAGGAACGCCAGGCCATGGAGCGGGCGCAGAGGGACGAACTGAAGCAACTCAGGACGACCATCCAGCGCCTTCGCGACCGCCTGGAGGAGATCGAGAATGTATGAGAACCCGCGCGGCACGCGAAAGAACCAGAACCTTTCGCAGTCCGAGCACATCAAGCAGCTGCAGATGCTGCTCGACGTTTCCCGTCAGGTCGCCGCGCTGGATACGCTGGACGCGGTGCTCGACACGCTGGTCAGCGTCGCGGTCGCCGAGACCAAGGCCGAGCGCGGCACCCTGTTCCTGCACGACGCGATGACGGGCGAACTGTTCTCCCGCGTCGCTCAGGGCCTCAAGCGCCACGAGATCCGCATCCTGGACAATGTCGGCATCGCCGGTCACACCTTCCAGTCGGGCGAAGGCCAGATCATTCATGACGCCTACAACGACGAACGCTTCAACCGCGACGTCGACGCCGAGACGGGCTTCACCACCAAGTCGATCCTCGCCGCGCCCGTGCGCAACGCCAAGGGCGAGGTGATCGGCGTCGCCCAGGTGCTGAACAAGAAGGAAGGTCAGTTCACGGAAATGGACCTGACCGTGCTGGAGGGCATGACCACCCAGTGCGCCATCACCCTGCAGTCGATGCAGCTCGTCGAGCGCATGGAAACGACGCGCCAGCGCGAGATCGAATTCCTCAACATCGTCTCCGACATGACCTCCGAACTCGAACTGACGCGCCTGCTGCAGCGGGTGATGTCGGAGGCGACGCGGATGCTGGACGCGGAACGCTCGACGCTGTTCATCAACGACGAGAAGACCAACGAGCTGTTCAGTCATGTGGGAGAGGGGCTGGACTCGGTCGAGATCCGGTTGCCGAACCATCTCGGCATCGCCGGCGCGGTGTTCACGTCCGGCGATACGGTGAACATCCCCTATGCCTATGCCGACCTGCGCTTCAATCCGGGCTTCGACAAGCAGACGGGCTTCTTCACCCGCTCGATCCTGTGCGTGCCCGTGGTCAACAAGGCCGGCAAGGTGATCGGCGTGACCCAGGCCCTGAACAAGAAGGGCGGGCCCTTCACCAGCGACGACGAGAGCCGGCTGAAGGCCTTCACCGCGCAGATCGCCATCGGTCTGGAGAACGCCAAGCTGTTCGGCGATGTCCAGGCGATGAAGAACTACAACGAGTCCATGCTGCAATCGATGTCGAACGGCGTCATCACCTTCGACGAGGATGGCGAGAACAAGACCTGCAACGCCGCCGGTGCGCGCATCATGCGTACCTCGGCCAAGGACATCCTGGGCAAGAAGCCCGAGGAGGTGTTCGGCGAGCAGAACCAGTGGCTGGTCGACAAGATCGCCCGCGTCGCCGAGACCGACGAGGGCGAAAGCATGCTCGATACCGAACTCAAGATCGGCGACGAGAAGGCGTCCGTGAACGTGACCGTCCTGCCCATGCAGTCGGGCGAGGGGGCCTCGCTCGGCACGCTGGTCATGATCGAGGATATCTCCGACGCCAAGCGCGCCAGGTCGACGCTGTCGCGTTACATGGATCCGGGACTGGCCGACCAGATGCTGGCCGGCGGCAACCAGGACGACATCCTGGGCGGCAAGGACACCATCGCGACGGTGCTGTTCTCCGACGTGCGCAGCTTCACCACCATTACCGAGAAGCTGGGCGCGCAGGGCACCGTGGCGCTGCTCAACGACTATTTCGAACTGATGGTCGACTGCATCTCCGATCAGGGCGGCATGCTCGACAAGTTCATCGGCGACGCGATCATGGCCGCCTTCGGCATTCCGCTGCCCCATGACGACGACGAGGACCGGGGGCTCCGCGCCGGCATCAACATGATCAAGACATTGTGGGACTGGAACAAGACCCGCGTCGCGAAGGGCGAGATGGCCGTCGACATGGGACTGGGGCTGAACACCGATTCCATCGTCGCCGGCAATATCGGCTCGAAGAAACGCATGGACTACACGATGATCGGCGACGGCGTGAACCTCGCCGCGCGGCTGGAGAGCGCCTGCAAGCAGTACTCGGCGCGCATCCTGCTTTCGGAATACACCGTCGCCAAGCTGAAGGGCGTCTACCGCCTGCGCGAGGTCGACAAGGTGGTGGTGAAGGGCAAGACCAAGCCGGTCGGCGTGTTCGAATGCCTCGACTACCACACCGACGAGACCTTCCCGAACCTGATGGATGTGCTCGGCAACTTCAACGAAGGCGTCAAGCAGTACCGCAAGCAGGAATGGGACCGCGCCACCGGCTATTTCAGGGAAGCGCTGAAGGCGAACGAGACCGACAAGCTCGGCAACATGTACATTGAGCGCTGCGAACTGATGAAGAAGGCGCCGCCCGGCGACGACTGGGACGGCGTCTGGATCATGACCGAGAAATAGCGCACCGCCATCGTCATGCATCCGACAGCGTCCGAGGCCGCGGCCCCCCCGGCCGTCATGGGCATCGTCAACGTGACCCCCGACAGCTTCTCCGACGGGGGCCGCGCCGCGGCCCCTGCCGCGGCTATCGCGCTGGCCCGGCGGCACCTGGCCGATGGCGCGGCGCTCGTCGACATCGGCGCGGAATCGACCCGGCCCGGCGCCGCGGAGATCCCGCTGGAGGAGGAGTGGCGGCGCCTCGCACCTGTGCTGGAAGTCCTGCTCGCCGACGGCGCGCCGGTCTCCGTCGACACCCGCAAGGCCGAGATCATGCGCCGCGCCCTGGCGCTGGGCGCGCCGATGATCAACGACGTCAGCGCGCTCACCTTCGATGCGGCCGCGCTGGACATGATCGCCGGCGCGCCCTGCGCGGTGGTGCTGATGCACGCCCAGGGTCTGCCCGAGGACATGCAGGAGAATCCGACCTATGACGACGTCGCCGCCGAGGTGCTGACCTATCTGGAGGCGCGCATCGCCGCCTGTGAGGCGGCGGGCATCGAACGTGGCCGCATCGTCGCCGATCCCGGCATCGGCTTCGGCAAGACCTTCCGCCAGAACCTGGAGCTGATGGCGGCGCTGCCGCGCTTCCGCGAACTCGGCGTGCGGCTGCTGGTGGGCGCCAGCCGCAAGGGCTTCATCGGCTGGCTGACCGGCGTGAAGCAGGCCGACCGGCGTCTCGGCGGCTCGATCGGCGCGGCGCTCGCCGCTGCCGCCGGCGGGGCGGACATCCTGCGGGTTCACGACGTGGCCGAAACCGTCCAGGCGCTCGCCGTCTTCCATGCGGCGCGCAATGGACATCCTCCGCCGTCTGATCGATAAGGCGGAGCACCAGCGAGCGATCGGAGGGAACATGGGGCGGAAGTATTTCGGCACCGACGGCATCCGGGGCCGGGCCAATGACGAGCCGATGACGGCCGAGAGGGCGCTTTCGGTCGGCCTCGCGGCCGGCCGCGTCTTCATGCGCGGAAATCACCGCCACCGGGTGGTGATCGGCAAGGACACGCGCCTGTCCGGCTACATGCTGGAGCCCGCCCTGGCCGCCGGCTTCACCTCGGTCGGCATGGACGTGGTCATGGTCGGGCCCCTGCCGACGCCGGCCATCGCCATCCTGACACGGAGCCTGCGCGCCGATCTGGGCGTGATGATCTCGGCCTCCCACAATCCGTTCCATGACAATGGCATCAAGCTGTTCGGCCCCGACGGCTTCAAGCTCTCCGACGAGACCGAGGCGGAGATCGAGGCGGGCATGGACAATGGCATCCGCGGACGGCTGGCCAAGCCGCGGGACCTGGGCCGCGCCCAGCGCCTGGACGACGCCGGCGGGCGCTATATCGAGTTCGTGAAAAGCACCTTCCCGCGCGGCAAGCGTCTGAACGGGCTGAAGATCGTCATCGATTGCGCAAATGGCGCCGCCTACAAGGTCGCGCCGACGGCGCTCTGGGAGCTCGAGGCCGACGTCATCGCCATCGGCGACAAGCCCAACGGTTTCAACATCAACGATGGCTGCGGCTCGACCAACACCGCGATGCTGCGCGAGAAGGTCGTGAAGCTGGGGGCCGATGTCGGCATCGCGCTCGACGGCGACGCCGACCGCATGATCATGGTCGACGAGCGTGGCCGGGAGGTCGACGGCGACCGCCTGATGGCGCTGATCGCCGGCCGCTGGGCCGAGGAGGAGCGGTTGCGCGGCGGCGGTGTGGTCACCACCGTGATGTCGAACATGGGACTGGAACGCTATCTGAACGGCCTCGGCCTGCAGATGATCCGCACCAAGGTCGGCGACCGCTACGTCGTCGAACGCATGCGCGCCGACGGCTACAATGTCGGCGGCGAGCAGTCGGGCCACATCGTGCTGAGCGACTACGCCACCACCGGCGACGGCACCCTGGCGGCGCTGCAGGCGCTGGCGGTGATCGCCGAGGGCGGCAAGCCCGTCTCCGAGGCCGTGCGCCTGTTCGACCCGCTGCCGCAGATCCTGAAGAACGTGCGCTTCGGCAAGGGCGCGCCGCTGGAGCATCCGAAGGTCAAGCAGGCCATTGCCGATGGCGAGAAGCGCCTGGGCGCGACGGGACGGCTGCTGATCCGCAAGTCGGGCACCGAGCCGCTGATCCGCGTCATGGGCGAGGGCGAGGACGAGGCGGTGATCCGCGAGATCGTCGACGACATCGCGGAGGCCGTCACCCGCGCCGCAGCGAGCGACGAATGACGGCGATGAGGGGACGCGTGCTGATCGCCGCCGGCTCCGATTCGGGCGGCGGCGCCGGCATCCAGGCCGACATCAAGACCGTGACCGCGCTGGGCGGCTACGCGGCGACGGCGATTACCGCGCTGACGGCGCAGGACACCCACACCGTCCACGCCATCCACGAGATCCCCGTCGACTTCATCGCCGAGCAGTTCCGGCTGACCGTCGCCGACATCGGCGTCGATGCGATCAAGACCGGCATGCTGCACAAGCGCGCGGTGATCGAGACGGTCGTCCGCTGCATCGACGATCACGGCAAGGGCGCAATGGTCGTGGTCGATCCGGTCATGGTCGCCAAGGGCGGCGCGCGCCTGCTCGATGCGGACACCACCGACGTGGTGATCGCCGAGCTGCTGCCCCGCGCCGATGTGCTGACGCCCAACCTGCCGGAGGCTGCGGTGCTGGCCGGCATGCCCATCGAGGATCTCGACGCCATGAAGCGCGCCGCCGAGCGTCTGCTCGGCTTCGGACCGAAGGCGGTGCTGCTGAAGGGCGGACACCTGAAGGGGGCGCGGCTGACCGATCTGCTGGCCACTGCCGACGGCTTCGAAGTCTTCGAGGGCAAGCGTATCGACACGCCGCACACCCACGGCACCGGCTGCACCACCGCCTCGGCCATCGCGGCCGGTCTCGCGCAGCAGATGCCGCTCCGGGCGGCGGTCGAGCGCGCGCGCGCCTATGTGCTCGAGGCGATCCGCACCGCGCCGGGCTATGGCACCGGCCACGGGCCCCTCAACCACGCGCACACCGTGCGGGATTGAGTTTTTCAGTTGCGCCGTGCGGGTCTTCGCGCCGCGCAGGACCCAGGCCCCGCCGTCAATCCGCCAGGCTGGCCGCGATGGTGTTCATGGTCTCGCGGCGGAAGTTGATCTTGGTCGCGTGATAGGTCGCCGACGGCATCTCGCCCAGAGCCTTCGCTATCTCGACCGCGCGGCCGATGACGGCGTCCGGGGCCACGGCCTCGTCCAGATAGCCTGCGGCCGCTGCGCCCGCCGCGTCGTAGAGCCGGGCCTGGATCACCGCCGGGGTCATCTCTGCCTGCGCCAGCCGGTCGCGGGCCAGCGCCAGCCCGAACACGGGCAGTTCGAGGCCGATCGCCGTCTCGTTCAGGCCGTATCTGAAGTCGCCGCCCGCGCCCACGCGCGTGTCGCAGGCCAGCAGCATCAGCGCGCCGAGCGCGATGCCGTGTCCGCTCGCCGCCGCCACCAGCGGCTTCGGATAGCCGTAGAGGGTCTGGATCATCCGCCCGCCGCGCCGCACCAGGCGGTCCACCTCGTCGGGCGTCGCGCCCTGCATCGTCTTCAGATCGAAGCCGCCGCAGAAGACGCCCTTGCGTCCGGTGAGAACCACGGCCCGGGCGGTCTCCGCCGCCTTCGCCAGCGCCGGCTCCAGCGCGTCCAGCATCTCGTGGCCGATGGCGTTCGCCTTGCCGTCGTCCATGGCGATGACGGCGACGCCGTCGGTGATTTCGGTGTTCACGAACATTACGGTTCTTCCTCTCCCCATTCGGCCCGACCCTGATCTGCTGCCCGTTGGCGCGAAGGCAAGTCCGGCATAGTCTTGGCGCCACAGGCATCTTGGGGAGGACGCCATGACCGACGATTTCGGCCTCGACGTCGAGAATTTCCACAATCGGCGCAACGACCGGCGATGGAACCGGGTTTCCGTCGGCGACGTCATCGAACGCTATACCTGGAACGACCCGGACAAGCTGGCGATCGTCGCCGGGCCGGACGCCACGGTGAACCCGAAGAACGCCCGGGTCACCTATGGCCGCGCCAACGAACTGATCAACCGCATGGCCAACGGTCTGCTGGCGCTGGGGCTGGAGCCCGCAAGCCGGATCGCGATGCTCTGCGACAATTCGGTGGAGGGCTGGCTGTCGAAGATCGCCATCGCCAAGGCCGGACTGGTCGCCGCGCCGGTCAACGCCATGATGGCGCCGGACGTGATCACCGATGCGCTGCAGCGGGTCGAGGCGCGCCACGCCATCGTCGACGCGCCGCTCTGGGAGAAGCTGGGCGGGGCGTTCACCGCGGCCGGCGCGGAGCCTGTGGTCAGCATCGGCGGGGACAGGGACGGCGCGGTGCCGGATTACGACACGTTCGTCGACCGGCAGTCCGCGGAGGAACCCGACGTCACCATCCACGGCGACGACATCTGGGAAATCCTGTTCACCTCCGGCACGACCGCCGCGCCAAAGGCGGTGATGATTTCCCACACCTACACCTATCTCTGCGCGATGGACGGCGCGGTCGCGATCAGCCGGGGCCTGGAGCACGAAAGCGACATGCGCCTGGGCGTCTTCACGCCGATGGTCTTCCACATCGGCGACCACATCTGCATCTTCCCGGCGCTCTTCTCGGGTGGTACGGCGGTGATCGGCCGGACCCCCGAGGGCCATCCGATGGCCAGCCTCTGTTCGGAGGAGCGGGTGACGACGCTCTTCGGCGGCTCGCCGCAATTCGTCGAAAGCATGGTCGCCGCTGTCCACGAGACGCCGCGCGCCTACGACCTGTCGTCGATGAAGCTCATGTTCTACGGCTGGGCGGCGATGGCGCCCGGTTCGGTCAGGGCCTTCCGCGATCTCTGCGCGCCCGACGTGAAGATGTACCAGATGCTGGGCCAGACGGAGATCGTCCCCTGCCACCGTTTCCCGATCGACCGGAACCTGGATCTGTTTCACCGCACCTCGCCCGGCCGCAACCATGTCGGCAAGCCGGCGCCGATCATGGCATCGACGGTGATGGACGAGGACGGCAACGATCTGCGCGGCAAGCCCTTCGAGGCGGGCGAGGCGGTCTACCGTTCGCCGGCCATGTTCTCGGGCTATTACCGCGACCTCGAGGCGACGGCCGAGGCCCTGCGGGGCGGCTGGTTCCACGGCGGCGACAGCTTCGCCTACGACGCCGAGCAGGAGCACCGCATCATGGTCGACCGCTACAAGGACATCGTGAAGTCCGGCGGCGAGAACGTCTCCTCGCTCCGCGTCGAGGCGGTGCTGCAGCAGCATCCGGCGGTGGAACGCGCCGCCGTGATCGGCCTGCCGGACGACCGCTGGGGGGAGGCCGTCACGGCCTGCGTCATCGCGGCGAAGGGAAAACGACTGGACGAGAAGGAACTCATCGCCTTCGCCCGGGAGCGCCTGGCCGGCTTCGAGACGCCGAAGCGCGTCGTCGCCGTCGACGCGTTCCCCACCACCGTCGGCGGCAAGATCCTGAAGTACAAGCTGCGCCAGCAGTTATCCTGATCGCCTGGTGCGGTGGGCTCCCTTCGGCATGGAGGCTTGCGATTGTCAGGCCGCCGGGCCGCGCCCGTCAGGCGAATTTCGGCCGGATCTCGTCCATGATGCGGTCGATGATCACTTCGGCGTTCTCCGGCGTTTCGGGCACGATGTCGAAGCAGAACTCGGTCGCGCCGGCGTCCTCGTAGCGGCGCAGCGCGTCGAGGATATCCTGCGGCCGTCCCTGGGTCGGCAACTGCCCGTCCTGGGTCCGTTCCTCCTGGAACACCAGCGGCACCTTGGGACAGATCGGCAGGTCGTCGATTGACCGCCCCTCCGCCTCCAGCGCCTTCGCCAGGTCGCCGCGCAGATCCTTCACCTGGGCGTCGGTGACCCGGAACGGGTGCCAGACGTCGCCGTACTTCGCCACCCGCTTCAGCGCGCCCGGCGAGTGGCCGCCGATGTAGATGGGCGGATGCGGATTCTGCACGGGCGTCGGCCCGACCACGCAGCCGGAAAAGCTGTAGAACTCGCTCTCGTGCGCCGCCGGCTCACCCGTCCAGAGCTTGCGGCAGATGGCGAGGCCGTCATTGGCGCGCTTGCCGCGTTTGCGGAACGGATAGCCCAGCGCGTCGTATTCGTCCTCGAACCAGCCGACGCCGACGCCGAAGTTGGCCCGGCCCCGGCTGACCCGGTCCAGCTCCGCTACCTGGGCGGCGACCTCCAGCGGATTGCGCATGGGCAGGATCAGCACGCTGGTGCCCAGGCGGACATTGCGCGTGCGGCCGGCCAGGTAGTTCAGCACGCTGAAGGGCTGATAGTAGTAGCGCTTCCATGCCGGCGGCAGGCTGCCGTCTGGCGTACCGGGATATTTCGACTTGTTCGGCGGCGCCATGACCAGATGGTCGCTGGCCCAGAGCGCGTCGAGTCCCGCCGCTTCCGCCTTGTCGGCGACACGGTCGAAGGTCTCCGGATTGGCGTCGTCGCCGCGGACCGGAATCGAAATGCCGAACTTCATGGCCGCTCCTCCCTTGCTGGCCCTGTCGGGAAATTAGACCAGCGAAGGGGCGGGGTGTCCAATTACTTGGGCGCCGGCCCGTCGCGTTCGGCGAACAGTCGCCGCGTCTTCTCCAGATCCTCCGGCGTGTCGACGCCCAGCGGTATCGTGTCGACGCGGGCGGCGTCGATGCGCATGCCATGCTCCAGCGCCCGCAACTGCTCCAGCTTCTCGCGCTTCTCCAGCGGGCTGGGCGGCAGCTTCACGAACCGCTCCAGCGACGCCCGGCGATAGGCGTAGAGGCCGATATGGTGCCAGTACGGGCCCTCGCCACCGGGTGCGCGCAGCCGCGTGAACCAGAGCGCACGCGCGGTCCCGGCGCCGTCGGCGAAGGCGGTGACGACCTTCACTGCGTTGGGATCGTCCAGTTCCGCCGGATCGTGGATCTCGGCGACCAGCGTGCCGATGTCGACCGACGGGTCGGCTTCCAGCGGCTTCAGCGCGGCGCGGATCGTCGCCGGCTCCAGGGCCGGTAGGTCGCCCTGCAGATTGACCACCGAATCGTGGCGGCCGTCCGGGTCCGCCCGGCCCAGCGCCTCGAAGATGCGGTCGGAGCCCGACGGATGGCCCGGATCGGTCAGCACCGCCTCGCCGCCGGCATCGCGCACCGCCTCCACGATCTCCGCCTCGGCGGCGGCGACCAGCACGGGGCCGATGTCGGCCTCCATGCCGCGTTTCCAGACCTGCACGATCATCGGCAGGCCGGCAATCTCGGCCAGCGGCTTGCCCGGCAGGCGGCTGGAGGCCATGCGGGCGGGGATCAGGACCACGGGATTCATGAATGTTCTTCTGGACGGCTCTTCCAAAGGGCGCGATGCGGCGTTAGACCGCATCATTCAGGGGCGGGGCCAGAGGCTATCACCTTGCGCGAGGTGGCGAGGGGGATTCCGCCAAGTCAGCCATGGCTAACCGGAAGGGACGCGGCAATGGACAGCATGCAGTTCAACAAGATCGCAGGCGCGGTATTGCTGACCGTTCTGATCGGATTCGTGATCACCGAGGTCTCGCACATCCTGGTTCATCCCGGCAGCCACGGTGAGGTCGCCTATCCGGTGCCCGAGATCGCCGAGGACGGCGCGGCCCCGGCCGAGGAAGAGGCGCCTTCGCTGGCGGTCCTGCTCGCCAATGCCGACGCCTCCGCCGGCGCCAGCGACTTCAACAAGTGCAAGGCGTGCCACACGATCGAGGAGGGCGGCCCCAACAAGGTGGGTCCGAACCTGTTCGGCGTGCTGCACAACGACATCGCCTCCCATGGCGGCTTCGCCTATTCGCCCGTCCTGTCCGACATGGAAGGCGAATGGACCTTCGAGAAGCTCGACGCCTTCATCGCCAATCCGCGCGGCTACGCCCAGGGCACCAAGATGGCCTTCGCCGGCATCAAGGACGCCGAGGACCGCGCCGACCTGCTGCTCTATATCCGTTCCTTCGGTGACGCCGACGCCGCGCTGCCCGAGCCGGAGGCGCCTGCCGCCACCGAGGGCGAGGCCGCCCCGGCGTCGGAGGACGGCGACGCCCAGCAGCCCGCCAATGACGGCGCCGCGCCTGCCGCGGATCAGCCGGCCGACAACGCCGCGGAGCAGACCGAGAACGGCGAGGCCGCGACCAGCGAATAGGACGGGACGCCGGACAGCGCGATGACCGGCGACCTCCAGACCTTCGCGGACTTCGCGGGCGAACTGGCCGACCGTGCCGGCGATTTCATCCGGCCGCTCTTCCGCCAGCCCATCGAGATCGTCTCCAAGGCGGACGAGAGCCCTGTCACCGAGGCCGACCGCGGGGCGGAGCGCGTCATGCGCGGACTGATCGGCGAGCGTTTTCCCGACCACGGCATCGTCGGCGAGGAATTCGGCGCCGAGAACCCCGATGCGGAGTGGGTCTGGCACCTGGACCCGATCGACGGCACCAAGTCCTTCATCACCGGTTCGGCTCAGTTCGTCACCCTGATCGGGCTCACCCGCCATGGAAAGCCGGTGGTTGGCGTCATCAACCAGCCCGTCAACGGTGAGCGCTGGCTGGGTGTGTCCGGCCGCCCCACCGTCTTCAACGGGCGCCCGGTAACCACCCGCGCCTGCGCCGATCTGGGCGCGGCGGCGCTCTACACCTGGGGCGCGGAGTGCCTGGAGGGCGAGAATGGCCCGGCGCTGAGGCGGCTGACGGAGAGCGTCGGCCTCCGGCGTTTCAGCGCCGACGGCTACGCCTACGGCCTGCTGGCCATGGGCTTCGTCGACATCGTGGTGGACGACGACCTCAAGCCGCACGACTATCTGGCCCTCGCCCCGGTCGTGGAAGGCGCGGGCGGGTGCATCTCGGACTGGGACGGCCGAGCGATCGAATTCGGCGTCGGCGCCCGTACGCTGGCCTGCGGCGACGCGGCGATCCACGCGCGGGCGCTGGAACTGCTCCGCGGCTGACCCCGGGCGGGGGTTGCCGTACTTCCGTCCGCCGCCCAACTCTGGTCATAATGCGCCGGCAAAGGGCGCGCGCATAACAACAGGGCGAGGTGACATGGTGCGGCGAGGTTTCCTGGGGGCGCTACTGGCGACGCTGTTCGCCATTCCGGCGACGGCAGGCGCCCAAGACGACATCGTCCGGTCCCATGCCCTGTCCCTGATCGGAGAGCCGCAATACGAGCAGGGCTTCGACCACCTGGATTTCGTCAATCCGGACGCTCCGAAAGGCGGCACGCTGCGCATGTCGGCGTTCGGCGGCTTCGATTCCCTCAACCCGTACATCCCCAAGGGCAATCCGGCGGGCGCGGCCAGCCTGGCCGTGGAGACCCTGATGGACCAGCATCTGGGAGAACCGTCGACCGAGTACGGCCTGATCGCGGAATCGGTGGAGCACCCGAAGGACCATAGTTGGGTGATCTTCAATCTCCGGCCCGAGGCGCGCTTCCACGACGGCAGCCCGGTCACCGCCGAGGATGTCGCCTTCAGCTTCGAGGTGCTGCGCGAAAAGGGCCAGCCCTTCTACCGCTACTACTACCGCAACGTGACCGAGGCGAAGGTGCTGGATACGCACCGCATCCGCTTCGACTTCTCCGAATCGGGCAATCGCGAGCTGCCGCAGATCATGGGTCAGCTGCCCGTCATGTCGAAGGCCTACTGGGCTGACCGTGAATTCGGCGCCACCACCCTTGAAGCGCCGATGGGCTCCGGCCCCTACCGGGTTTCGGCCGTCGAGCCGAACCGGCGCGTGGTGCTGGAGCGGGTCGAGGACTACTGGGGCCGGGATCTCGGCATCAACCGCGGACGCTACAACTACGACCGCGTGCAGTACGAGTACTTCGCCGACCGCACCGCGGTGCTGGAAGCGTTCAAGGGCTATGTCTACGATTACCGCACCGAGAACAGCTCCAAGGACTGGGCGACCGCCTACGAGTTCCCGGCAGTCGAGCGCGGCGACGTGAAGGTGGAACTGGTGCCTCACAGCCGGCCCACCGGCATGCAGGGCTTCATCTACAATCTGCGCCGTCCGCTGTTCCAGGACCCGGCGCTGCGCGAAGCTCTGTCCTATGCCTTCGACTTCGAATGGGCCAACAAGAACCTGTTCTACGGCCAGTACGAACGCACCGAGAGCTTCTTCTCCAACACCGAACTCGCCTCGCAGGGATTGCCGTCGGAAGCCGAACTGGAACTGCTCGAGCCATTGCGGGGCATGATCCCCGAGGAAGTCTTCACCGAGGCCTATTCGCCGCCGTCGACCGCGGAGAGCTCGCTCCGGGAGAACCTCGGCAAGGCGTTCCAGATCCTCCGCGAGGCCGGCTACAAGTTCGAGAACAAGACGCTGCTGACGCCCGAGGGCGAACCGGTCAGCTTCGAGATCCTGCTGGCCGACCCGCAGTTCGAGCGCATCGTGCTGCCCTTCATCGAGAATCTGAGGCGTCTGGGCGTCGACGCCAGCCTGCGCACGGTCGACGCCGCCCAGTACCAGAACCGGGTGCGCGACTTCGAGTATGACATGGTGGTCGGCTCCTATCCGCAGTCGGAAAGCCCCGGCAACGAGCAGCGCGACTTCTTCGGCTCGGAGGCGGCGACGCGGGCCGGCAGCCGCAACCTGGCCGGCATCCGGTCCGAGGCGGTCGACAGGCTGATCGACAACATCATCTTCGCCGGGAACCGGGAAGCGCTGGTGACCGCGACCCGGGCGCTCGACCGGGTGCTGCTGCATTCGCACATCGTCATTCCGCAGTGGCACATCTCGGCGCTGCGCATCGCCTACTGGGACAAGTTCGGACGCCCGCCGGTCGACCCGGACTACGGCGTCGACGTGTTCGCCTGGTGGATCCAGCCCGAGAAGGCGGCCGAACTGGCCGAGACCTACAAGTGAGGTGGCCGAGGGCGGGACTGGCGGCCGTCGGCCTGCTGCTGGCGGCGGCTTCGGCGACGGCGGAGCCGCGGCACGGCATTTCCGTCTTCGGGACTCTCGACTATCCGGCCGATTTCGAGCATTTCCGCTGGGCCGACCCGGACGCGCCCAGGGGCGGCACGTTGCGCCTGCGCGATCTCGGCACCTTCGACACGCTCAATTTCTACATCCTGCGCGGTTCCAAACCGGCCTCGATCCAGCAGCACGAGATCCGACTGCACGACACGCTGATGGCGCGATCCTATGACGAGCCTGACGCCCACTACGCGCTGATCGCCAGGTCCGCCGACGTCGCCGAGGACGGCCGTTCCGCGGTCTTCGCGCTGGATCAGCGCGCGCGCTTCCATGATGGCTCCGCGATCACGGCGGCCGACGTCGTCTTTTCCCTGAACGTGATCAAGGAGAAGGGCCACCCGGTGCTGCGCAATATCTTCGAGCACGCCCAGGCCGAGGCGCTGGATGCGCATACCGTCCGCGTCCGGCTGCTGGAAGGCGCGGCACGCGATCTGCTGGTGCGCTTCGCCGGCAGCCTGCCGATCCTGTCGAAGGCCTATTACGAGACTGTCGAGTTCGACCGCACGACGCTCGATCCGCCGCTGGCCTCCGGGCCCTACCGCATCACCGAGGTCGACCAGGGCACATCACTTACGCTTTCCCGTGTCGAGGACTACTGGGCTCGCGACCTGCCGGTGAACCGGGGGCTGTGGAACTTCGACCACATTCGGATCGACTGGTACGCCGACCGTACCTCTGCGCTGCTCGCCTTCTTTGCCGACGAGTACGACTTCCGCGAGGAGTTCACCTCCAAGAGCTGGGCCACGGAGTACGACGACAAGCAGCCCGTGCAGGATGGCCGGATCGTCCGCCTGACGATCCCGGACGGACGGCCCTCGGGCATGCAGGGCTGGTTCTACAACACGCGGCGGGCCAAGTTCGCCGACCGCCGGGTGCGGGAGGCGCTCGATCTCGCCTTCGACTTCGAGTGGACCAACCGCAACATCTTCCACGGTCTCTACGGGCGGACGGAATCGATCTTCGAGAATTCGAACCTGGCTCATGACGGCCCGCCTTCGGAGGCGGAGCTGGCCCTGCTGAGGCCCTTCGCGGCGGACCTGCCGCCGGAGGTGATGGAGAAGCCCTTCAAGGCGCCGACCACCGACGGAGAGGGCGGCATCCGGGCCAATCTGCGCCGCGCCCACGGCCTGCTGAAGGCGGCCGGCTGGGAGATCCGGGACGGCGCGCTGCGCAACGCCGAAGGCGAGGCGCTGACCATCGAGTTTCTCAATTTCCAGCCCAGCTTCGACCGGATCATCGGCCCCTATGTGCAGAACCTGGAGCGCCTCGGTATCCGCGCAAGCACCCGTCTGGTCGACCCCGCCCAGTATGTCGAGCGGGTGAAGTCCTATGACTTCGACGCGGTCACCGCCCGCTTCTCGCCGCCCGAGACGCCGGGCGGCGAACTCTGGAGCTACTGGGGCAGCCGCCAGGCCGAGATCAACGGCACCAACAATTACGCCGGCGTGCGCGATCCGGCGGTCGACCGGCTGATCGAGGCGGCGCTGAACGCCGGAAGCCGGGAGGAACTGCTGACGGCGCTGCATGCGCTGGACCGGGTGATCATGTGGAACCGCTACATCGTCCCCCAGTGGTACAAGGGCGAGCACAACCTGGCTTTCTGGGACCGTTTCGGCCGGCCGGCGGCGGAGAAGCCGCCCTATCACAGGGGCGTCGTCAACAGCTGGTGGTTCGATGCGGCGAAGGCCGCCGCGACAGGCGGCCGGAATGGCGGCTGAGATGCAGAGGTCGGGCATGACGCATCGGAAGTCCACAACCTCTCCCCGGATGGGGGGAGGTCGGCGCGCAGCGCCGGGAGGGGGACGACCGTCGCGATTGCGGGCCGATTTCCACCCCCTCCCCGGCCGTCCTCCTTCCAGGCGACAGGCGGCTGAAGGGCTCGGGAGGCGCATCGCATGATCGCCTATCTGGTGCGTCGCATCCTGCTGATCTTCCCGACCCTGTTCGCCATCATGCTGGTGAACTTCATCATCATCCAGTTCGCGCCGGGCGGACCCATCGAGCAGATCATCGCGGAAATCCAGGGCACCGCCGTCGGCGCCGGCGCGCGGGTCACCGGCGGCAGCGGCACCGAAACCTCGGGCGGCTCCTCCCAGGCCGCGGGGCAGGGCGACAGCTCCTATCGCGGCGCGCAGGGACTCGACCCGGAGTTCATCGCCGAGCTGGAGAAGCAGTTCGGCTTCGACAAGCCGCTGCACGAACGCTTCCTGATCATGCTGGGGAACTACGCCGTCTTCGACTTCGGCGAGAGCTATTTCAGGGACCGCACGGTCTATGACCTGGTGCTGGACAAGATGCCGGTCTCCATCTCGCTCGGTCTCTGGTCCTTCCTGCTGGCCTATTCCATCTCCATTCCGCTCGGCATCCGCAAGGCGGTCAAGGACGGCCAGCCCTTCGACGTCTGGACCTCGACGGTGGTCGTCATCGGCTACGCCATTCCGGCCTATCTGTTCGCCGTGCTGCTGATCGTGCTTTTCGCCGGCGGTTCCTACTGGCAGATCTTCCCGCTTCGCGGCCTGGTGTCGGAGGACTACGACGAACTCTCGACCATGGGGCAGATCGCCGACTATTTCTGGCACATCTGCCTGCCGGTCGCCGCGCTGACCATCGGGGCCTTCGCCAACCTGACCATGCTGACGAAGAACTCCTTCCTCGATCAGATCAACATGCAGTACGTCCAGACCGCCCGCGCCAAGGGCCTGACCGAGCGTCGCGTGCTCTATGGCCATGTCTTCCGCAACGCCATGCTGATCATCATCGCGGGCTTTCCCTCCGCCTTCATCGCCATGCTGTTCACCGGCACTTTCCTGATCGAGGTGCTGTTCTCGCTGGACGGTCTCGGCCGGCTGGGCTTCGAGAGCGTCGTCAACCGCGACTATCCGGTGGTCTTCGGCACGCTCTATGCCTTCACCCTGCTGGGGCTGGTGATGACCATCCTCCGCGACATCACCTACGCCTTCGTCGACCCGCGCATCGATTTCGAGCGCCGCGATGTCTGATACCGCCGACACCCTGCCCGAGACCTATTCGGGGGCCGCGGTGCACCGCGTGCTGGGCCTGCGGGTCACCCCGATCAACCGTCGCCGGTGGGAGAATTTCCGCCGCAATCGGCGCGGCTACTGGTCGACGATCCTGTTCCTGGTGGTGTTCGTCCTCAGCCTGTTCGCGGAGGTCATCGCCAACGACCGGCCCCTTGTCGTCTCCTACGAAGGCGAGCTGAAGTTCCCGATCCTGTTCGTCTATACCGACGAGGAATTCGGCGGCTTCCTGCCGACCGAGGCGAACTACAAGGAACCGTTCTTCCGGGAAGCGCTGGAGGCCGGCGGCGGCTGGGCGCTCTGGCCCCTGATCGAATACGACTACCGCACGCCGAAGGCCGAGGGCCCGTTCCCGCAGGCGCCGTCGGCCGAGAACTGGCTGGGCACCGACGACCAGGGCCGCGACGTGATGGCCAGGGTGATCTACGGCTACCGTCTGTCGGTGCTGTTCGGGATCATGCTGACGATCCTTTCCACCATCATCGGGGTCGCCGCCGGCGCGGTGCAGGGCTATTACGGCGGCTGGCTGGACCTCGTCGCCCAGCGCTTCATCGAGATCTGGGAAGGCATGCCCTTCTTCTTCATCATCCTGATCTTCTCGGCGCTGTTCGTGCCCGGCTTCTGGACCCTGCTCGCGATCCTGCTGGTGTTCTCGTGGACGGCGCTGGTGGCGGTGGTGCGCGCGGAGTTCCTGCGCGCGCGGAACTTCGACTATGTCCGCGCGGCGCGGGCGCTTGGCGTCTCCAACGCGGTGATCATGTTCAAGCACCTGCTGCCCAACGCCATGGTCGCCACCATCACCTTCATGCCCTTCCTCCTGACCGGCGCCATCACCTCACTGACCGCCCTGGATCTGCTGGGCCTCGGTCTGCCGCCCGGCTCGCCGTCGCTGGGCGAACTGCTGGCCCAGGGCAAGGCCAACCTGCAGGCGCCCTGGCTCGGCATCACCGGCTTCCTGGTGATCTCCTTCATGCTGACGCTGGTGATGTTCATGGCCGAGGCCGTACGCGACGCCTTCGATCCGAGGAAGACCTTCACATGAGCCGGCTGCTGCAGGTCGACGATCTCTCGGTCACGTTCGGCGCCGGGCCGAAGGCGATCGAGGCGGTGCGCCACGTTTCCTTCTCCATCGACAAGGGCGAGACCCTGGCGCTGGTCGGCGAATCCGGTTCCGGCAAGTCGGTGACGGCGCTGTCTGTGATGCAGCTTCTGCCCTATCCCCAGGCCAGTCATCCGAACGGTTCCATCCGCCTGCAAGGGGAGGAACTGCTGAATGCGCCGGAGGCGCTGATGCGGACGATCCGCGGCCGGCGGGTCTCCATGATCTTCCAGGAACCGCTTTCGGCGCTGAACCCGCTGCACACCGTCGAGAAACAGATTGCCGAGGTGCTCACCATCCATCGCGGCGTCGCCCGGAAGCAGGCGCGCGGACGGGTGATCGAACTGCTCGATCTGGTCGGCATCCGCGATCCGGAAGGCCGCCTGGCCGACTATCCGCACCAGCTTTCGGGCGGACAGCGCCAGCGCGTCATGATCGCCATGGCGCTGGCCAACGAGCCGGACCTGCTGATCGCCGACGAGCCGACCACGGCGCTGGACGTCACCATCCAGGCGCAGATCCTGGAGCTGCTGATCGACCTGCAGAAGAATCTCGGCATGGCGATCCTGTTCATCACCCACGATCTGGGCATCGTGCGCCGCATCGCCGACAAGGTCTGCGTCATGACCGACGGGGAGATCGTCGAGCACGGACCCACCGCCCGGGTCTTCGACCACCCGGAACACGACTACACGAAGATGCTGCTGTCCGCAGAGCCGAAGGGCAAGCCGGTGCGCTCCGGCCCGACGCCCGAGACGGTGGTTGCCGCCGAGGCCCTGAAGGTCTGGTTCCCGATCCGGCGCGGCATTTTCCGGCGCACCGTCGGCCACGTGAAGGCGGTCGACGGCATCGACGTCTCGGTGCCCGCCGGCCGCACCGTCGGCGTCGTCGGCGAATCGGGCTCGGGCAAGACGACGCTCGGCCTGGCCCTGCTCCGCCTGATCCGCTCGGAGGGACCCATTGCCTTCGAGGACGAGCGCATCGACGGCTACGGCTTCTCCCAGATGCGGCCGCTCAGACGGCGGATGCAGATCGTCTTCCAGGATCCCTTCGGTTCGCTCAGTCCGCGCCTGTCCGTCGGACAGATCATCGAGGAAGGGCTGCTGATCCACGACATGGCCGGCCCGAAGGCGGAGCGGCGCGGCGCCGTCGCCGCGGCGCTGGAGGAGGTGGGGCTGGAAGGCCACATGCAGGACCGCTATCCGCACGAGTTCTCCGGCGGCCAACGTCAGCGCATCGCCATCGCCCGCGCCATCGCGCTGAAACCGAAGTTCATCGTCCTGGACGAACCGACCTCGGCGCTGGACATGTCTGTGCAGGCGCAGATTGTCGATCTGCTGCGCGATTTGCAGAACCGCCACGGCCTGGCCTACATGTTCATCTCGCACGACCTGAAGGTGGTCCGGGCCATGTCGGATCACGTGATGGTCATGAAAGACGGCAAGGTCGTGGAGGAAGGCGGCGTGGACCGGATATTCGACGATCCGCAGACCGACTACACGAAACAGCTCATCACCGCCGCGTTCGAGAACAGGTCGATGAAATGACGGTGCTGCTGTTCGCCTCCCACGCCGACCGGGACGACTGGTGGCGGGAAACCCTGCTGGCGGAGATGCCGGACCTGGACTTCCGCACCTGGCCAGAGACGGGGGATGTCGCCGAGGTCGAATACGCGCTGGTCTGGAAGCCGGAGACCGGCCTGCTGGCCGGGCTGCCCAACCTGCGCGCCATCTTCTCCCTTGGGGCGGGCGTGGATCACATCTTCGCCGATACGCAACTGCCCGAGGGCGTGCCGATCTGCCGGGTGGTGAACCCCAACATGGCGCTGCGCATGCGCGAATGGGTGGTCATGCACGTGCTGATGCACCATCGCCGTCACCGCGAATACGACCGGCTGCAGAAGGCGCATGAATGGCGCGAACTGCCACAGCCGCACGCCGGCGAGCGCAGGGTGGGCGTCATGGGCCTGGGCGAACTGGGCGGCGACGCCGCGAAACACCTGGGTCTGCTGGGCTTCGATGTCGCCGGGTGGTCCAGGACGCCGAAGGCCATCGATGGCGTCACCGGCTTCCACGGCGGCGTCGGGCTGAAGGATTTCCTGGCGCGGACCGAGATCCTGGTCTGCCTGCTGCCGTTGACCCCGGCGACCGAAGGCATCGTCGATGCGGCGCTGCTGTCCGGCCTGCCCCGGGGCGCGACCTTCATCAACGCCGGCCGCGGCGGCCACGTGGTCGAGGAAGACCTGCTGGCGGCTCTCGATTCGGGGCAGATCGGCGAGGCCACGCTGGACGTCTTCCGCACCGAGCCCCTGCCGGCCGGCAGCCCTTTCTGGGATCATCCCCGGGTCACGGTGACGCCGCATATCGCCGCCTTCTCCGATCCCCGCGCCCTGGTCGATCAGGTGATCGGGAACATCCGCCGCGACCGGGCCGGCGAACCGCTCCTCAACACCGTGGACCCCAAGCGGGGTTATTGAAGCAGGCAGACCGGCGCGCGAGGGATGGCATGGCTGCTCGTGCGCCTTCTGAATGGTGGAGACGGCGGGCTGCCCGACCCGGCGAATCCCCGGCCCGTCCGCGAACGGATCGGCGTCGATACTTCTGCGGGCCCACGCATCCACCTCATGCGCAATGACCGGTGTTCTCGCGGCCCGCGATCAATAGACTGGCGGCGACCACGGACAGGGGAGGCATTTCATGGCTTTGAGACTGGAAGGGCGCGCGGCGATCGTGACCGGGGCGGCGAGCGGCATCGGACAGGCGACGGCGGATCTCTTCGCCCGCGAGGGCGCGATGGTGCTGGCCGTCGACCGGCCGGGCACGGACCTCGCCGCGAAGCACGGGCATTCCTACGTCACGGCGATGGAGCAGGATATCACCGAGCCGGAGGCGGCGGAGAAGATCGTGGACGCCGCCGTCGGCAAGTTCGGCCGGCTCGATATCCTCTACAACAATGCGGGCGTCAGCCGGAACGCGCTGGGCGAGCACATGACCGACGGCGAGTGGGACATCACGATCTCGGTCAACCTCACCTCGGCCTTCAAGCTCGCCCGCGCGGCGATTCCGCACCTGAAGGACAGCCCCGCCGGCCGCATCATCTCGACGGCCTCGGTAATGGCGCGCATGACCGACTACGGACTCACCGCCTACTGCGCCTCCAAGGCCGGGGTCGCGGGCATGACGCGGACCCTGGCGCTGGAACTCGGCAAGTTCGGCATCACCGTGAACTGCATCGAGCCGGGCGCAATCCAGACCGGCATGACGGCTCAGAGTTTCGCCAACGAGGACATCGCGGCCATCTGGGCGAAGAAGGCGGCGCTCCGGCGGCTGGGCGATCCTCTCGACATCGCCCGCGCGGCGCTGTTCCTGGCGTCCGACGACGCCGGCTTCGTCTCCGGCCACAGCCTGACCGTCGACGGCGGCCTGACGCTCAGGACGTGAGGCGGAGCGGCGGACATCCGGCCGCGGCGGAATGAGCGTGGCCGACGGTCAGACGGCGCCGGCGCAGGTCATGACCCGCTTCGAGCGCGGGTGCCTGATCTTCACGCTGACCATGTCGACCATGCTCTACGCGATGACGGTGACCATCGCCAATGTCGCCCTGCCCAAGATGCAGGGGGCGTTCGGCGCGACCACCGACCAGATCGCGTGGGTCGTGACCTTCAACCTGGTGGCCACCGCCGTGGTCACGCCGATGACCGGCTGGCTGATCGCCAGGCTGGGCCAGCGCCGCGTGATGCTGATCTCGGCGCTGGGTTTCACCGGCGCCACGCTGGCCTGCGGCATGGCCAACTCGCTGCCCGAGATCGTCTTCTACCGCGTGCTGCAGGGCATGTTCGGCGCGCCCATGGTGCCGGGCAGCCAGTCCATCGTGCTGCAGGCCTTCCCGCGGGAGAAACACGCCTCGACGATGGCGGTCTTCGGCGTCGGCGTCGTTCTCGGCCCCATCATCGCGCCGACGCTCGGCGGCTACCTGTCGGAGACCTATGGCTGGCGCTGGGTCTTCTTCATGGTCGTACCCTGTGCCCTCGTCGCCATCGTCGGCATCCTGATGTTCGTGCGGGACCTCGACATTCCGGGCAAGGCGCGCCTCGACTGGACGGGTTTTCTCGCGCTCAGCGTGGCGGTGGCCGCGACCCAGCTGATGCTGGACAGGGGCGAGCGGGCCGACTGGTTCGAAAGCCCGGAGATCATCATCGAGGCCTGCATCGCTGCCCTCGCCTTCTGGATCTTCGTCAGCCACAGCCTGACGTCTTCGAAGAAGACCTTCCTTGACTTCCAGATGCTGAAGGACCGCAATTTCGCCTTCGGGATGTTCTTCATCCTGATCTTCGGCATGCTCAACTTCACGCCGATGGTGCTGTTCCCGCCCATGCTGCAGCAGCTGCGCGACTTTCCGGAGGGCGCCATCGGCTGGCTGCTGGCGACCCGCGGCCTCGGCACGCTGGTCGGATTCATCATCATGATCTGGGCCTCGCGGCTCGATCCGCGCTTCTGGATGACCGTCGGCTTCGGACTTCAGGGCATCGCCGGGCTCTACATCGCCAGCTTCGACATCAACCTGACCAGCTGGGACGTCGCCTGGACCAGCGCCATGCAGGGCCTGGGCGTCGGGCTCTGCTGGGTGCCGGTCACCCAGGTCGCGTTCGCCACGCTGGGCCCCGAGAAGGCCGGCGAGGGCAGCTCGGTGTTTCATCTGATCCGCAATTTCGGCTCCAGCTTCTTCATCTCGGTCAGTGTTGCCGTGGTCATACGGACGTCGAAGTACAACTATTCGAACATGGCCGAGGAGATCTCGCCGATGAACGACGTGCTGCGCTATCCATCCGTGATCGGCGGCTGGAACCTCGACAGCGAAAGCGGCCTCGCCGCGATGGCCGGTGAGATCACGCGGCAGTCGCTGATGGTCGGCTACATCAATGCCTTCTACCTGTTCGCCATCATCTCGCTGGCGACGATACCGTTCTTCTGGATGGTCAAGTGGCAGGGGCACGCGAAATGACCGAGCGCCAGAAAGGACTGCTGATCATGGTCGCCGGCGTCATGGCGCTCAGCCCCGACGCGCTGTTCATCAAGATGTCCGGACTGCCGGCCCTGCCCATGATCTTCTGGCGGGGCCTGTTCGTCGGCCTGATGCTGACCGTCGGCATGGCGCTCTGGTGGCGCGGCGCATTCCCCGCCCGGGTCCGGGCCATCGGCTGGCCTGGCATCCTGATCGCGGTGCTCTACGGCATCACCAACAACTGTTTCGTCGCCGCCAACACGCATACCGCGGCGGCGAACGTGCTGGTGATCATCGCCACCACGCCGCTGATCTCATCGATCGCCGGCTGGATCTTCCTGCGCGAGCGCGTCGCGCCGCGGACCTGGATCGCTTCCGTTTTCGCCCTGTCCGGCGTCGCCATGGTGGCGGGCGAGCAGATTTCGCTGAACGCCGGTCTGGGCGAACTCTTCGCGCTGATCTGCGTCATCGGCATTTCGCTGACCTTCGTGGTGATCCGCAGTTCGCGCGACGTCAACATGATGCCGGCCACGACGCTGGGGCTCTACATCACGGCCACGCCCGCAGCCTTCTTCGTGCAGATGCCGGCGACGGAGGTGGCCTGGTTCGCGGTGCTGGCTGGCGGCCTCGTGTTCATTCCGCTGGCCTATATCGGCATGACCATCGGGCCGCGCTATCTGCCGCCGGGCGAGGTCGGACTGATCCTGCTGCTGGAGACCGTCTTCGGCTCGCTCTGGGTCTGGCTGATCCTGGACGAGGCGCCCACACAGCTCGGATTCATCGGCGGTCTCGTCATCCTCGCGACGCTGCTCGGCCATACGCTGGTCGGGCTGAAACGCGAGCGCCGCGCCGCGGCCTGAGGCCGGCCGCTCAAGCGATCGTGCGCTCGCAGCGGCGCGGCCCCGAACCAATATGGTCCCGCAGGCAACCATGGAAGGGAATGCGCGGATCATGAGGATCAGCCGCAGACGGATGCTTCTCGGCGCGCTGGGCGCCGCCGTCCTGCCCGTTCCGGCCATCGGACAGACCGCGCCCGGGGAGACGCGCCGCGTCCCCTCGACCGGCGAGACGGTGCCGGCGGTGGGCCTGGGCACCTGGATCACCTTCAACGTCGGCCGCGATTCGCGCCTGCTGGAACAGTGCGCCGCCGTCATGGGCGCCTTCTTCGGCGAGGGCGGCGGCATGATCGATTCCTCGCCGATGTACGGCTCCTCACAGGATACCGTCGGTCATGGTCTGGAGAAGCTCGGCTTTCCCGAAACGCTCCTCTCCGCCGAGAAGGTCTGGACCTCATCGCCGGACGAGGGGCCGGAACAGATCGCCGAATCCCGCGCCGAGTGGCGGATCGACGGCTTCGATGTCATGCAGGTGCACAACCTGCTGGCCTGGCAGGGGCACCTGGAGCGCCTGTTCGCCATGAAGGCGGCGGGGCGCATCCGCTACGTGGGGATCACCACCTCCCACGGCCGGCGCCACGACCTGCTGGAGCGAATCATGCGGGAGCGTCCGATCGATTTCGTGCAGCTCAGCTACAATGTCGCCGACACGGAGCCGGAGGACCGCATCCTGCCGCTGGCGCGCGAGAAGGGGATCGGCGTCATCGTCAACCGGCCCTTCCGGCGCGGCGCGCTGATCCGCCGGCTGGAGGGCGAGCCGCTGCCGGCCGTTGCCCGGGATCTCGGTGCGGACGCCTGGCCGGAAGTCATCGTGAAGTACATCCTCTCCCATCCGGCGGTGACCGTGACGATCCCGGCGACCACCCGCGTCGACCATGTCCGCCAGAACAAGCGAGCGGCCCGGGGCGTCCTGCCCGACGAGCGCCAGCGGCGCGCGATCGTGCAGCATTTCCGGGATCTCTGATGGCGGACTGGTCCACCTACAGCCTGCGCGATTTCCTGATGTTCTCGGCCGAGGTCTACTGGCGGCTGTTCGAACTGGCGAACCGGGCGCTCTGGCCTCTGCCCGCGGTCACGCTGGCGCTCGGCCTCGCCGCGATCGTTCTGCTGCTGTGGTCGGGGCCCCGGCGGCGCGCGCTTGTCCTGGCGGCGGCCGCCGCCGCCTGGCTCTGGGTGGGGTGGCGGTTCGTCTGGCTGAGCTATGCCCCGATCAAATGGGCCATGGAATATGTCGCGCCGCTCTTCGCGCTGCAGGGCCTGTTGCTCGCCGCCGCAGCGCTCAGGCCCTGGCGCAGGGAATGCCGGGGCGGGGGCGCCGTGCTCGGCCACGGGCTGCTGGTCTACGCCGTGGCGCTGCATCCCCTGACGGCCGTCATCGCCGGGCGGCCGATCGCGGGCGCGGAGATTGTCGGCATTGCGCCCGATCCGACGGCCATGGCGACCCTCGGCGTCGTCGTCCTCGTCGCCCCGCTGCGCTGGGCGGTGCTGCTCGTACCGTTGCCCCTGCTGTGGTGCGCCGGCAGCGCGCTCACGCTCTACACGATGGGCAATGCCTGGCAGGCGGCGATCCCGGCGGCGGCCGCGATTCTGGGACTCCTGGCGCTGGCTCTCAGGCGGTAGGGCCTTCGAGCCGGCAGCCCGTATGATCTAACGCTTGAAAGCACCCGGATGCCCAGATTTCCGCGTTGTCGGGATGTCATACACCATATCTAGCTTTTTCCTGTTGACGGTGAGTCTGCGCTTCTCCCAATATGTAGTGGTCGAATTGACCCTCGGCACACCAGAGCTGGGGGCGGCGGCAGGGCAAATCAGGGAAATTCCGGGCCGAAGCGGGCACCAGAAGGGGGAGCATCATGCGTATCGAGCGTCGATTCACGACCGAGGGCGCGTCGCCTTACGACGCCATCGAATTCCGGACGACGACCAGCGAAATCCGCAATCCGGATGGCTCGATCGTCTTCAGGCTCGATGAGCTCCAGGTGCCGCGGCAGTTCTCCCAGGTGGCCGCCGACATCCTGGCCCAGAAATACTTCCGCAGGGCCGGTGTGCCCGCGAAGACCGTGCCGGTTGCCGAGGACGACGTGCCGCTGTGGCTGCAGCGCCGCGCCCCCGACGAGGACGGCATGGCGAAACTGTCGAAGAACCGCCGTTTCGGCGGGGAGACCGACGCGCGCCAGGTCTTCGACCGTCTCGCCGGCGCCTGGACCTATTGGGGCTGGAAGGGCGGCTATTTCGACGCCGAGGCCGACGCCCAGGCCTATTACGACGAGATGCGCTACATGCTGGCCCGGCAGATGGCGGCTCCCAATTCGCCCCAGTGGTTCAACACCGGCCTGCACTGGGCCTATGGCATCGACGGCCCCGCCCAGGGCCATTACTACGTCGACTTCCAGACCGGCGAGCTCACCCAGTCCCGCAGCGCCTACGAACACCCGCAGCCCCACGCCTGCTTCATCCAGTCGATCTCCGACGATCTGGTGAACGAGGGCGGCATCATGGACCTCTGGGTCCGTGAAGCGCGCCTGTTCAAGTACGGCTCCGGCACCGGCACCAATTTCTCGTCCGTCCGCGCCGCCAACGAGCCCCTGTCGGGCGGCGGCAAGTCCTCGGGCCTGATGAGCTTCCTCAAGATCGGCGACCGCGCCGCCGGCGCCATCAAGTCCGGCGGCACCACCCGCCGCGCCGCCAAGATGGTCACCGTCGACCTCGATCATCCCGACATCGAGGAATACGTGATGTGGAAGGCGGTCGAGGAGCAGAAGGTGGCCGCGCTGGTCTCCGGCTCGACGCTCGCCAACAAGCACCTCAACCTGATCATCGCCGCGTGCTGGAACGACGCATTCGGGCCCGACGACAAGCGCCGCCTCGATCCCAAGGAGAATGCGGCGCTGAAATCCGAGATCATCGCCGCCCGCAAGGCCGTGATCCCGGAGAACTACATTCAGCGCGTCATCCAGTTCGCCGGTCAGGGTTACCGCGAGATCGACTTCCCGGTCTACAACAAGGACTGGGACTCGGAGGCCTATCTGACGGTCTCCGGCCAGAATTCCAACAATTCCGTGCGCGTCCCCAACGCCTTCCTCAACGCGGTCCAGCAGAAGGGCGACTGGAAGCTGAAATACCGCACGGTGGACGAGGTCGCGCGCACGCTGCCGGCCGAGGAGCTGTGGGAGAAGGTCTGCTACGCGGCCTGGGCCTCGGCCGATCCGGGCGTCCAGTACGACACCACGATCAACGAGTGGCACACCTGCCCCAATGACGGGCGGATCAACGCCTCCAATCCGTGCTCGGAGTACATGTTCCTCGACGACACGGCCTGCAATCTGGCGTCGCTCAACCTGATGCAGTTCCGCGACGCCGAGGGCCGGTTCGATATCGCCGCCTTCGAGCACGCCGTCCGTCTCTGGACCGTGACCCTGGAAATCTCGGTGCTGATGGCGCAGTTCCCGTCGAAGGAAATCGCGGAGCTGAGCTACAAGTACCGGACCCTGGGCCTGGGCTACGCCAATATCGGCGGGCTGCTGATGTCGATGGGTCTGGCCTACGATTCCGACGAGGGCCGGGCGATCTGCGCCGCGATCACCGCGCTGATGACCGGCGAATCCTACGCCACCTCCGCCGAGATGTCGGGCGAACTGGGCGCGTTCCCGGGCTTCGCCAACAATGCGGATGCGATGATGCGGGTGATCCGCAATCACCGCCGCGCCGCCCATGGCGAAACCGACGGCTACGAGGATCTGGCCATCGCGCCGGTGCCGCTGGAAGCGGCGGACTGCCCCGAACAGGATCTGGTCGAGGCGGCGCGCCGGGCCTGGGACCGGGCGCTGGATCTGGGCAAGATCAACGGCTTCCGCAATGCCCAGGCGACCGTGATCGCGCCGACCGGCACCATCGGTCTGGTGATGGACTGCGACACCACCGGCATCGAGCCCGACTTCGCCACGGTGAAGTTCAAGAAGCTCGCCGGCGGCGGCTATTTCAAAATCATCAACCGCACCGTGCCGGCGGCGCTAGCGAAGCTGGGCTACAGCCAGTCCGAGTGCGAGGACATCATCAACTACGCCGTCGGCCACGGCACCCTGGACGGATCGCCGGGCGTGAACTTCGAAAGCCTGATGCAGAAGGGCTTCAACGAGGCGGTGCTCGAGCGCATCGAGGAGGGGCTGCAGAGCGCCTTCGACATCCGCTTCGCGTTCAACAAGTACACCATCGGCGAGGATTTCTGCCTGCGCGTGCTGGGCTTCGAGCCCGAACAGCTCGACGACTTCAGCTTCGACGTGCTCTCGGCGCTGGGCTTCTCCAAGGCCGACATCGAGGCCGCCAACACCTATGTCTGCGGGGCGATGACGATGGAGGGCGCGCCGCATCTGAAGGATGAGCATCTGCCCGTCTTCGACTGCGCCAATCCCTGTGGCCGCATCGGCAAGCGCTACCTTTCGGCGGAGAGCCACATCCGGATGATGGCGGCGGCCCAGCCGTTCATCTCCGGGGCCATCTCCAAGACCATCAACATGCCGAACTCGGCGACGGTGGAGAACTGCAAGCAAGCCTACATGCTGTCCTGGCGGCTGGGCCTGAAGGCGAACGCCCTCTACCGCGACGGCTCCAAGCTCTCCCAGCCGCTCAGCGCGATCGCGCTCGAGGAGGACGGCGAGAGCCTGGAAGAAACCCTGGCGGACGCGCCGCTGGCGGAGAAGGCCCACGTGGTGGCCGAGCGCATCGTCGAGAAGGTGCTGGTGCACGAACGCCGGCGTCTGCCCGGCCGGCGCAAGGGCTACACCCAGAAGGCGCTGGTCGGCGGCCACAAGGTCTACCTGCGCACCGGCGAGTACGACGACGGCGAACTGGGCGAGATCTTCATCGACATGCACAAGGAAGGCGCCGCCTTCCGCAGCCTGATGAACAACTTCGCCATCGCCATCTCCATCGGCCTGCAGTACGGCGTGCCGCTGGAGGAGTTCGTCGAGGCCTTCACCTTCACGCGCTTCGAGCCCAACGGCATCGTCCAGGGCAATGACGCGATCAAGAACGCCACCTCGATCCTGGACTACGTCTTCCGGGAGCTGGCGGTGAGCTACATGGGCCGCAACGACCTTGCCCATGTGGAGCCGAGCGATCTGCGCGCCGATGCGCTGGGCCAGGGCGCCCACGAGGGCGAACTGCCCGCGACCGCGGCTCAGGAGGTTCGGGCCACCGACGAGGCGCTGGAAGCAGTGATGAAGGTCGCCTCGACCGGCTATGTCCGTTCCAACCTCTACGTGCTCAACCCCGACAAGCGGAAACAGACGACCCAGGCGGTCGAGCAGACCGCCGAGGCGATGCGGGCCGCCGGCGGCGCCGCTGGCGGTGCGGCCGCGGTGGCGACGTCGACCTATACCGAAGTCTCCATCGGTTCCGGCGAATCGCCGGCAGTGGTGCGCGGTGGCGGCGACGGGCGGGCGCAGCAGGCCGCGGTTGCGCGCATGAAGGGCTATGAGGGCGACAGCTGCGACGAATGCGGCAACTTCACCCTGGTGCGCAACGGCACCTGCCTGAAATGCGATACCTGCGGCGGGACCACGGGCTGTTCCTGACCTTCGGGGACGGATGAACGGAATGCGGCGCCATCCTCACCGGTGACGCCGTTTCCTTTTGTGAGGGCCGGCGATGAACATCACCTTCCGCAGCGCTACCGAGGACGACCTCGCCGCCATAGCCGCGCTGCTGGCCGATGACGGGCTGGGCAGGACGCGCGAAACTCCGTCCGACCTTGAGCCCTATCGCGCGGCGCTGAGGGCCATGCAGGCGCAGACCGGCAACGAATACATCCTCGCCGTCGATGAGGGCGGCGCGGTCATGGGCTGCCTGCAGTACACGCTGATCCCGGGGCTCTCACGGGGCGGCATGCTGCGCGCCCAGATCGAGGGCGTGCGCGTGGCGGGCGCTGCGCGCGGGCGGGGACTGGGCGAGCAGATGCTCCGGCACGCGATCGAGCGGGCGCGTGCGGACGGCGCGGCGCTGGTGCAACTCACCTCGGATTTGAGGCGCACCGACGCCATCCGCTTCTACGAGCGGCTGGGTTTCATCCATTCCCATGCCGGCATGAAGCTCGATCTCTGACGGATCAGGGGATTGATCTAGAAGAAAGCCCAAGCGATGGCCAACGCGATCACCGCGCCGGCGACGCCGCCCAAAAGCATGGCGCGGACATGGCCCGACGTCTCGCCCTGACGAGCCTCTTCGACATTCAGTTTTTCGGAGGTCATGGTCCACTCCTTTCTTCTTCGTCCCCGACAGATGGGAGTGCAGACGCGGTCCTCCAACCCTGGCGACCGGTAACTCACAGAAAGTAATGGTGTTTTTGAATGCCAGACCGCCTCAGAGGGCGGAACGCAGCACTCGGTCGACGATCCGTTCAAGATGGCGCAGCGAGTTGCAGACCTCCACCTGGTGGCAGTTGGGCGCGTAGCGCAGCATCTCCGAATCGCCGGTGCCCCACTGGTTGCGGCCTTCCGGATTGAGCCAGATCAGCCGCTTCGAGCGGTCGTAGATCGTGCGCACCACCTCCGTCTTCGGATCGGAGTAGTTGGAGCGGGCATCGCCCAGGATGATCACCGTGGAGCGGTAGTCGACGTCGTCCAGCCCGATGTCGCGAAAGTCCATCAGCGACCGGCCATAGTCCGTCGGCATGTAGGCGAAATCCTCCAGCACGCTCGCCACCGCCTCCTCGATCGGCCGCGTCTCGAACAGCTTCGTGACCTCGCGCAGTTCGCCGGCGAAGGCGTAGGCGCGGACCTTGGGCAACACCTCCTGCAGCGAATAGAGGAACATCAGCAGGAAGCGCGCGACATTGGCGACCGAGCCGGAGACGTCGCAGAGCACATGCACGTCCGGACGGTCGATCTTGGTCCGCCGCCATTGCGGTTCCACGATCATGCCGTCATAGCCGTGGTTCTTACGCAGCGTGCGGCGGACGTCGAGCTGGCCGCGGTGCGACTTCTTCTTGCGCCGCGAATGCAGCACGACCAGTTTCCTGGCCATCTTGCGCACCAGGTTCTGCATGACCAGGTAGTCGCGCCGCTCCACGTTGGTCAGGCGCATCTGCTCCAGCAGTTCCTCGCGCACGCGGCGGCTCTTGTTGGCGGCCTGCAGGGCGAGTTGCTGTTCGACGTAGTCACGGATGCGTTCCATCATCCGTCCGCGCAGCGCGTTCAGCCGCTGGCCCAGCGCCTCGGCCCGGCCGTCGCCGGCCAGGCCTGCGTCGCGCAGTTCGGAAAGATCGTCGTCCAGTTCCTGCAGCCCCATGCCCTCGGCGATGCGGCGGGTGAACTGGCCGATCTGGGTGAACAACACGATATCGCGCACGCCCGAGACCTCGGCCGACTGGGCCATGCGGGTCTCCAGGCCGGGACGGTCGTTCTCCAGCAGCATGCGGGACAGTTCGGAGAGCTCGCCCGGCGCCGCGCTGGCCGGCGTCTCTGCCGGCTGACCGCCCGCGCCGCCACCGCCGCCTTCACCCTCGCCGCCTTCGCCGCCGCCCTCGCCCGGCAGGCCGGACCCCGCGGAGTCCTCTGACGGCTCGTTGTCGTCGTCGTTCGCCGGCTGGCGCTCGGTCTCGTCGGTGTCGAAGCTGTCGACCGCGAAGAACCGCTCGAAGCAGTGGTCGAAGCGCTCCTTCTCGAACTCGGACTTGGCCAGGGTGACAGCCAGCGTGTCCTTCAGCAGGTCGCGGTCGCCCCAGCCGACGATGTCGATGGCGCGGTGCGCCTCCAGCGTCTCGGCGGGCGAGATCGGCACATCGGCCTCGCGCAGCGCCTTCAGGAAATCGGCCAGCATCGGCGTGATCACGGAAGTCTCCCCTGGTCGGTCCGCATCGGACGACGCCGACTTTTTATCGGAACGGCGGGCGGGGCGAAAGCGGCGCCGGGCGGGAGCCGCCATGCGCCCCTCAGATGCCGAACGCCACCTTGCGGTCGTTCTTCCGTTTCAGATTGCGGTAGCGCGCGATGGCCCAGAGCGGGAAATAGGCGCTGTAGCCGTAATAGCGGAGATAGAACACCCGCGGGAAACCGACGCCGGTATAGAGATCCTCGTCCCATTTGGCGCCGTCGCGCGGCCCCTGCATCAGATAGCCGATGCCGCGGGCGACCGCCGGGTGATCCACTTCGCCGGCCGCCATCAGGCCGAGCACGGCCCAGGCGGTCTGGGACGGCGTGCTGCCGCGCGCGAAGCCGCGGCCGCCCGCCTCGTAACTCTCGCAGCCCTCGCCCCAGCCGCCGTCGTCGCGCTGCATGGACAGCAGGTAGTCGACGCCGCGGCGGACGAAATGGCGGCTCATGTCGTAGCCGCAGGCGTTGAACGCCGAAAGCGCCGACCAGGTGCCGTAGATGTAGTTGACGCCCCAGCGGCCGTACCAGCTGCCGTCCTTCTCCTGTTCCCGGCGCAGGAATTTCAGCCCGCGGGCGACGGGCGGGCTGCCGATGTCATGACCGATCTGCGCCAGCATGGAGACGCAGCGCGCGGTGACGTCGACGGTCGGCGGGTCGAGCAGCGCGCCGTGGTCGGCGAAGGGAATGGCGTTGAGGTACTGGCGGTCGTTCTCGGCGTCGAAGGCGCCCCAGCCGCCATTGGACGACTGCATGCCGATGACCCATTCCGCCGCGCGGCCGATGGCTCCCCGGTACCGCTCGGCGTCCATGCGGTGCAGCGCCATGACGACGACGGCCGTGTCGTCGACGTCCGGGTAGTGGTCGTTCCAGTATTCGAAGGCCCAGCCGCCGGGCTTCAGGTCCGGGCGTTTCCAGACCCAGTCGCCAACGACGTCGGTGATCTCCCGCTCCAGCAGCCAGTCGGCGGCCTGCAGCATCGGTCCGCTGTCCGGGGCCTCGCCGGCTTCCAGCAGCGCATGCATGCCCAGACACGTGTCCCAGATGGGCGACAGGCAGGGCTGGCAATAGGCCTCGAAACCGCGGTCGAGAATCAGCTTGTCCACCGCCGCGCGGGCGATCTTCCGGTCCGGGTCGTCCTTCGGGATGCCCAGCGCCTCGAACGCCATCACCGTGTTGGCCATGGCGGGGAAGATGCCGCCCAGCCCGTCCTCGCCGTTCAGCCGCGGCTTGATGAAGGCGAGCGCCTCCTGCAGCGCCTTTTCGCGCTTGTTCCTCGGGAACAGCGGCTCCGCGCGCCGGACCAGCTTGTCCAGGCTGAGGAAGAAGCTGCCGACGGGCGATCCGGTCGGGTTGACGTTGTAGTCGCGGACGTCCTCGGGCGGCGTGCGGAACAACTCGCGGATGTCGACGCCGCGCGGGTTCGCCGCCAGCTTGCGCTTCGCCATCATGATCAGCAGCGGCGCGATCACCGTACGCGACCAGTAGCTCACCTTCGACAGGTGGAACGGGAACCACTCGGGCAACAGCATGATCTCGATCGGCATGGCCGGCACGGCCCGCCACGGCACCTGGTCGAACAAGGCCAGCGCGATCCGCGTGAAGACGTTGGCGCGCTCCGCCCCGCCGGCCGCCAGGATCGCCTTGCGCGCCCGGCGCATGTGCGGCGCATCCGGATCGTCGCCGATCAGCTTCAGGGCGTAATAGGCCTTCACCGTGCAGGAGAGATCCATCGCGCCGTCCTGGTAGAGCGGCCAGCCGTCGTGCTCGTCGGACTGGATACGGCGCAGATAGACGCCGATCTTCGCTTCCAGCGGATCGTCGATCTCGTCGAGATAATGATTGAGCATGACGTACTCGGCCGGGATCGTCGCGTCCGCTTCGAACTCGAAGATCCAGTGACCGTCGTCACGCTGCAGCTTCAGGTATTCCGACCGCGTATCCGCGATCAGATCCTCCAGCGCATCCAGGTCGACGCGCGGCCCGTTCTCCGCCTGTTTCAGAGCCGTGTCCGCCATGGGATGCTGCGTAGCAGCAAAGCCGGATTCAGGCAAGATTGCCGGGCGCATGATCGGCCGTCAGAACGTCCGCCGCGGCGCGGCCGGACTGGATCGCCCCTTCGATCGTCGCCGGCAGGCCGGTGGCGGTCCAGTCGCCGGCGAGAACGAGGTTGTCGTACCGGGTCCGGGGGCCCGGTCTGAGGCGTTCGTTGGCGGGCGTCTCGGCGAAGGTCGCCCGCTTCTCCTTCACCACCCGGCAGGGCGGCTCGGCCGCGCCGGAACAGCCCAGCGCCACCGCGACTTCCGGCCAGATCCGCCGTGCGATTTCCTCGGCCGGAGTGTCGGCGAAGGCGTCGGCGGCGCTGACCGTCACCGAGGCGATGTCGCCCTTGATGAACAGCCACTGCGCCAGGCTGCCGGTCAGACCGGTGATCGGCGGAATTCCGGGGTCCGGCGGCGCATCGAGGCGGAAATGCAGGTTCAGGATCATCCGCGCGCCCGCCGGGACCGCCTGGCCGGGCAGCAGGTCCGAAGCGGCCCAGGACGGCACGGCGAGCACGACCGCATCCTTCGCGCCGATCTCCAGCCGTTCGTCGCCGGCGCTCAGGCCGACGACCCGGTTCCCGTCCGCCTCCATCCCGCGCACCCGGGTGCGGTAGCGGATCTCGACGCCCCGCCGCGTCAGTTCGGCGAGCGCCGGCTCCACCAGCGCCTCGGCCAGGTTGTTGCGGACGAAGACCGGCCGGGCGTGTTTTTCGCCCCTCGCGAAGGTACGGCGGTAGACTTCGGCCAGCAGCGCCGCCGCGCCTTCGTCGGGCGCGATGTTCAGCGCCGCGACCGTGAGCGGCTCCCAGAAGCGCCGCCAGAGCACGGTGTCGGTCTTCAGGCAATCGGCGACCGTCGCCTCCGGGCCGGCGGCGAGCAGATTCCGGCCGTCGAGCCAGTCGCCCAGGCGCGCGCCCTTCACGCTGCGCGAGCGTTTCAGGATCCACCACGGCAGGCGGCCGGCATTGGGCCTGAGCGTCCAGCGTTCGCCGGTGGCGACGTCGACGAAGGGGTAGCGGGCGGGCCTGGTCACCTCGACGCGGTCCCGCGCGCCGATCTCGTCGAGATAGGCAAAGACGTGGCGGTTCGCCGACATCATCAGGTGGTTACCGTTGTCGATCACCCGGTCGAGGAAGGGATCGTGATAGCTGCGGCAGCGCCCGCCGGCGCGGCTCGCGGTCTCGTGGATCGTGACCTGCCGTCCCGCCGCCGAGAGCGACAGCGCCGCCGCCAGACCGGCCAGGCCGGCGCCGACGACGTGGGCGCGGGCGGCGGTCATCCCAGCCAGGCGCGCAGCGCCCGGCCCGCCTTGGCGAATTTCGACAGGCGGACCGGCGCGGCCGGATTGTCGAAGCCGCGCGCCTCGAGCCGTTCCAGATAGCCGCGATAGACCGATCCCATGATCAGCGCCGGTTTCAGCTTGCGCCTGTCATGGCGGGTCAGCAGTTCGTCGGCGTCGCGGAAGCGCTGCCTAGCTTCCCCGGCGATCGCTTCGCAGACGGGTTTCAGGCGCGGGTCGCGGACGATTTCCGACGGTTCTTCGGCGGTGATGCCCTGTTCGCGGATCATTTCGATGGGCAGGTAGAGCCGGCCCTCGGCGGCGTCCTCGCCGATGTCGCGGAGAATGTTGGTGAGCTGCAGCGCATCGCCCATGGCCAGCGCGAACTGTGTCGCGTCGGGCTCACCGAAGATGCGCACCGACAGCAGGCCGACGGCGCCCGCGACGCGCCGGCAATAGAGATGCAGGCCGTCATGGTCCAGCCAGGTGCGGCGGCGGAAGTCCATGTCGACGTCCATCACCATGCCCTCGATCAGTTCCACGAACTCGCCGTGCGGCAGGTCGTAGGCGTCGATCGCCGGCAGCAGCGCCTGCGCCGTGGGTCGGGTGGGGCGGCCGTGATAGAGGGCGTCGATCTCGCGGCGCCATTCGTCCAGGGCGTCGCGCTTGGCCTGTTCCTCGCCCGGCTCGTCGGCGATGTCGTCGATCTCCCGGCAGAAGGCGTAGACGGCGTACATCGCGCGGCGCTCGGCTTCCGGGAGCACCCGCATCCCCAGCCCGAAGGAGGTGCCGGACGCCTTGACGATCCGCTCGGCGTGCGCCTGCGCCGCGCGCAATTCCTCCTCGTTCATCTGCGCCCGCCCAGGTGGAAGCGCGCCAGCGCGCCCAGCGCGATCAGCGCCATTCGCGGCTTGCCGAAGGCGACGCGTTCGGCCAGCGGGTCGCGGCGGCGCAGCTCCCCTGTCAGGCGGTCGGCGAGCGCGACGATCACCGCCGATTCCGCGCCCAGCCTGCGGGACTTCAACTGCCCCGGCATCAACCGCGCGCGGTCCATGAGTTCCTCGCAGCCGTCGAGGCACCGGTCCAGCACCTGCCGCAGCGCCGGGCTTGTGGCCGGCGCATCCAGCGCCGTGACGTCCGTCCCGGCCTCGGCCAGCCAGTCCTGCGGCAGGTAGACCCGATTCATCTCACGGTAGTCGTCCTGGCAGTCCTGCAGATGGTTGATCACCTGCAGCGCGTCGCAGAGCGGATCGGAGACGGCGTAATCCGCCGGGTCCTCGCCGTGCAGGTCGAGCAGATAGCGCCCGACCGGAGAGGCCGACAGCCGGCAATAGGCCATCAGGTCGTCCCAGCTTTCGTAGCGCGTCTTGACCGCGTCCTGCCTGAAGGCGCGCAGCAGATCGCGGGCATGGACATCCGTCACGCCCGAGGCGGCCAGGCTGTCGCGCAGCCGGTCAGCCCTGGCGAGGTCCGGATCGCCGGAACCCTGCACCAGCGCCCGGTCGAAGGCGTCCAGGCGCGCGATCTTCTGGTCCGGGGAAAGCGCCGGGTTGTCGGCGATGTCGTCTGCGGCGCGGGCGAAGGCGTAGAAGCAGGCGACATGCGGGCGGAGCGGCTTCGGCAGCAGGAAGGAACCGACGGGGAAGTTCTCGTCCCCCGCGCCCTTGCCCGACGGCGTCTCTACCGCAGCCATGCTCACGTCTTCTTCCTCGCCTGATAGCGGCCCTTCCAGCCGCCGCCCCTGCCGCGCCACTGCCTGACGGCGCTGTCGATGGTCATTAGCGTGTACATGAAGCCTGCAAGCGGGAGAAGGGGGGCGAACCAGACCGGCTGGCGGTAGAGCCGGAGCATGGGCACGAAGGCCAATGCCATCAGGCCCCAGGCGGCGAGGCCGGTGCCGGCGCCCGCGACCGCCAGCGCCACGGGTCCGGCGAGATACAGAAAAGCCATGCCGATCACCGTGCCGGCCAGCAGGAGCGGTGAATGCCGGAGCTGCGTGAACGCTGAACGCGCCACCATCTGCCAGACGCCCTTCAGACCCTCATAGGGCCGGGCGCTTTCGACGGTTTCGGTCAGGCCGAGCCAGATTCGCCCCGACCCGGCGTGATGCACCGCGCGCGCCAGGGCGCAGTCGTCGATCAGCCGGTCACGAATGCTCTCCATCAGCCCCGCCTTCTCGACAATTGTCCGCCGCGCCAGCATGCAGCCGCCGGCGGCGGCGGCCGTCCCGTCCGACGGATCGTTGACCCGGGCGAAGGGGTAGAGCTTGGCGAAGAAGAACACGAAGGCCGGAACCAGCAGCCGCTCCCAGAATGTCGCGACCTTCAGCTTCACCATCAGGGAAACGAGATCGCGGTCGTCGTCCAGGGCGAAGGCGACGAGACGGCGGAGCGCATCGGGCGGGTGATGGATATCGGCGTCGGTGAACAGGATCCAGTCGGGCTGTTCGGGCAGGCTGCGCAGATGCCTGAGGCCCTGTTCCATCGCCCAGACCTTGCCCACCCAGCCCGCCGGCCGTTCCCCGGCCCGCAGGACCGTGGTGCGTGTGTCGGCGGCGGCGCGGGCAGCCTCGCCGGTGCCGTCCTCCGAGCGGTCGTCGACGACGACGATCCACAAGGCGCCCGGATAGTCCTGCGCCGCCAGCCGCCGCACCGTCTCGCCGATCACTTCGGCCTCATTGCGCGCCGGCACGACGACCGCGACCGAGGGCCAGGCACCCGGCGTCTCGATATCGTCGGGCAACCGTTCGGCGGCGCGCCAGAACCGTCCGTGAAACGCCAGCAGGTAAAGCCAGGCGAGCGCGGAAAGGCCGGCAATGAAGGCGAGAGCGTCCATGCGCGGCTTGATAGCAGGGGCGCGCGGGACGGGCTATCGCGCCCTGCGCAAATCGCCGAAACTGCCGCCCGGCAGAAGAACAACAGGGGAGGGAGCCGCATGGCCGCCACGCCATTGCATCGCCGCGACGCGCTGGGAATTGCCGAGGACATCCGCGAGGGCCGGACGAGCGCCGTGGAGGCGCTGGAGCATTTCAGGGACCGCGTCGAGCGGCTCAACCCGGCGATCAACGCCGTCATCGCCGACGACTTCGGCGGCGCGCGGGACGCGGCGGAAGGGCTCGACCGGCTGCAACGCCGCGGCTATTCCCTGGGCCCCTTCCACGGCGTGCCGATGACGGTGAAAGAAAGCTACGACCTCACCGGTTTCCGGACGACCTGGGGCGACCCGGCCTATGCGGAGAACGTGGCCGAAACGGACTCGGTGGTCGTGGAGCGCATCAAACGCGCCGGCGCCAATGTCTTCGGCAAGACCAACGTGCCGCTCAATCTCACCGACTGGCAGTCCTACAACGCAGTCTACGGCAGTTGCGGCAATCCCTGGGACCCGTCGCGGACGCCCGGCGGATCCTCGGGCGGCTCGGCGGCGGCGCTCGCGGCGGGCCTGACCGGGCTGGAGTTCGGTTCCGACATCGGCGCGTCGGTGCGTAATCCGGCGCATTTCTGCGGCGTCTTCGGCCACAAGCCGACCTACGGCATCGTGCCCAAGCGCGGGCACTGGAAGGCGCCGTCCATGGCGCCCTCCGATATCGCGGTCTGCGGCCCGCTGGCGCGCTCGGCCCGGGACCTGGAGGCGGCGCTGCTCGCCGTCGCCGGCGACGACCCCGTCTACGGCGCGGGCTGGAAGCTCGAATTGCCGAAGCCGGAGAAGGACGATCTGGGAGACTTCCGCGTCTGCCTGATGACGACCTCGCCGGTCTCGGACGTGGAGCAGGAGTACCAGGACGCGCTGCGCGATCTGGCCGGGCGGCTGGAGGCCGCGGGCGCCACGGTCGAGGAGCGCGACCCGATCGACGTCGACTGGTTCGAATATCACCTCGACTATTTCCGGCTGTTCCGCCCTGTCACCCACAGCCGCCTGCCGGCCGACGCCTATCGCGAATTCCAGGAACTTGTCGCCAACCTTAAGGACGATGACGACAGCTACTTCGCCATGAACGCCCGGGCGGGCACGATCACCTATTACGACTGGGCTGCGGCCGACCGGCGCCGCTACGGTTACCGCGACAAGTGGGCGGCGTTCTTCCGCGATTTCGACCTGCTGCTCTGCCCGCAGGCGGCTTCCGCCGCGTTCCCGCGGAACGAGGACCAGCCCAGGGAGGTGCGGGAGCTCGAGATCAACGGCCGCAAGGTGGGCTACAATGATCAGCTCTTCTGGGCCGGCATATCGGGCGCGGTCTACCTGCCGGGCACGGTCGCGCCCATCGGCCTCGGCGCGAAGAGCGGTCTGCCGCTGGGCGTGCAGATCGTCGGTCCGTACATGGGCGACCTGACGACCATCCGCTTCGCCCACCTGCTGGAACAGGCGTTCGGCGGCGTCCACGTTCCGAAGGGCTACGAGTAGGGCAAGAGGCGGCGCCCTTGGACTTGATCCAAGGGCCCAGCAAATCGAAGGACTGGGTCCTGGGGTCAAGCCCCAGGACGTCCCCAATGCTACTTGCCCGTGAACTTCGCCTTGCGCTTCTCGACGAAGGCGGCGACGCCTTCACGGTAGTCCTCGCGCGATGCGCAGGAGGCGAACATCTCGCCCTCCATCTGCAGCTGGCTTTCGAATTCGTTCTGCTGGCTGCGGTACATCAGCTTCTTGGCCTGGCCGTAGACGAAGGTCGGCCCGTTGGCGAGGCGGGTGGCCAGCCGGTCCGTCTCGTCGTCCAGCTCCGCGTCGGGCACGACGAAGTTGACCAGCCCGTGATCGGCCATCTGCTGCGCCGTGAAGCGGTCGCCCAGCAGCGTCATCTCCATGGTCTTCTTGATGCCCAGCGCACGGGGCAGGTGGAAGCTGGCGGAGCCGTCCGGCGTGGTGCCGATATGGACATAGGCGAGGGTGAAGAAGCTGCTTTCCGCGGCGATGATAAGGTCGCAGGCCGCGGCGACCGAGACGCCAGCACCCGCGGCCGCGCCGCGCACCTTGGCGACGATCGGCTTCGGCATCCGCCGCATGGCGAACATGATCGGATGCAGGTTGTGGATGCGGTTGACGAAGTAGTTCTCGATCTCCGGACCGGAAGCGGTCTTGAGATATTCGTGCATGTTCTTGACGTCGCCGCCGGCCATGAAGTGGTCGCCCGCGCCCTCCAGCACGACACAGCGCACGCTGTCGTCCTGCTCCAGTTCGTGGAACGTCTCCGACATCATCGCCCGCATGTCCATCGACAACGCGTTGCGCGCGTCGGGCCGGTTCATCACCACCCGCGCGATGCCGTTCTCGATGGTGGTTTCCAGATCCGCCATGATTGCCTCCCCTGCGTTTTCGGAACCTTGTTCCTGATCTAGCGCACCGCGGAGGCGGTGGAAACGCAAACTAGCGCCGGATGGGCCTGCCATCGCGGCGTGGACGGTCGCGCGCCCGCTCGCGGGCAAGGACGTAGAGGCCCGCGCCCAGGATCAGCGCGATGCCCGCCAGCGCCCTCAGGTCCGGAATCTCGCCGAAGATCAGGAAGCCCCACAGGCCGGCGAGCGGCAGGGCGACATACTCGAACGGCGCCACGGTGGCGGCGCTGGCCGAGCGGTAGGCCTGGGAGAGCGCGTAGGCGATGACGCCCGAGGCGATGCCCAATGCCGCGAACAGCAGCCAGTCGTCCGCCGTGGGCCAGGTCCAGGCGCGGAACAGGAACACCAGGCTGCGGTTGTCGACGCCCTCGGCGAAGCGGCCGTCCCCGGCGACCGCGAAGAATGCCAGGCTGACCGCCATGAACACCCCCTGCAGGTAGACCGCCATGGCGGACGCCTTGGAGATGCCGCCCAAGCGCCGGGTCATGATCTGGAACAGCGCGTAGCAGAGCGCCGCCAGGACCGGCAGGAGGGACACCAGCAGGCCCGGCCCCTCGCCGGCGGCGGACGGGCGCAGCATGACCAGTACGCCGGCGAAGCCGACGACGCAGGCGATCAGGCGGCGCGGGCCCACAGGCTCGCCCAGCAGCGGGATCGACAACAGGGTGATGAACAGAGGCGCGACGAAGAATATCGCCGTCGCCTCGGCCAGCGGCATTACCGCCAGCGCCATGAAGAAGCAGAGATTGGCGACCACGATCAGCAGGCCGCGGAGGATGTGCAGGGCGGGCCGCCGGGTCTTCAGGATCGCCCAGCCGCCCTCGAACTGGACCAGGGCGAGGCTGATGGCGATGCCGATGCCGGAGCGGATGAAGACGATCTGGTGCAGCGGATAGCCGTCGGAGAGGTACTTCACCAGCATGTCGTTGGCGGAAATCGCCATCATGCCGAGCAGGATGAAGAAGATGCCGACCAGCGGCCGGTTGCTCTCGTCCGTCGTTGCCGTTGCGCTCATCGTCTTCGGGCTCCTCGCGGACACCCTTCGCCCGTCCGCGCGCGGCGATCAAGGGCGGCATGGCGGAAATGCTCCGGCATCCCCAGGTGTCATGCCCGCCTTGCGCGGGCATCGGGCGCAGGATGGACCCTCAAGCCAGACATCGCCCCGATCCCCGCGCGCCGCTGCGCGGCGGCGGGGATGACATGGAAAAGGTCGGGGGTATGGCCGCCCTACTGCCGGCCGAGCAAACGCAGGCGCAGCGCGTTCAGCTTGATGAAGCCCTCGGCGTCGCGCTGGTCGTAGGCGCCGGCGTCGTCCTCGAAAGTGACGATGGCCTCGTCATAGAGGCTGTTGGGCGAGCGCCGTCCGGTGATCATGACATTGCCCTTGTAGAGCTTCAGCCGCACCTCACCGTTGACGCGCAGTGACGCGTGGTCGATCGCCGCCTGCAGCATCTCGCGTTCCGGCGCGAACCAGAAGCCGTTGTAGAGCAGTTCCGCATAGCGCGGCATCAGCTCGTCCTTCTGGTGCATCGCGCCGCGCTCCAGCGTGATGGACTCCATCGCCCGGCGGGCGTGGAACAGCACCGTGCCGCCCGGCGTCTCGTAGACGCCGCGGGACTTCATGCCGATGAAGCGGTTCTCGACGATATCGAGGATGCCGATGCCGTTCTCCCCGCCCAGGCGGTTGAGCTCGGTCAGCAAGGCCGCCGGCGAGAGCTTCTTGCCGTCGATGGCGACCGGATCGCCCTTCTCGAACTGGATGGTGATCTCGGTCGGTTTGTCGGGCGCGTCCTCGGGCTTGACGATCCGGGTCAGGATCAGATCAAGGTCGGCCTCCTGCCACGGATCCTCCAGGATGTTCCCCTCGGACGAGATGTGCAGCAGGTTCGCGTCCTGACTGAACGGGGCCTCGCCGCGCTTGTCGCGGGGGATCGGGATCTGGTGCTGCTCGGCGAACTCGATCAGCTTCGTGCGGCTGGTCAGGTCCCATTCGCGCCAGGGGCTGATCACGTGGATGTCGGGCTTCAGCGCGTAGTAGCCGAGCTCGAAGCGCACCTGGTCGTTGCCCTTGCCGGTGGCGCCGTGGGCGACGGCGTCGGCGCCGACCTCCTTGGCGATCTCGATCTGGCGCTTGGCGATCAGCGGCCGGGCGATGGATGTGCCCAGCAGGTAGGTGCCCTCATAGATGGCGTTGGCGCGGAACATCGGGAAGACGTAGTCGCGCACGAACTCTTCCCTCAGATCGTCGATGTAGATCTGTTTCACGCCCAGCAGCTCGGCCTTGGCGCGGGCCGGCTCCAGTTCCTCCCCCTGGCCCAGGTCGGCGGTGAAGGTGACGACCTCGCATTCATAGGTCGTCTGGAGCCATTTCAGGATGACCGAGGTGTCGAGGCCACCGGAGAAGGCCAGCACGACCTTGTTGATCTTGTCTTTCGCCATTTGTGGCCCCCGCAATCATGTTGTCATCCCCGCCGCCCAGCGGCGCGGAACGCCGGCAAGCCGGACCTGAGGTTCGAGGCCGTTCGCTATCGCCCCGCCTTCGAGCCGTCAAGCGGCGCGCGTCGGCGCAGGAGGCGGGCGAAGCCGATTGCCGGTCTTGTCTGCCCCTCCTATCGTCGCGGAATGAGATCGCAGGACAATGGCGAAGGGGTGTCCCGGCTCGAGGTCCGCGGGCTGGGTTCGGCCGTCATCCGCGATGTCTCGCTCCGCCTCGGGGCCGGTGAGGGGCTGGCCGTCGTCGGGCCTTCGGGCAGCGGCAAGACCAGCCTGTTCCGCGCCATCGCCGACCTCGACCCGAACGAGGGTGAGGTGCTGCTTTCCGGCGAGGCGCGCAGCCGCATGCCGGCCCCGGAGTGGCGCCGGCGCGTCGCCTATGTGCCGGCCGAGCCGGCCTGGTGGCTGGAGACCGCAGGGGAGCACCTGCCCGAAGGTGGCGCGGCGATGGCGGAGCGGCTCGGGCTTGCGCCGGCGCTACTGGGAAAGCCGGTTGCGTCGCTTTCCACCGGCGAGCGCCAGCGTCTCGCCCTGGCCGCGGCCTTCGCCCGCGCGCCGCAGGTTCTGCTGCTCGACGAACCGACCTCGGCGCTGGACGAAGGCAATCGCGGCGATGTGGAGGACGCGGTCCTGGAGATGCTGGCGGACGGCGCGGCGCTGCTGATCGCCAGCCACGATCCCGCGCAGGTGGCAAGGCTGGGGCTGGCTGTCCTGCACATGCGGGACGGCCGCGTGGAGGAGGAGGAATGAGAAACTCGTTGTCATGCCCGCCTGGTGCGGGCATCCGGGAAGCGTCAATGGTGAGCTCTGCGTCTGGCTGTGATGCCCAAACCGGACCCCCGCACAGGGCGGGGGTGACGCAGTGGTTCCGGACCCCCATTGCTGGCCCGGGATGTCGGAAAGTCGAGTCGCCATGACCATCGATCCGGAGAACTGGGAGGTCTTGCTCGCCGCGGTGTTCCTGGTGATCAACGCGGGACTGTCGCTGGCGCTGAATCTCGGCTTCGTGCGGCAGATGACGGTCGCGGCGCTGCGCATGGTGGTGCAGATGGCGCTGATCGGTCTGGTGCTGAAGGTGATCCTGACCACGAAGTCGCCGGGCCTGACGGCGCTGGTCGCGACGGTGATGCTGGCGGTCGCAGGCTACGAGGTCATGGCGCGGCAGGAGCGGCGGCTGAAGGGAATCTGGGGCTATGGTCTGGGTGCCGCGACCATGCTGCTTGGCGCGTCCTTGGTGATGCTGTTCGCGCTCAATGTCACCATCCGCCCCGATCCCTGGTACGACCCGCGCTACGCCATTCCGCTGTTCGGCATGATGCTGGGCAATGCCATGACAGGCATTGCCATCGGCCTGAATGCGCTCGCCAACGACCTGGCCAGCCGCCGCGCGGCTGTGGAGGCCCACCTGCTGACCGGCGCCACGCGCTGGCAGGCGCTGGCGCCCTCCATGCGGCGTGCGGCGCGGGCGGGGCTGATCCCGATCATCAACGCCATGGCGGCAACGGGCGTGGTCTCGCTGCCAGGTATGATGACGGGCCAGATCCTCGCCGGCGCAGACCCGGAGCAGGCCGTGCGCTACCAGATCCTGGTCATGTTCCTGATCGCCGGCGCGACCGGCATCGGTCTTGTCGTGGCCCTGTGGGGTGCAGCCTGGCGGCTTTCCGACCGCCGCCACCGCATCCGTCTGGACCGGCTGACCGGGTGAGTCCTTGCCCGGTCTTGCCGGAATTGCCCGATCCCCCCACCTCAGAAGCCAGCAGGACATGATGGAGCGACCGAATGACGAACAAGAAGAATGTCGTCCTGATCGCATTGCACCCGGACGCCGTCGACTACGGTCGCTGGCCGGGTTTGGACGCCGATCAGCTGCGCCGGCAGCTGGAGGAGCAGAAGCACGCTCTCGAGGAGGAGGGCGTCGACGCCGCCCTCTGTCTCGTCGACAGCGCCCGCACGGCGTCCGAGGCCGTGACCGAGGCGCTGGACCGGCGGCCCTATGATTGCGTGGTGATCGATGCGGGTCTGCGCGCGGACGACGAGCGGTTCCCGCTGTTCGAGAAGGTCGTCAATCTGGTGCACGAGCACGCGCCCACGGCGAACATCTGCTTCAACACGGGTCCCGAAGACACGGTGAACGCGGCGCAGCGCTGGCTCTGAGGCCGCTTTCCCGCGTTGGCGGGCGCGCGGATTCGCTCTAAGAATCGCCGGTCCGGCGTCGCCAGCATCTGATTCGCCGATCCGCAGCAACGGGGCCCCGCCATCGCCGACCAAGGCCGCCATAACCGACGCCTCAGGGCGGGCGCGCTCTTCGGCCTGGTCAACCGGGCCGCGCTGGGCTTTCTCAACATCGCCGTGGCCATGGTGCTCACCCGGCTGCTGAGTCCGGCGGACTTCGGCTTCTACACGGTGTTCGCGCAGATCGTCGCCGTCGGCGCCATGATCCAGAGCTTCGGCATGCAGACCGGCGTCACCAAGCTGGCCGGCATCGCCGGCGGGGCGGGCGCGTGGGACCGGGCGGGGGCGATCCTGAAGGCGACGGCGCTGATTTTCGCGGCCGTCGGCGTCGCGCTGACTGCGGTGCTGCTCGGTCTCTGGCCGGCGATGGAGACGTCGCTGTTCAAGCGCGAACTGGGCTGGCTGATGGCCGGCCTCATCGCCGTGGTGATCCTGACCCGTGCGGCCGAGGAGATCGGCTCCGCCTTCCTGCGCGGTGTCGGACGGGTGCGCTCGGGCGCGCTGCTGCTGTCGGCGCCGCGCGAGGGGCTGGTGTTTCTCGCGGCCCTCGCCCTGCTGGCCGGTGGCCAGGCCGCCGGCGTCTGGGCGGTTGTCGAGATCTACGCCGCGGCGTCGGCCCTGATCGCGCTGCTGACCATGGGGTTGTGTCTGCGTTTCGTGGCGCGTCACAGCGGCGGCCCGCCGGCGGACGAGGCGTTCGGCGCGCGGCATCTCGCCGTGCTGTCGGCGCCCATGCTGCTGCATTCCTCCGGCGCGCTGGTGCTGAAGGCGACCGACGTCTGGATCCTCAGCCTCTACCGCGACGCCACGGAAGTCGCGCTCTATGGCGCGGCGATCCGGGTCACCAACCTGGTGATCTTCGGCCTGTCGGTGATCAACATGGCCCTGCCGCAGCTTCTCGCCGCGCTGCATGCGGAGGGGCGTATCCGCGACTTCGAGCGCATGGCGCGGATCGCGGCCACCTGGTCGACGGTCGTCTCGGTGCCGGTCTTCGTGCTGATCGTGCTGTTCGCCGAGCCCATTCTCGATCTGCTGTTCGGCGCTCCCTACGGCGATGCGGCGACGGTTCTCATCATCCTCGCGGCCGGTCATGTGGTCAGCGCCGTGGTCGGCAGTCCCGGCATGATGCTGCAGATGGCCGGGCATCAGAACCTGATGTCGGCGCTGACGCTGGGCGCGCTGGCCGTGAACGTGATCGCCAATATCCTGGTCGTGAAGCAACACGGCGCGACCGGCGTCGCCGTGGTCACTGCGCTGACCATCACCGCGCGCATGGCCCTGCATACCTATTTCGCCTGGCGGCTGACCGGCGCGCTATCGCTGCCCGACCCGAAGACGCTGACCTTCGGCGCGTTGCGGTCTATCCTGCGCCGGCGATGACCGTCCCCCTCGAACAGCGCCAGATCGTCTTCCTGATGTACGAGAACAGGTCGGGCTCGACCTTTCTCGCCAGCCGCCTCGACCAGCACGGGGAAGTCGCGGTCACCATCGAGACGGAGGCTTTCGCGGATCTGCTGGAAACCGGTTCGGCGATCCGCTCGGCGGCGGACGTCGACCGGGTGGTGGAGACGCTCTTCGGCGACGAGAAGTTCGGCCAGTGGGGCGTCGGGCGCGAGGAGCTGCGCGCGCGGCTGGCGGGACTCGCCATGCCGGCGCCCTTCGAGGCGATCGTCCGCGCCGTGCTGGACCTGCATTTCGCCGGCGCGGCGGCGCCCTACTACCTGGTGAAGGGGACGCGTCTGACCCACCACATCTCCCGTCTCAGACGGGAGATACCGTCGGCCAGGTATCTCCACATCATCCGCGATCCCCGCGGCGTCTTCGGCAGCCAGAAACAGTCTGTCGGCTCCTACACCGCGCGGTCGATGAACGAGGACCCGCTGGACGCCGCGCGGCGCTGGGCGGCCAATGCGCGGCGCGTGGACCGGGTGGCGGGCCCGGACCTGATGGAGGTCCGCTACGAAGACCTGATCACCGCCTATGACGCCACCATGGCGGCGGTTCGGCGCTTTGTCAGCCGTGAGGACCTGCCGCCGTTGGGCAACGCCGCCGGCCCGGAAGGCGACGCCTATCTGGCGCGCATTCCGGAGGACCAGCGTCATCTGCACGGGAACCTCGCCGAGAAGCCGAAGGCCGACCGCATCGAGGCCTGGCGGCAGGAACTCACCGACGTGGAGATCGCGCTGACCCAGCAGGGCGCCGGCGAGATGCTTGCGAAGAAGGGATATGAACCCGACATGACCGCTGGACGCCGTGCCGGCCGCGTGAATCTTCTGGCGCAGCGATTCCGCCTTGCCGGACGCACGGCCTGGCGGCGGATCGCCAACGCCTGGCGCTATGCGGCGACGGGCAGGTTGCTCTGGCGCATACGGGTGGTCCTGTATCGCTGGCGCGCGGGCTGGTGACCGGCGGGCGGGGCGCGGGTCAAACATGCTTTGACATCCCTGCCGGACAGTGGCTATTGACCGCCGTCCGAGAATCCATGGTTGACACCGAACAATTGCGGAGCTGCCGTCATGGCGAAACCCGAATGGGGCACCAAGCATAGCTGCAGCAATTGCGGCACGAAGTTCTACGACTTCAACAAGACGCCACTGGTCTGCCCGAGCTGCGGCACGGAGAATCAGCCCGTCGTCGTGTTCAAGCAGCGCCGTCCGACGCAGGAGGAGAAGGTCAAGAAGCCGGCTCCGAAGAAGGTCGAGAAGGAAGTCGACGACGACGACGATGACGACGGCACGCTTCTGGAAGATGACGACGAGGACGAGGCCCTCATCGAGGACGACGACGACGATGATGACGAGGACGACACCGCGTCCTCCGACGTCGACGCCGAGGACAACAACGAGCCGATGGATCTCGACGAGGAGAAGGAGGTCATCCTCGATCCGCTTGATTCCGATTCGGATTCCGACGACGACGAAGAAGACGATACCGCCGTCACCGACGACGAGGACGACGAGAAGCGGTAGGGTCCAATCCGGGCTTGCAATCCCTTCGGGGCTTGCATAAAACCCGCTTCCTCGAAGGCACGGGCCGCGGCTTGTGCCCCCGGTGGGGCCATAGCTCAGTTGGGAGAGCGCTTGAATGGCATTCAAGAGGTCGGCGGTTCGATTCCGCCTGGCTCCACCATTTCCCCCTCCGTTCGCATCTGAGGCGCGCGACCTTCGGGCCGCTTGCGTCCCCTTCCGACGAACCCATCTGACCTTCCAGCCGCGCCGCCCGGGCGCGCGCGATGGCGACAGCCGGAAGGGACAATGGAACGCATCGGCACGATCAGGGCGGGCATGGCGCTGCTGGCGGGGCTGACGGCGTCCGTCCTGGCGCAGGGTGCGGGCAACGGGAACGGCGCGCCGCCCCCGTTGCCGCCGTCCAGACCGGCGGAAACGCCACCCCCGCCGCCACCCGATGCCGCAGACAGGACGGAAGCCGCCGAAGCGCCGCGCGGGAACGCTGCAGATGACGCCGAGGCCACCGAAGCGGAAATCGCGCCTGCGCCGGGACCCGAGCCGCCGCCGATCCCCGCGCCGGAACGCCTCGCCGAACCGGACGTGGCGTTCGCGGCCTGTCGGGCGGCGCTGGATGTCTATGGCGCGGCCTACGAGATCGCCGACCGGATCGAAAGCGAGGACGCGAGCTGCGGCGTCGCCCGGCCGCTCAGGGTGACGGAGATCGTTCCCGGCGTCGTGCTGCGTCCTCCCGCCCGCATGCGTTGCGCGACGGCGCGCGCCCTGGCGGAGTGGGTGTCGGGCTTCGTCGTCCCGGCCGCCACGCATCTGCCGGACCGGGGTCGGCTGACCGGTCTGGATCACGGCTCGGTCTATGTCTGCCGCCGGCGGAACAATTCGGCCAGCGGGCGGCTTTCCGAACATGCGTTCGGCAACGCGGTCGACGTCATGGGGTTCCGCTTCGCCGGCGGCGACAGTCTGGCGGTCGAGCCGCGCGAGGGGGAGGGCGACGCGGAAGAGGCGTTCCAGCAGGCCGTTCGCGCCGCTGCCTGCCTGAGCTTCACGACCGTGATCGGGCCCGGCACCGATGCGGCGCACGCCGACCACCTGCACCTGGACGTGAAGGTGCGCAGGCGCGGCTACCGCCTCTGCCAGTAGGCCGCGCGGCGGCATTTGCCCGGGCTGTGCCGGCTTCGCGGCGGGCGCGGAGTCACAGGACGTCGATCAGGTCCAGGAAGTCGAGTTCGGTCTCGGCGACCCGCCGCCCGATGACCGCCTTCTCGACCGAGGCCTCGCGGCCGGAGGTGAACCGCTGGCCGATGGTCATGCACATGACGCCCCAGCGCAGCGTGCCGAGCACTTCCCAGTAGCGCACGATTTCCGGATCTATCGGGGCGCCGCCGGCGGCCTCGTAGGCCTCGAAGAACGTCTCGCGTGGTCCGACGCCGGCGAAGGGACGGTCGTCGCGCCCGAATCGCCAGGCGCGGACGGACGGCCAGGACAGGTCGACATGCCGGTCGCCCAGGTGGCCGACTTCCCAGTCGAGAATCCCAGCCAGGCCCTGCGTATCGACGATGATGTTGCCCATCCGGAAGTCGCCATGGGCGAAGACCGGCGCTTCGTCGGGCGGGCGATGCTTCTCCAGCCAGCGCAGACCGTATTCGAAGCCCGGTTGCGGCTGGCCGTATCCGTCCAGAATCGCCCGGAAGGCGGCCAGGTGATCATCCAGCCGGAAGGTGCGCAGCCGGGGCAGTTCCCGGGTCGGCACCGCGTGCAGGCGCGCCAGCGCCGCGCCCATTTCCGCGGGCAGGCGCGCCCGCGCCTTGGCCAGCGCCGGATCGCGCAGGATCTTCTGGGGCAGGGTCTCGCCCTCCAGCGCCTCCATGACGAAGGCTGCGCCGAGGCTGTCGGCGTCATCGGCGCAGAAGATCATCGCCGGCGCGTGGGCGCCTGCCGCGTGGGCAGCGGCGACGATCGCAGCCTCCGTCGGCCGGTCGGCGCCGAAACGGTTGTCGGGGTCGTCCTCGTCGTGGGCCGCGCCAGGGGGATCGCGTTTGAGAATCAGGGACCGCCGCCCGCCGTCGGGCGCGAGAACCTCGAAGATATAGGATTCACGGGACGCGCCGGCCGACAGGCGCTCCAGACGCTCGACCGAGTGGCCGCCGCCGAACCGTCTGTCGAAGGCCCTGGCGAGGCGGGGGCCGAGGTCGTTTTCCTGTTCCATGGGGTCAGAATAACAAAAGGCCCCGCCGTTCAGACAGGGCCTCCTGCGCGTGAGCCTCGAAGAGGGGTCAGGCGGCGCTGGACTCCAGAGCGGCCATCTCGTCCTTCAGCATGAGCTTCTGCTTCTTCAGTCGGGAAATCAGGGCCTCGTCCGGCAACGGACGCGCCTCTTCGCGTCGCAGGGCCTCGTCCAGGTCCGCGTGCTTCTTCTTCAACTGCTGGAATTCATGCTTCGCTGTCACGTGCTTCCCCTTTGTTCAGGTTGAGTGACGCGGCAGCCGCGAACACGGCTGTCATCCAAATGCAATGTTGAGATTCGGAAGCGCGGGGTTCAAGCGCCGATTGCAAAAAAGTGATGCCGGCCGGACAACTTCCTGCCGCGCGAAACCGTCTCAGCGGCCAAGCACGCCCTCGTCGCCCGCCGTGAGCCGGAAGGCCATGCCCTGACACATCGAGGCGATGCGCTGGCGGTTTTCCTCGGGGAAGGCCGCGGCCAGCACCTCGACCAGTTCCTCGAAGCCTGCGTCCTCCGGCTCCACTTCCATAACGGTCAGGTAGCGCAGCAGGTTGGCGATCGAATCCTCGATCTGCTGGTAGCGGTCGAAGGTTCCCGTGCCGGGGCGCGCCATCGACCTGTGCAGGATCAGAATCTCGACATGTTCGGAATGGAGCTCGCATTCGACGACCACGCGCCTCAGGTCGTCGGAAAGCGGCCGGGGCGCCTCGCCGATGCCGCCCTTCAGCTGCCGGCGCAGTTCGCGCAGCGTTTCGACGACATGCACGCGCCACTCGGCGACGGCGTCCAGCGCACCTTCCAGTTCGTCCTTCCGGAAGGCGCCGCGGCCGCTCGATGCGACCCAGCAGCAATACAGAACGACGTTGACGTCCAGCCCGACGCGCTCCTGCAGGGTCAGACAGGCGTCCTTGGCGCGCCCGCGCGCATAGACGCGGGTCGTGTAGTCCCACAATTCATTCGGCGGAAAGACGCCTGCGGAGAACACCGCCATAGAATTCGCTCCCGCTGCACGCCCTTCCAGGCTCAAAACCGTGATTGCGCGCCGGACCCGTGATAGAATTTCCCGGCCACGGCCGTTCGGCGCCGGCGGACTATGCCAGAAGCGCCGCCACGCGCAAAGCGGCTGTGATCGAGCCGTTCGATCGGCATCATTGACCAGCGGGAGCGAATGCCATGACGGAAGTCGTCGGCGCGGATCGGCAAAGGATCGAAGGGCGGCTGGCCGAACTCAGGGTCGCGCACAACGATCTGGATGCGGCTATCGACGCGCTCAGCCAGCGCGGCGCCTATGACGATCTGCAGATGCAGCGCATGAAACGGCGCAAGCTTCAGGTCCGCGACGAGATCCGCAAGCTGGAAGTGCTGCTGGAGCCCGACATCATCGCCTGACGTTTCGTCAGGCCGCGTCGGCCTTCATCTGCCGCTTCTTCTCGTACATGCGCCGGTCAGCCTCGGCCAGCGCTTCGGAGGCGTCTTCTTCGGCGCGGAAGGGGAAGACCCCGTAGGCGACATCCAGCGGGACCGTTGCGTTGTCTGTCACCACCGGCCGGGCGCGGATGCTCTCGGCCAGTTCCTCCGCCTTCGCGTTCGCCACCTCGTCATTGGCCTGGGCCAGGATGACGCCGAACTCGTCGCCGCCCAGCCGGCCCACGACGTCCGATTCGCGGGTATTCTCCAGCAGCGCCTGCGCCACGTTCAGCAGCGCGCGGTCGCCGGCGGCGTGGCCGTAGCGGTCGTTGATGTCCTTCAGTCCGTTGACGTCGAAAAAGACGAGGCTGGACGGTACGCCGTAGCGGTCCGTGTAGGACATCATCCGGCTCATGTCGCGGACGAAGGCGCGGCGGTTCGCAACCGGAGCCAGCGGGTCCTGGTCGGCCAGCTTCTCCAGTTCGCCGACGCGGCGCTGGGACGCATGCAGCTCCTGGCGCAGGGTCTCGACTTCCGCCATGAGGTTGAGGAAGGCCTGGCGCACCTTCGGCGTCAGTTCCGCATCCGGCACGCCGAACAGCTCGGTGGTGTCGCGGATCTCGCCGATTCCACTGGAATCGACGGACGTCGACGCCGAGGACCGCGAGGCCGGGTGCTTCCTTTCGGTCGGGCGGACGTTCTGGACTGACGGATATCCGCCGATCTTCATTGGTTGCTCCCGGTCGGGCCTCGGTGCTTGTCCGAGGTAGTCTGGTGCAGGAATGTTAACAAACGCTTTCCCGGCCTCTCCGGCTTTCCTCGCTTGCCTCGGGGGGTGCGCCGCCTATACTCCGCCGCTTTCTTTTCCCGTCGAACGCACTGGGGGCGAGAGACGACATGAGCGCCAACCCGGCCGACGTGAAAGTCGGCGTCATCATGGGCAGCCAGTCGGACTGGGATACCATGGCGCATGCCGTGGAGATCCTCGAGGCGCTGGCGGTGCCCCACGAGGTCCGCATCGTCTCGGCGCACCGCACGCCCGACAGGATGGCCGACTATGCGCGGACGGCCCGCGAGCGGGGGCTGCAGGCGATCATCGCCGGCGCCGGCGGCGCCGCGCATCTGCCCGGCATGGTCGCCGCGCAGACCAGCGTTCCGGTGCTCGGCGTGCCCGTCGAAAGCAAGGCGCTCAGCGGCATGGACAGCTTGCTTTCGATCGTCCAGATGCCGGGCGGCGTGCCCGTCGGCACACTGGCCATCGGCAAGGCCGGGGCGAAGAACGCCGCGCTGCTCGCCGCCGCCATCGTCGGGCTGCAGGACGCCGGACTGACCGCCCGGCTGGACGACTGGCGCCGCCGGCAGAGCGAGGCCGTCGCGGAAGAACCCGAACGCGGATGACGGCCCTGCCTCCAGGCTCGGCCATCGGCGTGCTGGGCGGCGGACAGCTCGGCCGCATGATGGCGCTCGCCGCCGCGCGGCTGGGTTACCGCGTGCATGTCTTCACGCCGGAAGCCGACAGCCCCGCCGCCCAGGTGTCGGCGGCGGCGACTGTGGCCCGGTGGGACGATCTGGGCGCGCTGGACGCCTTCGCGGAACAGGTCGACGCCGTGACCCTGGAGTTCGAGAACGTGCCGGTATCGGCCGTCGAGAGGCTGGCGGAAAAGGTCCCTGTCCGCCCCGGGGCGAAGGTGCTGGCGGTCGCCCAGGACCGGCTTCGGGAGAAGACCGTGGCGCGGGAACTCGGCGTGCCGGTGGCGCCCTTCGAGCCGGTGACCAGCGATACCGACCTTGCGGACGCGATCGCGGCCATCGGCGCGCCGGCGGTGCTGAAGACCCGGCGCGAGGGCTATGACGGCAAGGGCCAGCGGATGATCCGCAAGGCGGCGGATGCGGCGGCCGCGTTCGACGAACTGGGCCGGCCTGCAGCGATCCTGGAATCCTTCGTCGAGTTCACATCGGAGATCTCGGTGATCGCGGCGCGCGGCGTCGACGGCGAGGTGCGCTGCTATCCGGCGGTCGAGAACCGCCACCGCAATCATATTCTCTCGCTGACCATCGCGCCGTCACCCGGACCCTCCGCCGCCTCGAAGCTGGCCGAGGAGGCGACGCGCGCGCTGATCGAGGCGCTGGACGTGGTCGGCCTGCTGGCGGTCGAATTCTTTGTGACCCCCGAGGAAGGCGTGCTGTTCAACGAGATGGCGCCCCGGCCGCACAATTCCGGTCACTGGACCATCGAGGCATGCCGCGTCAGCCAGTTCGAGCAGCAGGTGCGCGCCACTGCTGGCCTGCCGCTGGGCGCGCCCGGGTTCCATCACCGCGCGGTAATGCGCAACCTGATCGGCGACGATGCGAAGGACTGGGCCCGGCTCGCCGCCGGCGACGTCAGCCTGCACCTCTACGGCAAGGCGGAGGTCCGGCCCGGCCGCAAGATGGGGCATGTCACGAAGCTCTATGCCCCGGACCGTCCGGCCTGGCCGCCGAAGGACACCGAACTCCCCTGATCGCTACGCCCCGGCGGCGATCTGCCGGGCGATGACCAGGCGCTGTACGTCCGAGGTGCCCTCGTAGATCTGGCAGACCCGGACGTCGCGGTAGATGCGTTCGACTTCGTAGTCGGCGACGTAACCATAGCCGCCGTGGATCTGGATGGCGTCGGAACAGACCTGCTCGGCCATCTCCGAGGCGAACAGCTTGCACATCGAAGCCTCCTGCAGACAGGGCGCGCCGCGCTGCTTCAGGTCAGCGGCGTGGAACATCATCTGGCTGGCGACCTCGATCCGCGTCTTCATGTCGGCCAGGCGGAAGCCCACGGCCTGGTGCTCGACGATCGCCTTGCCGAAGGCGGTGCGCTCGCGGGCGTAGGCGGCCGCCCGCTCGTAGGCCGCGCGCGCCATGCCGATGGCCTGGGCGGCGATGCCGATGCGGCCGGTCTCCAGGTTGGCGAGCGCGATGGCGTAGCCGCGGCCCTCCTCGCCGACCAGGTTCTCCGCCGGGATCTCGCAGTCCTCGAAGGCGATCTGGCAGGTATCGGAGCAGCGCTGGCCCAGCTTTTCCTCCTTCGAGGCGACGCGGTAGCCGGGCGTGTCCGTGGGCACCAGAAAGGCGGAGATGCCCTTCGCGCCCTTGTCCGGATCGGTCATGGCGAAGACCAGGGCCACGCCGCCGATCGAGCCGGAGGTGATGAACTGCTTGGTGCCGTTGATCACCCAACTGTCGCCCCTGCGCACGGCCCGGGTCTTCAGGTTGGAGGCCTCGGAGCCGGCCTGCGGCTCGGTCAGGCAGAAGGCGCCGATGATCTCGCCGGCGGCCATGGGTTTCAGCCAGCGCGCCTTCTGCGCATCGGTGCCATAGCGCAGCAGCGCCGCGCAGCAGGGCGAGTTGTTGACGCTCATGATGGTGGAGACCGCGCCGTCGGCGGCCGCGACCTCCATCAGTGCCAGCACGTAGGCGGTCATGTCCGCACCGGCCCCGCCCAGCTCCTCGGGCACGGTCATGCCCATGAGTCCCAGTTCGCCCATCTGGCGCAGCAGCGCCATCGGCGGTTCGCCGGAACGGTCGCGCTCCATGGCGCCCGGGGCCAGTTCGCCCAGACAGAAGGCGCGCGCCGCGTCGCGAATCAGTGTCTGATCTTCGGTCAGTTGCATGGCGTCGCTCCATGGGGGCTGGCGATGGGACGGGCGGTGTTTATATCACTGCTCACGTGATCGTGGGATGATCCGTCAGGCCCAATTCAGGCCATATTCCCCATCATCCATTGCAGCGGCTTTTAGAGATTGAGGAGAGCATCATGCCCACCTATACTGACACTATATCTGGTGTGCGCGAGGCGGTGATGACACTATCACGGCGACAGGTGATGATCGGCGGGGCGGCCCTGGGGCTGGCGCTTCCATTTGCGCCGGCGCTGGCCGAGGACAAGCCCTGGGCCACCGGCGACATGACGATGGGCGCCGAGGACGCGCCGATCGAGGTGATCGAATACGCCTCGATGACCTGTCCGCACTGCGCCAGTTTCCATCACGCCACCTGGCCGAAGCTGAAGGAAAACTGGATCGATACGGGTAAGGTCCGCTTCATCTTCCGGGAATTCCCCTTCGACAGGCCCGGTCTCGCCGCGGCCATGCTGGCGCGCTGCGGCGGCGAGCAGCGGTTCTTCGCCTTCATCGACGTCCTGTTCAAGCAGCAGGAGAAGTGGACGCGCGCGCAGGATCCGATGGCGGAGCTGCGCCGGATCGCCAGCCTGGGCGGCGTCTCGCCGGAGGAGTTCGACCGCTGCCTGGCCAGCGAGGAACTGCAGGACATGATTCTGCAGTCGCGCCTGACCGGCCACGAGAAGTTCGGTGTCCAAGGTACACCGACGCTGATCATCAACGGCGAGAAGCACGAGGGCGGCAACGACTACGAGAGCGTGGCCGCGGCGCTTCGGGGCCTCTCGTCCTAGGGTCTGAACGGAGGTCGGCGGAAGGCGTTGCAGTTCACCAAGCTCAGACTGGTCGGATTCAAGTCTTTCGTCGAATCGACGGAGCTCTCCATCGCGCCGGGCATGACCGGCGTGGTGGGGCCCAATGGTTGCGGCAAGTCCAACCTGGTCGAGGCCCTGCGCTGGGTGATGGGCGAGACCTCGCCCAAGAACATGCGCGGCGGCGAGATGGACGACGTCATCTTCGCCGGCTCGGCGACGCGGCCGGCGCGCAACCAGGCGGAAGTGCAGGTCACGCTGGACAATGCAGGCCGCGACGGCCCGCCCGACTACGCCGAGCATCCTGAACTCGCCATCACGCGGAAGATCACCCGGGAGCACGGCTCGGACTATCGCATCAACGGCGGGCCGGTGCGCGCCAAGGACGTCCAGCTCCTGTTCGCCGACATGGCGACCGGTGCGCGCTCGACCGCGATCGTCAGCCAGGGCCGGGTCGGGGCGCTGATCGGCGCCAAGCCGCAGGAACGCCGCCTGCTGCTGGAGGAGGCCGCCGGCATCACCGGGCTGCATTCGCGGCGGCATGAAGCGGAACTCCGTCTCCGGGGGGCCGAGACCAATCTCGAGCGGCTGGATGACGTCACCAGCCAGCTCGAGCAGCAACTCGGCAATCTGAAGAAGCAGGCCCGGCAGGCCTCGCGTTACCGCAACCTCTCGGCGCAGATCCGCCAGGTCGAGGCGATGATCCACCATCTGCGCTTCACGGCCGCCCTGGAAGAGATGAACGCGGCCCGCAGCGCGCTGGAAGAAGCGCAGCGGGCGGTCAACGAGGCGACGCGAGGCGCAGCCGCGGCCAGCGCCGTGCAGGCCGAACAGGCGGCGCGGATCGAGCCCTTGCGTCAGCGGGAGGCGGAGACGGCGGCCGCTTTGCAGCGGCTGCTGGCCGGGCGCGAAAAGCTCGATGACGAGGAAGCGCGGCTCAACGAGACGGTGGCCAATCTCAGGGACCGTCTCGCCCAGTCCGACGGCGATATCTCCCGCGAGGAAGGCCGCCGCCAGGATGCGCTCGACCGGCTGAAGGAACTGGACCGGGAAGCGGAAGATCTGAAGGACGCCTCGGAGGGCGAGGACCAGGCCGCCGATGCGGCGGCAGCGAAGGCCCGCGGGGCGGCAGACGCGGTGGAGGCCGCGGAGGCGGAACTCGCCGGCGCGACGGAACGGCTGGCCGAACTCAAGGCGCGGCGCGGGGCGCTGGCGCGGCAACTGGACGAGCAGGGTCGCCGCAAGGCCGACCTCGACCGGCGTATCGCCAACGCCGAACGCGAACTGGCGCAGGCCGCGACCGGCGGCTTCGACGAGCGGTTCCGGGCGCTGGAAGAGGTTCAGGGCGAGCAGCGGGAGATCGCCGAGAGCGCCGGCGCCGAGACCGAGAAGGCCGAAGCGGCGCGCGCCGAGGTGGAGAAGCGCCTCGATGCCGCGGCCGAGGCCGAGCGCGCGGCCAGGGGCCGGCTGTCGGCGCTGGAGACGGAGATGGCGACGCTGGAGCGGCTGCTGGCGAAGGAGAAGCCGGCGAGCCATGCGCGCATCATCGACATGGTGAAGGTCGCCGCCGGCTTCGAGAATGCCTTCGCCGCGGCGCTGGGCGATGGCGTGGACGGCGGACTGGAGCGTGAGGCTGTCTCGCGCTGGGACGAGATGGAACCGCTGGACGCGGGCCCGCTGCCCGGCGGTGTCCCGGCGCTGGCGGAGAAGGTCGAGGGACCGGCGGCGCTGGCGCGGCGGCTGGCCGCAACGGGCGTTGTGCAGGATATTGAAGCCGGCGAAGCACTGGCTGCGGAACTGAAACCCGGTCAGCGGCTGGTGAGCCGCGCGGGCGACCTCTGGCGCTGGGATGGCTACCGCCGCCGCGCCGGCAAACAGGCCGCCGGCGCCCTCCGGCTGGAGCAGCAGAACCGGCTGGCGGCCCTGAAGACTGACCGCCAGCCCGCCGCCGAAGCGGTGACCGGGGCCGAGGCCGCGATGAACGCCGCCCGCAACGCCGTCGCCCGCGCCATCGAGGCCGAGCGGTCTGCCCGGGCCCGCCGCAAGGAGGCCGAGAACCGCTTCACGGAGGCGGGGCGGGAACTGGACGTGCTGCGCCGGCAGGCGGAGGCCGAGCGCCAGAAGCGCGACCGGCTGGGCTCCATGCTCGAAGCGTTGAAGACCGAACTCGGACAGGCCGAGGAGGCTCGCGCGGCGCTGGAGAAGGAGATGGCCGGCCTGCCGGCTGTCGATACGGCCGAGCGCGAAGCGAACGAGCGCCGCGAGCGCGTTCGGCAGGCCCGCGAAGCGCTCGATCAGGCGCGCCAGACGCAGGACCGAATCGAGCGCGAACGCCGCTTCCGCCGCCGTCGGCTTGAGGAGATCGCTCGCGACCGGGAGGGCTGGCAGAAGCGCGCCGACGAGGCGGCCCGGGGTATGGCGCAACTCGCCGAGCGCCGCGATGCCTCCGCACAGGCGATCGAGGATCTGAAGCACCGTCCCGAGGAGATCGCTGCCCGGCGCGTGGAACTGGGGGGCAGGATCACCGAGGCCGAACAGGGGCGGGCCGGCGCCGTCGAGCGCCTCGCTGCCGCCCAGACCGAACTGGCCGAGGCCGACCGGGCGCTGAAACAGGTCCAGGCGACCGTGCAGGCGGCGCGCGAGGATCTGGTGCGCCGCGAAGCCGCCGCCGAACATGCCCGCGAGGCGATCGAGCGTCTGACCCGGGAAGTCCGCGAGGCGATGGAGTGCCCGCCGCAGAAGGTGCTCGAGGTCGCGGGGTTGGAGCCCGACGCCGAACTGCCGCCGCTGGACGATTGCGAGCGGAAGATCGAGCGGCTGCGCCGGGAGCGCGAGAACATGGGTCCGGTGAACCTGCGGGCCGAGATCGAATCCCAGGAGGTGCAGGAGAAGCTGGACACCCTGGCCGCCGAGCGGGCCGACCTGGAAGGCGCGATCCAGCGCCTGCGTCAGGGCATCGGCAGCCTGAATCGCGAAGCGCGGGCGCGGCTGCTGGAGGCCTTCGAGACCGTCAACGGCCATTTCGAGAAGCTGTTCCGCCGGGTCTTCGGCGGCGGCGAGGCGCGGCTGGCGCTGACCGAGGCCGACGATCCGCTCGAGGCCGGGCTGGAGATCATGGCGAGCCCGCCGGGCAAGCGCATGCAGATCCTGACGCTGCTCTCGGGCGGCGAGCAGGCGCTGACGGCGACGGCGCTGCTGTTCGCGGTGTTCCTGACCAATCCGGCGCCGATCTGCGTTCTCGACGAGATCGACGCGCCGCTGGACGATTCCAATGTGGAGCGCCTGGCCGACCTGCTGGATGAACTCGCCGGCCATGGCGGCACGCGCTTTCTGGTGATCACCCACAACCCGATCACCATGGCGCGGATGGACCGCCTGTTCGGCGTCACCATGGCCGAGCGCGGCGTGAGCCAGCTGGTTTCCGTCGACCTCGCCCAGGCGGCCGCGCTCAGGGAGTCCGCGTGACGCTGCTGGAGCACGAGGGCAAGGCGCCCCGGATCGATCCCTCGGCGCGGATCGCGCCGAATGCCGTCATCTGCGGCGACGTCACCGTGGGCGCCAATACCTCCGTCGGCTTCGGTGCGGTGCTGACCGCCGAATCGGGCTCGATCGCCATCGGCGCCAACTGCGTGATCATGGACACCGCGGTGCTGCGCGGGGTGCGCGGCGCAGCCCTCGATATCGGCGACAACGTCCTCGTCGGTCCGCGCGCCTACCTGACCGGCTGCCGGGTCGGCCACAACGTCTTCATCGCCACGGGAGCCTCGGTCTTCAACGGCGCGGTGATCGGCGCGGGCGCGGAGGTCCGCATCAACGGCGTGGTCCACATCCGCACGGTGCTGGCCGAGGGCGCGACCGTGCCCATCGGCTGGGTGGCTGTCGGCGATCCGGCCCGGATCCTGCCGCCGGTGGAGCATGACGCCATCTGGGCGGTGCAGAAGGATCTGGATTTCCCGAAGGTGGTGTTCGGCGTCGACCGGCCGCCGCCGGGCGGATCGATGATGCCCGACGTCATGCCGAAATACGCCGCCCGCCTCGCCGGCCATCGCGACGACGTCGAGGTAGGTTGAGCGCGCTTATCCGGCCGTCTTGCGGCGCCAGCGGAAGTCGCAATGCGGCGCGCCCTGCATCCGGGTCTGGGTGCGGGTGAATTCCCAGCCCGGCCGGATGCGTTCCTCCGCCGCGAAGTCGACGCCGCAGGTCATCAGCGCGCCGATCTCCGGCTCCCCGATCGCGCGGAACCAGTCGGCGAAGGCGCAGCCGGTGATATTGTGGCCATAGGCGTCGGGCGTGTTCTCGACGACTTCCTCCTCGACCGGAAAGGCCGGCGCATTGCCGCTTTCGCCCCTGTCGTCGGCGGGGTGGCTGTCCTCGACGAAGCCCAGCTTCTCGCGCCAGGCGACATAGTTCTGGGCGATGGCTTCGCCGACGATGCGGTGCGCCTCTTCCTTGCCGAGTTCCTGTTCCAGCCGCTTCACGACCGGAATGAGCATCTTGGCCTGGATCTTGGTGGCTTCGAGTATCGACGGTTTCATGGCATGGCTCCCCAATCGCTTTCCCCTAAGGAACGATGATAGCCAATTGCGGAAGCGGGGCCAAACGCCGTCAGCGGGGCGGGCGGCCCTGCATCTCGATCTTCCGCACTGCGCCCAGATCGTCGACCCAGGGCAGAGCCGAACGGCACCATATCTGCGTCTGCGGCGGCAGTTCGGCGCGCTGGCGCGCCGTGCCGATGCGCAGCGAGACCGGACCCGTACCGTCGACATTGCCGCCGTGGATCGAGGTGCCGCATTCGGGACAGAAGGACAGGGCCCGCCTGTTCCCGCTCTCGGCGATCTTGACGTAGACCTTCATCTCGCCGGAGAGAATGCGGAGGTTCTCCCGCGGCACCATCACCGCGACGCGGAAGGCCGTGCCGGAGTTGATCTGGCAGTCGGTGCAGTGGCAGACGCCGACCTTTTCCGAGTCGATCTCCGCCTCGTAGGCGATGTGGCCGCAAAGGCAGCCGCCGTCGATCTTCATGGCTTCCGTTCCCTCAATCCATTCTCAGCCCGCCGTCGACGTTCAGCGTCTGCCCGGTGACGTAGCTGGCGTCCGGTCCGACCAGGAACGACACGGCCGAGGCCTGCTCGGCGACATCCCCCTGGCGGCCGAGCGGGATCTGGCGGCGCACGCCCTTCTTGATCCGCTCGAACTCGGTGCCGGCACGGCCGGCGGTGCGGCGGAAGGTGCCGTCCATCATGTCGGTGTCCGTCGAGCCCGGACAGATGCAGTTCACCCTGATGCCGTGGGGCGCCAGCTCGACCGCCATCTGCTGGGTCAGGCCGATCACGGCGAACTTGGTGGCGCTGTAGGCGCCGTAGTTGGGCATCCCGACCCGGCCGGCGGTCGACGACAGGTTGACGATGGCGCCGCCGTTGCCGGCCTCGACCATCGCCTGCGCCGCGGCCTTGGAGACCCGGTAGACGCCGTTCAGATTGACGTCGACGGTCCGCAGCCATTCGGTGTCGTCGATTTCCAGAATCGGCGTGTCGCCTGCGCCGCTGGGGACGCCGGCATTGTTGATCACGGCGTCGAGCCGTCCGAACCCGGAAAGCGTCGCGGCGGTCATGGCGTCCACCTGCGCCTGGTCGGTGACGTCGCAGTCGACAGCCAGCGCGCTTCGGCCCATCGCCCGGATTTCCTCCGCCAGGCTTTCGACGCCCTGCCAGCCCATGGCCCGCTCGTGTTCGGGAAATCCTTCGGGATCGGCCTTCCGGGCCGAGACCACGACGTCGAAGCCGTCCCGCGCCAGCCGGAGCGCGATGGCCCGCCCGATGCCGCGATAGCGCGCCGCGCCGGTGACGATGGCGACCTTGTTTTCGGCAGTGTTCATGCGCGTGCCTCCCTTCTCCGACTATAGGCGACCAGGAACGGCCCTGCGACGGCGCAGGCAAGCCCGACGAGGAACAGCGGCGTGATGGTCTCGCCCAGCAGCACGGCGCCCGCAGCGGTGGCGGCGATGGGGCTCAGCGGTACGTAGATGGCCGCGCGGGTGGGCGAAAGCCGTCTCAGGCCGTAGTTGAACAGGCCCATGGAGCCCGCGCCGCCGAAGACGGCGAGCCAGGCGAACCACAGCCAGTCGTCGCCCGTGTAGGTCGCGAGCACGTCCGCGGTTCCCTCGGCCAGCGACCAGGGCAGCAGGAACAGGCAGCCGCCGGTCATGGTCAGGATCGAGATCGCGAACAGGGAATGGTTCTGGTAGAGCCGCGCGGAGAAGGCGTTGTAGGTCGCCCCGCAGCAGACGGCGAGGAAGAACAGCGCCTCACCCAGGAAGCTGTGGCCGCCGACGGCTGGCCGGAACGCGGCCTCGCCGACCGCAAGCGCCACCCCGGCGAAGGAGAGGACGGCGGCGGCCGTCATCACCCAGGACAGCCGGTCGCGCCCGCCGGCGGCGGCGATCAGCATGGTCAGGATCGGGATCAGCGCGAAGATCACCGCGCCGCGCGCCGCCGGGATCTGCTGCAGGGCCGTGTTCACGAACAGGTGGAACAGGCCGAACTGCAGCATGCCGAGGACGAGCGCCAGGGCCAGCGCCTTCGGCCCGATCCGCCATTTCGAAAGCACGAGCGCGAAGGGCAGCAGCGTCAGGGCGCCGACGACATAGCGGGCGAGGCCCAGCGTCGCCGGCCCCTCGTGGTCCGCCATGATCGCACGCGCGGCCACGAAGGACGTGCCGAGGAAGACCACGGCGAAGAACAGCGCGATATGGGGGAGGACCCGGTGCAGGACGTCGGGTGGATCGGCGGCGGCAGTCATGGGCGGGAAGTCTCGCCGCTCGCCCGCGGCCTGTCACCCTGCTTCCACCGCCGGGCTGTTCTGCGTTAGCGTTGTCGCATTCGGTCAGGGGAGGGTGCGATGGAAGAGGATGCCTGGGGCAACGCGGTCACCGCGGCGAACGCCGAGGCGGCGCGGGCGCTGGACGAGACGGCGCTGGCCTATATGGGATTCCGCCTCGACACCGGCGCGCATCTGAAGGCGGCGCTGACGGCCGATCCGGAGATGCCGCTGGCGCTGATCTACCGCGGCTATTTCTTCCTGCTGTTCTGTCATCCGGCGCTGGCGCGCAAGGCGGCCGAGACGCGCGACCGGTTGCTGCCGATGGCCGAAGTCGGCGCGCTAAACGCCCGCGAGAAGCTTCATTTCCGCGCCCTCGATCTCTGGGTCGACGGCGACATGCAGGGCGCCAACGACGCCTGGGAAGCGGTCATGCTCGACTGGCCCTTCGATCCCATGGCGATCCGGCTGGCCCATTACACCAGTTTCTACATGCGCGGCGGCGCGGCCATGCGCCGGCAGTCGGCGCGCGTCATCCGCGACTGGGCCGGGCGGGATCTGCCCGGCGCGGGCTTCATCCACGGGGTCCACGCCTTCGCCTGCGAAGAGTCGGGCGACTATGCGAACGCCGAGCGGCACGGCCGCATCGCCGTGGAGATGAATCCGGCCGATATCTGGGCGACCCACGCCGTCGCCCACGCCATGGAGATGCAGGGCCGCCACCGCGAGGGCATCGGCTGGGTCCGCGCCAACGAGGCCGACTGGAACCGGACCAACAATTTCCGATTCCACGTCTGGTGGCACCGCTGCCTCTACCATCTGGAGCTGGGCGAGCACGACGAGGTGCTGGCGCTCTACGACCGGGCTGTGAGGGCCGAGAGCACCGACGAATATCTCGACATCACCAACGGCGTCGCCATGCTCTGGCGGCTGGAGCAGGAGGGCGTGAACGTCGGCGACCGCTGGGACGAACTCGCCGACCGCTCCGCGGAGCGCGTCCACGACCACATCCTGTGTTTTGCCGACATGCACTACGTCATGGCGCTGGCCGCAGCCGGGCGCGAGCCCGAGGCGAAGGACATGATCGCGTCCATGCGCGACGCTTCGGACGGCGACTTCTCCAGTCAGGGCGAGGTCTACCGCCGGATCGGCCTGCCGCTGGCCGAGGCGGTCGTGGCCGCTCGTGCCGGTCGCCACCAGCAGGTGCTGGACACGCTGCTGCCGGTCCGCGAGGAGATCGCGCTGGTGGGCGGCAGCCACGCCCAGCGCGACGTCTTCGAACGCACGCTGCTGGAAAGCGCGCTGGCGGCCGGCAAGGGCGCGCTGGCGCGGGCGCTGGCGGCCGAGCGGGTCGACGCCAAGGCGACCAGCGCCTATGGCTGGCGGCGCTACGCCGACGCGCTGGACCTCTGCGGCGACGCCGAGGGCGCGTGGGCCGCGCGGGCGGAAATGGCGCGCCTGGCTGCCTAGATCTTTCCAATGTTTGTTTGAACCGCCACTCACTCAGCGTGTCACCCCCGCCTCTGTGCGGGGGACCGGAGCGGCTTTGCCGCAAGTCGATGATCTTGGCCGGATGCCCGCACAAGGCGGGCATGACACCTTTCGGGGGGCGGGCATGACGCCGATGCTTGACTGGCGATTCAATCTTACCGAGGGTTGTTCTAGCGCACCTCGACCGAGACCCGGCGTGCGTCGTAGACGCGGCCGTCGCGGAGCATCTGGACCCGGCCGCTGTAGACGCCGGGTTTCAGACCGCCGTCGGGCGCGCGGCGGCCGGAAAAGGCGAAGTACTGCGCCTGGTTCTTGGGGTGCGCGGGGCGGGTGTCATCGTGGAAGACGCCGCCATCCGGACTTTCGATCTGCAGGCGCATGACGTCGCCTTCGCGGATACCGAAGACGTGAAACCAGACCACCAGCGCCGGGCTGCCCGGCTCGATCCGCGCCACCGTGGCGCGGCCTTCCTTGACGTCGATGTACTGCGGCGCATTGCCATAGAGGCCGGCATTCAGAATGCCGCCCGGCCGGTAGTCGAGCTGGGCGGTGAGTTCCCGATCCCAGAGTCCGTTGTAGTCGCCGCCGCACTGGATTTCCGGCTCGATGCCGCGGAAGGGATCGACGTCGGCGCCGTCCTTGCGCACCGCCAGATGGATGTGGGGGAACTGCGCGGCGCCGGACATGCCGACGAGGCCGAGCGTCTGGCCCTTCTCGACGCGCTGTCCGGTGCGGACCCTGAGCGAGCCTTGGCGCATGTGGCAGTACTGGGTCTGCCAGCCGCCCGTGTGGTCGATGACGACGCCGTTGCCGCATTCGCGGCCCTTGACGGCCTCGCGGCCGCCGATCGTGGCGATGTCGACATCGGCCATGCCGTCGCGTGTGCCGCGGACGACGCCGCCCAGCGCCGCGATGACTTCGACGCCGTCGCGCATCGCCTGACGGTCGGGCAGCCGGAAGTCGGTCCCGGAATGGTCGTCATAGGTGAGTGGACCGCAGGCGTAGTCGCTGGCTCCCGGCCCGGGGTCGATGTCCATGAACTGCTGGATGAAGCAGGTGCGGTTGAGTTCGCAGCGCAGAGGCAGCCCGAGCGTCGGTTCATCCGCGCCCGCCGCCAATGCGGGCGCCGCCACCAGGCCGAGGAGAAGAAGAAGCCGACCGATCATGCACACCTCACGCGATCTGGCGGATCGCGCGGGATCCGCGGCTGCTTCAGGCCGCCTGGGAGGCCGATCCGCTGGCCAGGACCGCGTAGACCGCGTCTGCCGACTTCGCCCCGCGAAGCTTCTCGCACTTGTCCTTGTCGCGCAACAGACGCGATATCTTCGACAGCGCCTTCAGGTGGTCGGCGCCGGCCTGCTCCGGCGCCAGCAGCAGGAACAAGAGGTCGACAGGCTTGCCGTCGACGGCGTCGAAATCGACCGGCTCCTTCAGGCGGGCGAACAGGCCGGTGATGTGGTCGACCTCCCCGATCCGGCCGTGGGGAATGGCGACGCCGTCGCCGACGCCGGTCGTTCCCAGGCGTTCGCGCTCCAGCAGCACATCGAAGATGCGCCGCTCGTGCAGGCTGGTCTGGCCGGCCGCCAGCCGGGCGAGCTCCTGAAGCACGTGCTTCTTGCTGCCTGCCCTGAGGTCGATGACCACGGCGTCTGAAACCAGAATATCGGAGATATCCACTACGCTCACCTTGTGTTGTCGAGGCGAAGGCCGGAAACGGGCCCGTCAGCCGTCGCTGGGGTCGATCCAGCCGATATTGCCGTCCGGGCGGCGGTACACGACGTTCAGCCGGTCATTGCCGAGATTGCGGAACATCATCACGGGGCTGTCGGCCAGGTCCATGCGCATGACGGCGTCGCTGACGGTGCAGGAGGGAATGTAGGCGCGGGTCTCGGCGATGACAGCGGGATGTTCGCCGCGGTCGACCTCGGGCTCCTCGTCTTCCGTCTGCGCGGCGATGACGTAGTCCTGTGCGGCCCTTGCCGGCTGGCCGAGCTGATGCTGGCGGGCATGGTGGTCGCGCAGGCGGCGCTTGTAGCGCCGAAGCTGCTTCTCGATCCTGTTGGCGGCGTCATCGAAGGCGCTGTGGGCGTCGGCGGCGCTACCGCGGCTCTTCAGATAGATGTCCTGGCCCACGTGCACCTGGCAGTCGACGCGGATTTCGGTCGAGTCCTTGGCGAAGGTGGCGCTGCCCTCGATGGCGTCGCCGAAATACTTCCCCACGGCGGCTTCCAGCCGCTCGGTCACGCGCTGGCGGAGCGCGTCGCCAAGGTCGATGTGCTTGCCCTGAATGGTGATGTGCATGGTACCCCTTCTTGGCCGGTACAGGTCTGTCGAACTCGATGGTCGGAGCCGGCGCTCGAAGCGGCGCGGACCTTAGGTAGGGCCGCATGACAAGTCAAGCTGGGTATCAGCGCGCCATGTCGAGCTGCATCCGCTTCATCCGGCGCCGCTGGACCGACGACGGAATCCGCAGGGCTTCGCGGTATTTTGCCACCGTGCGCCGGGCGATGTCGACGCCGTCGGCGCGCAGAATCTCGACAATACGGTCGTCCGAAAGCACGGCGTCCGGCGTCTCTACCTCGATCAGGTCCTTGATGCGGTGACGCACGGCTTCGGCGGAATGGGATTCGCCGCCGTCGGTCGCCGGGATCGAGGCTGTGAAGAAGTATTTCATCTCGAAGATGCCGCGCGGCGTGCCGATGTACTTGTTCGAGGTCACGCGGCTGACCGTGCTCTCGTGCATGCCGATCGCGTCGGCGATGGTGCGCAGGTTGAGCGGCCGGAGGTGCTGGACGCCGTGGGCGAAGAATCCGTCCTGCTGGCGCACCAGTTCGGTCGCCACCTTCATGATCGTGTTGGCGCGTTGCTCCAGGGACTTCACCAGCCAGTTGGCGTTGTTGAAGCAGTCGGTCAGATAGGTCTTGTCCTGCGCCTTCCTGGTGACGGCGCTGATCTCGGCGTAGTAGCGGTTGTTGACCAGCACCCTGGGCAGGGTCTCGGGGTTGAGTTCGATCTGCCAGCCGCCGTCGGGCTTCTGGCGCAGCAGGACATCCGGGATCGCCGTCTGCGCCTCTTCGGTCTCGAACTGCCGCCCGGGGCGCGGGTCGAGGCGTTTCAGCTCCCGGATCATGTCCGTCAGGTCTTCCTCGTCGACCCCGCATTCGCGCAGCAGCGCCGGGTAGTCCTGCCTGGCCAGCAGGTCGAGACGGCCGACCAGCGCCTTCATCGCCGGATCGTAGCGGTCGAGTTCCCGCAACTGCAGCGCCAGACACTCCGCCAGGTCGCGGGCGGCGACGCCGGTGGGGTCGAAGGCCTGCACCAGCGCCAGCGCGTCTTCGACCGCCTCGGGCGAACAGCCGAGCCGTTCGGCCATTTCCTCGATGTTCTCGCGGAAATAGCCGTCCTCGTCGACGGAATCGATGATGGCCGCCGCGATCAGCCGCCCCTCGACCGAAGCGGGCGCCAGGTTGAGCTGCGCCGTGAGGTGGTCGCGGAGCGATTCGGAGTTGCTGAGCGTGTTCTCCAGGCTCAGATCCATGTCGTCGAACTTGTGCGAGCCGCCGCCGCCGATCTGGCCGAGGCTTCCGCCGCCGCTGTCGCCGATATCGCCGCCGCCGGAGGGCGTTTCGCTCAACCGGTCGGAGGGGCTGTCATTGCCGTGGACGTCGTCATAGCCGGCGTCGAGGGCTGACTCCGCCTCCGCGCCGCCGCCCTTTTCCGCGTCGATCAACATCTCGCTCAGAGGCTCGTCGCCGAAGCCGTCGCCGCCGGCGTCCGCCGAATCGGACTCGGGGCGGTTGTCCGGCTCCGGCGTATCGGGGCCGGTGTCGTCGAGCAGCGGATTGCGCTCCAGCTCCTGTTCGACGAAGGCGCTCAGCTCGATGTTGTTGAGCTGCAGCAGCTTGATGGCCTGCTGCAACTGCGGCGTCATCACCAGATTCTGGCTCTGCCGGAGCTCGAGTCGCGTGGAGAGGGCCATCGCGCGGGATCCTAGAGGCGGAACCGTTCGCCGAGATAGACCCGGCGCACGTCGTCATGATTGACGATGTCGTCGGGCGTTCCCTCCATCAGGACCCGGCCGTCATGCAGGATGTAGGCGCGGTCGATCAGATCGAGGGTCTCGCGGACATTGTGGTCGGTGATCAGCACGCCGAGGCCGCGATCCTTGAGGTGGAAGACGAGGTCGCGGATTTCGCCCACCGCGATGGGGTCGATTCCGGCCAGGGGCTCGTCGAGCAGCATGAAGGACGGCTGCGAGGCCAGGGCGCGGGCGATCTCCACGCGTCGCCGCTCGCCGCCCGACAGCGCCACCGACGGCGTCCGCCGCAGATGGGTCAGGGTGAACTCCGCCAGCAGGTCCTCGAGCATCTGCTCGCGCTGGTCGCGTTCCCGTTCCACCACCTCGAGCACGGCGCGGATGTTCTCCTCCACGGTCATGCCGCGGAAGATCGACGCCTCCTGGGGCAGGTAGCCGATCCCCAGCCGCGCCCGGCGGTACATGGGCAGGGTGGTGATGTCGTGGCCATCCAGGCTGATCTGGCCGTAGTCGGCCGAGATCAGGCCGGTGATGATGTAGAAGCAGGTGGTCTTGCCGGCGCCGTTGGGCCCCAGCAATCCGACCGCTTCACCGCGCTGTACACCGATGGAGACATCACGCAGCACCGGGCGCTTCTTGTAGCGCTTGCCCAGATTGCGGGCGCTGAGTCCCGGGTTCTGGTGCACCAGACGCGGCCGTTCCTGATCGATGTCGTTGCGGCTTGCCATGACGTGGAGCTAATTCCCTTCCGGCCGGAAGATACCCTTGACCCGGCCGCCGCGCTCGGCGTCGAGGGTGGATACGCCCGTGTTCAGGTCCATGACCAGGGTCTGGCCGGTCAGGACGTTGTCTTCGCGGAAAAGCTGCACGCCGCCTTCCAGCCGGATGCGGCCGGCGTCCACGTCGTAGACGCCGCGGCGGCCGGTCGCGCGCTCGCGCGCTGTCAGCACCACGACGCTGCCCACGGCCTCGAGCTTCGAGATGGCGCCGCCGACGTCCGCACCGCCCGAGTCTCCCTCGCGGTAGTTGACGCGCAGCTCGTCCGTCCTGAGTGTCATGCCGCCCTGCACGGCGTCCACATTGCCGGTAAAGATGGCGATCTGCTGATCACGCCGGACCTCCAGGTTGTCCGCCTCGATCTCGATCGGGGCGTCGGGATCGCGCTGCAGCGCCTGCTGGGCGGCCAGGGGCGACGACAGCAGCGTCAGCGCCAGAAGCAATGAGAGAGGACGCCAACTCAATTCTTCTCTCCACTGGGCTCTACGACCAATTGAACGTTACCGCGCAATAACAGAACGTTACCTTCCTCGCGGATCTCGAAGCTGTCGGCCCGGAAGTGGCCATAGGGACCGTGGCCGGCGACCCGATCGTCGCCCCGGACCTCACCGCGGCCCATGTCAATGGTCGCCTTCGGGCTGTGGATTTCGTTGCCCTGGTCGGTATAGAGCGAAACGTCGCCCGTGAGCTCGAGGCGGTCGGCCGCCCGGTCGAAGACGCCCGAACGGGCCGACATGTGCATCCAGACGCCGCCGTCCGTGGTGGTGTCGCCTTCCAGGGCGGAGAGATGGACCATCGTCGGCACCTCCGGATCCTGCACCACCTTGTCTGCGGTGACGTTGACCGACCGTTCCCCGCCACTGACGAAGCGGGCGTTGGTCATGGTGGAACTCTGGGAGCTGACGTCGACATCGGCGAAGTCGATGGGCAGGCCGTTGCGGCGTTCGGTGAACTGGGGCCAGATGATGATCGTCGCCACCAGGGCCAGGGACACGCCGATCAGGAGGTATTTCAGCAGCGCGACCCGGCGGCTGCGGCGTGCCGACGGCGCCCCCACCTGATCCTGGCGCGGCTGCGCGGTCCAGTGCCGCTTCGGTCTTTGCCGATCCAGGACGGAATCGGTCACTGTACGCCCGTCCGCAGGCAGTCGTGTATGTGGACCAGGCCGGCCGGCCGGCGGCCGTCGACGATGAACAGGCTGGTGATCTTGCGGCGGTTCATGTGGCCCACCGCCTCGGCGGCCATGGCCCCGAGCGGCAGGGTGAGGGGATTGCGCGTCATCACGTCATCCACCCGGCAGGCCAGCAGATCGCGCTTCTCCTCCATGCCGCGGCGCAGGTCGCCATCGGTGATCAGCCCGCTCAGGACGCCCTCGCCGTCGACGATGCCGACGCAGCCCAGGCTCTTCCGTGTCATGACGATCAGGGCGTCGGACATGCCTGTGCCTTCCTCCACCAGCGGCATGCGCTCGCCGGTATGCATCAGGTCGTCGACCTTCAGCAGCTTGCGGCCAAGCTTGCCGCCGGGATGGAAGCGGCGGAAGTCGTCGGCGGTGAAACGCCGCTGATCCAGCAGCGCCACCGCCAGCGCATCGCCCAGCGCCAGCATCATGGTGGTCGACGTGGTCGGCGCCAGCCGGTTGGGGCAGGCCTCCTCGACGGGCGGCGCCACCAGGGCCACGTCCGCCGCGTCGCCCAGCGAGCTCTTCTCCCGGCCGACCATGGCGATGACGCTGATGTCGTTGAGTGCGGCGAAATCCAGCATGTCGGCCAGCTCGCTGGTCTCGCCGGAATTGCTGAGGCAGATCATGATGTCGGCGGCCGTGACCATGCCCAGATCGCCGTGACTGGCCTCGCCGGGATGGACGAAGTAGGCCGGCGTCCCGGTCGACGCCATGGTCGCGGCGATCTTGCGTGCGACATGGCCGCTCTTGCCCATGCCGGTGACGATCACCCGGCCCTGGGTCTCGAGGATGAGGCCGACGGCCTTCCGGAACGGCTGGCCCAGCGAATCGGCCAGGGCCGAAAGCGCCGACGCCTCGGTCTCGATGACCCGGCGGCCGACGTCGACGATATCCTCGGATGCTGCCGGAATTCCGGGCCTTGTCTGATCGGCCATGCGATCAGCTACTCCATGTCCCCGCGTCCGTTGACGAACGCTAGTCAAGATTCATGCCAATAATGGCGACTATTGCTGGCCATGGCAATGGATTGCCGATGAAGCTGTCTGCTTCATGAATGGGCAAATATGTCGGTCTCCGGCCAGCCCGCAAGGTCCAGCGCCGCGCGCACGGGCAGGAAGTCGAAGCAGGCCTGGGCGATATCGGCCCGCCCTTCCCGCGCCAGCATCGGCCTCAGCGCCGCCACCAGCCGATGGAGATGCAGCACGTCGGAGGCCGCGTACTCCATCTGCGCCTCGGTCAGTTCTTCCGCGCCCCAGTCGGAGGACTGCTGCTGCTTGGAGATGTCGACGCCCAGCAACTCGCGGCAGAGGTCCTTCAGGCCGTGGCGGTCGGTGTAGGTGCGGCACAGCCGGCTGGCGATCTTCGTGCAGAAGACCGGCGCCGTCTCGGCGCCGAGGCCGTGGCGCAGCGCGGCGATGTCGAAACGGCCGAAATGGAAGATCTTCAGCACCGAGCGGTCGGACAGCAGCGCCTTGAGGTGAATGGCTTCCGGCCCGCCCGGCCGGATCTGGACCAGATGCGCGTCGCCGTCGCCCGCGGAGAGCTGCACCAGACAGAGCCTGTCGCGCATGGGGTTCAGGCCCATGGTCTCGGTGTCGATGGCGACGCTGTCGCCGAAGCTGATGTCGGAGGGCAGGTCGTCGCGGTGCAGGTGGATGGCCAAGGCTCGGGCTCCTGACGGCTCGGTGATCGGCGGCGGCATCGCCATAGCATGGCGGCGGCCGCCGGGCCAAGCGCCGCAGAGGGCGGCGGCCCGATTGCCAAGGCGCGCGCGTGGCTGTAGACCGGGCCGGAGAAACAAGGGCCTGACGGCGGGAGTGGGCAATGCGTGGCAAGCGGGTCGCGGTATTCGGCGGATCGGGTTTCGTGGGACGGCATCTGGTCAGGCGGCTGGCTCAGGCCGGCGCCCAGGTCACGGTGGCCGTGCGCGATCCGGAGGCGGCCCTGTTCCTGAAGCCGATGGGCGACGTCGGCCAGATCACCCCGCTCTACGCCAACATCCGCAAGCCGAAGACGGTGCAGCGCGCGGTCGAGACCGCCGACATGGTGGTCAATCTCGTCGGCGTCCTGCATCAGGGCGAGCAGTCCTTCGCCGCCGCGCACGCCATGGGCCCGAAGCACATCGCCGAGGCCGCGGCGGCCGCCGGGGTCGAAACCTTCGTGCAGATGTCGGCGCTGGGCGTCTCCGCCGACAGCCCCTCGCTCTATGGCCGCACCAAGGCCGCCGGCGAGGCCGCGGTGCTGGAAGCCGTGCCGACGGCGAATATCGTGCGACCGTCAGTCATCTTCGGTCCTGAGGACACCTTCCTGAACCGCTTCGCCGCGATGGCGCGTCTCTCGCCCGTGCTGCCGCTCATCGGCGGCGGCACGACGCGCTTCCAGCCGGTGTTCGTGGGCGATGTCGCGGACGCCTTCATGGCCCTGCTGCAGGGCCGTGGCGAGCCGGGCGCGGCCTATGACCTCGGCGGACCCAGGATCTACACCTTCAAGGAAATCCTCGAGTTCATCATGCAGGCGACGGGACGGCGGCGCCTGCTGGTTCCCATTCCCTTCGGCGTGGCCCGCATCCAGGGCGCGCTGCTGCAGTTGCTGCCCTCGCCGCCGCTGACGCTGGATCAGGTGAAGTCGCTGGAAGGCGACAATGTCGTGGAGGGCGGTAATCCCGGCTTCGGTGAACTCGGCATCGAAAATCTCAGCCTGATGGAGGCGGTAGCCCCGGCCTATCTGCAGCGTTACGCCCGCGGCGGCCGCATCCGCTCCCTCGATGTCGGCTGATCCGTCCGGCGCGTGAAATTCCACCCTCGCCGGGATGCGGCGGCAGGCAAGGGTGTTGCCCAAACGCGTCAACATTATTGACGTATATTGCTCCGGCGGTATATGGAAGAGAAACAACAGGGTGCTTGCCAATCGGCGCGGGCATCGCCATAGTCCGCCGTCCGCAGGCGTGCAAGACGCGCCTGCGCAGGGGGGCGGGATAGGTCGGATGAGTCGGTGGCCAGGACGCCGCCGCCTCGTGTCGAAGCACCCCTGTCATATCAAGCGCATAAGTTGCGACCGCCGTCGGGCCGACGACGGCCGTGCTCGAACAGGCACGCCAGGCCCGTCGAGCAAGGCAGTCGAAGGAAGATGACGGAGTTTGCATGACGCGACAGACTGAGACGCCCCGCGCCTTTGGCCTGCCGCCCCGCCAGGGCCTCTACGATCCGAGCCGGGAGAAGGACTCCTGCGGCATCGGCTTCGTGGTCGATATCAAGGGCCGCAAGTCGCACGACATCGTCAGCCAGGGCCTGCAGATCCTGGTCAACCTGACCCATCGCGGCGCCGTGGGCGCCGACCCGCTGGAAGGCGACGGCGCAGGAATCATCATCCAGATTCCGCACGCCTTCTTCGGCGAGGTCTGCGACTTCGAGCTGCCCGAGCCGGGCCAGTACGGCGTCCTCAACGTCTTCCTGCCGAAGGACCGCGACGTCCGCATCCTGTGCGAGAACATCATCGACCGCTACGTGGTCGGCGAAGGCCAGCACATCCTGGGCTGGCGCGACGTCCCGGTGAACCGCGAGGGCGTCGGCGAGAGCGTGCTGCGCGTCGAGCCGACCATCCGGCAGCTGTTCGTCGGCCGCGATCCCGCGCTGGCGGATCAGGACGCCTTCGAGCGCAAGCTGTTCGTGATCCGCAAGCAGATCGCGAACGAGGTCCGCAAGGTCGAGCACCCGTCGGCGGCGCAGTTCTACGTCACGTCATCCTCCAGCCGCACCGTCTGCTACAAGGGCATGCTGCTGGCCGGCCAGGTCGAGAGCTATTACGAGGATCTGCAGGACGCGCGCGTGATCTCCTCGCTGGCGCTGGTGCACCAGCGCTTCTCCACCAACACCTTCCCAGCCTGGGCGCTGGCGCATCCGTTCCGCCTGATCTGCCACAACGGCGAGATCAATACCGTGCGCGGCAACGTCAACTGGATGGCCGCGCGCGGTCAGGCGCTGGAATCGGAACTGCTGGGCAAGGATCTGAGGAAGGTCTGGCCGCTGATCGCCGAGGGGCAGTCGGACTCCGCCTGCTTCGACAACGCGCTGGAACTGCTGGTCGCCGGGGGCTACTCGCTCTGCCACGCCATGATGATGCTGATTCCGGAGGCGTGGGACGACAACCCGCTGATGGACGATGAGCGGCGCGCCTTCTACGAGCATCACGCCGCGCTGATGGAGCCGTGGGACGGCCCCGCGGCGGTGGCCTTCACCGACGGCCGCCAGATCGGCGCGACGCTGGACCGCAACGGCCTCCGGCCCGCGCGCTACATCGTCACCACCGACGACCGCGTGATCCTGGCCTCGGAGGCGGGCGTGCTGCCGGTGCCCGAGGACGAGATCGTCCACAAGTGGCGGCTGCAGCCGGGCAAGATGCTGCTCATCGACACCGAGGAAGGCCGCATCATCTCCGACGACGAGATCAAGGCCGAGCTGTCACGGAAGCACCCCTATCAGCGCTGGGTCGAGGAGAGCCAGCTCAAGATCGACGACCTGCCGCCGGCCAGCGCGCCGATGCGGCCCAACCACTCCACCCTGCTCGATCTGCAGCAGGTCTTCGGCTACACCCAGGAAGACCTCAAGTTCCTGATGCAGCCCATGGCGGAGACCGGAGCGGAGGCGATCGGCTCCATGGGCAACGACGTGCCCATCGCGGCCCTCTCGTCCAAGGGCCGGCCGCTCTACAACTATTTCAAGCAGCTCTTCGCGCAGGTCACCAACCCGCCGATCGACCCGATCCGCGAGGAACTGGTCATGTCGCTGCTCTCCTTCATCGGGCCGCGGCCGAACCTGCTCGGCCTGGGCGAAGGCGCCCACAAGCGCCTGGAGATGTCGCAGCCGATCCTCACCAACGAGGATCTGGAGAAGATCCGTCATATCGAGGATGTGCCGACCAACGCCTTCCATGCCCAGACCCTCGACGCGGTCTACCCGGCCGAGGACGGTGCGGACGGCATGCGCAAGCGCATCGCCGAACTCCAGCTCGAGGCGGAGGAGTGCGTCCGCCGGGGCGAGAACATCATCATCCTCTCCGACCGGCACGTGGACATGGACTCGATCCCGATCCCGGCGGTGCTGGCGACGTCGGCGGTACACCACCATCTGGTGCGCACCGGCCTGAGGACCTCGGTCGGCCTGGTGGTCGAGACCGGCGAGGCTCGGGAGGTGCACCATTTCTGTGTGCTCGCCGGCTACGGCGCCGAGGCGATCAACCCCTGGCTGGCCTTCCAGACGCTTTCCGACATGCATCCCGGCATCGCGCCGGAGGACGAGCGGCGCCTGCACAAGAACTACATCAAGGCCATCGGCAAGGGCATCCTGAAGGTGATGTCCAAGATGGGCATCTCGACCTATCAGTCCTATTGCGGCGCGCAGATCTTCGACGCGGTGGGCCTGTCGTCGGCCTTCGTCGCGGAGTACTTCCCCGGCACGCACACCCAGATCGAGGGCATCGGCCTGGACGTCATCGCCACGGAGACGGTCGATCGTCACCGGCTGGCCTATTCGGACGCCCCGATCTATCGCACGGCGCTGGACGTGGGCGGCGACTACGCCTTCCGCGTGCGGGGCGAATCCCACATCTGGACGCCTGAGACCATCGGCCTGCTGCAGCACGCCGTGCGCGGCGGCAGCCAGGACCAGTACCGGGCCTACGCCGCCTCGGTGAACGATCAGAACAAGCAGTATCTGACGCCGCGCGGCCTGTTCGAACTGCGTTATCAGGACGAGCCCGTGCCGCTGGACGAGGTCGAACCGGCCGCGGAGATCGTCAAGCGGTTCTCGACCGGCGCCATGTCCTTCGGCTCGATCAGCCGGGAGGCGCACGCCACGCTGGCCGTCGCCATGAACCGCATCGGCGGCAAGTCGAATACCGGCGAGGGCGGCGAGGAGCCGGAACGCTTCGTGCCGAAGCCGAACGGCGATTCCGAGCGTTCCGCCATCAAGCAGGTGGCGTCGGGCCGTTTCGGCGTCACCGCGGAGTATCTCGTCAACTCCGACATGATGCAGATCAAGATGGCCCAGGGCGCGAAGCCCGGGGAAGGCGGTCAGCTTCCCGGCCACAAGGTCGACCGGGTGATCGCGCGGGTGCGCCATTCGACGCCCGGCGTCGGGCTGATCTCGCCGCCGCCGCACCACGACATCTACTCGATCGAGGATCTGGCGCAGCTCATCTACGATCTGAAGAACGTCAATCCGGACGGCGACGTCTCGGTCAAGCTGGTCTCCGAAGTCGGCGTGGGCGTGGTCGCCGCGGGCGTTTCCAAGGCCAAGGCCGATCACGTGACGATCGCCGGCTACGAGGGCGGCACGGGCGCCAGTCCGCTGACCTCGATCAAGCACGCCGGCAGTCCCTGGGAAATCGGCCTGGCCGAAACCCAGCAGGCGCTTGTGCTGAACCGGCTGCGCAGCCGCATCGCCGTGCAGGTTGACGGCGGCCTGCGCACGGGCCGCGACGTCATCGTGGGCGCGTTGCTGGGCGCGGACGAATTCGGCTTCGCCACCGCGCCGCTGATCGCTGCGGGCTGCATCATGATGCGCAAGTGCCATCTGAACACCTGCCCGGTCGGCATCGCCACCCAGGACCCGGAACTGCGCAAGAAGTTCACCGGCGCGCCCGAGCACGTGATCAACTACTTCTTCTATGTTGCCGAGGAAGTCCGCGAGATCATGGCCCGGCTCGGTATCCGGAAGTTCGACGATCTGATCGGGCGCACCGACCTGCTGGACAAGAAGAAGGCGATCGATCACTGGAAGGCCCGCGGGCTGGATTTCGAGCGCCTGTTCTACCGGCCCAAGGTCGCCAAGGACGTCGCCATCTACAACTCCGAACGCCAGGCTCACGATATCTACGAAATCCTGGACCGGAAGCTGATCGAACTGGCCCGGCCGGCCATCGCCGACGGGCAGCCGGTGCAGGCGGAGATGCCGATCAAGAACACCGACCGCACCACCGGCGCGATGCTGTCGGGCGAGGTCGCCAAGCGCTATGGCCATGCCGGGATGCCGGAGGACACCATTTCCTTCCGCTTCACCGGCACCGCCGGGCAGAGCTTCGGCGCCTTCCTGGCCCGCGGCGTCAGCTTCGAGCTGATCGGTGACGGCAACGACTATGTCGGCAAGGGTCTGTCGGGCGGCCGCATCTCGATCTATCCGAATCCGAAAAGCCGGATCGAGCCGGAGACCAGCATCGTCGTCGGCAATACCGTTCTCTACGGTGCGATCGCGGGCGAGTGCTATTTCCGGGGCGTCGCCGGCGAGCGGTTCGGCGTGCGCAATTCCGGCGCCACAGCGGTGGTCGAAGGCGTGGGCGATCACGGCTGCGAGTACATGACCGGCGGCGTCGTCATGGTGATCGGGCCGACGGGGCGCAACTTCGCCGCGGGCATGTCGGGCGGCATCGCCTATGTCCTTGACGAAGCCGGCGATTTCTCCCGGCGCTGCAATCCGGAGATGGTCGACCTGTCGATGATCGATCCCGAGGACGTCGCGCCCGGGGACGATATCGGCGATCACCTGCAGCATGACGTCAGCCGCATCCGCGAACTGCTGGAGCGGCATGCGCATTACACCAACAGCCGGCGCGCCAGGGCGCTGCTCGACGATTTCGAGGACACCCTGACCAAGTTCGTGAAGATCACCCCGCGTGACTACGCGCGGGCGCTGACCGAACTGCGCGCCGCGGCCGAGGGCGCCGACGAGACCGTCCCGGCCCTGGCGGGAGACGACTGATGGGCAAGATTACCGGCTTCAAGGAGTACCAGCGCAAGGACCGGGTCTACCGTCCCGTCGAGGAGCGCATCCGCCATTTCAAGGAGTTCGTCGTCCCCCTGCCGGAAGACGAGCTGAAGATCCAGGGCGCGCGCTGCATGGATTGCGGCATTCCGTACTGTCACACCGGCTGTCCGATCAACAACATCATTCCCGACTGGAATGATCTGGTCTATCGCGGCGACTGGCGCGAGGCGACCGAGGTTCTGCACTCGACCAACAATTTCCCGGAGTTCACGGGGCGCATCTGCCCGGCGCCGTGCGAAGCGGCCTGCACGCTGAACATCGACGACAACCCCGTGACCATCAAGTCGATCGAGTGCGCCATCGCCGACCGCGCCTGGTCCGAGGGCTGGGTGGAACCGCAGATCCCGGCGCACCGCACCGGCAAGTCCGTCGCGGTGATCGGCTCCGGCCCGGCCGGACTGTCGGCCGCGCAGCAGCTCGCGCGCGTCGGCCACAAGGTCGACGTCTACGAAAAGAACGCCCGCATGGGCGGCCTGCTCCGCTATGGCATTCCCGACTTCAAGATGGAGAAGCACCTCATCGACCGGCGCATCTCCCAGATGCAGGCGGAAGGCGTGACCTTCTTCGGCGGCATGAACATCGGCGTCTCCAAGCCGGTCGAGGAGCTGATGGCGAAGTACGACGCTGTCGTCCTCGCCGGCGGCGCCGAGCATCCGCGCGACCTGCCGGTGCCGGGCCGCGAACTGGACGGCGTCCACTTCGCCATGGACTTCCTGCCGCAGCAGAATCGCCGCGTCGGCAAGGAGCGGCTGGACGTGGACAAGGAGATCCTGGCCACCGACAGGCACGTCATCGTCATTGGCGGCGGCGACACCGGCTCCGACTGCATCGGCACCAGCTTCCGTCAGGGCGCGAAGTCGGTGACCCAGCTCGAGATCATGCCGGCGCCGCCGGAGAAGGAAGACAAGGGTCTGACCTGGCCCAACTGGCCGCTGAAGATGCGCACCTCTTCCAGCCAGGCCGAAGGCGCCACGCGCGACTTCTCGGTCATGACCACCCAGATCAAGGGCGAGAACGGGCATGTCACGGCGATCGAATGCGCCCGCTGCGAGGGGCCGGACAAGGGGTTCGCCAGGATCGAGGGCACCGAATTCGAACTGAAGGCGGACCTCATTCTGCTGGCGATGGGCTTTGTCCACCCGGTGCTCGAGGGCATGATCGAGAACCTCGGCGTTGCGCTGGACGAGCGCAAGAACGTCCAGGCGGACACCGAGAGCTACAGCGCCTCGGTCGACAAGGTCTTCGCCTGTGGCGACATGCGCCGCGGCCAGTCGCTGGTGGTTTGGGCTATCCGCGAGGGCCGGCAGTGCGCCCGCGCCGTCGACGAGTATCTGATGGGCAGTTCCCTGCTGCCGCGCTGACCCGTCTCAGCCGCTGGCCACCTGGCTGGCGCCGTTCATCACGAACCAGCCGGCCAGGCCGAGGGCGCCGAGCCCGAGCGCGTTGGCGAGAATCACCATGACGCCGTCGCGCGCGGCCAGCCCGAGGCTGAAGACGATGATCGCGGCCGACGGCAGTGCGACGCCGAAAGGCACCAGCGCCAGCGGATACATCGTCGCCGCCATGGCGATGCAGAATATGGCGCCCAGGCGGCCGAGTATGCCGTCGGTCAGGATCGTCAGACGGTGGTGCAGGAAGCGGTCGATGAAGCGCGCCACGGGCCGCGACGTATTCACGAATGTCTGCAGTTTGCTCTTGGGAAAGCGAACGCGCTGCGCCCGGTCGGGCAGCCAGGGATGGTCCGCGCCGACCAGCATCTGCAGGGCCACCAGGACGATGATGGTGGCCGTCGCGATCGACATGCCCGGGATCGCGCCCGTGGGCCCCAGCGCCAGCAGGCCGGGCACCAGCAGCAGCGGGGCGAAGGCGCGCTTGTCGAAGGCGTCGAGCATCTCGCCCACGGAAACCTGTCTGCCGTCCGCATGATCGAGCAGTCGGTCCAGCACCTCGGTCAGGGATTCCGGTTCGCCGCCGCCCGCCGCACGGCGGCGGCCCCTGCCGGGAGAGGCCGCCTCCATCGTCATGGGATTCCACCCAGCCAGAAGGCGACGCCGACACTCACACCGCCGAGCAGATAGGCGGCGGTGACGAATGCGCCGTCCCGCGCCACCAGTCCGAGACTGTAGACGGCCACCGCCGCGGAAGGCGCGGTGACGCCGATCGGCATCAGCGCCAGGGGAAACATCAGCAGTCCCATCAGCACGCACAGCAGTCCGCCTGCGCGGCCGTTGACCCCGCGGGTCATGTATTCCATCCGCTGTGCCAGAAAGCGGTCGACGAACCGCGTCACCGGCAGCGACTTCTCAACGATCTTTCTCAGTTTCTGCGCCGGCAGCGTCAGGCGCAGCAGGTGTCCGGGCAGCCAGGGGTGATTGCGCCCGAACAGGATCTGGGCGCCGACCAGGATGTAGATTGCGCCGCCTGTCACCGAGATGCCCGGAATCGCCCCGAGCGGCGTGATGATGATGACCGCCGGGATCAGCAGGAGCGGCGCGAAGCCGCGATGGCTGAACGCTTCGAGCAGGCTTCCGACCGAGACCTTCTCATGGTGATCGGCCTGCTCCGTCAGGCTCTGGAAGACCGTGGTCAGGCCTTCGGCGTCGCCATTTCCGGAAGGGCGCCGCCGTGCCCGATCCTCCGACTGATACGTGTTGGAACTCACGACTTGCTGCCCCGTCCCTTGCGGATCTTGTTCTTGTACGGGCCTTGGACCGGCTGTTGAGGGAGATCGTGTCGGGGAGGGGCGGGATCAAGTACCGGGGGTCAGCCCTCGTCGTCCCAGCGCCGCGTCGCATTGTCGTCGCTGCCGCGGGCCTCGACCCAGCGGGCGCCTTCGGGCGTCTCCTCGCTTTTCCAGAACGGGGCCTTCGTCTTCAGCCAGTCGATCAGGAACTCGCAGGCCCGGAAGGCCTCGCCGCGATGGGACGAGGCGGCGATCACCAGCACGATCCGCTCGCCTGGCTCCATCCGTCCGTGGCGGTGGACGATCCGCGTGGCGTCGATGTCGAAGCGGTCATGGGCCTCGCGTTCGATCTTCTCCAGCGCCTTCTCCGTCATCCCCGGATAGTGCTCCAGAGTGAGCGCTCCGACGCCGGTCCCCTCCGAGAAGTCGCGGACAAGCCCGACGAAGCTGACGACGCCGCCGATGTCGCGCCGGCCTTCCAGCAGCGCCTTGAGCTCGCGCCCCGGGTCGAAGTCCCCGCGCTGCACGCTGACGCTCAACGCCGGCCCCCGGTCATGGGCGGAAAGAAGGCGACCTCGTCGCCCTGGGCGACGGGATCGCCGGGGCCGGCCGTCTCCTGGTTGACCGCGGCGCGGATCTGGCCCGCGTCGGCGAAGGCGCGGGCGAAGCCGTCGCCCCGGCCTCTGAGGTGCTCGACCAGGTCCGCGACCGTGGCGACGCCGTCGGGCAGGTCGTAGTCCTCCTCGTGGATGCCGGTGCGTTCGCGGACCCAGGCGAAATAGAGCAGCTTCAAGACAGCGCCTCCCTGAAGGAAATGAATCCCAGCCTGTCGCCGGGCCGGACGGCCGTCGTCGCCTCGGGTATTTCGATCAGGCCGTCGCTGGCGGTCAGGGAATGGATGATGCCCGATCCTTGGCGCGGATGACGGTCGGCGATCATTTCGTCGTTCTCGCCCTGGCGGAGCGTGCCGCGCAGCCATTCCAGGCGGTCGGCCTTGGAGCGCATCTCGAAGCCCGCCGTCACCGGCCAGCGCCGCAGCGGCGTGGTTTCGGCGCCTTCCAGACGGTCGAGCAGGGGCCGCACGAACATCAGGAAGCAGACCATCACCGCGACCGGATTGCCCGGCAGTCCGACGAAAGCCGTGCCGCGGACATGGCCGAAGGCCAGCGGCCGGCCGGGCTTGATGGCCAGCCGCCAGAGATGCACGGCACCCAGCGCGCCGACAGCGTCGCGCACATGATCCTCGTCGCCCGTGGATGCCCCGCCGGAAGTGATCACCAGATCGGCGCCCTCGGCCGCCCGCTCCAGCGCCTCGCGCACGGCCGAGGGACTGTCGGCGACGATGCCGTGATGATGGGCTTCGATGCCGATGCGCCGCAGCAGCGCCATCAGCATCGGCGCGTTGGCGTCGTGGACGTCGCCGTGGTCGAGCGGCGAGCCGGCGGGCCGGATCTCGTCGCCGGTCGAGAGCAGGGCCACGCGCGGCCGCGCCCGCACCGGCAGATGCGCGATCCCGCCGGCGGCGGCCAGGGCCAGCTCGGCCGGTCCCAGGCGGACGCCACCCTTCAGCAGCGCCTGGCCAGCCGCGACATCCTCGCCGGCCCGGCGGCGGTTGGCGCCGGATTTCAGGCCGGCGGGCACGACGACGCGGCCCTCGGCGAGCGTCACGTCTTCCTGCATGACGACGGTATCCGCGCCGCGCGGCATCGCCGCGCCGGTGAAGATGCGCGCGGCCTCGCCCGGTTCCAGCAGCCGGGCCTCTGGATGGCCGGCCGCCGCCCGGCCTCTGAGCGTCAGTGCGGTCTCGGCTTCAGGGTCGAGATCCGTGCCGCGAAAGGCGTAGCCGTCCACGGCGGCATTGTCCTGCGGCGGCGAGGCGGAGAGGGCGGTGATGTCCTCCGCCAGGACATGGCCGGCGGCGTCGGCCAGCGGGCGCGTGTCCGGTCCGGTCACCGCCGGAGTCCGGACCCGGATCAGTTCCAGAGCTTCCGCCGCCCGCATCAGCGGCCCGCCGAAGGCGAAGCAGTCGTCGGTGATCTGGCTCATGCCGCCCGTCCCGGCCGGCGCGCGAAGCGCGCGGCGAACTCGGCGATGGCCTCGGCGTCGTTGAGGTCCAGAAGGGGCAGTTCGCCCGCTTCGATCGGCGTGTCCGAAGCGACGGCGACGATGGCGGGGTCGTCGGGATGGAGCGGCGGCTTGCCGGTGGCGGCGCGATGGACCTCGATCTTGCTGTGCCCCTCGCGCTTGAAGCCTTCGACCAGAACCAGATCAACCGGGGTCATCCGCGCCAGGAGTTCGTCCAGCGTCGGCTCCGCCGCGCCGCGCAGTTCGTGCATCAGGGCGAAACGCTGGGACGAGGCCACCATGACCTCGCTGGCGCCCGCGTCCCGGTGGCGCCATGAATCCTTGCCCGGCGTGTCGACGTCGAAGCGGTGATGGGCATGCTTGATGGTGGAGACCGTCAGGCCGCGCCGCCGCAGCAGCGGGATCAGGGCCACCATCAGCGTGGTCTTGCCCGAACCGCTCCATCCCGCCAGCCCCAGCACCTTCATGGCGTGTCTTCCTTCTCCCGGAAGTGCGGACGCGCCACGGTCACATAGGCCCAGCCGGTCTGAACCGCCAGCGCGGCGGAAACCCAGAACAGCACCAGGCCCGGCGCCCCGGCCTCGGGCGCCGGCAGCAACAGGACGGTGAGCGCGGCCATCTGCGTTGCGGTCTTCCACTTGGCCAGGTTGGAGACCGGCATCTCCGCGCCGCGGAAGGCGAGGAACTCGCGGAGGCCGGAGACGAACATCTCGCGGCACAATATGGCGATGGCCGGGATGACGTGGACGCCGTCCAGCCGGCCGTCCGCGGCGAGCATCAGGATCACGGCGACGACCAGCAGCTTGTCGGCGATCGGGTCCATGAACTGGCCCAGCTTGGAGCCGGCCCGCCAGCGGCGCGCGAGCACGCCGTCGAACCAGTCGGTGACCGAGGCGAAGACGAACAGCGCGAGCGGAAGCCATGCCCGCCAGGGATCCGGCAGGTAGAAGGCGGCGACCAGCGGCGGGATCGCCGCGATCCGCGCCGCCGTCAGCAGGTTGGGAACGTGGCGGCGCAAGCCGCCATTTGCCGCTGTTTCAGCCATGCCCGATAGGTAGAGCAAGTTCGGCCGCTGCGAAACCGCTTCCGCGTCAATCGCGCGCGGCGGCCTTCTCCGATGCCTTGTCGCCGGACGCGGATTCCTTGTTCTGCTGCTCCAGCGCCTCGCCCCATTCGTCGAGCAGTTTGCGCCTTTCCGCCTCGGCGCGGCGCAGCAGGCGCTGCCCGGCGATATCGACCCAGGTACGGGCGATGAACGGCGCGATCACCAGCAACGACAGGCCGAGCCCGGCCGCGGCGAAGTTGATCACCAGGAATTCGCCGTGGAACAGCAGCGCCAGGGCGGCATCGAAGTCGTTGCCGCTGTGCCAGAGGTGATAGAGCGCCGGCAGCAGGCCGGCGATATTGAACCCGGCGACGGTGGAGATTGCGCCCGGCGCCTGAAGGCCGCGGAAACAGCCCATGATGAATGTCGGCGAGAGATAGACGGCTACGACGGTGAAGCTGGCCGGCGCGATCGGCATCAGCAGACCGGCCATGGCGAAGACCATGACCATGGTGGAACGCCCGCCGGCGGCGCGGGCGGGTCGCGCGCCGGTCTTGTCCCCGGACTCGGCGGCCGCGGCGCTCACAGCAGTTCAATCATGGTGAAGTAGAACCCTGTCAGGAAGGCGAGCGACATGCTGAGCAGACGCGCATAGCGGTAGCCGCGGCGCTTGGCGAGGATGGCCTGGGCCGGGCCGTTGGCGGAGACGATGGCGATCAGGTTGTCCAGCCGCTGCAGCCGGTCCTTCGCGCGCTCGAACTCGGCGCGGTCCTGTTCGAGCGTGCGGTTGAGGTCCAGTTCCTCCAGCATTGCGGCCATATCGCCGCGCTTGGCCAGGCTTTCGACCTTCTTCTCCACCACCATGCGGCGCAGCCTGCTGCGGATTTCCGAGGCGGCGGGCGCCAGGACCGCGACGAACGCCCGCGTCATGCCGGGCATCGGATGGCGGTAGTGGCTGCGCTGGACCGAGGCGTAGAACTCGACCAGCGAGACCAGTTCGGCTGTCTTGGTCGTGTGTCTGGCGTCGAGCGCACGCACCTCCTTCTCGATGTTCTTGTCCTGAGCAGCCATGAAGGCGGCCTCGTGGCGGCCGATCTCCAGTCCCGTCTGGGGGTTCTTCTCGGCGCGGCGGTTGAGCGCCAGCATCATCTCCGCCGGCGAACGCACTATGGCGTCCAGAACGCTTTCGCCGATGCAGGGCGTTCTGGGCAGCATTTCGTAAAGCACGCGTTCCAGGCCGTAGCCGCGCTTCTGCTCCTCCCGCATGATCGACTTGATCGTGCTGGTGACGAAGCCGGGCAGGGCCGCCCGCACCGCGCGGGAGCCCATGCCGCTCCACTCCTCCAGCAGCGGCGAGGACAGCAGCTGGTTCAGGGTCCGTATCCGGTCCTTGTTGCCAGTGCGGAAGGCGGTCCAGATCGCGCCCGGAATGCCCGACGGCGTGACCACCACATCACGGAAGCGCAGCGGGCCGTTGGGGTCGAGCGCGATGCACACGCGGGCGAGGATCTCGTGACGGTCGGCGCCGGGCCCTTCCCTGGTCGCTTCGCCCGAAAGGGCCGCCGTCTGGATCAGGTCGGCGGCGGTGTTGTCGTCCAGGACGTTGCGCGTCCATTTCAGCAGCCGCCCGGCCTCGATGCAGGACATGGCGTCATCGGGATAGGTATGGAGCGCCCAGGCCAGCAGTTCGGGGCTGTAGTAGTCACGGTCGCGGAACAGGAAGGGTCGGATGGCGCGCCGGCCGCCGATGGTCGGGCGCGGTGCGTCCCAGCTGCCGGCGGCCCAGCTCTTCAGTTCGTCGCTGGACCACCGCATGATTGCCTCGTCGGTCAGCGTGCCGGCGAACAGCGATTGCAGCGCCGCCGCGAACTTGCGGCGCTGGAGCAGGCATTCATAGGAGCCGCGCGTCACCTTGGTGGTCAGGATCTCCTGTGCGCTCATGCCCTTGCAGGGCATCTCCCCCGTCACCAGGTGCAGCGCCGCGACACCCAGCGCGTAGCAATCGTCGGCGGCGACGCCTTCGCCGCGCGCGCCCTCGGTCGCCAGCGAGGAGGAGATCGGCTCGTAGACCATGGGCTGCTGCTCGCCCGGAAGGTTCACCAGGCACTGGTCCAGGATGACCTCGCCCCCGCGGTCGACCAGGATGGTGTCGTGGCGGATCGCGCGATGCAGCACCGCACGGGCCTTCATGTCGACCATGGCGCCGATCACCGCCGGCAGGACGGTCTGGATCAGATCCTTTTCCGGCACGCCGCCCCGGGGATAGCGCGACAGGATGGGGACGGCGTTGCGCCGGTCGAAGACGATAGCGAAGAAGTGACGCCCGTCGTTCAGCATCACCGTGCCGGACGCCTGGGGCAGCCGCATGTTGCGCGGCTCCTTGGACATCAGCGTGTCGGCCGCGGACTGACGGACATGGACCCCGGGCTTGCAGAGCAGGGCGTAGTACTCGTCGGCGCCGCTGAGCTGGTCGGTGACCGCCACCGCGTCGGCGCCGGGCGGGGACAGATGCGGCAACGCGCTGCCCACGTCGAGGCGGAAACGCTCGCCCAGGATCAGGCCCCGTCCGTCGTCGATATAGGGTGCGTTCTGTGTGTGCTTCTTTCCCGACACGGCGCCGTCACTTGTCCAGGAATACCGCCTGTATTCGACAATATTGTCCTGAAGGAAGCGTTAAGCCCGCGATTGTTGACCGGCGGTCATTTGGGTAACAGACTGCCATTCGAACAAGAATGCGAATGCATGCCAGGGCCGGGAGGAAACGGATGGCGACCCAACACCTATACGCGATGCCGGTCGAGCAGACGGGCTGGGAGTTCGACGGCGCGACCGAGATCAGTTTCACTTGGGAGTACGACGACGAACGCGCCGCCCTGCTGGCGCTCTACGACAAGGGCAAGAAGCAGCAATGGGACGCCGCGGAGCGCATCGACTGGACCCAGGAGGTCGACTGGGCCAATCCGATGGCGCTGCCCGACGAGCAGATCCCGATCTACGGCACCGACGCCTGGAACAAGATGAACGAGAACGAGCGCGCCGAGCTGCGCCGCCATCTCCAGGGCGCGACCCTCAGCCAGTTCCTGCACGGCGAGCAGGGCGCGCTGATCGCCACGTCCAAGATCGTCGCTACGGTGCCGGACGCCGATTCCAAGTTCTACGCCGCCACCCAGGTGATGGACGAGGCCCGCCACGTGGAGGCGTTCTCGCGCCTGCTGCACGAAAAGGTGCAACTCGCCTATCCCATCACGCCCGGCCTGAAATCCCTGCTGGAGCAGGGCCTGAGCGACCGCCGCTGGGACATGACCTATCTGACCATGCAGATCCTGATCGAGGGTCTGGCGCTCGCCGCCTTCCAGCGCCAGCGCGACCATTCCGGCAACGATCTCGTCCAGGCCGTCAACGCCTATGTCATGCAGGACGAGGCGCGTCATGTCGCCTTCGGCCGGCTGGCGCTGCGCGATTTCTATCCGGAACTGACCGAAGCCGAGCGCGACGAGCGCGAGGAGTTCGTGGTCGAGGCCTGCTACCACATGCGCGACCGTTTCAATCAGATCGAGGTCTGGGAGAACCTGGGCTTCTCCCGGGAACAGATCGCCGACGCCGTCGGCACCAGCGAGGTGATGGCGCAGTTTCGCCAGCGGCTGTTTACCCGCATCGTGCCGACGGTGAAGGATATCGGCCTCTGGGGCGAGCGCGTGCGCAAGGCCTATCAGGACATGGGCGTGATCCAGTTCTCCGAGATCGACGCCGAGGCGCTGCTCGACGCCGACAACAAGGTGGCCGAGGACTTCGACGCGAAGCAGTTCGTCAGGGACGGCGTCAGCGGCCAGGTCGCGGCGGCGGAGTAGCGCGGGCCGGCTGCTGCCCTGCCGGGACGGCCCGGCGCCCGACGCGATCGGGCGCCGTGTGGCTGCCGTCACAACTGCGGCGGGGCTCCGCCGAGCGTTGAGAGTTCGTTAACCCTGCCCAAGCTACCGTAGGTAATAGATTGCCACGGTCGAATGCGAAGGCTTCACCCGACATGAACCAGATGAGCGCGCAGGGCGTCCTGCGCTTCAGCGAGCGGCGCGCCGCACCCCGCTTCCCCGTCCGGATGCCGGTGAAAGTCCGGGACCGGGAAGGCCGTGTCACGGAAGCGATGGCGATCAACATCTCGACGGGCGGCATGCTGATCGCGCCGGCGCAGGAGCACGTGGCGCCCGGCGGCGAACTGGCGCTCGACATCGGTGATGTCGCCCACGGCGTCATGGCCCGGGTTGCCGGTCACCGCAAGCAGGGCACGGGCCTGCAGTTCGTCGACGCCCATGAGGGCGAACGCCTGGCGCTGACGCTTTCCGAACTGGCCCAGCGCTCCGCCTGAGCGAAGCCGTTTGCCGCCCCGGGCGGCAGAGGCTAAAACCAGCCCATGAACAGGTTGCTGCAGCCGCCGGGATGGCCCCGGCCGAAGGGTTACGCCAATGGCGTGGCCGCGCGCGGGACGATGGTCTTCGTCGCCGGCCAGATCGGCTGGACGCCCGACGGCGTCTTCGAGACCGACGACTTCGCCGGCCAGGCCCGTCAGGCCTTCGAGAACACTCTGGCCGTGCTCAGCGAAGGCGGCGCGTCGCCCGAGCACATGGCGCGGCAGACCTGGTACGTCACCGACAAGCGCGAGTATCTCGACAATGCCCGGGAGGTCGGCCGGGCTTTCCGTGACGTCTTCGGCCGCAATTTCCCCGCCATGGCGGTGGTGGAAGTCACGGCGCTGGTCGAGGACCGCGCGAAGATCGAGATCGAGACAACGGCGGTCGTCCCCGACTGAGGACGGCCCGGACGGGAGTGAATGACATGAACGCGGACACCACGCCGACCCGGAAGCCCGATGCGAGCTTCAACTGGGAGGATCCCTTCGACCTGGACGGCCAGCTCACCGAAGACGAGGTGATGGTCCGCGACATGGCGCGGAAATACGCCCGCGAAAAGCTGCTGCCCCGGGTCATAGAGGCCTTCCGCGAGGAGAAGACCGACCGCGCCATCTTCAACGAGATGGGCGAACTGGGCCTGCTCGGCTCCACCATCGACGGCTATGGCTGCGCCGGCACCAACTACACCACCTACGGCCTGATCGCGCGTGAGATTGAGGCGGTCGATTCCGGCTACCGCTCCATGATGAGCGTGCAGTCCTCGCTGGTGATGCATCCGATCCACGCCTTCGGCACGGAGGCCCAGCGCGAGAAGTACCTGCCGAAGCTGGCCACCGGCGAGTGGGTCGGCTGTTTCGGCCTGACCGAGCCCGATCACGGCTCCGATCCCGGCGGCATGAAGACCCGGGCGAAGTCCGTGGACGGTGGTTACCGCGTCAGCGGCTCGAAGATGTGGATCTCCAACGCGCCGATCGCCGACGTCTTCGTGGTCTGGGCCAAGACCGACGACGACAAGATCCGCGGCTTCGTGCTCGAAAAGGGCATGGAGGGCCTCACGGCGCCGAAGATCCAGGGCAAGCTGTCGCTGCGCGCCTCGATTACCGGCGAGATCGCCATGGACAACGTCTTCGTGCCCGAGGAGAACCTGCTGCCCCATGTGCAGGGCCTGCGCGGGCCGTTCAGCTGCCTCAACAACGCCCGCTACGGCATCGCCTGGGGCGCGCTCGGCGCCGCCGAGTTCTGCTGGCACCAGGCGCGTGAATACGTGCTCGACCGCAAGCAGTTCGACCGCCCGCTGGCGGCCAACCAGCTGGTCCAGAAGAAGCTGGCGGACATGCAGACGGAGATTTCCATCGGCCTGCAGGCTTGTCTCGCCGCCGGCCGGATGAAGGACGAAGGCCGCTGCCCGCCGGAGACGATCTCCATCATCAAGCGCAATTCCTGCGGCAAGGCGCTCGATATCGCGCGCATGGCGCGCGACATGCACGGCGGCAACGGCATCCACGAGGAGTATCACGTGCTGCGCCACGCCATCAATCTGGAGACCGTGAACACCTATGAGGGCACGCACGACGTGCACGCGCTGATCCTGGGCCGCGCCCAGACCGGCATCCAGGCGTTCTTCTAGCAAGGGGGAACAGGCGGGCTGGGGATGGCTGGGCCGGCCAGCCCGCCGTCGCAGGCAAATCCGGAATGTCACAGCCGCGCTGCGCGGGTCAGCTCGCGCCCTTCGATTACAGCGCCGAGTCCTGAGCGAACCGCAGGTTCGGCTCGGGACCCATGCCTGAGTGCATCCGCCGAACGCCAATTCCACGGAAAAGCCCCGGCGTGGGTCCCGGGCCCCGGCTCCGCCGGTCCCAGGACGCGAGGTGCACTGGCCCAGCCGATCCATCCCGCGCAGCGCGGTTTCCGGGCCATGCGTCGCACGCTGTTCCGGACCCCCGCCTTTCCCGTCTATGCTCCCCCGCAATGCGCCGCAGCGCGCGTCGAACAGGGGAGGGCGATTGAATGAGAACCGGCAACTTCAAGGGCTACGAGACCTGGATCACCGAGCCGGGCGTGCTCTGGATCCGCTTCAACCGGCCGGAACAGAAGAACGGCACCACCTCGGTGATGAAGCGGGAGCTGATCGAGACCCTGACCGAGGCGCAGATGGACAATGCCGTCCGCGTCGTCGTCTTCACCGGCTCCGGCGACAGCTTTTCAGCAGGCGACAATCTGAAGGGCTATGCCGCTCTCGACCGGGAGACGGACGACGGCCAGGTGCGGCTGATCCCCGGCGGTCATGACACCGGCATCGGCACCTATTCGGCGCTGCGCACGATCTCCCAGCAGCTCAACACGGTCATCCGGGAGATGGACAAGATCACCATCGCCGCGATCAACGGCGTCGCCATCCAGACGGGCTTCTCGCTGGCGCTCTGCTGCGACTTCCGCATCGCCGCAGAGGAGGCGCGGCTGGGCTCCGGCACGCTGCGCTTCGCGCTGCTGCCCGACGAGGGCGGGCCCTATTTGCTGGTCCAGCACATGGGCCTGGCGAAGACCATGGATTTCCTGATGAGGAAGAAGATCGTGTCCGCCGCCGAGGCTCTGGAACTGGGTCTGATCAACGAGGTCGTGCCCGGCGACAGGCTGCTGGCCGCCGCCGAGGAACTGGCCGTCGAGATGGCGGAGGGCCCGCAGGTCGCCATGCGCCTGCTGAAGCGCTCGGTCTACAACGCCGCCGAAATGAGCTGGCTGCAGACGCTGGACGATATCGCCGGCAAGACGGCGGTCACCGATCACCATCCGGACGCGGCGGAGGGCAAGGCCGCGTTCATGGAACGGCGCAAGGCGCGCTTCAACGCCTGGCTGGACGAGGCCGGCTGACGCGCATGGGCATACTCGACGGGCTGAAGGTCATCGACGCGGCGAGCTTCATCGCCGGGCCGTCTGCCGCGACGCTGCTGGGCGATTTCGGGGCCGACGTCATCAAGGTGGAGCCGCCGGGCGGTGACGGCTACCGCCGTCTGCTGGGGCTGCCGGGCTTCCCGACGGCGGACGTCGACTATCACTGGCAGCTCGACAACCGCAACAAGCTGGGGCTGGCGCTCGATCTGCGCGACGAGACCGACCGGCAGGTCTTCCTCGACCTCGCCGCCCAGGCCGACGTTCTGGTGGTCAACCATCCCCTGCCGGTGCGGCGGAAGCTCGGCATCGCCTGGGGCGACCTGCGCGGGCTCAATCCGGGCCTGATCTACGCCTCGCTGACCGGTTTCGGGGAGACGGGGCCGGAGGCCGACAGCCCGGGCTTCGATCTCTCCACCTACTGGGCGCGTTCGGGGCTGATGGACCAGGTCCGCCCGGACATGGACGGACCGCCCGCGCCCTCGGTCGCGGGGCAGGGGGATCATCCGACCGGCGTCGCCCTGTTCGGCGCGATCATGCTGGCGCTGTACGAGAGACGAGAGACCGGCCGGGGCCGCGAGGTGCAGTCCTCGCTGATCGCCAACGGCCTGTGGTCGAACGCCTGCCTGGCGCAGGCAGCACTGGCGGGCGGCGACATTCCGCGGCGCCGGCCGCGCCATGCCCCCTTCTCGGCGCTGGTGAACACCTACCGCGCCCGCGACGGCAAGTGGTTCATCGTCAGCGCGCTGGAGCCGGAGCGGGACTGGCAGCGCCTGCTCCGTGTGATCGAGCATCCGGGACTTGCGGACGATCCGCGATTTTCCGCCATCGAGGGGCGGCGCGAGAACGCGGCGGCGCTGACGACGCTGCTGGACGACATCTTCCTGGAGCGCGACTGGCCCGACTGGCGCGTCCGCTTCGAGGCTGAGCGCCTGTCCGTCGGGCCGGTCTACTCGCCGCAGGACGCGGTGGCCGACGCACAGGCCCGGCCCTCGGCGGCGGTGCGCCGAACGGCTGACGGGGCGTTGATGGCGGAGGTCATCGACAGCCCGCTCTGGCTGGAGGGAGAAGCGAAACGTTCCGTCGGAAGGGCGCCGGCGACCGACGAGCATGGGAAACTGATCCGCTCGGCGCTGAAGGACGGCCGTTCGCCCTGGCGGCCCTGACCGGGGCGCCCCCGATGCCGGGGCCCACGTCACAATCCCCGCTTCTTGATGCGACCCTGCGGGTTGTTTTCTGTGGCGTGCGCCCCGGCTTGTTCCGGAGGCGGTCCCGGCCGCATGACGCTTCGCGCGGTCGGGTGCGCCCCCGGAATGGCGTATTCCCTGGTTCAATGCTTTGCGGTCGAGAACCTCCCCGGCCGGGCCTGAATGAAGGCGAACTCGTCGCTGCTGAGCTGCAAGGTGAACTCCATCGCCCGCCCATCGAGCATGGCGAACACGCAGCGGACGCGGTTCTGATCCCGTTCGATATTTGTCTGCACGAGGTCGCCGAGGGCGGAGCCGCCCCGGCCGTCCGGCAGTTCGAAGCGCCGCGCCCGAAGGCGTGACACCGATGAATCGGGCATGGTGAGTTCGACGGCTCTGAACAGAAGCGCCAACGCATGCTCTTCCGTATGGGTGAGCGGTGCGTTCTCGTTGAATTTGGCATGCGAGCCGCGCTCCGGCGTACGGCCGGGCGCAATGGCCAGGGGATCTTTCCTTCGACGCGACACGAACTCTGCGTCCTTTGTTCTTGTTCTTACGCTACTACTGCAAAGCACTATCGGCGCCGATGTTTCAGCGACCCTGCGTTGCCGAATGGCATGATACTACCCGTGATGGGGATCTGTCGACCGGTCCGGCCCGAGAAATTCTTCACTGGCCGGCGGTCAGTTGCGGCCCGCCATCCGTTGCAGCCTGTCGATCCGGTCCGGAACCGGCGGATGGGTGCGCATCCAGGACCGGCCCCTGACGCCGGCGAACTCCTCGATGGTGTCCTTCAGATGTATGCCGTTCGCGAACTGGATACGCGCCAGCGCCTGGCTGAGCGCGCCCGGATCGCCGGTCAGCCGGACCGAGCGGGCGTCGGCGGCGTACTCGCGGCGGCGAGAAAGCGCGGTCTGAAGCAGGGATGTCGCCGCCGGCGCCAAGGCCAGGAACCAGTACACCCAGTCGGGCGCCATCTGTTCGCCTGTGACCATGTAGGTGACCGCGCCCGTCAGCAGGCCGAGCACGGCGGCGGCGAAGGTCACCCGGCTCATGGCCTCGCCGAAGCGGATCAGACGCACGTCCCCGGCGGCGACATGGGCGACCTCGTGAGCGATCACCGCGATCAGATGCCGCTCCGACAACAGCTCCAGAAGACTGCGCGAAATCAGGATCACGCAGTGGCGTCTGTCGCCGATGGAAAACGCATTGGGGGCGCCGTCGATGACCCTGATCTCCGGCGATTGCGCGAGTCCCGCTGCCCCGGATATCTCGGCCAGGCGCGTCCGGAACCGCTCCGACATGCGCCGTTGCAGCGGCCGGGCGTGGGCGATGCGCAGTTCCATGGTCTCGGGCAGATGCGGCAGCGCCACGATGGCCAGCGCCACAGCCATGGCGACGGCGACGCCGCCCCAGACGCCGAAGGTGGCGCTGGCGGCGATCACCCAGACGCCGCCCATTCCCGCCAGGGGCAGGCGGGACAGGGACCATTCCCAGACCGCTCTCATGCATTCAATCTAGGGGGCGGGACGCCATTCGACCACTGTGCCGCCTTCGACGGGTGCGCGGACCACCAATGCGCCATCCGGGCCGGTGGCGGCGCTCAATGCCCCGGTCAGCGCCGCCGGCAGCGTCTCGCTGTCCAGCACCGCAGGCGGGCCGCCTGCGAAGCGGAGGGCCTGCAGAGACCGCCGGCCGTTCTTCGGCAGGATCAGGTCGGCCACGCCATCGCCGTCGACATCGGCGACGAAGCTGAGGCCCTGTTCGCGGGAGCCGATGGCGTGATTGGAATAGCCCGGCAGGCTGGCGACCGTCTCGAAGCCCTTCACGCCGGGCCGGAGCAGCTTCAGCGTGCCGCCGATATGGGGTGTCACCACGATCGCGATCTCCAGCCGGCCGTCCCCGTCGAAGTCGGCGATGCCGGCTGGATTGAGCCAGCGGTTGGCCTGCCCGATCCACGCGTCGCGGAGGACGAGCTGGATCCGGCCCTCCCGGATACCGTAGATGGCGAGCGCTGCTCCATGCTCCAGGTGACTCTCGACGACCACCATCTCGTCGACGCCGTCGCCATTGAAGTCGGCCAGGCGGACATGCCGGTCCTCGAAGACCGTCTCGTCGGAAAGGCGGATCCCCAATATGCGGCCGCCGGCCAGTTCGGCCATCAGCGCGCCGGCTTCGATCGCGTCGCCCAGCACGCCGTGAGGGTAGCGTTCCGTGGGTTCGGCCAGCCAGGCGCGCCGGACGGGGCCTTCGCCCGTGGCGACGACCGCATCCGGCAGCGCGCCCGGCGGCCGGTCCCCGGCCGACGCTGTGGTTGTGGAAATACAGAGCAGGGCGGCGGCCAGCAGCGCCGACCCGCTCCGTCTCATGCGTAGCGGTTCCGGATCAGGTGGAAAAGCGCCCTCAGCCCCATGGCCTCGCCGCCGCGCGGGCGGCCGGGGCGGTTGCGGCTGTTCCAGGCCATGATGTCGAAATGCAGCCAGCGGTCCGGATCGGCCACGAACTCCTTCAGGAACAGCGCCGCCGTGGTCGCGCCGGCGAAACGGCCCGAGCCGGCGTTGTTGATGTCGGCGAAGGGGGTGTCCAGCATGTGGCGGTAGTCATCGTGCAGCGGCAGCCGCCAGACCGGTTCGGCCACGGCGCGGCTGGCGGCCGTGACCGCATCGGCGAGGGCGTCGTCACGGGCGAAGAAGGCGGCGATCTCCGTGCCCACGGCAACCCGGGCCGCGCCGGTCAGCGTCGCCATGTCGATCAGCAGGTCGGGGCTTTCCTCGCAGGCCAGCGCCAGGGCGTCGGCCATCACCAGGCGGCCCTCGGCGTCGGTGTTGCCGATCTCCACCGTCAGGCCCTTCCGGCTCTGCAGGATATCGCCGGGACGGTAGGCGTTGCCGGCGACCGCATTCTCGACCGCCGAGATCAGCACCCGCAGGCGCACGGGCAGCTTGGCCGACAGGATGACGTGCGACAGGCCCAGAACGGTGGCCGCGCCGCCCATGTCCTTGCGCATCAGTTCCATGCCGCTGGCCGGTTTCAGGTCCAGCCCGCCGGTGTCGAAACAGACGCCCTTGCCGACCAGCGTGAGCCTTGGATGGCTCTCGTCGCCGAAGGTCAGATCGATCAGCCGGGGGGCGTCATCGGCCGCGCGTCCCACTGCGTGGATCATGGGGAAGTTCTGCGCCAGCAGATCGTCGCCGGCGACGACCGCCGTGGCCCCGCCGAAGCGGTCGGTCAGGTTCCGCGCCGCCGATTCCAGTTCGCTCGGTCCCATGTGCTCGGCCGGCGTGTTGATCAGATCGCGCGCCAGGCAGACGCCCTCCGCCATGGCGAGCACCGCCTCGCGGTTGGCGCCCTCCGGCCAGATCAGCCGGGCGCGGCCCTCGTCCTTCGGCTTCCTGTAGCGGTCGAACTCGTAAGTGCCCAACGCCCAACCGAGACAGAGACCGTCGGGTTCGGCGTTCGGAAGCGTGGAGAGGTCCAGCGTCCAGTCGCCGCCGCCGAGCCGCTTGCCCAGATCGCCGATCGCCCACATGCCGGGTTCGTCGGCGGTGACCGCCAGCGCCCCGGCCTGAGCGCCGTCCGGGCCCGGCAGGCGCTCCAGCACGCCCGCCTTCAGCCGGTCTTCCCGGCCCGACAGCCAGTTCCGCACCGGATTGGGTTGGCGTGCCATCCAGTCCCTGACCGCCGAGGCCGGGACCAGGTGCAATGGCCGCGCTTCCGCGGCCTGCTCGACGAAACCGAAATCACTCACCGATCAGACCCATTTCCACGTAGTAGCGCCGGGCGCCTGGATGGAGGGGGATGGTAAGGCCCTCGAGCGCGGTTTCCAGTCTGATCTGTTCACCCTTGAGATGCCCCGTGTCCAGCAGGCCGCGGTTTTCCTCGTTCCAGAGTGCGGCAGTGATGTTGTAGATCAGGTCGTCGGAAATATCGGCGTGGGTGATCCATTGCGCGCCGACCGAGAGCGTCGGCGTGACCGGATTGCCGCCATAGGCGCCGGCGGGAATGGAACTCGCCGTGTAGTAGCGGTTGGTGAAGAGAAGCTGTCCGGCGGCGGCGCCGTCGATCGCCACGAGTTCGAACCGGCCCGTGTCGAGGAGTTCCGAAACCGCCGCCGAGGGATAGCCGACCACGAAGAAGGCGGCGTCGATGCGTTCCTCCAGCAGGCTGGTGATGGACAGTTCCGGGCCGGCGCTCACCGCCTCGATATCGTCGTGTTCGACGCCGAAGGCCGCGAGGATCAGCAGCGCATTGATGCGGGTGCCGGAACCGTCGCGGTCGATCGCCACCTTGCGGCCCTTGAGATCGGAAATGGATTCGATGCCGAGGTCCTTCCGCGCCACCAGATGCACATGCTCGGGATAGAGATTGGCGATGGCCCTGAGATCGGGGAAGACGCCTTGGCCTGTGAAGATTTCCGCACCCTCGAAGGCCCAGGCGACCACATCGGCCTGCGCCAGGCCCGAATCCAGTTTCCGGGTGGCGATCCCCTCCAGGTTCTCGAACGAACCGAGCGTGGTGATCGCCGTCGCGATGAGATTGTCGACGCCACAGGCGCCGCCCTGGCCGCAGGGCGAGCTTCCCCCCGGACGCGAAATCGCTGAGGCGATCAGGGAACCGATCGGAAAGTAGGTGCCGGCCGAGGAACCGGTGCCGATGGTGAAGAAGCGGGGGTAATCGTGCTCGCCGGCCAGGCCGGCGGAACCGGGCAGGAGGACAGCCAGTCCGCAGAGGACCGCGATGAGCGCGTCTCTGGCCTTCGTCATGCCCATGGCGCCGTTATACCCTTCTTCCACGCTGCAGCAAGGTAATCCGACCGCATTAAACGCCGTGGAGGGCAAATTTTCCGTGAACGGATAGCCCGGATCCGGCGCCTCAGCGCTGGCGCGTTTCCCAGTCCGGGTGCAGCCACGGCTCCCGGTCGTCGGGCGACAGGAGATCGCGGCCCAGGATGTGATCGGCCATCTTCTCCCCCACCATGATCGACGGCCCGTTGAGATTGCCGTTGGTGATCCGCGGGAAGACGGAGCTGTCGGCGACGCGCAGGCCGTCCGCGCCGATGACACGGCCCTCCGGGTCGACCACCGCTTCCGCGTCGTCGGGGTCGCCCATGCGGCAGGTGCCGCAGGGGTGGTAGGCGCTCTCCACCGCGTCCCGGATGAAGTCGTCGAGGGCTTCGTCGGAGGTGACCTCGTCGCCCGGCGCGATCTCCGGACCGGCAAAGCGTTCGAAGGCGGGCTGGGCGAAGATCTCGCGGCTGAGGCGGATACAGGTGCGGAAGTCGGCCCAGTCCTTCTCGTTCGACATGTAGTTGAACAGGATCGACGGCGCCGCCGCCGGGTCGGACGCAGCGAGCCGCACGCGGCCACGCGATAGCGAGCGCATGGGGCCGACATGGACCTGGAAACCGTGAGCCTTCGCCGGCGCCTTCCCGTCATAGCGGATGGCCACGGGAAGGAAATGATACTGGATGTCGGGGTACTCGATCCCGGCGCGGGAGCGGATGAAGGCCGCCGCCTCGAAATGGTTGGTGGCGCCGAGACCGGTCTTCGTGAACAGCCAGCGTGCGCCGATCCAGGCCTTGGCGGCGAGGTTCAGGCTGGAATAGAGGGAGACCGGTTCCTTGCAGATCTTCTGGATGTAGATCTCCAGATGGTCCTGCAGGTTGCCGCCCACGCCCGGCCGGTCCGCCAGCACTTCGATGCCATGCTCCTGCAGGTGCGCCGCCGGGCCGATGCCGGAGAGCATCAGCAGCTTCGGCGAGTTGATCGAGGAGGCGGCGAGGATCACCTCGCGGCGCGCGCGTACGGTCCGCGGCCGTCCCCCCTCACGGATCCGGACGCCGACCGCCCTGCGTCCCTCGAACGCAATGCGCTCGGCAAGGCAGCGGATCAGACGCAGGTTCGGCCGTTTCAGCGCCGGCTTCAGATAGGCGTTCGCCGCCGACCAGCGCCGGCCGCGCCAGACGGTCATCTCCATCGGCCCGAAGCCTTCCTGCTTGCGGCCGTTGTAGTCGTCGGTGGTCTCGTAGCCCGCTTGCGCGCCTGCCTCGATGAAGGCGCGGTAGAGCGGGTTGGCCATCGGCCCGCGGCTGACATGCAGCGGCCCGTCCTCGCCGCGCCAGCCTGCCTCGCCGCCATGGCTCGATTCCATGCGGCGGAAATAGGGGGCGACGTCGCGCCAGGCCCAGCCGCGTGCGCCGGCCTGCGCCCAGCCTTCGTAGTCCCGGGCGTGGCCGCGGACATAGACCATGCCGTTGATCGAGGACGAGCCGCCGATCACCTTGCCGCGTGGACAGGCCAGCCGCCGTCCGCCCAGATGGGGCTCCGGCTCGGTCTGATAGCCCCAGTCGTAGCGGGCCATGTTCATGGGGTAGGAAAGGGCCGCCGGCATCTGGATGAAAGGACCGGCGTCCGTGCCGCCGTGTTCCAGCACGATGACCGAATGCTTGCCCGACTCGCTCAGGCGCGCGGCCAGCGCCGACCCGGCGCTGCCGGAGCCGACGATGACATAATCCGCTTCCGCCAGGACCGCCGCATCGTCCGTCATGCGGCGTGCTTAGCGGCCGGCGCCTTGCTTGCCAAGCAGTGCCGTGGTTTCAGGCCGCGGCCTCGGCCTGGTAGCCGATGATCGCGGCGGTTTCGTCAGCCGAATAGAACAGGTCCGCAATGTCCTTGTTCTTTTCGTAGATCGCCGTGCGCTCGACCTCGTCGTACTTCACGGCCGAACGGAAATAGCGGTCCCATTCCAGGGACTTGCCGACATACTGGCTGAACACCTTGGAGCTGTGCTCGCCCTCGATCTCGGTGGGCGTGAAGCCAAGATGGTCGCCCATGGACTGCAGGGTGACCTCGCGATGGTTGAGGATGTCCTCGAACTTCACGAACAGCGTCCGGCCGACGATTTCGGGATCATTGAAAGGGAAATGGACGAACGGCTTGCGGTACTGGTTGACCGCATCCGAGACCTGGCGGTAGCGGTCGCAGAGCGAGGCCACGCCGGTGACCGGATGGCGGACCATGAAGATGAACTTCACATCCGGGTACATGCGCTGGATGACCTTCAGGTGCAGCGCATTGTCGGGGGTCTGCTCGCCATAGATACTGCCGCTGGCGCCGGTGGATTCCACGAATTCCGAGAACATTGCCGCGACCGTGTTCGCCCAGCTCGGATTGGCCGGGTCGAAACGGGCCATGTAGCGGTCGAAACGGAAGCCCTTCAGATAGGCCTGATGGGCGAAGACATCCTTGGTCACGTCGGACAGGGACGAGTTCATCAGGTTCTCGTAGAAGGTGATGTTGTAGTAGCAGGTGTGCAGGAACGGCGTCACCGGCTGGTGCTTGACGAATTCCAGCAGCGAGTCGCAGTTGGCCGGATCGACGCCCTCGAATTCGCCGCCCTGGCGGATTACCCGGCAGACCAGGCCGTAGAGGTGCTCCAGCCGCGTCATGACGGTGGTGCCCTGGAGGCCGCAGACCTCGGGCTGCTTGTCCAGCAGTGCGCCGGTCACCGTGGTGCCGCTGCGCTCCGAGCCGGCGATGAAGAAGTCGATGCGATCGGTCATGACGGGGCCTTCCGAAGTTTCGTGGTTGCGCACCATGCTGACGCGTCTTCGTAAAATCGTGGTTAACGATGAAGGCCGGGCCTGGCCGCGGCTTTCGTGACCGCCGTCGCCTTCGCCTCAGGGTGGTGCAACTTCCGCTTTGCCAAGCGCCCTGCGATCGCCGAACATGCCCGCCGGGCGCGGGGGACAGAGGGGGTTCAGCGATGACCGAGTTCCGCAAGATCAACAAGATCCTGGTCGCCAACCGATCCGAGATCGCCATCCGCGTGATGCGCGCGGCCAATGAACTGGGCATCGCCACCGTCGCGGTGTTCGCCGACGAGGACAAGCTGGCGCTGCACCGCTTCAAGGCCGACGAGAGCTACCTGATCGGCCAGGGGCTGGGACCGGTCAAGGCCTATCTCTCGATCGAGGAGATGATCCGCGTGGCGAAGCTTTCGGGCGCTGACGCGGTGCATCCGGGCTATGGCCTGCTCTCGGAGAACCCGGACTTCGCTCAGGCCTGCGCGGACGCCGGCGTGACCTTCATCGGCCCGCCCCCGGCCATCATGCGCGCGCTCGGCAACAAGGTCGCCGCCCGCGAGGCCGCGATCGCGGCCGGCACGCCCGTGGTGCCGGCGACCGGCCCGCTGCCCGAGGATCTGGACGAGGTGGCCCGGATGGCCGGCGAGGTGGGCTATCCGCTGATGCTGAAGGCGTCATGGGGCGGCGGCGGCCGCGGCATGCGCGTCATTGAGAGCGCCGCCGAACTCAAGGACGAGGTCGCCGCGGGCCGGCGCGAGGCGGGCAACGCCTTCGGCAATGACGAGGTCTATCTGGAGAAGCTGGTCCGCCGCGCCCGTCATGTCGAGGTGCAGTTGCTGGGCGACCATCACGGCAACGTCGTGCACCTGTGGGAGCGCGATTGCTCCGTCCAGCGCCGCAACCAGAAGGTCGTGGAACGCGCGCCGGCGCCCTATCTCAGCGACGCCCAGCGCACGGAGCTGTGCGAGAGCGCGCTGCGGCTGGCCCGCTCGGCCGCCTATGTCAATGCTGGCACGGCCGAGTTCCTGATGGACTACGACACCGGCGAGTTCTTCTTCATCGAGGTCAATCCCCGCATTCAGGTCGAGCACACGGTGACCGAGGAAGTCACCGGCATCGACATCGTCAAGGCGCAGATCCGCATCGCCGAGGGTGGCCGTGTCGGCAAGGTCGAGGAGACCGGCGTGCCCCCGCAGGAAAAGATATTCCTCAACGGCCACGCCCTGCAGTGCCGCATCACCACCGAGGATCCGGAAGCCAACTTCATCCCCGATTATGGCCGGATCCTGGCCTATCGCGGGGCGACCGGTTTCGGCATCCGCCTGGACGGCGGCACCGCCTATTCCGGCGCGGTGATCACCCGCTACTACGATTCCCTGCTGGAGAAGGTCACCGCCTGGGCGCCGACGCCGCAGGAAGCGATCCGCCGGATGGACCGGGCTCTGCGCGAGTTCCGCATCCGCGGCGTGGCCACCAACCTGATCTTCGTCGAGAACCTGATCAACCACCCGAAGTTCGTCGCCAACGAGTACACGACGAAGTTCATCGACGAGACGCCGGAGCTGTTCGATTTCCCCGTGCGCCAGGACCGGGCGACGAAACTGCTGAACTTCATCGGCGACGTCATGGTCAACGGCAATCCGGAGGTCCAGGGCCGCGTGAAGCCCAGCATGGGCCACGGGCCCGTGGTGCCGGCGCCGCGCAATGACGCGCCGCCGAAGGGCACCCGCGACCTGCTGGATGAACTGGGGGCGGAGAAGTTCGCCGACTGGATGCTGGATCAGAAGCGGCTGCTGATGACCGACACCACCATGCGCGACGCCCACCAGTCCCTGCTGGCGACGCGCATGCGCAGCTTCGACATGGTGCAGGTGGCCGAGGCCTATTCGCGCAATCTCGCCGGCCTGTTCTCCATCGAGTGCTGGGGCGGAGCGACCTTCGACGTTTCCATGCGCTTCCTCAAGGAATGCCCCTGGGAACGGCTGTCGGACCTGCGCGAGCGGATCCCGAACATCCTGTTCCAGATGCTGCTGCGCGGCGCCAATGGTGTCGGCTACACGGTCTACCCGGACAATGTCGTGAAGGGCTTCGTGCATCAGGCCGCCGAAAGCGGGGTCGACGTCTTCCGCGTCTTCGACAGCCTGAACTGGGTGGAGAACATGCGCGTGGCCATCGACGCGGTGCGCGAGTCGGGCAAGCTGTGCGAGGCGGTGGTCTGCTACACGGGCGATATCTTCGATCCCGAACGGCCGCGCTACGACCTGAAATACTATGTCGACATGGCGCGCGAACTGAAGGCCGCGGGCACCAACATCCTCGGCATCAAGGACATGGCGGGACTGCTGAAACCGGCCCAGGCGCGGGTGCTGGTCAAGGCGCTGAAGGAGGAGACGGGCCTGCCCGTCCATTTCCACACCCACGACACCTCCGGCATTTCCGCCTCCAGCGTGATCGCGGCGGCCGAGGCCGGCGTCGACGCGGCGGACGCGGCGATGGACAGCTTTTCCGGCCTGACCAGCCAGCCCAATCTCGGCTCCATCGTCGAGGCGATGCGCTTCGGCGAGCGGGAGACCGGGCTGGAGCCGGCGGTCATCCGGCAGTTCTCCGACTACTGGGAGGCCGTGCGCCGCCGCTACGGCGCCTTCGAGAGCGACCTGCGCTTCGGCGCGTCCGAGGTCTATCTCCACGAGATGCCCGGCGGGCAGTTCACCAATCTGCGCGAACAGGCGCGCAGCCTGGGCCTGGCCGAGCGCTGGCACGACGTGGCCCGGACCTATGCCGACGTGAACCAGATGTTCGGCGATATCGTGAAGGTGACGCCGTCCTCCAAGGTCGTCGGCGACATGGCGCTGGCCATGGTCTCGGCCGGCCTGACCCGCGCCGACATCGAGGACCCGGACAAGCCCTTCAGCTTCCCCGATTCGGTGGTGTCCTTCTTCCACGGCGATCTGGGCCAGCCGCCGAACGGCTTCCCCTCGGCGTTGCAGAAGAAGGTGCTGGGCGAGACGAAACCGCTGACCGAGCGGCCGGGCGCCAGCGTGCCGCCCGCCGATTTCGGCGCGCTGCGCAAGGAGGCCGAGGCGGCCGCGGAGCGGGAGATCACCGACGAGGAGTTCCAGTCCTATCTGATGTATCCGAAGGTCTTCACGGACTTCGCGAAGTTCCAGGCCGATTTCGGGCCCGTCGACCGCCTGCCGACGCCGGTCTTCTTCTACGGGCTGGAGCCGGGCGACGAGGTCCTGGTGGAGATCGAGAAGGGCAAGGCGCTGGTGATCCGCTGTCAGGCCGTGGGCGAGCCGGACGAGGAGGGCGTGGTGCGCGTCTTCTTCGAGCTGAACGGCCAGCCGCGCCGGGTCAAGGTGCGCGACCGCAGCGCCGCCGCCTCGGTGGAGCAGCGGCCGAAGGCCGAGCCGGGCAACGCGAAGCACGTCGCCGCGCCCATGCCTGGCATGGTGGCGACGGTGGCGGTGGAGAAGGGCCAGAAAGTGCAGACGGGCGACCTGCTGCTGACCATCGAGGCGATGAAGATGGAGACCGCGATCCGCGCCGAACGCGACGGCGAGGTGGCCAGCATCCACGCCGGCGCCGGTACCCAGGTCGATGCCAAGGACCTGCTGGTGGAGTTCGCCTGAGCCGGCCAGCCGACGCCGCGTGGTATCCGGACGCCGCGCCGCGGGAAATCTGTGGAAAAGCATGAACCGGCGGTTGCGGTGAACGGATGTTCAGGAAACACTGTCGCGGTACCTCCCCACTGATTCCAGCGAGACCCCGACATGCTGATATCCCTCGCCAGGACGCTGGGCGTCCTGATGCGCAATCCCTTTGTGGCCGGCGTGCTGCGCCTCGGCGCCGTCTCGGCGCTGCTCCTCTCCGCCGCCTGCGCGACGGTCGTCGAGGGCACGACCCAGAACGTCACCGTGGCGACCGACCCCGCCGGCGCCGCCTGCGAGCTCAAGAACGACGGTAAGCTGGTCGGGGCGGTCAACCCGACGCCGGGCTCCCTGTTGCTGGATCGCAGCAATGACGATCTCGACGTCGAATGCCTCAAGGACGGCTATCTGCCGGGCAATCTGGTGATGAGTTCCAAGTTCACGGGCACCACCTTCGGCAACATCATTCTGGGCGGGGGCATCGGCATCCTGGTGGATGCGGCCAGCGGGGCGAATAACCGCTATCCGGAATCCGTCTCGCTGGTGCTGACGCCGGAGGTGTTCCGCTCCCAGGCCGAAGTCGACGCCCATTTCGCCAAGTTGTCGCAGCGCGTCGAGCAGGAGGCGGATCAGGCGCTGAAGAAGCTGGAGGAGGACTGCTTCCAGCAGATGGCCGATAGCGAGCACTGCAAGGAAGGACCGGAACGAATCGAGGAACGTCGGCGCCACGAACTGGCTCGTCTCGCTGCCGAGAAGGCGCGAGTGACGATCGACCCCGCCGCGGCGCGGGCCCCTGACCAGCAGGCGCGGGCGCCTGCGCCGGCCCCTGTTGCCGCCAAACCGGTTGCCGCGAACCGCGCTCAGGTTTCGGCCCCGCGGCCGTCGAACCCGGCCGAGGCCGGTTCGGATTGTCAGGCCGCAGCGTCTCGTCTCGGCCTGGATCCTTCCCGGTCGGGTTGTCTGAAAGTCAAGATTTCGGGGCGTTTCGACTTCGGTCGCGAATGCCTGTCGACCTACAACAATCCTCCCGCGAAGCGCCTTCATTTCCGGATCGGAGATCAGCTGCTGACCGATCCGGAGCCCACGCAGGCACGATCCCTTGTCGGGCTGGACGATGTCGTCTGCTACCGGGTTATCGCCGGTGAAGGGGTCGTGAAGGGCGATCCGCGGAACCGATACGTCATCGTCACGCGGGGCGACAGGTCCTACGAATGGTGCGAGAACGCTGCGGGCTGTTAGGCCGGCGGCGCCTCTTCGTAGCGCTTCGCCGCCTCGAAGGCCGCGATCATGGTGGCCACAAGCGGCATGGCGATCAGGGCGCCGATCAGGCCCACCAGGCTGCCCAGGACCAGCAGCGCCGCCAGCACCAGCGCCGGCGGCAGGGCGATGATGCGGCGGTGGACCATGGGCGTCAGCAGCAGGCCCTCCACGTTCTGCAGCACCACGATCAGGATCAGCGCCAGCAGGGTCTGCTCGATGCTCTGGGTCAGCGCCATGAGCAGCACCGGGATGGCGGCGATCACCGGGCCCAGATTCGGGATGAAGGTCATCAGCGCCGTGAACAGGCCGAACAGCAGCGCGAAGGGCACGCCGATGACCCACAGGCCCAGCGTCATGATGCTGCCCAGAACCAGCATCGAAAGCCCCTGACCGACGAACCACCAGGCCACGACCACGGCGACCCGGTCCATCATGTGGTTGACCATGCCGCGGCGACGGGCGGGGGTCACGAACAGCACGCCCTGGCGGTAGAGCTTCGGCTCGAAGGCGATGTAGGCGGCCATGGCGATCATGATGATCACGCTGAACAGCGTGCCGACGACGCTGGAGAAGATGCCGGTCAGCCGGCCGATCATCTGGGTGCTCTCGGTGATGATGGCCGACAGGTCGGGCAAGGCGTCGGGCTCGCCCATCGCCTCCCGCACCAGGTCCAGGATCGTCACGCCGATCTCGCTGCGCCGGATCGCGGCCTCGCTGGCGCGCCAGAGTTCGGGCACGCGGCGGGCCAGTTCGCCCGCCTGCTCGACGACATGCGGGCCGATGACGAAGATCATCGCCATGCCCGCCGCCAGCAGCACGATCAGGATGATCAGCAGGGCCGGCGCGCGCGGTAGGCGCAGCCGCCGCGACAGCACGTCCGCCGCCGCCGACAGGAAGATGCCGAAGATGATCCCGGCGAAGATCAGGCACAGCACCGGCAGCGCGTAGATCAGCAGTCCCGCCACGGCGAGGCTGACGCCGACGACGAGCAGCATCCTGTAATCGTTGCCGGTCCGGCCGCGGTCGTCGATCATGCGTCATGCTCCCGTCGTCGCGGACGGTTACACCCGAGCGGGCAGGAGGCGTCAAGGCGCGCCTGCGGCGGCCGGGCCGGCCGCCTCACGCGAGCGTGAACGGGACGGCCCGGCGAATTCGGTCATCATGGCTTATCGAGACTTGGAACAAGTCCAACAGAGGAGGCGCAGATGCTTGGCAGAGTAATCCGGTTCGCGGCGGCGCTGGCCGTGGGCGCGACCATGGCGACGGCGGCGGCGGCCGAGGGCATCGGCGTGCACTGGTATGGCCAGTCGGCGTTCAAGATCACCACGCCCGGCGGCAAGGTGATCCTGATCGATCCCTTCATCTCCAGGAACCCGGTAACGCCGGAGGACCAGAAGGATCTGACGAAGCTGGGGCAGGTGGACCTGATCCTGGTGACCCACGGTCATGGCGACCATGTCGGCGACACCTTCGAGATCGCCAAGATGACGGGCGCCAAGGTGGCCATGAACGCCGACATGGGGTCGACCTACAACTCGCTGAAGGTCATGGACCCGAAGAACCTGATCCGGTTCAACAAGTCCGGGCGCATCGCGCCGATCGGCAAGGACATCGTGATCACCATGACCCGGGCCGAGCACAGCTCCACGGTGGGCTTCGACGGCAAGGTCTTCCCCGGCGGCGAGCCGGCCGGCTACATCATCCGCCTGGAGAACGGCTACAAGATCTACCATGCCGGCGACACGGGCGTGTTCGGCGACATGCGCTTCATCAGTTCCTACTACAAGCCCGATCTGGCGCTGCTGCCGATCGGCGGTCACTTCACCATGGGCCCCGCCCACGCGGCCTATGCGTTGCGGAATCTCATGAAGGAAATCCCGCGGGTCATGCCCATGCACTACGGCACCTTCCCGCCGCTGAAAGGCACGCCGGAGCAACTCATCAAGGGCCTGGGCGACCACAAGGTCGAGGTCATCGTCATGCAGCCGGGCGAAAGCCGGGAGTTCTGATCATCGGGGATTGGCCGCAGCGCAAGGCTGCGGCCAACCAGGTCACACCACCGCGGCCGAGATCTGCTGCGGCACGGGGACGGTCTCCCGGAAGGAGGGGCGTTCCGACAGCCGCTCCAGGCGGCGGACCAGTTCGGGATGGCGGCTCTGCCAGTCGATGTCGGGGCAGCGGACTCTCAGATAGTCCAGCACGGTACCGACCGCGAGGTCGGCGAGGCCGAAGCGGCCGCCGACCAGGAATTCGTCCGCCGGGTTGGCGCGGCGGTCGATCTCGGTCAGGCCGCCCATGATCTTGCGCATCTGGCGGTCCATCCATGGCGCGCTCCGATTGTCCTCGGCGCGGAAGGTCTCGAAGAACCAGAGCACGAAGGCGTCGCAGACGCCGTCCGCCAGCACCTCGTAGCGGCGCGCCGCCAGCCGTTCCTCGGCATCGCGGGGGAACATGGGCGGCTCGGGATGGCGCACCTCCAGCCATTCCAGGATGTAGTCGGATTCGTAGACCGTCTCGCCATCGTCCAGGATCAGGACCGGCAGCTTCTCCAGTGGATTGTAGGCGGGTGTCGAGGTGCCCTCGTTCCAGGGCACCTCGGTCACCAGCTCGAACGCCAGCCCCTTTTCCGCCAGGGCGATGCGTACCTTGCGGGCATAGGGGCTGGGCGTCGCGCTGAGCAACTTCATCAGCGGCCCTTGTAGGCGGGCTTGCGCTTCTCGGTGAAGGCCGTCAGCCCTTCGATCACGTCCTCCGACTGGCCATAGGCTTCCCAGACCTGCATCTCGGTCTGCAGCGCGCGGTCCAGCGGCATGTCGAGCGCCTGGTCGACCAGGTGCTTCATCAGCCGCATGGCCAGCGGACTCTTTGAGGTCAGCTTGGCCACCAGTTCCTCGACGCGCGGGATGAGCTGGTCGTCGGGCACGATCTCGTTGATCAGGCCCCAGTCGGCCACCTTCTGCACCGGCAGCAGTTCGCCGGTGAAGAGCAGATACTTCGCCCGGGTCTCGCTGATCTTGCGCGGCAGGCGGATGGCGCTGCCGCCGCCCGGCAACATGCCGAAATTGATGTGGCCGTCGCCGATCTTCACCGACTCCGCGGCGATCACCAGGTCGCAGGCCAGGGTGAGTTCGAGGCCGCCCGCCGCCGTGATGCCGTTGACCGCGGCGATGGTCGGCTTCTCGCACTCGCCGACGCGGGCGAAGGCCTCGTAGGCCTGCTTCATGAAGGTGCGCACCTTCACCGGGTCGCCCGAGCCCATGAACTGCAGGACGTATTTCAGGTCGGCGCCGGCGGAGAAGGCGCGGCCCGAGCCGGTAAAGACTACGGCTTTCACCTCCGGGTCCTTCTCGGCCTTCTCGATGACTTCCGAATAGCCGTCGAGGATGTTCTGGTTCATCGCGTTGAGCGCGTCCGGACGGTTGAGCGTCACCCAGGCTGCGCCATTGCGGACTTCGTAGAGCATGTCTTGCGTCATCATCCCCTCCCCGGGATCGATCGATGCGGGGGCCGCCGGCCGGCGGCCCGTCGCCGGCGATGATGCCCGCTTCCGCGGCCGGGGGCCAGTCAGGCGATCGGCGGGTCGGCCTCCGCCAGCATCTCCGCGGCGAGGTAGAGCGAACCGGTCACCAGCGTGCGCGGCGCGCCACGCTCCCGCCGCGCAATCTCGACCGCTTCGGCCAGGGAGCCGGCGACGCGCGCCTGCAGGCCGAGCCGGCCGGCGGCAAAGGCGATCTCCTCCGGCGGATGGGGACGGCCGGCGGTGTAGACCGGCTGCCGGCCCGCGGCGACGCCGATGACCAGCGGCCGCAGGGTTTCGAAGGCCGCGAGGAAGGGTGCGACGGGGCGGCTGTCGAGCATGCCGACGATCAGACAGAGCGGTTTCGGCGGCAGGGCTTGCAGCGCCCCCGCCATCGCGGCGGCGGCATGGGCGTTGTGGCCGCCATCGACCCAGATCTCGCGCCCCTCGATGTCCAGGCGCTGCATCCTCGCCGGCCACCGGGCGTCGGCGAGCCCGGCGGCGGCCTCGGGCAACAGGCCGGGGCGGAAACTCTCCAGCGCTGCGACGGCCAACGCCGCATTGCGCCATTGATGCCCCCCGGCGAGGCCGGGCGCGGGAAGGGCGATTTCGCTCAGGCCGCTATAGAGACCGGACTCCGGATCGACCGTGAAGTCGCGGCCGGCGAGACGCAGGGGAACCTGGAGCGCGCGGGCCCGATGTTCGACGACCGCCACGGCGTCCGGATGCTCGGGGCCTGCGACGCAGGCCGCGCCGGGTTTGAGAATTCCGGCCTTCTCGGCGGCGATCTCGGCGATGGTGTCGCCCAGATAGGCCATGTGGTCCAGCGCGATGGGCGTGATCACGGTCAGCGCGGGCTGGCGGACGACGTTGGTGGCGTCCAGCCGGCCGCCCATCGCCGTCTCCAGCAGCAGCACGTCGGCGGTATCCTCGGCGAAGGCGAGGAAGGCGGCTGCCGTCAGCGCCTCGAAGCTGCTCAGCACGCCGCCGTCATTGGCGTCCTCGACGCGCAACAGGTGCCGGGCGAACTCGGCGTCGCGGATTTCGCCGCCGGACAGCGCGACTTCCTCGGTGACCCTGTGCAGATGGGGCGAGGTGAAGCACTGCACGTCGAGACCGGCGTGGCGCAGCATCGCCCTCAGGAAGGCGACGACCGACCCCTTGCCGTTGGTGCCGGCGACGTGGATGACCGGCGGCAGCCGGTCGAGCGGATCGCCCAGCCGCTCCAGCAGGGCCGGAAGGCGCTCCAGGTCCAGTTCCATCTTGCGGACCGACTGGCTGTCGATCCGGGCCAGAATGGCATCGCTCAGCGGCGCGTTCACTTCCGCTCGGACTTGCCCCCGGTCTCGGCCTCGACCCTTGCGGGCGGGGTCTCGTCGACGGCCTCGTTGGGCATGGGGATGGCGACCTCGGCGTCGGGCTTCGGCAGGGGCTTTGGCGGCTCGACGGTCTTGACCCGCAGCAGCGAGATGACGCGGGCGACGGTCTCGGCGAGCTGATGGCGGTGGGTGACCATGTCCACCATGCCGTGATCCAGAAGGTATTCGGCGCGCTGGAAGCCGTCGGGCAGTTGCTCGCGGATGGTCTGCTCGATCACCCGCGGGCCGGCGAAACCGATCAGGGCGCCGGGCTCGGCGATGGTCACGTCGCCGATCATGGCGAAGCTGGCGGTGGTGCCGCCGGTCGTGGGGTCGGTCAGCACGCAGACATACGGCAGACCGGCGTCCCTCAGCCGTTGCAGCGCCACCGTGGTGCGCGGCATCTGCATCAGCGACAGGATGCCCTCCTGCATGCGCATGCCGCCCGAGGCGGCGCAGACCACCAGCGCCGCATCCTTCTCGACGGCCTTCTCGGCCGCCGCGATGATCGCTTCGCCCTCGCCGGCCGAAACGGAGCCGCCCATGAAAAAGAAGTTCTGCGCCGCGATGACAGCCGCCAGTCCGCCGATACGGCCGAAGCCGACCTCGACGGCGAAGTCCGAGCCGGAGGCCGAGCGAGCTTCCTTGAGCTGGTCGGTATAGCGCCGCGCATCCCTGAATTTCAGGGGATCGAGCGGTGGTTCGGGCGTCCGCACGCGGGTGAACTTGCCGTCATCGAACAGCAGGCGCAGCCGCGCGCCGGCCTTGAGCCGCATGTGATGGTCGCAATGGGGGCAGACGCGGTGGCTCTGCTCCAGGTCGCGGTGAAAGACCATCTGGCCGCAGGAACGGCATTTCTCCCAGAGATTGTCGGGGCTGTCCTTCTTTCGGCCCAGCCCGATCTTGGGCAGTACGGTGTTGGTCAGCCAGCTCATGGATCTTCCTATTCTGCCGGTACGGTCTCTCGGCGGGCCGAGCGCACGCCGGCGCTCAGGTCGCGCACCAGTTGCAGCACGCCTGCGACGGCCCTGTCACGGTCGCCGCCCGCTTCCTTCACGCGGTTCACGATCGCCGAGCCGACGACGGCGGCGTCCGCGACCTCCGCGACAGCCGCGGCCTGCTCAGGCGTCTTGATGCCGAAGCCGACGGCGATGGGCAGGTCGCTGTGGCGCTTCAGGCGGCGGACGGCCTTCGCCGCGGCCTCCGTGTCCAGGCTCGCCGCGCCGGTGATGCCGGCGACGGAAACGTAGTAGATGAACCCGGACGTGTTCTCGAGAACGGTCGGCAGGCGGCGGTCGTCGGTGGTCGGCGTCGCAAGGCGGATCAGCGAGATATCCTTCGCGCCCGCCGCGGCCAGCAGATCCATGTCCTCCTCGGGCGGCAGGTCGACGACGATCAGGCCGTCCACGCCGGCCGTGGCCGCATCGGCGGCGAAGCGGTCGACGCCATAGGAGAAGATCGGGTTGAAATAGCCCATCAGGACGATCGGGGTCGCCGGGTCGCCGCGCCGGAACTCGGTCACCATCTCCAGGGTGCGGATGAGGGTCTGCCCGCCGGCCAGGGCCCTCAGGCCCGCCTCCTGAACCGAGGGGCCGTCGGCCATGGGGTCGGTGAACGGCATGCCCAGTTCGATCAGGTCGGCGCCGGCCTCGGGCAGGCCGCGCAGGATCCGCATCGCCGTCTCGCGGTCGGGGTCGCCCGACATGACGTAGGGCATCAGGGCGGCGCGCCCCTCCGCCTTCAGCGCGGCGAAGCGCGCCTCGATGCGCCGGCTCATATCTCCACCCCCAGGGCCTGGGCGACCGTGAAGACATCCTTGTCGCCCCGGCCGCACATGTTCATCAGAATGATGTGGTCCTCCGGCAGGTCCGGCGCAATCCTGGCGACGTGGGCCAGGGCGTGGGCCGGCTCCAGCGCCGGAATGATGCCCTCCTTGCGGGCGCAGAGCTGGAACATCTTCAGCGCCTCGTCGTCGGTGGCGGAGACGTACTTCACCCTGCCGACATCCTTCAGCCAGGCGTGTTCCGGACCAATGCCCGGATAATCCAGCCCGGCGGAGATCGAGTGCGCCTCCGTGATCTGACCGTCGTCGTCCTGCAGCAGATAGGTCTTGTTGCCATGCAGCACGCCCGGCCGCCCGCCGGTCAGCGAAGCAGCGTGCTCGCCGGTCTCGAGGCCCCGCCCGGCGGCCTCGACGCCGTAGATCTCGACTTCCGGATCGTCCAGGAAGGGGTGGAACAGGCCGATCGCGTTGGAGCCGCCGCCGATGCAGGCCACCAGCGTGTCGGGCAGGCGGCCCTCCCGCTCCATCATCTGCTCCTTCGCTTCGTTGCCGATCACCGACTGGAAGTCGCGCACCAGCTCAGGGTAGGGGTGCGGACCCGCTGCGGTGCCGATGATGTAGAAGGTGTTCTCGACATTGGTGACCCAGTCGCGCAGAGCCTCGTTCATCGCGTCCTTCAGCGTCGAGGAGCCGGACTTCACGGGGATCACCTCGGCGCCCAGCAGCTTCATGCGGAACACGTTCGGCTGCTGCCGTTCGACGTCGACGGCGCCCATGTAGACGGTGCAGGGCAGGCCGAAGCGCGCCGCGACGGTCGCCGCCGCGACGCCGTGCTGGCCCGCGCCGGTCTCGGCGATGATGCGCGGCTTGTTCATGCGCCGGGCCAGCAGGATCTGGCCCATGCAGTTGTTGATCTTGTGGCTGCCAGTGTGGTTGAGCTCGTCGCGCTTGAAGTAGATCTTCGCGCCGCCGAAGTGCTCCGTCAGGCGCTCCGCGAAATAGAGCGGGCTCGGCCGGCCGGCATAGTGCTTCAGGTACTCGTCGAGTTCGACCTGAAAGGCCGGATCGGCCTTCGCGTCGTTCCAGGCCTTCTCCACCTCCAGCAGCAGCGGCATCAGGGTCTCGGCGGCGTAGCGTCCGCCGTACGCCCCGAAATGGCCGCGCTGGTCGGGGCCGTTCCGGAAGGAGTTGGGGTTGTTCTGCACGTTCATGCTCGGTCCTCTTTCAGAGGGATTTGACGGCGTCGAGGAACTTCGCGATCCGCGCGGGATCCTTCGTCCCGGGGGCGCTCTCGACGCCGGAGGAGACATCGACCCAGGCCGCGCCGCTGATGCGGACCGCCTCGGCCACGTTCTCCGCGTCCAGTCCGCCCGAAAGCATCCACGGGCGGTTCCACTTGCGTCCGGCCAACAGGCGCCAGTCGAACGCGACGCCGTTGCCGCCCGGCAGGCCATGACCCTGGCCCTTCTGCGGCTTGGCGTCGAACAACAGCCAGTCGGCGGCGCCGTCATAGGCGTCGACGGCGCCGAAATCCTCCGGTCCACGGATCCTGATGGCCTTCATCACCGGCAGGCCGGTGCGGGAGCCGATGGCGGCCGCGCGCTCGGGCGATTCCGAGCCATGGAGCTGGATCATGTTCAGCGCCGCATCCGTCAGCACCGCGTCGAGCCAGCCATCGTCCGGGTCGACGAACAGGCCGACCCGGGTCGCCCGGCCGGCCTGGCGGCCGAGGCCACCGGCGGTTTCCGGTGAGATGCTCCGCGGCGACGGCGGATAGAAGACGAAGCCGATGGCGTCGGCGCCGCCGCGCACCGCCGCATCGACCACCTCGGGGGTGTTCAGCCCGCAGATCTTGGCCTGCAGCTTCATGCTGTGCCTGCCTCCGCCGCCACCCGCCGCGCGGCGGCGCGGCGGTCTTCGGCGGCGGTGATCGAACGGCCGACCACGATATAGGTCGCGCCGGCGGCCATGGCGTCGCGCGGCGTCATGATCCGCTTCTGGTCGCCGCGCGCGTCGCCGGCCATGCGGATGCCCGGCACGACAAGCATCGGGTCCGGTCCGAGCGCTTCGCGCAGGGGAGCGATTTCCTTCGGACTGCAGACCAGGCCGTCCGCCCCCGCCTCGATGGCCAGCCGGCCCAGACGGACGACCTGATCGGTCGCGCCGCCGGCGACGCCCATCGCTTCCAGGTCCGCATCATCGAGGCTGGTCAGGACAGTTACTGCGACGATGGCCGGACGCGCTGCGCCGAAGGCTTCGGCGGCCTCCCGCGCGGCGCGGATCATCGCCGCCCCGCCCTGGGCGTGGACGGTCAGCAGGTCGGGCCGGCAGGCGCTTGCGGCAGAGGTCACCGCCCCGGCGACCGTGTTCGGGATGTCGTGCAGCTTCAGGTCCAGGAACAGCCGCCGCCCGGCGGGCGCGGTCTCGCGCACGCGCTGCGGGCCGTGTGCCGCGAAGAACTCCAGCCCGAGCTTGAAGCCGCCGACCTCGTCCTGAAGTTCGGCGACGATGCCGCGCGCCTGCCCGACGTCGTCGGTGTCGACGGCCAGCAGGACCGGATTCTCGGATGGGCTTCCATCAGACATGCGCGCGGTATAGCAGTTGGGATCGCCGCGTTGTAGATGCCTTGATGCGTCGCATTCGTTGCCAGAGAGGTTGGCGATCCACCCATGTCCATCGTGCAGGCCCATATATCCATCGACGATGTCGCGGAGGCAGGATTCCGGGAGCACCTGCGGCGCTGGTTCGATCAGCGCGACGCCGCCGGGGGACTGCCGGACCGCAGCCTGATCGATCCGTTCATGGTGCCCGCGCTGGCCGAGTCGGTCATCCTGTTCGAGGTCGGCGAGGATCTGTCGCCGACCTATCGGCTGACGGGCGAGGCCATGCGCCGCGCGGTCGGCCGGCCCACCGTCGGTCTCACGCCCTATGACCTGATGGGACGCACGCCCTATGCCGAGCTGATCGTCGAGCAATTGCGGGACTGCGCGCGGGCCGTGGAGCCGATCTACTCCAGTCACGATTTCGTGGTTGCCCAGGACGAGATCGCGCGTGAATCGCGCCGGATTGCGATGCCCTATGGCCAGGACGGAAAAGTGAACCGGCTGCTGTGCTTCCAGGTCGTCTCCGAGAAGCTGGAACTGAAGGAAGGCGCCGCCTACCGCATCGACGACTGGTCGCTCAACCAGCTTGCCTTCGTCGATCCGGTCTGATCGCCGCCTCCGGCCTTCAATCAGGCGCCCGCCGGCCCTACATCCATCCGATCGGCGGACCACGCCCCGCGCCGTCCGCCACCACGCGGCAGGAGGATTTCATGCGAGCGAGCCTGTTTACCGTGGCCCTGGCGCTGATCGCGCTGCCGGCCTTCGCGGCGGATGTTCATGACACCTCGGCCGGCAAGGTCAGCGTCGAACGGGTCGTCGGCGATCTCAGCCGGCCCTGGGCCGTGGACTTCCTTCCCGGGGACGGCATGCTGATCACCGAACGGGACACCGGGGTGCTCTGGCGCGTCGCCCGCAATGGGAACGGCCGCAACGAAGTCGCGGGGGTGCCGGAGGTTTCGCCCGAAGGGCAGGGCGGTCTGCTCGATCTCGTGGTTGCGCGTGATTTTGCGGACAGCCGGGAGATATTCCTTTCCTACGCCGAACCGCGTCCCGAAGGCCAGGCGACGGCGCTGGCGGTGGCGCGGCTGTCGGAAGATGGCGAACGGCTGGAGAATGTCCGGGTGATCTTCCGTCTCGACCGCGCCAGCGGGCGGGGGCAGCATTTCGGCGGCCGCATCGTCGAGGCCCCGGACGGCGAGCTGTTCCTCACGATCGGCGATCGCGGCCGCAGCGACGCGGCGCAGGATCTCCAGGCCCACAACGGCAAGGTCATCCGGATCGGGCGCGACGGCTCCATACCGGCTGACAATCCCTTCGCCGACGGCGGCGGCCTGCCCGAAATCTGGTCCCTGGGCCACCGCAATCCGCAGGGCGCGGCCCTGGACGCCGAGGGCCGCCTCTGGACCAACGAACACGGCGCCAGGGGCGGCGACGAGATCAACCGGCCACAGAAGGGCCTCAACTACGGCTGGCCCCGCATCTCTTATGGCACCCACTATTCGGGCGCCAAGATCGGCGTCGGCACCCACGCGCAGGGCCTGGAACAGCCCGTCTACTACTGGGATCCGTCGATCGCGCCGTCGGGCATGACCATTTATTCCGGCCGGCTGTGGCCCGAATGGGAGGGCGACATCTTCGTCGGCTCCCTGAAGTTCGATTTCATCAGCCGCCTGGAGCGCGACGGCGACGAGATCACGGGAGAGGAGCGGCTGTTCGAGGGCGACTACGAACGCATCCGCGACATCGCCGAGGGGCCCGACGGCGCGCTCTGGTTCCTAACGGAAGGCGAGGGCGCTCTTTACCGTATGTCACCCGCCGAGTAGGGGCGCTCAGCCGGCGTCGAACACCGGACGCCAGTCGCCCGCGACATTGCCGGCCAGAACGCGCTGGACCGACCCGTCGTCGCCGGCGAGCGGCAGTAGCAGCCGGTCCCAGGTCCGCACCGATACGTGGGCCGCAGGATTGTGGCGCGTGTAGACCGCCTCCCGGCGGATCATCGCCGCGCGGTACATGCACAGGAAAAAGACCGAGACATAGTTGCTCGAGCCGATCTCGGACGTCTTCTTGCCGGTCATGTCGAATCCGGAATGCTGGGCGATCCTGCTGCCATAGACGCGGTAGCGGAAATCCGCGCCGCCATCCAGCACGTCGAGCAGCATGATGTAGCCGAGCGCCGGCTTCATCGCCAGCGGATCGACCGCGCGCGCCTGCGGCAGGCCGCCGGTCTTCGGCAGGTCCCGCCAGTAGTCGTTGAGAAACCTGAGTGGCGCGGCCGGCAGTTCGTTGGTCGCCGGCGACCATGTGATCAACGGCGGCTCCAGTCCTTCGTCTGCGAACAGCCGGTTCAGGCCAAGCTGGTCGCCTCCGGCGACCGCTGTCGCGAGAGCATCCTCGAACATCGCGGGCTTCCACGGCGAACACGGTTCCGCGCCGATGATAGCAAGCCCGCCTGCATCCGGCCCAATGAAATCCACGGCGAGGGCTTCTGGGCGCCAGGTGGACTTGCCGGCCAGCGACAAACACAGCCGCGACCCTGGGCGCGGCGTCCGGAAATGTCTCGACCGCGATCACATCGGCACGGAGCCCCGGCCGGAGTTCGCCTCGGTCGACCAGGCCCGCCGCCTCGGCGGCGCTGCATCGCCGGCACGTCCTACGCACTAGCAAAGCTAGGCCGGCGGGCGAGAACTCCTCGCTGGAAAAGCCGGACCCGCCGGACAATCTTGTCCGTCAGCGAACAAACGCCCCGGAGGAACGAGCAACATGCCGGATACCGCGCTGAAGCAGGACGCCGCCAGCCGCGACATCGTCGAGGCGGACATCGTCTACACCCCGATCGACGGCAGGCGCCACAAGGTCTTCATCCCGCCCATGGGCGGCGGCGTATCGAAGCGGACCCATCCGGACCAGCCGGTGCGCGTCGCCATCCGCAACGGCCGGCATGCGGCCGGCGGCTTCGATCTGGATCGGGACGGCTTCGCGCTGCGCGAGGCGCCGAGCGCGGTGCGGAACTTCTATGACGAGGCCGAGGTGGAGGACGTCTACTACCGGGAACTCGAGGCATTGCTGAAGCGGGAGACGGGCGCCCGCCGGGTGCTGATCTTCGATCACACCATCCGCATCGACGACGGTGCGCGCAGCCGGGAGCTGGGCAAGCGCGAGCCCGTGCGCCGCGCCCATGTGGACTACACGGAGAAATCCGGACCCGAGCGCGTGCGTCAGCTTGCCGGCGCCGAGGCGGACGATCTGCTGTCGCGCCGCTTTGCCGAAGTGAACGTCTGGCGTCCGATCACGGGCCCGGTCAACCGCGCGCCGCTGGCCGTGGCCGAAGCCGGCAGCCTCGCGCCCGATGATCTTATCCCGACTGACCTCGTCTATGACGACCGGGTGGGCGAGATCTACGAGACCGCGCACAATCCCACCCATCGCTGGGTCTGGTTCCCGGACATGAGCGTCGACGAGGTGCTGTTCCTGAAGAGCTACGACTCGGCCACCGACGGGCGCTCGCGGTTCACGCCGCACACCGCTTTCGACGATCCGGCAACGCCAGCCGGCGCCCCGGCGCGGGAAAGCATCGAGGTCCGGGCCTTCCTGTTCTTCGCCGACTGACACGCCAGAGCTCCGGCCCACAGGGCCGTCGTTAACCGGGCGTTATGAAAGTCGTGGTCTGCTGCCGGTTCGACCCCGTGCGGGAGACCACTTCATGACCGACCAAGTTCCGGCGCTCTGGCGACATGTGCTCAACGCGACGATCGGCGTGACCGCGCTGTTCGCGGCCGGTCTGGTTCTGCTGCCCTCGACGATGCAGCTTCTGTTCCTGCCCATGTTCTACGGGGTCATGGTCCCGCCGCCCGAACTCGGTCCCGAGGCGATGCGCTATGCCCACTTCGCCTTCGCGATGACCGGCTGCATCATGCTGGCCTGGCTGATGGCGCTGGCCATGGTCGTCAACGGCCCGTTCCGGCGCGGCGAGCCCTGGGCCTTTGTCCTGGTCGCCGGCACCATCGCGCTCTGGTACGTCATCGACAACATCTGCTCGTGGTTCATGGGCTACGAGGCCAATGTCGCCTTCAATACGGCAGCGGTATTTCCCGCGGCCCTGGCGTTGGCCCGCACCTGGCGCTGCTTCTTCCCGCGCCGCGCCGCCGCACCGGCAGCCGCCGCCCTCCGCGAGAGCGCCTGACCCCCTCGCCATCTCCCCCGCCGACCCGCCGCGCCGTTCCCGCCGGCGTGTTGCGCCGCCTTTGCGTGTTGCGACGTTCTGGCGCACACTGTATGGAGTGCGCAATTCACTCGAGCGCCCGCCGTCCAGGGCGCAGGCGGCGGCGACATGATTGGGAGGACCGTTTTGGCCGAGCATCCGTGGCTCAAATCATACCCGGCGGGCGTTCAGTGGGACGCGCCGATCGAGACCTTTCCGGTCTACCGGATCCTCGACGACGCGGTTAAGGCCTGGCCCGACAGCAACGCCCTCGACTTCATGGGCAGGAAGACGACCTATGCCGAGCTGTCCGACATGGTCGACCGCGCCGCGAAGGGGTTCCAGGCGCTGGGTGTCGGTCCCGGCGTGCATGTCGGACTGTTCCTGCCGAATACCCCGCACTACGTGGTGAGCTTCTACGGCATCCTGAAGGCCGGCGGCACGGTGGTGAACTATTCGCCGCTCGATGCCGCGAAGGAGCTGGAGCACAAGATCGAGGACAGCCAGACCGACATCATGGTCACCCTCGATCTGGTCGCGCTCTACCCGCAGATGGCCAGGATGCTGGGCAATACCCGCCTGAAGAAGATCATCACCGGCAGCCTGACCGACGTGCTGCCCTGGCCGAAGAACTGGCTGTTTCCGCTCGCCAAGGGCAAGGAGATCGCCAAGGTGCCGTCCGACGAGCGGCATCTGACGTTCAGGAAGCTGATCGCCAATGACGGCCGCTTCGCCCCTCATCAGGTGGCGAACCTGGACGAGACAGTGGCGGTGCTGCAGTACACCGGCGGCACCACCGGCCTGCCCAAGGGGGCAATGCTGACCCACGCCAACCTGACCGCGGCCACCAGCATGTACGTGACCAACAATTCGGCGGGCGAGCGCGCGCTGGAGGAGGGCCGGGAGCGCATCCTGGCCGTGCTGCCGCTGTTCCACATCTACGCCCTGCAGATCAACATGCTGCTGGCCATGCGCTTCGGCGCGGAGATCATCCTGCATCCGCGCTTCGAGCTGGAGGCGGTAATGAAGGATCTGGAGGCCAAGAACCCGACCATGTTCGCGGGCGTGCCGACCATGTTCAACGCCATCGTGAACTATCCCGGCATCGAGAAGATGGACCTCTCCTCGCTGAAATTCTGCGCATCCGGCGGCGCGCCGCTGCCCGTCGAGGTGGCGCAGAAGTTCGAGAAGCTCACCGGCTGCAAGCTGGCCGAGGGCTGGGGCATGACCGAGACCAGCCCCGCCGGCGTCTCCACGCCGATGGAGGGCAAGGCCAAGCCCGGCTCCTGCGGCATTCCCATGCCCGGCATCGAGCTCAAGTTCGTCGACGTTGACGACCCGGCGAAGACCCTGCCCATGGGCGAGCGCGGCGAGATCTGCATCAAGGGCGCCAATGTCATGAAGGGCTACTGGAACAAGCCCGAGGAGAACGCCAAGGCCTTCACCGAGGACGGTTTCTTCCGCACCGGCGACGTGGGCTACATGGACGAGGACGGCTATCTGTTCATCGTCGACCGCACCAAGGACATGATCCTCTGCGGCGGCTTCAACGTCTATCCGCGCAACATCGAGGAAGCCATCTACCAGCACCCCTCGGTCGACGAGGTGTCGGTGATCGGCATTCATGACGACTATCGCGGCCAGTCGCCCAAGGCCTTCATCAAGCTGAAGGAAGGCGCCTCCGGTTTCACGCTGGAGGAGCTCAAGGACTTCCTGAAGGACAAGCTCGGCAAGCACGAGATGATCTCCGACATGGATATCCGCGCCGAACTGCCCAAGACCCTCGTCGGCAAGCTCTCCAAGAAGGAGCTTTACGAGGAGGAGGAGAAGAAGCGCCAGGCCGCCGCGGCCTGACGGTTTCCCGCCGCCCTGCCATGCTGCCGTCCTCGGTTGAGGGTCGCGGCCATTCGCCTAGAATGGCGTGGTGACCATCACCGAGGGGAGGCGGAGAATGGCGGAACGACAGGACATCTCATTCCGGGCCAACGGCGTCGATCTGGCCGCCTGGTTCTATCCGGCGGCGGCCGGCGCGCCGGTCGTCGTCATGAGCCACGGGCTCTCGGCGATCCGGCGCATGAACCTGGACGACGTGGCGCGGGTGTTCCAGCAGGCCGGTCTGGCCGTGCTCTGCTACGACCATCGTTGCTTCGGGGACTCGGGCGGCGAGCCGGCCTGCGAGGCCGATCCCTGGGCGCAGGTCCGCGACATGCGCGACGCTATCAGTTTCGCCCGGACGCTGGACGGCATCGATCCCGAGCGCCTGGGCATCTGGGGCACCAGCTATTCGGGCGGGCACGTGCTGACCGTCGGCGCCCTTGACCGGCGGGTGAAGTGCGTCGTCTCCCAGGTCCCCTTCACCCACGGCGCGCGCACCTTCGAGGCCTGGGTGCCGGAGAAGGCGCGGGCCCGCACGCTGGAGCGGATGACGAAGGACCGCGAGGCACGCTACGCCGGGAGCGCCCCTGAAACCGTTCCCGCCGCCATGGAGGGCTCGGAAACCGAGGAATGGGCGAAGGCCTCGGACAAGGAGGGCAGGTATCCCAACAAGCTGACCTTGCGCAGCCTGGAGATGATCCGGGAATACGAGCCGCACCAGTTCGCCGCCCGTGTCGCACCGACGCCGCTGATGATGATCGTCGCCGACCGCGACACCCAGACGCCGGTCGAGGGGCAGATCGAGACCTACGAACTGGCCGGCGAGCCGAAGAAGCTCGTCCGGCTCGACTGCCGCCATTACGATCCCTATCTCAGTCATATCGATCAGGCCGCCGGCGCCGCCCGCGACTGGTTCGTCGAGCATCTCCGGCCTTGAGCCGACGGCGCGCGGGGGATCGATAGGCTGTCAAACGGACCCCCTCCCGACCCGCTGGCGCGGGCAACCCTACCCCTTCGGGAAGGGGGAGGGACGGGGGTGGGGGATGCATCCACCGATGGCGTCGCAGCCCCTTTCATTGGTGACATAGTCCGCCGCTGGCGGTGCGCGGGCATCGGGCCGCGGCAGTACGCCGGAGTCCGGCTTCACCCGATCCCCGAGCGAGCGCCCCTGCTGGCCGTCGGGGATGACGTTACTGTCGGTGACGCTCGGACGAACGCCTCATGATCCGGTTCCGTCACTTCGCTGATGGGTTCAGGGCGACGACTGGACCTCGTAGTCGGATCCCGGATAGCTTTCCTCCCGGCTTCCCGCCTTGCCGCTGCCGCGGTCCTTGCTGCCGGCGCGGCCATCGAGGAAGTCCCGTATGCGGCCCCAGAGACCACCGGCCTCGTCGTCCGCGCGCGCCGGCGGGTCGACCGTGTCCCGCAGCGTCGCCAGTACGCCCGGCGCATCGGGCAGGGGCCGGGCCGGCATGCCCCGGTGTGCGGCCAGCATGACGTCGCGCCAGATCCTGGCCGGCAGGCCGCTGCCGGTGACGCTCTGCATGGGCGCATTGTTGTCGTTGCCGACCCAGACGGCGGCGGTCATGTCGGCGGTGACGCCGACGAACCAGGCGTCGCGGTTGTCCTGGGTCGTGCCCGTCTTGCCTCCTGCCGGCCGGTCGATCCTGGCGCCCTGGCCGCTGCCATAGGTCATCACCGCCTGCAGCATCGCCGCCATCCGGGCTGCCTCCCGTTCCGCCAGCACGCGGCCCGGGCCGCCGCCCCGGCGGCGCATCAGCACCTTGCCGTCCTCATCCTCGATACGCAGCACGATGTGCGCCAGCACGCCCTGGCCGCCATTGCCGATCGGCGCATAGGCGGCGGCGAGTTCCAGCACGTTGACCTCAGCCGTGCCCAAGACGACCGAAGGATGGTCCGGGATGTCGGAGTTGATGCCGAGCCGATGGGCCATCTCGATGCCCTTGTCGCGTCCGATGGACTCCGACAGTCGCACCGAGGCGGTATTCGCCGAACGCGCCAGCGCCTCGGTCAGAGTCACGCGGCCGAGATACTTGTCGCCGTAGTTCTGCGGCCGCCAGTCGCCGACGGCGACGGGTGAATCCTCGATGACGTCGTTCGGCGACCAGCCGTTCTCCAGCGCCGCCAGATAGACGAAGGGCTTGAAGGCCGAGCCGGGCTGCCGCCGCGCCCGGACAGCGCGGTTGTACTGGCTGCGGCCATAGTCCTTGCCGCCCACCATGGCGCGGACGGCGCCGTCCTGGTCGAGCACGACCACCGCGCCCTGGCCGGCGTTGCGTTTCTGCCCCTCGCCGCCGAGGTGCCGCGCCAGCGCGTCCGCCGCCGCCGACTGGATGCGCCGGTCGATGGTGGTCCAGACCTTGATGTCGCCCGACCAGTCGCCGGCCAGAAGGGCGACCTGTTCGCGCGCCCAGTCGGTCGCGTATTGCAGGTTGTCCTGGCGCGGCCGGGCCACCGGGACGGGCGGGGACTGGAGCACGGCCTTCGCCTCTTCCGCAGACAGCCGTCCGGCATCGACCATGGATTCCACGACCAGGCGCATGCGCTCGGCGGACCCGCCGGGGTTGCGGGTCGGGTCATAGCGGCTTGGCGCCTTCAGCAGACCGGCGATCAGCGCCGACTCGCGCAGCGTCAGCCGGGCCGCCGGCTTGGCGAAATAGCGCTGCGCCGCCGCCTCGACGCCATAGGTGCCGGCGCCCAGATAGACCCGGTTGAGATAGAGTTCCAGGATGCGGTCCTTGCTGAAGCGCGCCTCCAGCAGCAGCGCCAGCACTGCTTCCTGCGCCTTGCGCTTCAGGGTCCGGTCGGACTCGAGATAGAGGTTCTTGGCGAGCTGCTGGGTGATCGTGCTGCCGCCCTGGACGACGCGCCCCGAGGTGACGTTGGTCCATGCCGCCCGGGCAATGCCCAGCGGGTCGAGACCGAAATGGCTGTGGAAGCGTCTGTCCTCGATGGCGATGACGGCGTCGATCAGGTGTTGCGGCAGGCGTTCCAGCGGCACCGCGCGGCTGCCGGGGGCGCCGTACACGGCCAGCTCCTCGCCCTCGCGGTCCAGCACGGCGACCGTGCCGCCGGTGATGGGCTCCTTCGGCGCGGGGAGGTCGTGCAGCAACAGGACGAGCAGCACCGCCAGGGCGCCAACGCCTGCCAGGCCGCCCCACTTCAGGATCCAGCGAAACATGCGCGCTTCATTTCACATCCGCCGTGGCGAGGGTGTGGCAAATGCCCGGCCTGGCCGGAACCGGGCGCTGCGCTGCCGCCTCAATTTCGCTCGGACACCGCTCAGACGTCCAGATTGACCACCGAGAGCGCGTTCTCGCGGATGAAGTCGCGGCGCGGCTCGACCACATCGCCCATCAGGGTGGAGAAGACCTGATCCGCGTCCTCCAGATGGTCGACCCTGACCTGAAGCAGCGTGCGCGCATTGGGGTCCAGGGTGGTTTCCCACAGCTGGTCGGGGTTCATCTCGCCCAGGCCCTTGTAGCGCTGCACTGTCAGGCCGCGTCGGCCGGCATCCAGCACCGCGGCCAGCAGGGTGACCGGGCCATAGATGGCGTGTTCCCTGTCCTTGATCATCAGCGTGCCCGGCCGTTCGTAGAGCGCCTGCATCTCGCCCGCCATCTCGTCGAGGCGCTTCGCCTCGCCGCTTTCGATCAGCCGCTGGTCCAGGACATAGGCTTCGCGGACGCCGCGTACCTCGCGTTCGAAGATCAGGCTGCCGTCCCCGGCCCGGCGGGCTTCCCAGCCGCGTTCATAGTCGGGGAACAGCACATCCAGCCGCTTCGCGACGGAGGCTGCGATCCCGGTCATCCTGTCCGGGTCGCCGAAGACCGCAGGTGAAAGACCGCCGGCGATGGCGAGCTGCTCGACCACCCAGTCGGGATACTTCTTGCCGATGGAATCCAGCAGCCGCCGCACGCGCCGCGCCCGGCCCACCAGTTCGTGCAGTTCGCCGCCGCCGTGCTGGACGCCGTTGAAGTCGACGAAGGTCGCTTCGCTCAGACCGTTCTCGATCAGGTAGTCCTCGTACTGGCGCTGATCCTTGCGGTAGACTGACGACTTGCCCTTGGTGATCTTGTAGAGTGGCGGCTGGGCGATGAAGAGGTGCCCGCGCTCCAGCAGCTCCGGCATCTGACGGTAAAAGAAGGTCAGCAGCAGCGTACGGATGTGGGCGCCGTCGACGTCGGCGTCGGTCATGATGATGATCTTGTTGTAGCGCAGCTTCGCGATGTCGAAGTCCTCGCGGCCGATACCGGTGCCCATGGCCGTGATCAGGGCGGTGATCTCCGTCGAACCCAGCATCTTGTCGAAGCGGGCGCGCTCCACGTTCAGGATCTTGCCGCGCAGCGGCAGCACCGCCTGGGTGCGGCGGTCGCGGGCCTGCTTGGCGGAACCGCCCGCCGAGTCGCCCTCCACCAGGTAGAGCTCGCTTTCCTGCGGATCCCGCGACTGGCAGTCCGCCAGCTTGCCGGGCAGGCCGCCCAGGTCGAGGGTGGACTTGCGCCGGGTCAGTTCGCGGGCCTTGCGCGCGGCTTCGCGCGCCGCCGCGGCCTCGACGATCTTCTGCACCACGGCGCGGGCCTCGGTCGGGTTCTCCTCGAACCACAGGTTCAGGCCGTCGCCGACCAGGTTCTCCACCGGCTGGCGAACCTCCGATGAAACCAGCTTCTCCTTGGTCTGGCTGGAGAACTTCGGATCCGGGGCCTTGACCGACAGGACGCAGGTCAGTCCCTCGCGGGCGTCGTCGCCGGTGATCGAAACCTTCTCCTTGCGGGCGATGCCGCTGTTGGCGGCGAAGGTGTTGACGCAGCGGGTGAGCGCCGCGCGGAAGCCGGCCAGGTGGGTGCCGCCGTCCTTCTGCGGGATGTTGTTGGTGAAGCAGAGGACGTTCTCGTGATAGCCGTCGTTCCACTGCAGCGCGGCCTCGACGGTCACGCCCTCGCGGTCGCCCTTCATCATGATCGGCTTCTTGATCAGCGCCGAGCGGTTGCGGTCGAGATAGTTGACGAAGGCCTCGGTGCCGCCCTCGTAGTAGAGCTCCTCCCGCCGCGTCTCGACGTGGCGGCGGTCTTCCAGAAGGATGCGCACGCCCGAATTGAGAAAGGCCAGCTCGCGCAGGCGATGCTCCAGGATGCCGAAGTCGAACTCGATCTCCTTGAAGGTGTCGAGGCTGGGCAGGAAGCGGACCATGGTGCCGGAACGGCCTTCGTATTCGCCGGTCACCTCCAGGTCGCCCTGGGGCTCGCCGTGCACGAAGCGCATGTAGTGGATGCGCCCGTTGCGGCGGATGGTCAGTTCCAGCCATTCCGACAGCGCATTAACCACCGACACGCCGACCCCGTGCAGGCCGCCGGAGACCTTGTAGGAATTCTGGTCGAACTTACCGCCGGCGTGCAGCTGGGTCATGATCACCTGCGCGGCCGACATGCCTTCGCCTTCGTGAAGGTCGACGGGAATGCCGCGGCCGTTGTCGGTGACGATGCAGGCGCCGTCGGCGTCCAGAATCACCTCGACGGTATCCGCGTGGCCCGCCAGCGCCTCGTCGATCGCGTTGTCGACGACCTCGAAGACCATATGGTGCAGGCCCGAGCCGTCCTCGGTGTCGCCGATGTACATGCCCGGACGCTTGCGTACGGCGTCCAGGCCCTTCAGCACCTTGATGGAACTCGCGCCGTATTCCTCGCTGTCGCCGTTGGTCTTGTCGCTCATGTCGGTCCTCTCAGCTCCGCGACGCCGGCGTCAGCGCCGAGTCGCGTACTTCGTAGTGCTGCGCCCGTTCGCCCAGCATGTCAAAAAGATGGCCTTCCGTACCCGTCATCCAAGCCTGGCTGCCCAGAGCGGCGATCTCGTCGTAGAGCGCGGCGCGCCGGTCGGCGTCCAGATGGGCGGCGACCTCGTCCAGCAGCAGGATCGGCGTCACGCCCCGTTCGGCCGCCTGCATGCGCGCGTCCGCCAGGATCAGCGCGATCAGCAGCGCCTTCTGCTCGCCGGTCGAGCATTGTTCGGCCGCGGCGTCCCTGGACAGGTGCCGCACCGCCAGATCGCTGCGATGGGGCCCCAGACGGGTCATGCCGGCCCGGGCGTCCTCTTCGCGGCCGTCGCGGAGGCCGGCCATGAGACCCTCCTCCACTTCGACGGCCGGGCGGCCGTCCAGCGCCATCTCCAGCCCCTCCAGCGCGATCTCGGCGGCGGGGAAGGGGCCGATGCCGGCGCGCACCGCGCGGGCGGTGCGTTTCGCCCAGGCCAGCCGGGCGGCGGCGATGGCGACGCCGTGCTCGGCCATCTGGGCCTCCAGCGCCCCCAGCCAGCGGTCGTCCCTGTTGCCGTCCTTCAGCAAGCGCAGCCTTTCCCGCATCGCGCGTTCATAGCGGTTCGCCCGGGCCCCGTGGTCCGGGTCGAAGCCCAGGATCAGGCGGTCCATGAACCGCCGCCGGACCGCCGCCCCGTCCAGGAATAGCCGGTCCATCTGCGGCGTCAGCCATGTCACCGGGGTGACGCCGCTCAACTGCATCGGCCCGACGCTCTCTCCGTCCAGCCGCGCTACCCGTTTCTCCTGCCCCGGATCGCCGGCGATCCCGGTGCCGACGGCGACCGTCTCCCCGTGGCGCTCCACCATGGCGGCCACGGCCCAGCGTTCGGCCCCCCGCCGGGTCATCTCCGTCAGCCGTGCGCGGCGCAGGCCGAGGCCCGGTGAAAGCATTGAGACGGCCTCCAGCAGGTTCGTCTTGCCCGCTCCGTTCGGACCGGTGAGCACTACCGGCCGGCTGTCCGGCTCCAGCGTCGCACGGCCATAGGATCGGAAGTCCGTCACGGTAAGACGCCGCACCGCCGCCGGTTCGGCCCGGTCGGCGGCTTCGGGGGCTGTGGCCGGCATCGCCGCCGGCTCAGACCCGCATCGGCATCAGGACGTAGAGCGCCGAAGCATCCTGCGGATCGCGGATGATGGTGGGCGCCGCGGCGTCGGAAAGCTCGAAAAGTGCGCTCTCGCCGTCGATCTGCGACGCGATCTCCATCAGATAGCGCGAGTTGAAACCGATCTCCATGGCCGGCGCGTCGTAACTGACCGCGATCTCCTCGGAGGCGCTCCCGGCGTCGGGACTGTTGGCCGACAGCACCAGCCGCTCGCTCTCCATGGAGAGCTTCACCGCCCGCGATTTCTCGGTCGAGATGGTGGAGACCCGGTCCACCGCGCTGGTGAAGATCTTCGCGTCGACCTCCAGGCGGCGTTCGTTGTTCGACGGGATCACCCGCTCGTAGTCGGGGAAGGAGCCATCGATCAGTTTCGACGTCAGCACCGACCGGCCCAGCGCGAAGCGGATCTTGGTCTCGCTGACGGAAATGGCGACGTCCTTGTCGGCGTCGCCCAGCAGCCGGTGGATCTCGGCGATCGCCTTGCGGGGCACGATGACGCCTGGCAGGGCCTCCGCCCCCGACGGGGCGTCGATCTCGAAGCGCGCCAGCCTGTGACCGTCCGTGGCGACGGCGCGCAGCTTCTTGCCGTCATCGCTGGCGTGCATGTAGACGCCGTTCAGATAGTAGCGGGTTTCCTCGGTCGAAATCGCAAACCGCGTGCGCTCGACCAGGGTGCGCAGTTCCTCGGCCGCCATGTGAAAGCTGTGCGGCAGCTCGTCATCCTCGAAGGTCGGGAAGTCCTCGTTCGGCAGGCAGGCCAGCGCGAAGCGGGAACGGCCCGACTGCAGCACCAGGCGGCGGCGTTCCTGATCCAGGCTCAGTTCCACGTCCGCGCCGTCAGGCAGCTTACGCACGATATCGTAGAGCGTGTGCGCCGGCGCCGTCGCGGTGCCCGGCGTGTCGACCCTGGCGTCGTTCTCCTCGACAATGGCCAGCTCCAGGTCGGTGGCGCGAAACCTGACCGCGTCCGAGCCCGCCTCGATCTGCACGTGGCTCAGGATCGGGATGGTATTGCGCCGTTCCACCACGCTCTGCACATGGCCCAGCGTGGACAGGAGAGCGGCGCGTTCAATGGTCAGTTTCATCGGTAATGTCTTGCCAGAACTGGTTCGAACGGGAACCTGACGGCAAGCAGCCGCCAGAGCAGTTCTCTATAGCACGCAGGCGTCACGATTCGCCAACGATTCCATGGATTTTACGGGCCTGCGGCGGGGCCGGTCCGCAGCCTGCCCGCTCAGTTGGAAAGTGCGGCCTCCAGCAGGCGCACGTCCTCGGCCAGGCTGGAGTCGCTCTGGATGAGTTCCTCGATCTTCCGCACCCCGTGCAACACCGTCGTATGATCGCGGTTGCCGAAGCGCCGGCCGATGTCCGGCAGGCTGCGCGTGGTCAGCTTCTTGGAGAGATACATGGCGACCTGACGCGGCCGGGCGACGGCGCGAGCGCGGCGGCTGGACGACATCTCGGTGACCTTGATGGAGAAGTGCTCGGCCACCTTCTTCTGGATTTCGTCGATGGTGATCTTGCGCGAATTGGCGCGCAGCAGATCGGCCAGCACGTCCCGGGCGAGGTCCAGCGTGATCTCCCGGCCCATCAACTCGTGATGGGCGATGACCCGCTTCAGTGCGCCTTCCAGTTCCCGCACGTTGGAGGTGATCCTGTGCGCCAGGAACTGCAGCACATCCTCGGGAACATGGACGCCGGGGTTCATCGCCATCTTCTGCTCCAGGATGCCGACGCGGAGCTCGAAATCGGTGGGATGGATGTCGGCCACCAGCCCCCAGCCCAGCCGGGAACGCACGCGCTCCTCCATGCCGTCCAGGTCGGAGGGCGAACGGTCGGCGGAGATCACGACCTGGTGCTTGCGGTCCACCAGCTCGTTGAAGGTGTGGAAGAACTCTTCCTGGGTGGAGTTCTTGTCGGTGAAGAACTGCAGGTCGTCGATCATCAGCACGTCGACGGAGCGGAACTGCTCCTTGAACGCCATGGTGTCCTTGAAGCGGACCGCGCGGATGAACTGGTACATGAACTTCTCGGCCGACAGGTACATCACCCGGCGCCCGGGTTTGGCGCGCACGATGTGCCAGGCGATGGCCTGCATCAGATGGGTCTTGCCCAGGCCGACGCCGGAATAGAGGAACAGCGGGTTGAAGGCCACGTCGTCGGAATCCGCGACTCGCCGCGCCGCGGCGTAGGCCAGTTCATTGGCCTTGCCGACGACGAAGTTGTCGAAGGTCAGGGCGGCGTCCAGAAGGCCGGTCAGGCCCTCGACGGCCGTGTCTTCGCGTGCCGGTTCGGCCGGCCGCGCGGTGGTGGCCACAGCCTCGGCTTCGTCGCCACCGGCCTCTCCGGCGGCCAGGCCCTCCTTCGCCGTCCCGCGGCCAGCAGCTTCCAGGCCGACATGGATGGCGATCTCGCGGATGTGCGGCACATCGCGCTGGAATTCGCGCAGCAACAACTGTTGGTAGTTGTTCCTCACCCAATCTTTCAAGAACGCGGTCGAAGCGAGCAGTACGGCGCGGTCATCGTGAAGCGCCACGGGGCGCAGCGGCGCCAGCCAGCTCTTGAAGGCTGCGTCCCCGACAGCCTTGCGAACGCGCCCGCCGACCCGCTGCCAAAGCAGATGCAGCGCTTCGCTGTCGTCCACGGCCGGCGCGTCGTCGATGTCCTCGGAAATCCTGTCCACCTCGAAAGTCAACTTCGCGCTCCCGTGTTGTCGAATACTGCGGCTGGCGAGGCCGAAAACGCAAAAAGGCCTGTTCAGACCGATGTACAGTCTGTTGACGCAACGCTGATTTTGACATCAGGACTCGAGAAGGCAGACGGTCTGTGAGGCTCGTCCGAATTTATCCGGATCTGTTCTTGTCTCGGCCCACTCCGTCATCTCCCGGTCTGTCCCGCGAAGCGAACTTTAGATCGGATGGCGGGCGGCTTTCAAGAGGCCTTGGTTGAGAGAAAACTCCGCAATTAGGAAGAAATCCCGCTTCTCGGCGCTCTGCGGTTGGAATCATTGGCGATTCGATTTTCGCCGCTCGGCAAAAAAAATGTCACTGAAATGAAATGTGCCGCGGACGGGGTCCGCGGCACACCAGAAACGGGAATTTCTTCCGGAAGATCGATCAGGCGGAAGCCAGGGCCCTGGTCCGCGCGTTGAGGCGGGAGACCTTCCGGGCGGCGGCGTTGCGCTTGATGACGCCCTTCTGCGCGGCCTTGTCCAGTTCGCTCTGCGCGATCTGGAGGGCCTTGTTCGCGGCCTCGGCGTCGCCGGCGGCCAGTGCGACCTCGACCCGCTTGACATAGGTCCGCATCCGGCTGCGCCGGGCCACGTTGCGCGCGGTGCGCGTCGCCGTGCGGCGGATGTCTTTCTCGGATGATTTGATGTTTGCCATGTCCAGTCCCAAAGGCGGATTCAGTCAATTCGAAGGCCGGGCTTATAGACGCGCCGTCCCGGTGCGTCAAGCGCCGCGCCGCGCCTACTCCGCCGCCTGCGGATGCGCGCGCCGCCGCGCCGTGGCCGCCATGTCCACGTCCCGGCCGGAGGGATCGAGCACGACGCCGAAGAGCTCCCGTGCCTGGTCCGATGTGTAGTAGCCAAGGCGGATGTCGGCCAGCACTTTCGCGGCGGGACGCCGGAAGGGGTCGCCATAGCCGCCGCCGCCGGGCGTGCCGACCTCGATCCTGTCGCCCGCGGCAACCCGGATGTCCTGGTCCTTCGAGAGATGCTCGGGCACGTAGGAGCGGCCGCCGCGATGGACGGTGACGCTGTTGGGCATTCCGTCGCAGCCGCCCAGAACCCCCTGCGGACCGAAGCGGCCGTGGTCCATGACGAAGGAGGCGGTGGCCTCCCCGCGACGCACTTCGACGGTGTATTTCAGGCCGAAGCCGCCGCGCTTCTCCCCGGCGCCGCCCGAACCTTCCCGCAGGCCGTATTCGTGGTACAGCACGGGATAGTACTGCTCCATGACCTCGATCGGCGCCGTCTTGGAGATGCCGATGGTCGAGCAGCCGTTGGTCAGTCCGTCATGGTCGGCATTACCGCCATAGCCGCCGCCGGAAATCTGGTACATGACGTAGGAGCGTCCCCGGGCCGGATCATGCCCGCCCAGGGCGAAGTTGCCGCTCGATCCCGCGGGGGCAGCCGTGACCCTGTCGGGCAGGGCCTGCACCAGCGCGGCGAAGACCGCTTCGGCGATGCGCTGGCTGACCTCCGCCGCGCAGCCCGATACCGGCCGCGGATAGCGCGCGTAGAGAAAGGTGCCCTCCGGATCCTCGATCTCCAGGGGCTCGAAGGCGCCGGCGTTGATCGGCACGTCGGGAAAGATGTGGCGCATGGCCAGATAGACCGAGGACCGGGTGGTGGCGATCACCGAGTTCATCGGCCCCTGGCAGGGCGGGCTGGAGCCGGCGAAGCTGAAGCGCAGGGCGCCGTCCCGCTTCTCGACCGTCAGCTTGATGACCAGCGGTTCGTCGACCACGCCATCGGAATCGACGAAGGCCTCGGCCCGGTAGACCCCTTCGGGTATCTCGGCGATCTTGGCGCGCATCTGCTGGGCGCCGCGGCGCTTCAGTTCGGCGATCGCCCGCTTCACCGTCTCGTCTCCGAATCGGTCGAGCAGTTCGTTCAGCCGCGCCCGTCCCACCAGCAGGGCGGCCTCCTGGGCGCGGATGTCGCCGATCCGCTGGTCGGCGATGCGGATGTTGGAGCAGATGATGGCGTAGATCTCCGGATCCATCTCGCCGTGCTTGAACAGCTTCACCGGCGGCAGACGCAGTCCTTCCTGCTCCACCGCGGTGGCGTTGGCCGAAAAGCCGCCCGGCACCGCGCCGCCGATGTCGGGCCAGTGGCCGGTGTTCGACAGCCAGCAGAAGATCTCGCCATTGCGGTAGAAGGGCATGGCGAAGCGCACGTCCATCAGGTGCGTGCCGCCCAGATAGGGATCGTTGACGATGTAGATGTCGCCGTCTTCGGGCGGCCGGGCGCGGCCGTCGCGGATGAACTCGATCAGGTTCCGCGTCGATTCCTGCATGGTGCCGACGAAGACCGGCAGGCCCATCAGCCCCTGGGCGATCAGTTCGCCGTTGTCGGCGGCGTAGATACCGTCCGAGCGGTCGTTGGCCTCCGCGATCACCGGTGAGAAGGCGGAGCGGGAGAAGCTCATGTCCATCTCGTCGCAGACCTGCTGCAGGCCGTTCTGGATGACGCTGAGCGTGATGGGGTCGAGTGGCTCGGTCATGTGTGGACCTCGATGATCAGGTTGCCGTCCGCGTCGCCCGTGGCCCGGGCGCCGGGATCGATGACGACGGTTGTGTCGATCTGCTCGATGATCGCCGGGCCGTCGATCGTCACGTCCGCCGGCAGGTGGTCGCGCCAGTAGACCGGAGTCTCGGCCCATGCGCCGTCGAAGAAGATGCGCCGGCTGCCGCTCTGTGCCGCCGCCAGACTCCCGCGCCGGCCGGCCGGGTCGATCAGACTGGCGAGATCGATCTCGCCGCGGCGGCCGATGACGGACGTGTTGAGGTTCACCAGGTTCGCCCGAATCTCGGGCAGCGCGACGTGGAAGCGCTCGTAATAGGCGCGCTCGAAGCGCGCCTGCAGGTCTTCCCGGGTCACTTCGGGGCCGTCCAGCGGTACCGACAGGATGTGGGTCTGGCCGATGAACTGCATGTCCGCGGAATGGCTGATGCGGACATCGTCGACCTCGACCGGCTCCTCGGCGACCAGACGGCGGCCGGTCTCGATCTGGCGGGCCAGGATAGCGCGGCAGTCGGCGATGTCGACGCCGTCCAGCGGGTGGTTCACCGTGTTGACGAAATCGTGGCGGACGTCGGCGACGACGCAGCCCAGCGCGTTGGTGATGCCGGGCCGCGGCGGCACCAGCACGCGCGGGATTCCGAGCTCGCGCGCGATCGAGACTGCGTGCAGTGGCCCGCCGCCGCCGAAGGCCAGCAGGGCGAAATCGCGCGGGTCGTGGCCTCTGGCGATGGAGACCATGCGCACGGCGCCTGCCATCTTCATGTTGGCGATGCGCAGCACCGCCGCCGCCGCTTCGGCCGCGTCCAGCCCCAGCGGTGCGCCGATGACCGCGGCGAAGACCTTCGCGATGTCCTCCGCGGTGGCGCCCCCGCCGCCGGAGAGCAGATGTGCGGGATTGATGCGGCCGAGCACGAAATGGGCGTCGGAGATCGTCGGCTGCCGTCCGCCGCGGCCATAGCAGATCGGCCCCGGATCGGCGCCGGCGCTCTCGGGCCCGACCTGCAGCAGCCCGGCCTCGTCGATCCGGGCGATGGAGCCGCCGCCCGAGCCGATGGTCTGCACGTCGACCATGGGCACGTGGATCGGCAGGGCGTACTCGATCTCCAGTTCGTGGCTCACCGGCGGGGCGGTGTCGCGGACCAGCGCCACGTCCGTCGAGGTGCCGCCCATGTCGTAGGTGATCAGGTTGCGGAAGCCGGCGCGCCGTCCCGTGTAGGCCGCGGCCATGACGCCCGACGCCGGCCCCGACATCACCGTCTTGGCCGCTTCCCGGGCCACGGTGCGGGCGGAGACCATGCCGCCATTGCCGTTCATGACCAGCAGATCGCGGCGGAAGCCTCTGGATTTCAGCTCGCTCTGCAGCCGGTCGACATAGCGGTGCAGGATCGGCTGCACGGCTGCGTTCACGGCCGCCGTGACGCCGCGCTCGTATTCGCGGAATTCCGACAGCAGCGAATGGCCCGTGGTGATGTGGTCAGTGGGCCAGATCCCGGCGGCGATCTCCGCGGCGCGGCGCTCGTGAGCCGGGTTGGCGTAGGCGTGCAGGAAGTGGATCACCAGCGAGGTGCAGCCCTTCGCCTTCAGCGCCTCGACCGCTTCGCGCACCTCGTTCTCGTCCAGCGGGGTGACGACATTGCCGTCGGCGTCGGAGCGCTCGGTCACTTCCAGGCGCAGGTCGCGCGGGATGACGGGCCGGAAGACGCCGGTCATGCCATAGGGCTGCGGCCGGGTGCGCCGCCCGACCTCGAGCACGTCCCGGAAGCCGCGCGTGGTGATCATGCCCGTGGGCGCCAGCTTGCGCTCCAGGATGGCGTTGGTCGTCGTCGTGGTGCCGTGAACGATCAGGTCGACCGAAGGCAGATCCGCCTCGACGGCCTCCAGCGCGGCGATGACGCCACCCGCCTGGTTCTCCGGCGTGGTCGGCACCTTGGCGACGCGGACGCGGCCCCGCCCCCGGTCGAACAGCAGGATGTCGGTGAAGGTGCCGCCGACATCGACGCCGACAATGATCTCGCCCTTGTTCTCGCCGGCATCGCCCATCGTGTCAGCCCAGCTTCGCCAGCAGGTCGAGCAGGCGCCGCTGTTCGGCTGCGTTGAGCGGCCCCAGCGTCTCCTCGGTGATGATGCGCCCGGCCGCGATGGCCTCTGCAGCAACGCGCTGGCCTTCCGGCGTCAGCGCCACCAGCAGCCGCCGGCCGTCCGCGGGGTCGCGCCGTGTCTCCGCGAAGCCCCGCTCGCGCAGCCGGTCGATCACGCCCTTGATGGTCGCCGCGTCCATCGCCGTGCGTCGGCCCAGCAGGTTCTGGGAGGCGGGACCCAGTTCGCGCAGCTTCGCCATGGCCGCGAACTGCGTCGGCGTCAGTCCCGCGACCATGCGTTCGGCGAAGATGGCCGTGTGGCGCTGGGTCGCCTGACGCAGCCGGAATCCGACCTGGTCGTCCAGGCGGTAGTCGTCGGCCAGGGCCATGGTCTCGCTCATTCCGCGGCCTCCGCGCTGTTCTGTTCCGCCGCCAGCATCTCGCCGACGATGCGGCGGTAGTGGTTGGAGCCGGCGTCGAGTGCCACGCGGACCGGCGCCCGGTCATATGGCTTCAACTCGTTGCGCTGGATCGCCTCCAGGATCGCCTTGTCCTCGGCGAAGGCGACGCGCAGCAGGTCGGATATCTTCTCGCCGGCCGCCGGCTCGTCCGTCGCGGTATTCCTGAGGTGCATCCAGCGGTCGATGGTCGTGGTCGCGTCGACCGGTGTCATGAAATGCAGAGCGAAGATCTGCACGCCCTCGCCGCGTCGGTCCTCGGTCAGTTCCAGGGTCGCGTCGGCGCTGCCGAAGTCGATCACGGCGATGCAGGGCGCGTGCAGGTAGTAATAATGCCACCGGTCGACATTGCCTTCGAAGCCGCCCCAGGCCTGGAAGAAGCCGATGGGCGGGCCGTTCCGGATCCAGCGCGAGATCTCGACCACCTCGCCCCGGCGGCGCGCCTTGAGCGGTACGTCCTCGCTCGCCGCGTTGCCGAGCGTCGTCGGGTGAACGAAGCTGACATGGGCCGGGTCGCAGAGATTGTCGGCGACGTTGAGATAGTTCGAGGCAATGCGGAGCGCGTCGCCCTGGACTGCCGCCCAGCCGGGATCGGAGAGCTGCGGCAGATCGAAGATGTCGGCGGGGTCGGCCAGCGCGGCGTCGCCCATCCAGATCCAGACGATGCCGTGACGCTCATGCGTCGGGAAGCGCCGGACCCAGGCCTGGGGCGGGATCGAGCGTTGACCGGGCACGCGGACGCAAGCTCCGTCCCGTCCGAACGTGAGGCCGTGATAGCCGCACTGGATGGTGTCGCCGATCCGCTTGCCCATGGAGAGCGGCAGGGCGCGATGGGGGCAGCGGTCCTCGAAGGCGACGACCTCGCCATCCGCGGCGCGATAGAGCACGAGATCCTGTTCCAGGATCGTCGCTGTGGTGAAGTTCTCGCCGAATTCCGACGACCACCCGGCGACGTACCAGTGATTGTGGACATAGGTCATCGGGCTTTCCTCTTGTTTGCACCCGCAACAGCCCATTTCGCGTCATGCCCGCCTTGTGCGGGCATCCGGAATCTGAACCCGGGCTTGTCGCGAAAGTTCCGGGCAGTCGTCAGGCGCTTGACCGGACCCCCGCACAGGGCGGAGGTGGCGGCTTCGGTGTGCACCGAATGCCCGCGCAGCCATAGAGCCGCGGAACGGATCACCCCCCGCCGGACCATGACCTCGGCGACGTCTCGGCCCGCCGCCAGCGCGGCTTCGATCTCGCGGCCTGACAGCCGGCCCACCTCCACGACCACGGGCCGTTCGCCGAGATCGCTGTCCGGGTCGATCCCGCGGGCGGGTGCGCGTTCGACCGCCGGGTGATCGGGCAGGTCGACTTCGTTGGCGATCAGGGTCGCCGCCGCATCCGCCGCCGCCGCACTCGGTGCCAGCACCGTCACGGAATCGGCGATGCCGAGGCTCAGGCTGCGCCCGTGGCGGCCGGAGGTGGCGATGCCGCCCACGCCGTCCGCGGCCGTCAGCCGCGCCGTGCCCACCTGCCGGCCGTCGCGCGGGTCGGCGACGAGGCCGACGTCATAGATCTCGCCCGCCGCCAGCCAGAGCGCGATGTCGCCGCCATTGTTCACGTGAATGCGCCTGAGCGCCGGCGCAGCGTCCCGCATGACGGCCAGCACCTCGTCGGCAACCGAACCGGCGACCGCCGCCATGGGCGTGACGAAGACGTTTCCGTGCGGCGCGACCGCTTCGGCCATGCGCCGCGCAACCGGCCCCGCCGGCCAGGCGCCGTCTTCGAGCGGACGGCGCAGGACGGTCAGTTCCTCGACCAGTCCGGGAAGGATCGTCTCGAAACGGTCGCGTGCGGCGCGGTAGGCGTTGCGGACATCCGCCGTCTCCCCGTCCGCCCCGATGACGAGGTCGATGGGGCCGTGCTGCAGGTGCAGGCGGCGGCCGTCGGGCAGCATGGCGGCCTGGGGTCCGTTCATCGGCGGCGCCATTCGACGCGGTAGCCGCCGCGCCCGACCACCTCGTCCAGGCGTTTGACCTCTCCGCCATGGCCGCCGAGCTCCAGGTAGTCGTCCAGGCGCAGCGTGAACTCGATCGGTGCGACGATGGCCGGCGTCGGGACGTAGCCGAAGGAGTTCGCCGGCATTGCCGTCACGTCGACCATCACCGTGATGCCGCCGCCGGGCCAGCGATAGGCCGGCGCGCCGCCGCAGGTGACCCGCGTCAGCGCCTGCTGCACCGAGCGGGTGAGCCGCACGGGGTTCTCGGTGACGCCCGCGCGCAGCGAGCCGCCGGCGCCGCCCATGAACAGCACCGAGCAGAGCGCCGGCTCGCAGTTCTCCTCGATCAGTTCGACCGAGTGGCGGAGGCTTTCGGGCAGGTCGTGTTCGACGGGCTTCAGGTCCTCGTCGAGGGTGAAATAGGCCCATTGCTCGCCAGTGGTTGAAACCATGAGCATGGATTGACCCGGCTTCGCGAACTTCGGATTGAAGCCCTCGATGATGGTCAACGGGTCGGTGACGTCCGTGCCGCCCCAGCCGGTGCCGGGCTCGGCCACCTGAAAATAGCGGCCGGGCGTCGACTTGCGGCCGCGGATGCGGATCCCCGTGTCTTCCCAGCCCAGCACCTTGCCGGCCTGGTGCTCGGAGATGACGCCGGTGATGTGGTCGTCGACCACGACCACTTCGTCCACCAGGCCGTGCCACTGCTTCGCGAACATGCCGATGGTGGCGGAGCCGCAGCCGACGCGCATGCGCTCCTCGGCGTGGCCGTTGACCACGGGCGGCCGGCCCGCCTGCACCGTGACCTCGGCGCCGCCGTCGACGGTCATGTCGACCGCTTCGCCATTGCAGAGATCCATCAGCGTCCGGCAGGTGACGCGGCCTTCCATCTTGCCGCCGCCGGTCAGATGATGGACGCCGCCCAGCGAGAACATCTGGGAGCCGTACTCGCCGGTCGTGACATGGCCGACGGGCTCGCCGTCGACGCGGACAAGGTTCCGCTCCGGTCCCAGCCAGCGGTCGGTATCGATCTTCACCTTGGCGCCGCAATAGCTGAAGATTCCTTCGGTCACGACGGTGACCATGTCGACGCCCTCGGTCTCCTTCGCGACGATGAAGGGCGCGGGCTTGTAGTCCGGATAGGTCGTGCCCGCGCCGATGGCCGTGATCGTGGCGTCTTCCGTGCGGATGATCTCGCCGTCCCAGTCCTCGGCCCCGTCCAGGAAGGGCACGAACCGTCCGCCCTGGGCCTCGACATTGGAAACGATGGTCAGCGGATCGAGGCGGATCAGTTCCCCGTCCCTCACCGCATAGCGGTCGCAGGCGCCGGACTTGCCCTCGGCGATGAAACACATGACCGGACAGGCGTCGCAGCGGATCTTGCCGTCCTTCTTCACGACCTGATCGTTCATCGTTGCGCTCCCGCCCGTTCCGTCATTTCCGTGCCTCACGGATGGCGGCGAGGACGCGCGGCGGCGTCGCGGGCGTGCGGCGGATGACGGCCCCCGTGGCGTCGCGGATGGCGTTCAGGATCGCCGGCGCGGTCGGGATCAGCACGTGCTCGCCCAGCCCCTTGGCGCCGTAGGGACCTTCCGGGTCGGGCTCCTCGATGATGATGGATTTCACCGGGGGCATGTCGCCGATGGTGGGGATCAGATAGTCGTGCAGGTTCTCCGTGACGCCCGGCACGTATTCCTCCATCAGCGCCATGCCGAGACCCTGGGCGATGCCGCCCTCGATCTGCCCCTCCACCAGCACCGGATTGATCGCCCGGCCGACATCGTGTGCGGCGGTGATCCGGTCGGCCTTCACCGTGCCGAGAGTTGTGTCGACCGTCAGTTCCACGAGTTGCGCGCCATATCCGTAGACCGCGTAGGGGCTGCCCTGGCCGTTCTCGTCCAGCGGCGTGGTCGGCGGGTCGTAGCTTTCCTCGACCAGCATGACGAAGCCGGCCGCGTCGGCGGGCAGGGCCGCGAGGTCGAGATCGTGATCGACCTTCTTTTCGCGCAGGACGATGTGCCCGTCCTCGACGCGCAGCGCCGCTGCCTCGGAGACATTGGCGTGGCGCAGGATCGCCTGGCGCAGCGCCGCGCCCGCTGCCATGGCGGCCCGGCCGGAAACGAAGGTCTGGCGCGATGCCGAGGTCTTCCCGGCGTCCGGCGTCACCGAAGTGTCGCCGACGACGATCTGCACATTCCCGACCGGCAGGCCCAGGGCGTCAGCAAAGATTTGCGCGATGACCGTCGTGGCGCCCTGGCCGATGTCCACCGCGCCCTGATGCAGCACCACGGCGCCGTCGCGGGTGACGCCGGCCTTGATGGTCGAGGGGTTGGGCAGGGCGGTGTTGCCGCAGCCGTACCAGCAGGTGCCGAGCCCGACCCCGCGGCGGAAGGGCGCAGCCGCATGTTCGGTGTTGAAAGCCGCCGCCTCCCGCTTCGCCCGCGCCCAGTCGTCGCGCAGGGCCTCCAGGCAGGGGCCTATGCCGACCCCGCTTTCGAAGCGCTGACCGGTCACCGTCGGGTCGCCGTTCGCGAGCGCATTCCGGATGCGGAATTCCAGCCGGTCGATTCCGCAGGCGTCGGCCAGACGGTCGTAGAGGCATTCCTGTGCGATTGCGGCCTGCGGCACGCCGAAGCCGCGGAAGGCGCCGCCCACGGGGTTGTTGGTATGCACTGCCACTGTCCGCGCGCGGTAGTTGGGTGTGAGATAGGGCCCGGAGGCGTGGACGGGCACGCGGTTCGCCACCGTCGGCCCCCACGAGGCATAGGCGCCGGTATCGAAGACGCCGTCGAAGCCGAGCCCGGTGATCCGGCCGTCCGCGTCGGCGCCGATCGCCACCTCCATCTCGGCGGGGTGCCGCTTGGTCGTGGAGGCCATGGACTCGGGTCGGGTGTAGGCGATGCGCGCCGGCCGGCCCAGCCGCAGGGCGGCAAGGGCCAGGATCGGCTGCACGGAAATGTCCAGCTTCGAACCGAAGCCGCCGCCGACGCCGGTCGGCACGATGATCACCTGTTCCTCGGGCAGTCCGAGGATCGCCGCAACCGCCTCGCGGTCCATGTGCGGCGCCTGGGTGCAGGCGTGGATGACGACCTTCTCGCCATCCATCCGGGCGAACCCGGCCTCCGGCTCGATATAGGCATGCTCGACGAAGCCGGTGCGGAAGCTGTCCCGGACGACATGGGCGGCGCCGGCGAGGGCGCTCTCCACGTCGCCGCGCTCCACGAAGCCCTTGACGAGGATGTTGCCGGCGCGGTCTCGATGGACCTTCGCGGCGTTTGTGGCCCGGGCGGAGGCCGGATCGAGCAGGGGTTCGAGTTCTTCCCACTCGACGGGGAAATCGGCCGGATCCAGCGCCTGCACGGCGTCGCGCTCGCCGACGACGGCGGCGACGGCTTCGCCCCGGAAGCGCGCCTGCCCGTTCGTCGCGAAAACCGGCTGGTCGGCGAAGGGCGGGATCACGCCGAAGCGGTTCTCGCCCGGAATGTCGTCCGCCGTGAAAACCCGCCTCAGTCCCGGGTTGGCCAGCAGGAAGCCGTCCAGATCGCCGAATCGGAAGCGCGCGCGGTGGTGTGGCGAGCGGATGATGCGGATCAGCAGGGCGTCGCCGGGGGCCGCGTCATCGCCGAACTGTTCGCGGCCCAGCACCTTGGGGGCGCCGTCGAGACGCGGGATGGCGCGGCCGACGGAGGAGCCGTCGTGCCGGACGGCCGGCGGCGCGGCGTCGAGGACGGCGTCGATGATCTTGCGGTAGCCGGTGCAACGGCAGAGCACGCCGCCCAGCGCGTCCATCGCTTCGGCCTCGGTGGGCGACGGGTTGGCTCGGAGCAGCGCCGCCGCGCTCATCAGCATGCCCGGCGTGCAGATGCCGCACTGGGCCGCCCCATGGTCGAGAAAGGCGCGCTGCAACCGGTTCATGCCGCCGTCGCCGGCGAGGCCCTCGACCGTCTCCACCCGGCGGCCGTCGACCTGTCCCAGCGCGGTCATGCAGGCGCAGACGGGCTCGCCGTCGAGCAGCACGGTGCAAGCGCCGCAGTCGCCGGCGTCGCAGCCGACCTTGGTGCCCGTCAGGCCCAGCCGTTCGCGCAGGGCCTCGGTCAGGCGGGTGGCGGGATGGTCCGGCAGTTCCACTGCGCGGCCGTTGACCCGGAACCGCGTGACCTCGCTGGTATCGACGGTGCTGGCGACGCTCATGCCGAGCCTCCCAGGCAGGCGACAGCACGGCGCACCGCTTCTGCTGCGGCAATCCGGCGATAGGGGGCGTCGGCGCGGACGTCGTCGATCGGGCTCAACGCTTCGAGATGCACCGGCGTCGGCCAGTCGCCCGGCAGCGTTCTGACCAGCATGTCGCGCTCCAGCGCCGGCAGGCGCTGCGCGACCTCGGAGCAGGCGCCGACCGAGATCGCGGCATCGGTCAGATCATCGCCGTTGCGCGCCAGCCGCGCCGCGACCATGACGATGGAGATGACCAGATACCTGCGCGCGCCGAGCTTGAGAAACGTCGAGCGGCCTGTCGCCGCCTGCCGGGGCACGTGGACGGCGACCAGCAGTTCATCGGCGCGGCGCGCGGTACGGCGGTTGCCGTGAATGAATTCGGCCAGCGGCATGCGGCGGCGCCCGGCCGCCGAAGCCAGTTCCACCTCGGCGTCGAGGATCAGCAGCGGCGGCACGCCGTCGGCGGCGGGGGAGGCGTTGCAGAGATTGCCGGCGACGGTGCCGGCGTTCTGGACCTGCACCGAGCCCACCTCGCGCGCGGCGAGCTTCAGGGCGTCGAAGGCCGGCGGCAGGTCTGCGCGCAGAATGTCGGTCCAGGTGGTCAGCGCGCCGATGCGGAAGCCTTCCGCCGTCGTCTCGATGCCGCGCAGGCCGCGGATCGCCGTGACGTCCATGACCGATTCCGAGACCGCTCGGCCGACGCGCGCGGGGTAGAAGTCGGTGCCGCCCGCCAGGACCGTCCAGACGCCGCCTGACAGGCGCTCCAGCGCTTCCTCCAGTCCGGCGGGTCTGACGAATTCCGGCATCCGGCGGGTCCCAAATTCGTTTGTGTACAAACAATGCTAATCGGGCCCCGCCAGCGGACGCAACCGGATTTCGCAACGTCAATCCGGTTCAGACGGACTGTTCGCCGTAATAGAGGGTCATGGCGTGCTTCGCTTCGGCGAAGAACAGCCAGCGTTCGACCATCAGACCGGCGATCGTCAGCAACGCCGCCAGCCAGACCGCGGCATGCGGCAGACCGGCCAGCACGCCGCCGATGATCGCCCCGGGCAGGACGCCGCCCACCGCGACGGCAAGGATACGCAGCTTCATGGCGTGGCGGCGCGCGACGCGGAAGCCCATTTCCGACGTCAGCCAGTTTTCGGTGACGTGGGGCCGTTCGAACAGGCGAACGTCGTCATGGTCCCCGAGGCCCGTGGCCGAGCCCACCGTCGCCGTGGGTTCCAGACGGTCGACGCGGGACCAGATCACGGCCTTGAAGTACCAGGCCACGAACAGGAAGAAGAGAGCCACGCCATAGGCCATGTTCGACGACGGTCCGGCGGCGGCGAGTGCGATCAGACCGCCGGAAGTTGCGGCGAAGATCAGGAACATCAGGCTGGTCGGCTGTGTCGACCAGGCCGGCACCGCCTTCAGCGACTGGTAGATCATGCCGGTGGCGCGGACCGTGGCGAAGCAGAGCAGGGCAACGGCGATGCCCGAAATGCGCCACGCGCCGAAGCCTTCATGAGCCTGGATCGGCTGCAGCAGGTGGCCGACGATCACGATGAAGGCCAGCACCATGGTGGCGAGGGCGAAGACGCCTTCCCGGCTCAGCCAGCTCGTCCGCCACTGGCTGAGCGAATAGCGCGCGCGCCAGGGCGACTGCAGGTGCAGCACCGAGCCGCCCAGCCCGATGCCGGCCAGCACGAAACCCAGGATCATCGTGATGTCGAAGCCCAGTACGCCCAGGTAACTCACCAGCAGCGTCGCGGCCGCCATGGCTCCGAAGCCGGCGCCCGACAGCACGGTGAAAACGATGATGGAGAAGGCAGGGTACATGTCACGCAGTCCGATACAGTCTCAGGCGGCAAGCTTTGCCCCGGAAACACATGGATGTCATCCCAGCTTCTCCAGCGCGCCGTCGAGCCATTTCCAGAACCCGGTCAGCCCTTCGCCGGTCTCCGCAGGGGCCGGAACCGGCGGTGGCGTCTCGCGCCGGCGCGGCGGCAGGTACTTGTTGACCGGCCTGGTGCCCATTTCGGCCATGAGGTCGATGCCGCCACGCTCGGCGACCAGCCGGCTGACATCCGAATCCGGGTCGGCGAGATCGCCGAAATGGCGCGCATTCGCCGGGCAGGTGCGGACGCAGGCGGGGATGCGGTCTTCCTCCGGCAGGTCTTCCGAATAGATGCGGTCGACACAGAGCGTGCACTTCTTCATCACCCCGGCCGCCGGGTCCATTTCGCGCGCGCCATAGGGGCAGGCCCAGGCGCAGAGGCCGCAGCCCATGCAGCGGTCCTCGTCGACCAGCACGATGCCGTCCTCGGCGCGCTTCAGCGACGCGCCGGTCGGACAGACGGTGACGCAGGGCGCGTCGTCGCAGTGCAAGCAGGACTTCGGGAAGTGCACCAGCCGCGTGTCCTCGCCCTGGCGGCATTCGAAACTGTGGATGCGGTTGAGCCAGGCGCCCGAGACAGCCGCGCCATAGGGGTCGGCGTCGGCAAGCGGGACCAGGTCGCCGCCGGTGTTCCATTCCTTGCAGTTCACGGCGCAGGCGTGACAGCCGACGCAGGTGTCCAGGTCGATCACCAGACCGAGCTTCTTGTCTGTGCTTTCGGGCAGCCCCGTCATCGTTTCACCGGGCGGGTCGGGTGCCAGGCCTGCATCGCCGGCGCGGGTTCCGCGCCGGGTGCGGGTTGCTGCGCCGGGAAGCGGGGCAGGGTGCGGGCGAGATCGTGCTCGGCGACCTTCTCCAGACGGACCCGCAGATCGAACCACGCCGCCTGGCCGGTGATCGGGTCGGAGTTGCCGATCCGGTGGCCGCCCTCGCCATCGGGCAGGAGTTCGTGGATCAGGTGGTTGAGCAGGAAGCCCCGCTCGGCCTCTGGCGCGTCCGGATCGAGCCGCCAGGCGCCGGGCCGCTTGCCGATGGCATTCCAGGTCCAGACGGTCGATCCATTGACCGCCGCCATGCGCTGCACGGCGACGCGGATGCGGTTGTGGTGGGAGACGACGTCGACCAGATCGCCGTCGGCCAGATCCATTTCGCGGCAGATATCGTCGGGCACGAAGAGCGCGTTGGCGGTGTGAATCTGCCTGAGCCAGGCGTTCTGGGAGCCCCAGCTGTGGTACATGGCCATTGGCCGCTGGGTCAGCGCGTGCAGGGGAAACGCCTCGCCGTCGATCATCTCGCCCTCGTGCGGCGGATACCAGATCGGCAAGGGGGCGAAAGCGTCGGCGATCCGTTGTCTCAGATGTTCCGGCGGCTGCCGTTCGCCATGACCCTCGGCGGCGAGGCGGAATTTCTGCAGCGGCTCCAGCCAGAGCTGGAAGGTCACCGGCTGTGGCGTGTCGTAGAAGCCCATCTCCACGGCGAAGTCCTGATACGCCCGGTTGGCGAACTTGAAGAAACGGGCCTCCTCGGGGATCTCCGCGCTCCAGTAGCCGCCGTTGGCGATATAGCGGTCGATCTGATCGGGATTGGGTTCGCCGCGCCCGCTCTGCTGGCCGTCTTCGCCGCGCCAGCCGGCCAGCGGGCCGACTCCGGGCCGGCGCTGGTGGTTCACCATGTAGTCGGCGTAGTCGGCATAGGCCGGCGCGCCGGTCTCGGCGATGAAGCCCGGCAGGCCGAGGCGCGAAGCCAGATCGATCAGCACCGACTGAAAGCCGCGCACCTCACGGTCGGGTTCGAGCACCGGCCAGCGGATCGCGTCCGCCACCAGCTCCGGCTCCCCGATCGGCCGGTCGAGCAGGGAAATGCAGTCGTGGCGCTCCAGATAGGTCGTATCGGGCAGGATCAGGTCGGCATAGGCCGTCATTTCCGACTGGTAGGCGTCGGAGAGGATGATCTTCGGAATGCGGTATTCGCCGGTCTCCTCGTCGACGGCGGTCAGCATCTCGATGGTCCCGGCCGTGTTCATCGACGAGTTCCAGGCCATGTTGGCCATGTAGAGGAACAGGACGTCGATGGGGTAGGGATCGCCCTCGAACGCATTGGCGATGACCATGTGCATCATGCCGTGGGCGGCCAGCGGCGCGTCCCAGGAGAAGGCCTTGTCGATACGCAGCGCGCCGCCCGCTTCGTCCAGCAACAGGTCTTCCGGTCCCCGCGGGAAACCCAGATGCGGCCCGGCCAGGGGCTGGTGCGGCGTGATCGCGCCGACCACGCTGGCGCCCGTCGGTTTCGGGTGCGCCTCCATCGGCTTGGGGTAGGGCGGCTTGAAGCGGAACCCGCCCGGGCATTCGATGGCGCCGAGCAGGATCTGCAGCAGGTGCAGCGCCCGGCAGGTCTGGAAGCCGTTGGAATGGGCCGAGATGCCGCGCATGGCGTGAAAGCTCACGGGCCGGCCGACAAAGCGTTCGTGGCGCTCGCCGTTCATGTCGGTCCAGGGCTGCTCGATCGAGATTTCCTCGTCGAAGGCGACGCGGCCGATCTCGTCGGCCAGCGCACGGATCGTGCCGGCGTCTATGCCGGTGCGTCCGGCCACCGCATCGGGCGTATAGGCGTCGTCCAGATAGGTTTCGGCGATGCGCTCGAAGACCGGCCGGGCGCTGCGGCCGTGGCCCAGGTCCACGCGTCCGCGGAGCGCGGGCGCTCTGGCCTGTTCCTTCGGGGCCGCCTCGCCCGATCGCCGGTCCAGCACCATCTCCGCGCCTTCGGCGTCGCGCAGGAACAGGCCGTCGTCCGCTTCGCCCGGCGCGTCGATCACCAGCCAGGGGGCGTTGGTGTACCGGATCAGATAGTCCAGATCGATCCGGCCGGCCTTGAGTATTTCGTGGATCAGCGACAGCACCAGCAGTCCGTCCGAGCCGGGACGGATGCCGAGCCACTGGTCGGCGATCGCCGAGTATCCGGTGCGGATCGGGTTGACCGAGACGATGCGCGCGCCGCGTTCCTTCAGCTTCGCCAGCCCCATCTTGATCGGGTTGCTGTCGTGATCCTCGGCGACGCCGAAGAGGAGGAACAGTTTCGTGCGCTCCCAGTCCGGCTGCCCGAATTCCCAGAACGACCCGCCCATGGTGTAGATGCCGGCCGCCGCCATGTTGACCGAGCAGAAACCGCCATGGGCGGCGTAGTTGGGTGTGCCGAACATCTGCGCCCAGTAGCTGGTCAGCGACTGGCTCTGATCGCGGCCGGTGAAGAAGGCGAATCGTCTTGGGTCGGTGGCGCGGGCGCGGGCCAGCCAGGCGGTCGCCGTGTCCAGCGCTTCCTCCCACTCGATCTCCTCGAAGCGGCCCTCGCCGCGCGGCCCGACACGCTTCAGCGGCTTCCTCAGCCGCGCCGGCGAATAGTGCTGCATGATGCCCGCGGAGCCCTTGGCGCAGAGCACGCCCTTGTTCACCGGATGATCACGGTTGCCGCCGATATAGCGGATGCGTCCGCCCTCCAGATGCACGTCGATGCCGCAGCGGCAGGCGCACATGTAGCAGGTGGTCTTGGCGATACGCCTGTCGGGCGCGTTGTCGGGCACCGTGGCCTCCCCGAATTTCCCCGGTCCGGATTTACCAGATTTCAGGTGGAGTTTCGCCGATCCGGATGCGGCGGCGCAATGGCCGTGACCTCAGCCGATCTCGCCCAGCACCGGAAAGGCCTCCAGCATCCAGATGGCGATGACCTGCAGACGGTTCGTGAAGATCAGCACGCCCGTCGCGATCAACAGCAGGCCGGTGACGATCTCGACGGTGCGCAGGTGTCGCCGGAAGCGGACGAGGAATCCCAGAAAGGCCTGCACGCCCACCGCGGCCAGAATGAAGGGAATGCCAAGGCCGAGCGCATAGACCGCCAGCAGCGAAGCGCCGGCGGCAATGTTCTGTTCGCTTGCCGCCAGCGCCAGGATGGTCGCCAGGATCGGGCCGATGCAGGGTGTCCAGCCGAAGCCGAAGGCCATGCCGAGCACTACGGCGCCCGGCGCCCGCAGCCCCCTGGTCGCCGTTTCCAGCCGCGCCTCCCGGTTCAGGAAGGCGATCCGGAAGACGCCAACCATGTGCAGGCCGAAGACGATGATGATGGCGCCGGCGATCTTGCCCAGCAGATCGAGATTCGGCCGGAGGAACTGCGTCACCGCGCTGGCGCCGGCGCCGAGGGCGACGAAGACGATCGAGAAGCCCAGGACGAAGAAGACCGACATCCACACGACCCGGCGGGTCACGGCGCGGTCGCGGCCGGCCTTCTCCGACAGTTCCTCATAGCTGGTGCCGGCAAGATAGCAGAGATAGGCGGGCACAAGGGGCAGGACGCAGGGACTGAGGAACGAGATGAATCCGCCCCCCGCCGCCGTGAGATATTCGCCGAAGCCCGCCGCCATGTACCGCCCGCCCTGTGTGCCGAGGAACGCACCGTTACCGGGCGCGGGAGCTATCGCGCCAATCACATGGCCGTCAAGCGCCGCCTGCGCTTCCACCATCCGCGCCAGCGCCTATAGTGCGGTCCCATGAAGGCGATGATTGTGAACGAACTCGGCCCGCCCGAGATCATGAAGCTGCAGGATCTGCCGGCGACCTCGGCGGGGCCGGGCGAGATTCGCGTGCGTGTGCGCGCCGCGGGACTGAATTTCCCGGACATCCTGATGATTGCGGGCAAGTACCAGTTCCGGCCCGATCCGCCTTTCGTCCCCGGCATGGAGGCCGCGGGCGAGATTCTGGAGACGGGCGAGGGTGTTGAAGCGTTCGCGCCAGGCGACCGGGTGATCATCCACGCGCGCAATGGCCTGTATGCGGAGGAAGCGGTGGTGCCGGCCGAATGGGCGGTGCCGCTTCCCGAAAGCTGGGACTTCGCCGAAGGCGCCGCCTTCTGGTCAGCTTACAACTCGGCCTATGTCGGGCTGGTCAGCCGCGGTGGCCTGAAGGCCGGCGAATGGGTTCTGGTCCATGGCGCGGCCGGCGGAGTCGGGCTGGCTGCGGTGGAACTCGCCCATGCGCTGGGCGCCCGCGTCGTCGCGGTCGTGGGCAGCGATGCGAAGGCCGAGGCTGTACGGGCCAAGGGTGCGGAGGTGGTCGTCGATCACCGCAGCGAGAATTTCCGGGACCGCGTGCAGGAGGTCACCGGCGGCGCCGGCGCGGACGTGGTCTACGACCCGGTGGGCGGAGACGTCCTGTTCCAGTCCCTGCGCTGCATCGCCTGGGGCGGGCGGTTTCTGGTCATCGGCTTCGCGGGCGGCACCATCCCGGAGGTGCCGGCGAACTACGCGCTGCTGAAGAGCTGTTCGGTGATCGGGGTCAGGGCCGGGGAATATGGCCGCCGTGATCCTGCGGCGGGCCGGGCGATCATCGCCCACATGCTGGACCTCGCGGGCGCGGGGCGGATCAATCCTCACGTTCATGCCCGTCTTCCGCTGGTGGACGCGGCCCGGGCGCTGGCGCTGCTGTCACGGCGGGAGGTCATCGGCAAGGTGGTGCTCACGGTCTGATTCGTGGACGCGGTAGGGCAATGATAATATGATAGGCCTCGGTGGCATGGCGGAGGGACGGTTTGTTGCGGAGCGGGTCGCAACAGCTTGTTAACCGACGGGCCGTATCTTTGCCTCTCCATGCCCGCGAAAGCGCCGCGGGCGGAATGCGTTTGACGAGGGGACTGCAGGGCGACTGGAACGGCGGATCGGCAGCGGATGCAAGAAATGGCGATGCTGCAAATTCGCAACAAGACGCAAGTTTAGGGAATCCTTGGCCCTTCGGGCTTGTTGTTAACCCCTTTTGCGGCTATCCAGTCGAGCTAACTGCGGGTCGCAGTAACAGGTTGGGTGAATTTGAAGGTGTCGACGGATGATCGAGCTTCGTAAGCACAAGAAAACGATGTCGGCCGGAGGGGCGATCTTCGCGGCGGCCTTGGGGCTGTCGGCGGTGACCAGCGGCGCCGGCGCCGCGGACTGGTCGACCACTTTCCTGTCCATCAATCAGGCCGAATATCTCGACAACTTCGTGGCGGACGAGCTCAACGCCGCGATCCGGGAGAGTGACGTTCGGCTTTCGACCAATAATCGCGTGACCATACGGGGGCGGCTGGACAACAACGTTTCCGTGCGCGTCGGCGGCAATCTGCTCTATTTCCAGCACATTGACCGCACCGATCAGGATTCGCTGGGCGTCGGCGGTTTCGCCGACGTGGCCAAGCGCTTCGGTGCGCTGACGGCACGTGCCGGCTATTTCGGCAACTACCGCCGCAAGGATGGTGTGAACCAGTTCGTCGAGAATGGCGCGCTGCTGAGCCTGACCTACAACCCGAGCCGGGTTTACACGCTGTCGGCCCAGAGCCGCATCGCCTATCGTGATTTCGATGACCAGAACTTCGGTGGTCTGGACCAGGTGCGCGGCGACGTCTTCCTGCGCGCCTACTGGTATCCGTTCGAGGACGCGACCTATCTCGGCGCCGAGCTCGGCGCCATCCGGGAAAATGCCGAGACCGATTTCAACGCGACGACATCCTTCCTGGCCGGCGTCCGTGCGAGCCATCATGTGACGGAGCGTACATCTGCTCCCTTGGCGTAGCTGATCGTCTCAGGCTGTCTCAAACTCCACGATTTCTGCCACTTTCCTGTCTCATCCTGTCTTGCATTGTCGCTGGCGATCGCAGAGGATATGTACGTGAAATCGTGGGTAACGGCATATGGCGGACACAATCAATCGCCTCAACGCGAGGCAGGTTCAGACACAACCCGTGGGGCGTCATCACGACGGCGGCGGGCTCTATCTGCAAGTCATCGAGAGCGGCGCGCGCACATGGCTGTTCCGTTACATGCTCGACGGTAAACAGCGATGGATGGGATTAGGCAGCGCGCGCGATGTGCCATTGAAGGAAGCGCGGGAGAAGGCGATGGAGTACCGCCGCCTCCGTGCCGAAGGCATCGATCCCATAAAGTACCGTGACCGCGAGCGGCAACGACGACGCGAAGACCTGCTTAGCTCCGTAACGTTCCAGAAGGCCGCTGAAGAGTACATTCGCTCTCACGAAGCAGGCTGGTCCAATCCAGCACACGCTTCGCAATGGGCAAATTCGCTGCGGGACCACGCCTATCCGATCATTGGCGATAAGGATGTTGCAGAAATTTCAATGTCGGACGTGTTGCGGGTTCTTGATCCAATCTGGCTAACGAAGACGGTAACCGCGACACGTGTCAGAGGCCGGATCGAGAAGATACTTGATTGGGCGAGAGTGCGGGGCCATCGAGTTGGTGAGAACCCGGCACGATGGCGAGGCAATCTCGAAACGCAGCTGGCCCCACCGAACCGGGTGCGCCGTGTCGAACATCATAAGGCGCTCCCATGGTCTGAGATCGGCGACTTCATGGCGGAGCTGCGCGAGCGCAAAAGCATCGCAGCATATGCGCTTGAATTCATGATCCTGACAGCGTTACGCACCAGCGAGGTTGTCGACGCGCGCTGGGAGGAGTTCGACCTGGGTAATGCCGTTTGGACGGTCCCAGCCGAGCGCATGAAGATGAAGAATGAGCATCGCGTTCCGCTCACCGCGCGCGCCATTGATATTTTGCGCGAGCTGGAGAGGTCGTCGACCGGAGATCATGTGTTCACCAGTGGTGATGGCAGGTCGCTGCACAAGAACACCATGCTGGCGCTCGTGAGGCGGATGGGCCGTAAGGACATCACGGCGCATGGCTTCCGTTCCACATTCCGTGATTGGGCCGCTGAGATGACAGCGTATCCGTCGGACGTCGTGGAGATGGCCTTGGCACATGCCATCCGCAACAAGGTCGAGAGTGCCTATCGGCGCGGTGATCTGTTTGAGAAGCGGAAGCGCCTAATGGATGAATGGGCCCAGTTCTGCAATACACCGTCACGGAATGAGGTTAGGTCGGCGAATGTGGTCTGGATAAATCAGTAGAGCGCCCGTTCAGAGGACGGTGGTGTGGTGCCGGCAATCGCGGGCTCGCAGAGATCGTCGTTGCGCTCCAGCAAGCTTCGTAGGGGGTTCCCATCCGCCTGTCACGTGCTGATACAGCGGCGCGGCGACTGGACGTGACCTAGCCGCGAATTCTCTCTCGGAAACGGTCGATCATCCTCGTTAATGCGCCTCTGGCGGGAAGCGAAGTTCGAATATAACGTGGTTGACTGGGGTTAGATGAACGAGGTCGCACGATATGTACATCCTCCCATTCTTGAATAGTCCGCTCCATCTGAAATACGTATTTCTGAACGACCTTACTTCCGTAGGTTCCATTTGCAATGGTCAGCATTTCTGCCGCGGCGTATAGGTAGGCTGTGGCAGCAGTTGAGGTACTGTAATCTAAAAAAACGGTTCTCTTTGTTTCGGCCGCGATATCGAACGCATCGCTGTATGGAATTTCGGATATGAGTGTCCGCGCATTATACTGGGCTCGGAACTCGTTGACCCGGTCTTTGCTCTTTGTTGACCATGGCGGCACTCGCGTAATTAACACGAATGGGTCATCAGCATGGGCCCTTCCTGAATTGCGCAAACGTTTGACCGTTGTGTCGAGGCGTTGGAAACCGTCCAGCGCGAAACGCTCCGGCGGCAACGGAGCCAGTATATAGTCCGCCAGAGAGAGCGCATTGACGCTCAAGATACCGAGGGAGGGCGGACAGTCGAAAACGACCCAATCAAATGTTGTGGCAATGTCTCTGATATTGGGTCCCAGTCGCAAAAAATCATCTTCGTCTGCATTAACTTCCAGCTCGACACCCGCCAGTTCCAGCGAAGAAGGCAGCACGTAGAGATCGGGAAAAATTGTCGGCAGGCACGATTGTTCCGTGATCGGCGTGTTCCCTGCGACGGCTTCATAGGCTCCGGGAAACTCGCTATCGTCCGTTCCATCGAGACCGACGGCGCTCGTGGCGTTGCCCTGAGCATCGAGGTCGACGAGCAGGACGCGTTGGGAAGCCGCGGCGAAGGCGGCTGATAGATGAACAGCGGTTGTCGTCTTGCCGACACCGCCCTTCTGGTTGGCGACTGCTAAGAAGTTGGCCATTAGCGATGCATTATAGTGCCGATACTCTGCAGAAATAGCATAATTTTCTGCTAGATGATCGCCGGGGGAGTTTTGCGAGAAACTCGCAACTCATGTGACATGTCCATGCTGTTGCAGGCATGGTAAATGCGGATGAGGCGAACGGTTGTTGCGGCGATTGCCGTCCTACTGTTCCCAGCGATTGCGAATGCTGAACGGCTCAATGATGCCGAGATCAAAAGGCAGATGATTGAGCAATCAATCGCCAGCTACTCGGGGAACTGTCCTTGTCCCTACAATCGAGCGCGGGATGGCAGCCGGTGTGGCCGCCGTAGCGCCTACAATCGGCCAGGTGGCGCAGAGCCGCTTTGCTACCCACAGGATGTGACGCAGGGAATGGTTCAGCGTTACCGGCAACAGCATGGGCTTCGATAGGATGCCACGGACGGGCGATTGCTGGATGACACGGCGAACGGAACCCAGTGACCGAGGGATGTTATCGGAAAATTCGTCGTTTCTTTGGTTGGCGAGGAAGGGCTGGCTATCCCCTATACGTCAGCCGCTCATCCTCTTAGCCGCATCAGTTTGTCGTAGACAAGCAAGGCTGCATGGGCATCGCTGAGCGCTCTATGGTCAGCAGTGACGTCAACGCCTAGGTGTTTGGCGACGTTGGCGAGCTTGTACGATCTAAGCGAGACCGTCGTTCGCGCCATCTCCAGAATATCGTGATATTCGTTTGTGGCTCTGATCCCGATCCGCGACCACTCCGCCGATAGGAATTTTGCATCGAAGGCGGCGTTGTAGGCGATCAAGGGCAAATCACCGATAAATTGACGAAGGTCTCGGAAGACCTGTTCGGATGGCGATCCTTCCGCTCTGATCTGCTCGGTTGTGATGCCGGTAATCTGAGTGATTTTCCGAGGAAGATCGACGCCCGGATCGACGAGCGTCTGAAACGTCTTATGCACTTTGTTCGATGGGTTCACCCGGATCGCGCCGACCTCAATGACACGCGATTTCAGCGGATCAAGTCCCGTTGTCTCGAAATCGATGCAGACGAAGAGGTCGCCCAGTTCCGGAGATGGAATTCGCGGGGCGGGTTTCTCTGGTCCAGCGAATAACCGTTTCAGCCAACTTGCCATGTCGCAGTCCGCCTGTTTCAGAAGTCCCGGGGGCGGTGGGCGTCACTATGCGGTATACCTCATTGAGCGCATCTGATGTCCCAGACATATCTCGGCGCACCAAACGACCCCCGACCTTCTGCCGCTTCACGTGTTTTGAGATATCCAGCTGGGCACAGCTCCATCGCCTTCTCCGCCAAGGCCGCTTGAAGGATGGCATAGCTGTCTATCGCGCCGTACTCATAGTGAAGCCGATACTCGGCGGGCGCACCCGTTGCGGAGGAAGATAGGCGGGAGCTTTCGACACCGCCACAAGCCGTCAGCATCACCGCCATCCCGGATACAATCAAAGCTCGGCCCATCGGCTCCCCCTTAGTCCAGGCTATCCGGGCATGGACCTGCCGCACAAGTACGCGGCGATTTCCTTCGCTCATTGATGAAATGTCGTCCAGTAGCGCGTCGAACCGAGACAGTTGAACTCGATTTGACATAAGCAAAAACTCTTATAAACTATTGGTATAATTGCATAATGCCCCGAAGTGCAGCAGCAAATGCTGCCGTCTGCAAGTGGACTTGCAGCCAAAGTCGGCCTCCTACGCGCGCCCGCGATCACGAATTTCGCCAAGGGCGAATGGCATCCGCCCCGCGTTCCCCCGCATGTTTGAGCGACGAGGCTCCAACAATTGTTGATGCCCCCCTGACCAGCCCCCAGCGATTGATCCGGGTGGAATGTTAGTGCATGGGCGGCTTTGCCGCCAGGCCGGCCGGCTGGTGAAGCGGAGCGGAGCCTGACGGCCAGCCTGGCGGAATGATGACCTCCGGGGCCGGTGGTCGGTAGCCGAGACGGCTGTGCGGTCGGATCGTGTTGTAGTTACGGCGCCATTGTTCGATGACCACCTGCGCCTCCTTCATCGTGTAGAAGATTTCCCCGTCGAGCAGCTCGTCCCGGAACCGGGCATTGAAGCTCTCGATAAAACCGTTCTCCCAGGGCGAGCCCGGCTCGATGAACGCCGTTCTGGCGCCCACCGCTGATATCCAGCGCCGCACGGCCTCGGCGACGAACTCGGGGCCATTGTCGGAGCGAACGAAGGCCGGTGGACCGCGGAGAATGAACAGGTCCGTCAGGACGTCGATCACATCGACCGACGAGAGCTTCCGGCGAACCCGGATCGCCAGGCTCTCGCGCGTGAACTCGTCCAGCACGTTCAAGGTCCGGAAGGTCCGGCCATCATGTGTCCGGTGGTGGACGAAGTCATAGGACCAGACATGGTTGGGCCGTTCTGCCCGCAGCCGCATGCAGGATCCGTCGCCCAGCCACAGCCGCCGCCTCTTCGGCTGCCGGGCCGGTACCTTCAACCCCTCGCGCCGCCAGAGGCGCTCGACCCGCTTGTCGTTGATCTGCCAGCCGGCCTCCCGAAGCAAGGCCGCGATCCGGCGATAGCCGTATCGGCCATACTGACGGGCCAGCTCGATCATGTCCGCCACCAGCCGGGCCTCGTCATCACGTCCACGCGGGAGATGGCGCTGCGTGGAGCGGTGCTGGCCGAGAACCCGGCAGGCCCGGCGCTCCGATATCCGGAGACGCCGGCGGACATGATCGATGCAACGTCGGCGGCGCGAGGGGCTCAGAAGTTTCCCTTCGCAGCTTCACTCAGAATCTGCTTGTCCAGGGTCAGGTCGGAGACCGCCCGGCGCAGCCGCTCGTTCTCCTTCTCGAGCTCCTTCAGACGCCGCAGCTGATCGCCGCTCATGCCGCCATATTCCCTGCGCCATCGGTAGAAGGTGACTTCGCTGATACCCAGCTGCCGGATCGCATCCGCCATCGACATGCCCTGGCTGTGCAGGACGTCCGCCTGGCGGAGCTTGCCCACGATCTCCTCAGGCTTGTGACGCTTCCTTGCCATCTCTGATCCTCCTTGTTCCAAAACATCAGGATGGACCAATTCAATGGGGGAGGCTCAGGATGCCGGCGTCTCGACGGAGCGGGCGGCGGAAGCGTGGGTGGCGGATGTTGTCCGCCTTGCCGGGGCCGCCGCGTGAGTCGCACCGTCGCCTTTGTCTGCATCAACGGCACGGGTATGGGCCACGCCACGCGGATCCTCGCTATCGCGCGTCGGCTGCCGGCCGACGTCACCCCGGCCGTGATCTCGAATTCGCCCGCGCTTGACGCCTTCGACATGCTGCCGGGTGCGGTGGTCGAACACATCCCCGGTCATGAAGTCCTCGAGATCTCCCGCAACGCATGGATTGCGCAACTCCGCCAGGAGTTCGACGGCCTGATGCGCTTCTATGATTGCCGGGTGATCGTGCAGGACGGCACCGCCATTTTCCCATGGGTGCAGGATGCCGTGACCGGATCGGACGAGGGGCGCAGGCTGGCCTGGATCCGGCGGCCGATGTGGCGCGACCGCCGCCAGGTCTACAAGAACCTCCAGGCCCAGGCCTTCTGCGATCTCGTCGTCGAGCCCGGCGAGCTGGCGGCGGAGAAGGACCACGGCCCCACGACCCGCGCCAACGAACTGGCGCCGCCGCCTTTCGCCTTTGTCGCGACCGCGCCGATCCGGCTGCTGGATACAGGGGAACTTCTCGACCGCGCGACAGCGCGCGCCCGCCTCGGGATCGCCGACGGTGAACGCGCGGTGCTGATCCAGCTCGGCGCGGGCGTGGAGCGGAACTGGAACGCCGCCGCCGCCGCCATTGCCGCGGCCCGCCATGTGCGTAATACCCGCATCTTCCTCGCGCGCTGGAAGATCGCCGGCGCCCAGCCGCACTACGGCGAGGATGTGACCGTGCTCGACACCTATCCTCTGGCCAGGTTCTTCAACGCCTTCGACCTGGTCACCAGCGCCACCGGATACAATTCCTTCCATGAGATCATGGCCTCCGACCTGCCGGCGGTGTTCGTGCCCAATCAGATGGAAGTGGACGATCAGGCGCTCCGGGCCTCCTATGCCGCGGAACGGGGGGAAGCCGAGCTTGTTCCGGCAAACCCCGGACAGGACCTGGCCGAGCGTCTCGGCGCAGCCTTCTCGCGCGTGATGACGCGACGTTCGCCGCCCCGGCCGGCGCACTACCGCGACAACGGCGCGCAAGCCGCCGCCGATGCGATCGCCGCGCTGGTGCCCGATTGAGGTTTTCGCCGGCGCGGCCGAAACTGGACCGATGAACCGCACCACAACCCACGGACAGCCCGGCGCCGACGGCGCCGCCATCCGGCGCACCCTCGACATCGCCGAGCATCTGCGCCTGAGGGGGCGGTTTGCGGAGGCGTTGCCTCTCTACCGCCATGCGCTGGAGAAGGGCGTCAGCGACGAGACGGTGTTGGAAGCGCTCCGGACCTGCTGTACGCGGCTTTCGGTGCCCGCCGCGGCGGAGTTCGAGCGCGTGCTCGCCGCCCGGCCGGACTTCGACGGTCTCCGGCTGCATCTGCTCGAGGAGCACCGCCGCAGCCGCAATCATCCCCGCGTGCTGGAGATCGCGCTCGCCGCGCCGGAGCCCCGTCTCCCGCTCATCACCGAACGCGCGGCCGAATCGGCGCTGCAGCTCGGACGCGACGATCAGGCCCGCCAACTGTTTGAGGAACTGCTGGTCCAGGACCCGGACAACCCGGTCGCGCGGCGCGGCCTGGCCCGTCTGGAGGCGCGCGTGCGCCGTTTCGACAAGGTGCTCGACGCCCTCGACGAGGCTGAGGGCGAGGCGGGGCCCGACATCCAGACCCTCGACCTTTCCGTTTCGGCGCATCGACGTCTGGGGCAGACGGCAGAGGCCGCCAGGACCGCAGCGAATGGCGTCGCCGCTCTGTTGCGAGCGGATGAGGGGCTTGCCGTGGCGCGGCTGTTGGACCGCTTCCGCTTTCCGCGTGCGGCGGCGGAACTGCGTGAGCGGACGATCGGAACGGAGGGACAGGAGTCGCTGCGCCGCCGCCGCCGCGCCGCCGGCCATTTGTTGGCCGACGGCCGGGTTTCCGATGCGCTTTTGCTGTATCGCGGCAGCGGCGACCCGCGCTGGCGCAGGCAGGTGCCCCAGACCCAGCGCCGCCGGTTCGAGGACATCGCGCGCGCCCTCGGAACGGTCGAGCCGGAAGCCTGGCCGTATCTCGCGGACCACGTTGTGGTCCTGCCCGATATCGTGCTGAGGTGGCTGGTCGGCATGTGCGACCGCATCCGTCCCTATGGGCCGCCCGGGCGCGGTGTCGTGCTCGTCTCCGGCACCCTTGGGGCAGGCGGGGCAGAACGACAGCTGGCCAAGACAGCGTTGGGCCTGGCGCGGCGGCGCGCCGGCGACGCGCCGGAACTTGCGGTTGCAACGCTCCAGGACCCGGGCCGGTCGGGAAATGCGGCCTTCGGCGAAGAACTCGCCGCGGCGGGCGTCGAGGTTCTGGATCTCTTCGCCGGCCGGAATGGCGGGGCGATCGAGCTGCCCGTGCCGATGGCGCCGGCGGAGCCTCTTCTGGCGCTGCTGCCGGCCAATCTCGCCGAACCGATCGCCGGGCTCTGCCGTCTGTTCGAGCGCCGCCGCCCCGCAGTGGCCCATGGCTGGCAGGACATGACCGGCGCGATGACGGCCCTCGCGGCACTGCTGGCAGGCGTCCCGCGCATCATCATCGGCACGCGCAGTCTTGCCCCCGACCGCAAGGAAGGACGGAACCGGCCCTATCTCAGGGACTGGATGCGTCTGCTGGCCGCAAACCCGCGGGTCACCCTGCTCAACAACAGCCTGGCGGGCAGGCGCGACTATGCCCGCTGGCTGGGGGCGCCGGTGACCGCGATCCGGCATCTGCCGAACGGCTACGACTTCGACGCCATGCGCCACGATATCGGTCCGGCACTGCCCTCGGGCGGGCGCGTGGTTATCGGCGGGGTCATGCGGATGACCGAGGAGAAGCGGCCGGAACTCTGGCTGGAAGCGGTGATCGAACTCTGCCGGCGGCACCGGCATGTGGACGGCAGGCTGGTCGGCGACGGACCGATGCGGGCGCGGCTGGAGGGACGCCTGGCCGAATCGGGATTCGGCGACCGCATCGTCCTGGCCGGCCGGCGCAGCGACATGTGGGCTCAGTATGCCGCCATGGATCTTCTGCTGCTCACCTCGCGGACCGAAGGGCTGCCCAACGTCCTGATCGAGGCACAGTCCTTTGGCCGGCCGGTGGCGGCAACGCCTTCGGGCGGCGCGGCCGAGACCTTCGTCGACGGCGAGACCGGCATTCTGCTGCCGCGCGACGGGCCCGGCGGGATCGCCGATGCGCTCGAAGCTCTGGTGAGCGACGCCGACATGCGTTACCGCTTCGGCGAGAGAGCGGCTGCTTTCGTACGCCGCGAGTTCGGCCTTGAAGCCATGATCGACCGGACACTGGCGCTTTACGGCTGGCCGGCAAGGGACGGGGACAGACGTGACGGCTGACGATCGGAAGCGCGGCGACGAGGATGAACAGGCGGTCGTGGCGGGATTGCGCGACGCCTTTCGCCGGGGCTACGCCGCGCTCGCCAGCGAGAACGAGAGGCTGCGCCAGCAGGTGGAACGACAGGCGCAGCTTCTGGCCGGCTATTCCGTGCGCGAGCGCAATCATCGACGGCTGGTGGAGGATCAGCACCATCTGCTGACCGCGGCGCGGGACGGCGGCGGGGAAGGCGCGCTGCTGCGGATTCCGGTCCGGGAGGCCATGGATCTCCCGCCGGCCACGTCCGCTCCGGCGCCGGAGCCGGCGCCCGCTGTGGCCGAGCCGCGGCGCGGGTTGTGGAACTGGATGCGGCGCGGCGCGCCGACCGACACCGTTCCGGCCGTGGAGACGGACGGGACGGCAGGCGACGAGGACGCACGTCGGGCGGCGGCGATCTTCGACCGGATCCGCCGACCCTCTGCCCTGAGCTACCGGCCCTCGCCCGGGCTTGCAGCCTTCAGCCTGCCGCGCGGCGAACTGCGGACCATCGCCTTCAATCTGATCGAGACGCCGGAGGATCAGATCGACGGGCTGGCCGAAGAGATCGGCGAAGCTGTCGCGATCAACCGTCGCTTCGCGCCACTGATCGTGACTACTTCGCGCAGCGAACTGGGCGCCCTGCGCCGCCGCCGTCTGACCTACGAATCCCTGCCGCCGTTCGGTCCCGCGATCAGCCGGCTGACGGGGCTCGAGGACCCGCGCTTCTACTACGACCTCCGCTTCCGCTACCTGCTCCGCAAATGGCGTGCGATCTCGGTGGTGAACATGTCGCCCGTCTATGCCTATGGCGGCGAGGATCAGTCCGCCGGAAGCCCCGATTCGTAGTCCGAGGGATCCAGTTCGCCGCTCCGGCCCTCGAGCAGATCGGCGATCAGGACCGCCGATCCGCAGGCCATGGTCCAGCCGAGCGAGCCGTGCCCGGTGTTGAGATACACGCGGTCCACCGGGCTCCGGCCGATGATCGGCACCCCGGTCGGCGTCATGGGGCGCAGGCCGGCCCAGAACTCCGGCGGCCCGTCATGGTCCAGGTCGGGATAGATCCGCCGCAGGTCCCGGACGAGTTGCCCGGCCCGCCCCTGGTCCAGCCGCGGATCATGACCCACGAGGTCGGCCTTGCCCGCGACGCGGATGCGGTCGCCCAGGCGGCTGACCACCATCCGCCGGGTCTCGTCGGTCACGCTGACCCGCGGCGCGCTGTTCGTCGCGGCCAGACGCAGGGTCGCCGAGTAGCCCTTCAACGGATAGATCGGCAGGTCGAAGCCGAGGCTGCGGGTGAGCGGCGGCGTGTCCAGCCCCAGGCAGATCACCAGATGGTCGGCCATGTGCCGGACGCCGCCCGCCACGACCGAATGGAAGCGGTCGCCATGCGTGTCGATGCGCTCCACCTGCTGACCCAGGACGGTGCGAACGCCAAGCCCTGCGGCGGCGTGCGCCAGGGCGCGGGTGAAGGCCTGGGCGTCGCCGCTTTCGTCGCCTTCGGCGTAAAGTCCGCCGGCCACTGCCCTGTTGGCGACCGCTGCACCGAGCGCCGGCTCGATGTCCAGGATCTCGTCGGGTCCGACGGCGCGCAGTCCGACGCCGAGCGGCGCCATGAAGTCGACGATCCCCTCCGCCTCGCGCAGCGCCGCGTCACTGTCGTAGACGCGCAGTATGCCCCGGCGTTCGCGGTCGAACTCGGGGCGGACCTCCTCCACGATCTCGTGGAGCCGATGCTGGCTGGCCAGCGCAAGCCGCACCATGCGCCGTGCGTTGCGCCGCCAGACATCGTCGCGGCAGCTCGCCAGGAAGCGCAACAGCCACCACCATTGCCGCGAATCGGCGGTCAGACGCAGTTTGAAGGGACCATCGGCCTGACGCATCCACGCCAGCGCCAGGCGCAGGTTCGACGGACTGGCCCACGGCACCGCCTCGGAGGGGCTGATCTGCGCGCCGTTCGCGTGGCTGGCGCCGGTCGCGGGCTCGGTCTGGCGGTCGATCACCGTGACGCCGTGGCCCCGGCGCGCCAGTTCCCAGGCGGTGGTGATTCCGACGACGCCGGCGCCGAGGACAATGATGTCGGATCCTTCGGTCAAATCGCCTTCAAGCTGTCTGCTTGCCTCGTGATCGTTCCTCGCCCATCGTTCGCGCATGAAGGTCATATACAGTTCCGATCAGCAAGAACATGCGCCGCGCGCATTTATCTCGAGCGGCCGCCTGCTCGACAGTCCCGAACGTCCCGAACGGGCCGAGCGCTTCCTGGAGGCGGTCCGCGCCGCCGGCCACGACATCGAGGCGCCGGGAAATTTCGGCCGGCGGGAAATCGCGGCGGTGCACGGCGTCGATTATCTCGAGTTCCTCGAAACCGCTCATGAACGCTGGTCGGCGCTGCCCGACGCCAGCCCGGAGGTCGTGGCCAACGTTCACCCGGGCCGCCACATGGCGCACCGGCCGGATCACGTGGTCGGTCAGGCCGGTTGGCACATGGCCGACACCGCCTGCCCCATCGGCGCGGGCACCTGGAAGGCGGCTCGATCGGCGGCGCACTGCGCGCTGACCGGGATGCGCTTCCTGCTGGAGAACGAGACCCCGGTCTACGCGCTCTGCCGCCCGCCCGGGCATCACGCCTTTGCCGACATGGCCGGCGGATTCTGCTTTCTCAACAACGCCGCCATCGCCGCGCAGCAGGCCGTGGCCGCCGGGCGGACGGTCGCGATCCTGGATATCGACGTCCACCACGGCAACGGCACGCAGGGCATCTTCTACGGCCGGCGGGACGTGATGTTCATCTCGGTCCATGCGCATCCGGGCGACTTCTATCCGTTTTTCAGCGGTTATGCCGACGAGCGGGGACGGGGCGAAGGCGAAGGCTACAACCTCAACCTGCCGCTGGCCCGCGGGGCGGGCGACGAGGACTATCTCGCGGCGGTGGAGAAGGGTCTGGCGGCCATCCGCCGTTACGGTGCGGACTGCGTTGTGGTTTCGCTCGGCCTGGACGCGCAGGAGAACGATCCCCTCGGCATATTATCGGTCACGACGGAGGGCTTTCGCCGCGCCGGCCGGCTGATCGGCCGCGCGGCCACGCCGGCGCTGATCGTGCAGGAAGGCGGATATCTCTGTCCCGAGCTCGGCGCTAACCTGGCCGCGTTTCTTTCCGGCTATCTGGACCGATAGCGGCCGGCGGCCTGCGGATCTACCAGTCGCTGGCCGGGCACCTGGCGTGCTCCTCGCGATAGCTGGACGGGGTGTCGAGGCGCGCGTTGTCCCGCGCCATCTCCTCGCTGTTCTTGCGCCGGGCATCGGAGACGACCGTGTCGACCGCGACGCGGAAGCGCTCCATCGCCTGCTCGATACTGGCGGCGGGGATGGCGCGCAGCAGGGTCGAACCGCCCAGCGCCGTCTCCAGTTCCTCCTTCAGCCGCCGCACCCCGGAGCGGTAGATCTCAACATGGCGTTGTTCGTGCGCCATGGTGACCCGATAGGGGCAGGTGCCCGGGACGAGTTCGGAAGCGATGAAGACGTCGAGCTGCAGCACGTCGAGGCGGATGTCGAGCCGTTTCAGCCGGAAACAGTCGCGGCGCTGCTCGGCCGCGGCGACCGACATGCGCACCTCCGTGTTCAGCGTGAAGGCCGTGGCGCCGACCTGGCGCACCGCGCCGGCGCGCGCCCCGCGGCCATGCGCCCGCATCGCCTGCGGGATCTCGTCGGAGGCGAGTTCATGGCTGATGCCGGGGGCGGGAAAGGCGAGCGCGATCCCGATCTGCGGCGCCGATGCGCCGCAGGCCGCCTGGACCGTCCCCAGAAACGCGGAGAGGAGAACGGTCACGATACTCAGGCCAGGAAAACGCATGGGCGATTCATGCGCCGAAGTGCGCGGCCACGCAACCCGCCTTGCATCCGGGTCGGTGGCGCGGCCACCGTCCGGCGGCCGGGACAGGCCGTTCAGGCAACAAAAAAGGGCGACCGCGAGGCCGCCCTTCTTCGTGACACCGGCCGGAGCCGGCGATCAGTAATCGCGCTTCTTCTTGCCCCCGAGAATGACGAACTTGCCGTCCGCGCCGGTGAAGACGCCCGGACCGGGCTTCAGTTCCCCATGCATGGGCGGTGGATCGTCAAGCGGCTGGTGGGGGCCGCAGCCGGCCAGAAGGCCGACCGCGACACCAACCAACAGAAGAGGGCGAAGAAGCCGAGACATCAGAACCGGATGATCATGCCGGCCATGACGGTCTGGGCGCTGTCGACGGCATCGCCGCCGAAGTTGTGCCCGACACCCACATAGGCGTCAGCACCCGCGGCCACGCCCTGGACCAGGCCGACACCGAGGCGCGCGTTGTTGTTGCCGTTGGCAACGCCGCCGTTGTTCATCTGGAAGTCGACGCCCAGCGAAGTCGGGCCCATGTCGGAGTAGTTGCCCTTGTGGGCCAGGCCGACATAGTACATGAAGTCTTCTTCGGCGTTGTTGTTGTCCGCGTAGCCAAGTGCGGCATTCACGGCGATGCCGCCGAAGTTCAGGCCGAACGAACCCGCATAGGTTTCATTGTCGAAGTTCGAGTCGTACCCGACACCCGCCAGCACGCCAACGCCGCCGACCTGACCCGAGTACCGCAGTGCACCGGTGATCTGGCCGTTGACGGCATGTGACACCGACGCCGCGGCGCCGCCGAAGGACGGGGTCGTGTAGCGGACCGCGTCGACACGGTCGCCATCGCCGATCGACAGGAAATTGACGCCGGCATTGGCGATGCCCGTGGTGTTCTCCGGGTTGATACCCGCGACACCCGCGAAATTGAACGAGTTGTGGACGATGCCGTCCGTCGCCTCGCTCTGATGGCCCATCGCCAGGGTGCCGAAGCCGCCCTTCACGAACACATAGGCCTGGCGCGTGGCGAAGGTGTCTTCGACCACCTCGTTGTCCAGAACCGCCTGGGCCGAGGAGTTCGATTCCATTTCCATCTCGAGGCGCGTGCCGACCGTGGTGCTGTCGGAAACAGGCGCATCGGCGTCGAAGCGGATGCGGGATGACGCGGCGTCGTTGTCGACGTGCGTCAGGGTGGCGTTGTCGTTCGCGTCGGAGATGAACATCATGGCGCGGTTGATGTGACCGGAAATGGTCAGCTCGACGCCCTTGACGCCCTGGCCGATGCCCTGCTCGACGGTCGAGTTCTTCAGAGCCTCGACTTCCTTCGACAGCGCGTCGATCGCAGCGGACTGCGCCTTCAGCTGGTCTTCCACGCTGCCATGAGCAGCAGCATAGGCGTTACCGGCGGTCAACAGAGCCGCAGCGGCCACACCGGCGAGTAGATATTTGTGGTTCACCTTGTTTGCCCTCCTTAAGGAAAAACGCACTTCCTTCGCCGCCGTTCCGATGAGGCTTGTGCCCTCCGAATTGCGACTTGTTGTCTGTTACGCCAGCAAAGCCGCGGGTGCAAGCGGTTGCGGCCCGGTCCACCGCCGCGTGCGACGGGCCCCCGAGCGAGCATGGCGGGATTCTAACAAATTGATACTAAAGGAAAAAACCAATTGTGAAGCTGGTTCTGCGGGCGCCGGCAAGTCCGGTGTCCCGCCAGTTTCCGCCACTCTGTTGCGCGTTGGCCACATGGTCGCCGATCAGCGCGCGGCGCCGGCGAGGTCGCGCAGGGCCGCGATCACCTCCCGGTCGCGGGGCGCGAGACGCGCGGCGCGGATATAGGCGGTCACCGCCGCCTGGGGGCGGCCGGCGGCGCGATGGGCCCGGCCCAGCGCCTTCCAGGCCTCCGCATTGTCCGGCGCGCGTTCGACAGCGGCTTCGAGAGCGGTAACGCCACTGGCGCCGACCGGCGATCCGGTTTCTCCGGAGAAGCGGTTGAAGCCGTAGACCGCCATGGCGGTGGAGGCTGCGGCGGCGCAGACGGCGATGATGGCGAAGGAGCGCTGCATGGTCGTGGTCCATGGCTTTGAAGGGGCAAGCGATTCGAAAGGCTTATCCTCACTGAACCGTCATGAATCAACTCTTTCATCGCGACGGGGTGCTGCTACACTGCCGTCGGGGTCGCATCGATAAGCGTACCGTAAAAGAACGCGCGCAGGGACGGCCCGTGAGACCGTGCAAGGCATTACAACTCAAGAGGTGACAGACATGCTGATGTCTGGGCTGAGACAACTGGGGTTGGCCGTGGCTGCCGCCATGGCCCTCATGATCGCCGGCAGCGCCGCCCAGGCCGCGCCGGAGAACGTCGGACCGGAAGAGTGCAAGGATTGCCACTCGCCCGAATATGCCGTGTGGGAAAAGACCCCGCACGCCGAATCCTACAAGGACATCCACAAACGCGACCTGGCGGACAAGGTCACCGATGCGCTTGGCGAGCGTTCGATGAAGCGCTCCGACACCTGCGGGCAGTGCCACTACACCGAGGCGCCGAATCGCCCGGGCGGCCGCGTGGGCAACAATTTCGGCGTTTCCTGTGAGAGCTGCCACGGCCCGGGGTCGGAATACATCAACATCCACAATGTCTACGGGCCGAAGGGCACGAAGAAGGAAGACGAGACCCCGCTGCACAAGGCCGAGCGCTTCTCCAAGTCGCGCGAGGCGGGCATGCGGCTGCCGCGCTGGCGCGAGGACGTGCCGGACATGCCGACCGACGTGAACTATGACGTGGCGGCGAACTGCTTCAACTGCCACGGCATGGCGCGCGAGACCCTGGAAGGCGATACGGCGGGCAAGATGCTGGACGCCGGCCATCCGCTGAACCCGGACTTCGAACTGGTCAAGTACAGCCAGGGCACGATTCGCCACCGCTTCTACCAGAGCCAGAGCGAGAACATGGAAATGACGCCGGCCGAGCTGTCGCGCTGGTTCGTCACCGGTCAGGCGGCCTCGCTGGTGCAGGCGGCGAACGCCATGCAGAAGACCCAGCACGCCAAGTACATCGCCGCGCAGGAGGCCCGGGCCGAGAAGGCGCGGGCGGCCCTGGGGGCGCTGGATCTGGCGGAAGCCAAGGCCCTGCTGGCCCAGCCCACCGAGGCGAACGCCAAGGCGCTGGTCGGCAAGATCTATGGCGACAAGATGGACCTTTCCGGCCAGGTCGGGTCCATGATTCCGCCGAAGAGCGAGTACAAGTGAGGGGTATGCTCTTGCGATAGAAGGCTGATCGCCACATCGACCGCCGCCGGGGGGCTTGCCTTCCGGCGGCGGTTCGGCGATTCTTACCGGGGGATCGGTTCGGTGGCGTCCGGGAGGCGTCGCGACTGAGAGGGGCAAGGCAAACATGGTAACAGCCGTCGAAACGATGGCCCGGCCGCAACGGTGGGCCACGCCATTCGGACCGGACATGACGGAAGCCGTCGTCGACGAGCTGATGACGTTTCCGATCTTCCGCGACATCGACGAAGATCGGTTTCCGGGCAATACGCCGCTCCGCGGCATCCTGCTCAACGACACCCGCGTGACGACCTATCAGCCCGGCGAGATCGTGGTCCGCGAAGGCGACTACGGCAATTCCGCCTTCCTGATCCTGGACGGCCATCTCCGGGTGGTGCTCAACCCCAACCTGCCGCAGAACATGCTGGGCCGCCTGAGCGTCAAGAAGAAGGGCTTCTTCGAGGCGCTGGGACAGCTCTGGACGAACAACTGGCGGCCCGAGGTCCGGGATCCCGAACGCTATCAGAACACGCAGGCCGCCAGCGCCTCCGGCGCCATGGCCGGCGTCTACCTGCAGGACATCCCGGCCATCCTGGACGAACACCAGACCGCGCAGCTCGGCCCGGAGATGATCTTCGGCGAGCTGGCCGCGCTGGGCCGCGTGCCGCGCACCGCCTCGATCTTCGCCGAGACGGAAGCGCGCGTGCTGGAAATCCGCTGGCAGGGCCTGCGGGAACTCCGCCGCTTCGACACCACGTGGAAGGAAAAGATCGACCTCGCCTACCGCCGAAACGCGCTGCACAACGCGTTGAAGGAAGCGCCGATGTTCCGCCACCTCACCGGCGAGCAGCTCAAGGCGGTCGAGGATGCGACGCTGTTCGAGACCCATGGCGCTTTCGACTGGCACACCAGCTACAAGCGGATGCTGGCCCAGGGACGCGAGATGGAGCACGGCACGCCGATCGCGCGCGAAGGCGACTATCCCGACGGCATCCTCATGGTCCGCGCCGGCTTCGCGCGGGTTTCCGCCCGCATCGGCAATGGCGAGCGGACGCTGACCTATCTCGGCGCCGGCGATGTCTACGGTCTGGAGGAGCTCTACCGGGCCTGGAAGGACAAGGACGACAGCATCGTCCTGGAGACTTCGCTCACGGCGCTCGGCTATCTCGACATCCTGCGCATTCCGCGGCAGGTGCTCGAGGAATTCGTCTTCAAGGAAATGGACCCGCCGCAGACCAAGCTGCGGCATCTGGCCGGCAACGAGATCAGCGCCGACGCGCTCAAGGAATGGGCCGTTGGCCGGCGCTTCATCAACGGCACGCGGGCAATGCTGATCGACCTCAACCGCTGCACCCGCTGCGACGATTGCGTGCGCGCCTGCGCCGCCACCCACGGCGGCAATCCGCGCTTCATCCGCCACGGGGCCACCTTCGACCACTGGATGGTGGCCAACGCCTGCATGCACTGCGCCGACCCGGTGTGCATGATCGGCTGTCCGACGGGCGCCATCCACCGCTCGATCTCCGACGGTTCGGTGGTGGTCAACGACGACACCTGCATTGGCTGCGGCACCTGCGCGGCGTCCTGTCCCTATGACAACATCCGCCTGGTCCAGGTCGCCAATCAGCGCGGCGAGCCGCTGGTCGACGGCGAGCACAAGCCGATCATGAAGGCGACCAAGTGCGATTTCTGCTCCAGCAACCCCGGCGGACCGGCGTGCCAGCGGGCCTGTCCGCACGACGCGCTGCGCCGGGTTGATTTCCGGGGACCGGATCCGTTCAGGGGGGGCTACCAATGAGGTCGGTGCATCGCGCAACGGTCCTGTTCTGGCTGGTCGCCGTCGCGGCCTTCGTCTTCCTGATCTGGAATTCGTGGAAGACCTGGCTGGCAAATGGCGAGCCGGCGATCGTCACCGGCTACACCCTGGCCGGCCTGATGGTCTTCCTGTTCATCTTCAACTGGCGCAAGAAGCTGTCGATGGTGCCGCTCGGGCGGTCCGCCTACTGGACGATGGCTCACGCCGTGTTCGGGACGCTGACCATCGCCGTGTTCTTCGTTCACACCGGCTCGTTCTGGCCGAACGGCGTCTACGAACAGGTCCTCGCGGTCTTCTTCTATCTGGCCAGCCTGTCGGGGATCCTGGGCTACTGGATGCAGCGGGTCATCCCGCGTCGCCTGACGGAGAACGGCCTGGAGGTGATCTGGGAGCGCATCCCCTACGAGGTCGCCGAGATCCGCAACCGGGCCGAAGCGATCGTCGTCGAATCAGCGGAGAAGACGGCCTCCGATACCCTGCCGCGGTTCTACGCCGAAACCCTGTCGTGGTACTTCCGGCGGCCGCGCTACCTGGTCAGCCATTTTTTCGGTTTCCAGTCCGGCCGCGCCTTCATCCGCCGCGAAACCGCCGCCATCTCGCGCTATCTCGATGAGACCGAGCGCGGCTATCTGGGCGAGCTCGAAGAGCTGGCTCACATCAAGAACCGGCTTGATTTCGCCTGGGCCGTCAACGGCGCGGCAAAGATCTGGCTTCTCTTCCACGTGCCCATGGCCGCCGGCGTGCTCGTATTGATGGTCTGGCACATCATTCTGGTTCACGTGTACCTGCTATGATCACGGACTCCGATCGCTACAGCTACCAGAAGAGCACGTATGAGCGGCCGACATTTCCCTATGTCTGCGGCCGTGCGTGCAGCTTCGGACAGCCCTGTCCGAACGGGCCGAACTTCGACGGTTCATGCGGGGGCACGACGGAATGCACGCCGTTCCGCAACGGCGACCGCTGGGAGTGCCGGCGGTCGCCGTCCGCGGGCGGTCCCTGCGCCGACGGACCGCTGCCCGACGGCACATGCTGCATGCAGCATCCGCCCTGCACGCCCCAGCCGTCCCTGCGCCGGCGGCGTTTCCGGATCTCGACCCTGGTGGCGATCCTGGTGGTCGCCGCGATCTTCGCGGTGCTGCGGTTCGAGCCTTCCGCGTTCCAGGGCGACCAGGCCAATCTGTCCTCGCTGATGCCGGGCCCCTTGTCGCGGGCGCATTCGAACTTCGCGCTGGAGGAAACGGGCTGCACCTCCTGCCATGAAGCGCACGGCAAGGGCGTGATGGCCTGGGCTGAGGCCTTCGTGACCCATCAGACCGTCGGCGAGAGCTGCACCGACTGCCACGCGTTCGGCGGGCCGGCCACCACCGCCCACAACGCGGTCTTCGACGGCGGGGGCGGTTTCGCGACCGATTCGCCGAGCGCGGAGACGCGCACCGACTGCGTGATGTGCCACACCGAGCACAAGGGCAAGGACGCGAACATCGCGCCGATGAAGGACGCCCAGTGCAACAGCTGTCACCAGAGCACCGTCAGTTCCTTCTCCCGGGATCATCCGGCTTTCGCCGCCGGTTTTCCGCATGACCGCCGCGGCGCCATCCAGTTCAATCACGTCAATCACTTCAGCCAGCATTTTCCGAAGGAACTGGCCGAGGACAAGCAGCCGACCTGCGTGACCTGCCACGATGTTCAGCGTGCCGGGCTCGACGTGCCGCCGGGCAGCTTCGAGCAGAACTGCGCCAGCTGCCATCTGGAGGGCATCACCGACCGTTCGCTGCGTCTGATCACCCTGCCGTATCTCGAGGAAGACCCGTTCGACATGGATCAGGTGGCGGAGGTCTGCGGGCCGACGCCGGATCAGGTCGCGTTCCTGAGGGCGCGCGCCGAGGGCGGCGACCCGGACGAAGTCGAATTCGACGAGTTCTTCTACGAGGACTGGGGCGACTATCTCTCGCCGCCCATGGCGCTGATGCTGGGCGCGCCGCCGGACGACAACTACGAGTACCACGAGCCCGTCGGCGAGTTCTTCATGGCGCTGGCCGAATCGGGCCTCGAACCGATGGTCGAGCGGCTGGAGGCGGTGCCGGGCGACGCCCGTCCGGAACGTCTGCTGGCCGGCCTCGATGGCGAGCTCCTGCGCCGCGCGGCCTGCGCCTGGATGCAGAAGAGGGAGTACGAGGCGCCGAGTGAACTGACCGGCGGTGGTTGGCAGTCCGAAGGGGTGTCGGTCAGCTACCGCCCGACGGGCCACGCCGATCCGATCGCCCGGGCCTGGTTCGATTTCGCCGTGAACGCGCCGCGGGCAGCCGAAGCGGCGGGCGCTGACGAGATTGTGATCGAGCAGGCGGAACTGCTCCAGACCACACTTCTGGGCGATACTGGCCTGGGCAACTGCGCCAAGTGCCACGCTGTGACTGAGGTCACCGACAAATCAGGCGAAGGTGGAGAAGATGCGACTAAGCTGATGGTCGAATGGGGTTATCAACCAGTGGAAGATCGTCCCTACGTGCAATACGACCACGGCCCCCATGTCAATCTGCTCGGTCCGGGAACGCTATGCGCCACATGTCACAAGTTGAATCCCGAAGCGAACTACGCCGCGTCGTTCAAGCATTTCGATGCGACGGACTTCGCACCCGGATTCAAGCCGATCGGCAAGGAGACTTGCACCCAGTGTCATACCGAGGCAAAAGTCAGACAGGACTGTCAGCTTTGCCACGAATACCATCTGGAGCCGGGTTTCATTCGGACGATGGGCTTTCAGCAGACAGCACAAGAACCCGAACGGCCCGGCCAGGACGGAGGTTGAGGATGATGAACGCATCAGGACGACGGACGGAATTCCGCGCCCTGGTCGCACGCTTCGGCGGGCTGGCCATGGCAGCGCTTCTGGCCTTCGGGGTCTCCAGCGCGCAGGCGCAGAGCGACACCGAGGCGCAGAAGATTGGCGACGAGGCGCATACGGAACTGTTCAGCGAGGACATGTTCCCCAGCGCGTCCAAATGCGCCGCTTGTCATGAGGAGATCTACAGGGAGTGGTCGTCTTCGAACCACGCCTACGCGTCGATCTCGCCCATGTTCCACAAGTTCGAGCAGGCGATCACGAACCTGACTCAGGGCACGATCGGCACCTTCTGCGTGCGCTGCCATCAGAGCGTCGGCACGACGCTGGGCGAATCGCGCGCCGCGCCGCTGTGGGAGCGGAGCCAGGTGGCGCGCGAGGGCATCACCTGCATCACCTGCCACCGCGTCAACAACACCTATTACAAGGTGAACGGCGAGCGGCGGATTGAGCCCGGCCGCATCTATGCGCCGGTCTACACCAACTCCGACGGCGAGACGCTCAAGAAGGTCATCAAGGACAAGAGCTTCTACCGCGTCGCCACCTCCGACGAGGAGCGCGGCAACCAGATCCACACCGAGGTGGTCAAGTTCGAGCAGATCTCGAAGTCCGAGTTCTGCGCCAGCTGCCACCAGGTGGCCGTGAACCTGGGCATCAAGCTGGAGGTGGTCTGGGACCAGTACCGCGACAGCCCGGCGCTGCGTGAGGGCATCACCTGTCAGGAATGCCACATGGGCAAGGTTCCGGGCAAAGCCGAAGGCTATGCCACGGGCCCCGCCGCCGTGGTGAACGGCGAGGAGATCAATCCGGACCGCCGCCGCAGCAATCACGCCTTCTACGGTCCGGGCTACCCGATCGCCCATCCGGGCATCTTCCCGCACAATCCGGTCGCCGAGAACTGGACCATCGAGGAATGGCTGCAGTTCGACTGGCGCGCCGGCTGGGGCACCGAGGAGTTCGAGGACAAGATCTACAACGGCGAGATCGAGGTCGATTTCCCCGAGGTCTGGTCGTCCGAGGACGATCGTTTCGAAGCCCGCTACATCATCGAGGAAAACCTCGAAGGGCTGGAATACAAGAAGGAGCTGCGCCGGGCGGTGATGGAGAACGGCAGCCATCTCGACGGCCCGTTCTTCGACGGCACCCCGCGTGCCGGTCAGGACTTCGAGTTCGCCTACAAGGTCACCAACACGAACTCGGGTCACAACCTGCCTTCGGGCAGCCTGGGCGCCCAGCCGGAGATCTGGCTGAACGTCGCGCTGACCGATCCGGACGGCAACCGCATCTGGGAATCGGGTTATGTGGACAGTGCCGGCGACATGGCCGACCTTCATTCGGAGGACGTCCAGCAGGGCAAGATCGAGCATGACCGCCAGCTGTTCAATCTTCAGACCAAGTTCCTGACGACCAATCTGAAGGGAACGGATCGGGAGATGTTCCTGCCGGTCAACTTCGACGTCGATCAGCGGCCGTTCCTGCGGCAGCCGAACATCCCGACGACGGTGTTGAACCATCCCGCCTTCGTGCGGATGGAAGCCCGCTCGATCCCGCCGCTGTCGTCCCGCGACGCCGAGTATTCGGTGCCGGGCGAACTGCTCACCAAGCCGGGCACCTACAAGCTCTCGGCCAGGATGCGCAGCCGCGCGGAACCCATCTACTTCATGCGCTTCGTCGGCGCGACGAAGGAGATGGAGCAGTCGATGAACCAGTGGATGCTGGACATGCATCCCTACACTGTGGAGATCGAGGTCCAGTAGCCGATAAAACCGGCCGGCCGCCGCCGACAACGCGGCGGCCGGTCAGGACCTTGTTTCGATTTAGGGCCGGAGGGTGGGCCCGAGGGGGTTGGGAAGATGAATCGAGTGCGTCTTGGCAGGAAACTCGTCGCCGGCGCGACCGCCGCCGCGGCGATACTGGTTTACGCCGCCGGCGGATCGTGGGCGGCGGAAGACTACAATCCGGAAATGTCCGCGGGCGCCAAGCGCGTGCCGCTGGAGGAGGGGGCCTTCAAGGCCGATCCGAACTACGAGGACACCGAATACGACATCGAAGCGCAGCTGGCGATCTACGGCGGCAAGTCTGAGGTCGAGGCGCCGAGGCCGCTCTTCGAACTCGGTCAGCCCCAGTACGTCTCCGGCCAGCTCGACGAGCCGAGCTACGTCTTCGGCAAGCTCAATCCGACGCAGTTCGCCGTCCAGGCCTTCGGTGATATCCGGACCGCCATCGCCTTCAATGACAACGGCAATGCGGAAGTCGGCCAGATTGCCACGCGTCTGAACCTCGACATCGATTTCAAGATCACCTCGACGGAGCGGATTCACACGTTCCTGCGCCCGCTCGACAACGGCGGTCAGTTCACCCGCTGCGAGTTCTTTGGCGGCAACAGCGCCGACAAGTGCGACCTGCAGACGGACCTGAATCTGGAGACCCTGTTCTTCGAGGGCGACGCGGGCGCCATCGCGGCGGGCTTCACGGGCCGCTACTATGACGGCGACTATCCGTTCTCCTTCGGCCTGGTGCCGCTGTTCTACCAGAACGGCATCTGGATGGACGACCAGATCCTGGGCATCGCCTATGCGATCCCGGCGCTGAACTCGCCGGAGCTCGACATCTCCAACATGGACATCTCGTTCTTCGCGGGCTTCGACGACGTCGAGAACAACGGCATCGTCAACGGCGCGGGCGTGCGCAACGAGCACAATTCCAACGTCTACGGCACCAACATCTTCATCGAGGCGCTGGAAGGTTATTTCGAAGGCGGTCTGGGCTTCATCGACGTCGACGACGACAAGCTGGGCGATCAGGACCTGCTCAGCATCGGCCTGTCATGGTCGACCCGCTATGAGAACATCCTGTCCTACTCGGTCCGGGGCTATTACAGCCACCAGAACCGCGATGACGGTCAGCCGACGCTCGGTCAGGGCGCGGCCCTGCTGTTCGAAACCAGCTGGATGACGAGCAAGCCCTATACCCTGATCCCCTACGCCAACTTCTTCGTCGGCTTCAAACGGCCGCAGGCGCTGGCCAATGCAGAAGGCCTGCTGATCAACACCGGCATCAACTTCGAGACCGACGGCCTGACCGGTTTCCCGTTCCTCGACGACACCGCGGCCGGCACCTACGGCGGCGCCATCGGCGTGCAGTATCTGTTCAATCTGGACCAGCAACTCGTGCTCGAGGCGGCGACCGTCCAGGAGCACGCCGACAACACGAACATCAACGGCGACCAGTACGCGCTCGGCGTGCGCTGGCAGCTCCCGGTCACGAAGGCATGGATTCTGCGGGCCGACGCGATGTACGGTATCCGCCAGAATGACGATGACGTCAGCGGCATCCGCTTCGAGGTGCGCCGCAAGTTCTGACGGTCCGACAAGGCGGGGCCCATGGGCCCCGCCGGTCCGGGCGGGGGGATCCGCCGCCGTCTTACAGGGAGGGATAGGGCAGGATGGAACTGGGAGCCGTGAACTACGTCGCGATAGCCGTGCTGGCCCTGCTAGGCCTGTACGTCATGTCCCTGATCTACAACAACTTCCGTGCCGCCGGCGTCACCGACCGGGGCATCCAGGCCGAGATCGCCTATCTGCGCGAGCGGGTGGACCGCATCAAGGCGGCGCGTGAATTCGACAAGCAGAAGAACGAGCTGTCCTGGAACGGCGTGCGCAAGTTCCGCGTCGAGCGCAAGAACCCGGAGAACAAGGACATCTGTTCCTTCTACCTCCGCCCGCACGACGAACGGCCGCTGCCGCCCTTCGAACCCGGACAGTATCTGACCTTCAAGCTCAACCTGCCGTCGGGCAAGAAGGTGACGACCCGCTGCTACTCGCTCTCCGACAGCCCGAGGAGCGAGTACTACCGGGTGTCGATCAAGCGTAACCCGCCGCCCAAGGATCCGGCCAAGGCCGATGTGGGCAAGTCGTCGTCCAACTACTTCCACGACCTCGTCAACGAGGGTGACATCCTCGACGTCCAGGCGCCCAACGGCGACTTCTTCCTCGACATGCACCGCCAGACCCCGGTCGTGCTGATCGGCGGCGGCATCGGGATCACGCCGGTGCTTTCGATGCTGAACGCGATCGTGGAATCGGGTTCGAAGCGGGAGACCTGGTTCTTCCTCGGCGTCCGCAACAGTGTGGAGCATGTCTTCCGCGAGCATCTGGAGCGGCTGGACCGGGAGAACGAGAACGTCCATGTGCGTATCGTCTACTCCAAGCCCGATGACAACGACGAGCAGGGCAAGGACTACCACCTGGAGGGCCGGGTCGGCGCTGACCTGTTCCGTGAGGTTCTGCCGTCCAACAACTACGACTACTACTTCTGCGGCCCGCCGCCGATGATGGAGAGCCTGTTCCACGGGCTGCGCGAATGGGACGTGCCGGAATCGCGCATCCACTTCGAGGCCTTCGGTCCCGCAACGGTGAAGTCGAAGAAGACCGCGGACACCGAGGACGGGGCCGCCGCGCCGGTGTCCGGCTCCGGCTTCAAGCTCAAGTTCACCCGTTCCGAGAAGGAACTGGTGTGGGACGGGTCGGCCGACACCATCCTGGAGTTCGCCGAGGCCAATGACATCGACATGGATTCGGGCTGCCGCGCCGGCGCCTGCGGCACCTGCATCACTGCGGTGCTGGCCGGCGAGGTGAACTACGCCACCGAACCGAGCGCCGATGTCGACAAGGGCTCCTGCCTGACCTGCATCTCGGTGCCGAAGACGGACATGGAACTGGACGCCTGATTGGCGCCACATTTCCGCGTCATTGAGCGCGCCGGTCCTCGGGGCCGGCGCGTTTTTCATTGAGACATGGCGGATCGTTGAGCGACGAACTGGAGATCTTGCTGGCGGAAATCCGGGCCTGCCGGAAATGCGCCGACCTGCCGGCCGGGCCGCGGCCGGTGCTGCGCGCGGCGCCGTGCGCGCGCATCCTGCTCGCCGGTCAGGCGCCGGGCATACGGGTGCACGAAACCGGCATCCCCTGGAACGATCCTTCGGGGGACCGGCTGCGGCAATGGCTCGGCGTCGAACGTGACGTCTTCTACGATCCGGCGCGCATTGCCATCGTGCCCATGGGCTTCTGCTATCCCGGCACCGGGCGGTCCGGGGATCTGCCGCCCCGGCCCGAATGTCGGACCACCTGGCATTCGCGGCTGGTGCCGATGCTGGGCGAGGTGGAGCTGACCATCTGCATCGGCCAGTACGCGCAGGCCTGGTACCTGGGTGACCGACGCTGCGCGACGCTGACCGAAACCGTCGGTGCGTGGCGGGATTACGCGCCCGGGCTCCTGCCTCTGCCGCACCCGTCCGGGCGCAACAATGGCTGGCTGAAACGCAATCCATGGTTCGAGGACGATGTACTGCCCCATCTTCGGGCGCGTGTCGCCGCATTGCTTCAGTGAACGGCGCCCGACGGCCCCCGCCCGGGTTCGCGCCGGTCCTCGGCCAGCACCGGACCGGCCTGGTGGAGCACCATGCGCCAGGCCTCGCCATCCCATTCGAAGGCGTTGGTCGCGGCCAGGCGGTTGTTGCCGATGGCTTCGGTGCAGGTGACCAGTCCGGCCTGTCCCAGCGGCACGGCGCGCGCGTCCGCGGTTCTGACCGGCGGGGGGTTCTCCAGGATCGCGAACCAGCTCGCCAGTACCGGGCTGCGCCCCGTGAGCCGTTCATGGCCCGGGTGGATGCAGACCAGGTCGTCGTGGTCGGCCCACAATTCGGTCATGGCCTGCAGGTCGCCATCGGCGAAGGCGCGGTAGAACGCGGCGTTCGCCTCGATCAGGCCTTTGCCCCTAATATCGTCCCATGACATCGACAACAGACCTCGAGAACTCAAGCCGGCGGCGCGGGCTTCACCGCGTCCTGCGGTTCCTTGCGATAGTCCCGGTCCTCGGCCTGCTTGTCCAGATCGGCGCTTGCGGTCCGACCTATCAGACGGCCGGGCCGCCGCGGACGGAGGCGGCGCTGACCGGAGACGCCCTGATCATGGCCGACGGCTATAGTCTGCCGGTCCGCGTTCACCGCGCCTTGGGCCCGGAGCCTCTTGCGGTGGTGGTCGCGTTGCACGGCTTCAATGACTACAGCCACGCCTGGGCGGAATCGGCCGGACGCTGGTCCACCAACGGCCTGACGGTCTACGCCTATGATCAGCGGGGCTTCGGGCAGGCCGACCGGCCGGGTATCTGGCCGGGCGTCGACACGTTGACGGGGGATCTGCGCCAGGTCATCGGCGTGGTCAGGGAGCGTCATCCCGGCAAGCCGCTCTACCTCGTCGGCGAGAGCATGGGCGGCGCGGTGATCATGGCGCTGCTCGGCCGGCCCGATCCGCCCGCGGTGGACGGCGCCGTCCTGGCGGCGCCTGCCGTCTGGAGCCGCAAGACCATGGCGAACTGGATGGCGAGCGGTCTCGAGATTCTGCGTACGGTCATACCGGGCGTGGTGCTGACCGGGGAGGGCATCCGCAAGCAGGCGTCCGACAACATCGAGATGCTGATCGGGCTGGGCCGGGATCCGCTGGTGATCAAGGGCGCACGGGTCGACGCCATTTCCGGCCTCGTCGACCTGATGGACGCGGCCTACGAGGCCGCGCCGAAGATCGAGACGCCCCTTCTGGTGCTGTACGGCGAACGCGACGAGATCGTGCCCCAGGCCTCGGTGGAGAAAACGCTGGACCGCATGACCGTGGAACCCGATCTCGCCTTCTACCCCAATGGCTGGCACCTGCTGTTCCGCGACCTGAACGGACCCATCGTGCAGCACGACGTCTGGCACTGGATCGTGCGCGGCGGGCCGCGTCTGCCCAGCGGCGCCGATCGGCGCGCCGAGACCCGGCTGGCCCGCAGCGAACAGTGATTCACGCCCGGGCGTCCAGCACCCCCTGGAGGATATAGGCCGCGGCGTGTGCGTCGATCACCTCGGCGCGCCGGCGGCGCGATACGTCCTGGCCGATCAGGCTGCGTTCGACGGCCTGAGTCGACATGCGCTCGTCGTGCAGGATCATGGGCAGGTCCAGCGCCGTCTCCAGGTTCCGCTGGAAGGCGCGGACGGACTGCGCCCTGGGGCCGGCCGTCCCGTCCATGTTGAGCGGCAGCCCGATCACAAGCCCGGCGATGTCGTACTCGGCGATCAACGCCTGCAGCGCCGCCAGGTCGGCCGTGAACTTCGTCCGCCGGATCACGGTCAGCGGCGTCGCCACCTGATGTCCGGGATCGGCGACGGCGACGCCGATCGTCTTCGTCCCCGGGTCGAGCCCCAGCAGCCGCCGGCCGGCGCAGGCCGCCTTCAGCCGGGCGGCGCTCTCCAGCAACAAGCCTATGCCGGGCTCCGTTCGGCCAGCTCGTTGCGCCCGCAGACGTCGCGGCCGCGCATCAGGTAGAGGGGGCGGGTGGCGAAATCGACTGCGCCTCCGGTGCGTTCCGCGATCTCGGCCCCCAGTTCCCGGTCGAAATGCGAGGTCGTCGGCATGAAGCGCAGCACGTAGCCGGCCCGCCGCTGCGGTGAGCGGTTCGGGCGGGAGCCGTGCACCATGTAGATGTCGTGAAGCGAGATCTGCCCCGGCGCCAGCACGATGTCGACCGCGTCGGCCTCGCTGTACTCGTCGGCCTCCAGCTGCTGGTTGAGCGTCAGGTGGCCGCCGTCATTGGTCCTGTGGCGGCGCAGCCTGCGGTCCCGGTGGCTGCCGGGAAGGACCCGGAGACAGCCGTTCTCGGGCGTCGCGGCGTCCAGCGCGATCCAGACGGAGCAGGTTGCGAGCGGCCGGATCGGCCAGTACTCCCCGTCCTGGTGCCAGGGCGTTTCCTTGCCCGAATGGGCCGGCTTGCCGAAGACCGTGGTGCCCCAGAGCAGGAAGTCGCCGCCGATCACCTGTTCCACCATGTCCAGGATGCCGGGCGTGGCGGCGTGCTCCAGCCACACGCGGTCCCCCTTCAGCCCCTGCGTGCCGTGGTCCGGCTCGTGGGGGCAGAACATCGCGTCGGGGCTGACATGGGGGTTGGCCTCGATCAGACGGTCCAGGTCCCGGCGCATGCCCGCCAGGGCCGCCTCGGGCACCCGGTAGTTCGCCGGCACGACATAGCCCCGGTCCCGGTAGTGCCCGACCTCCGCCTCGGTCAGCACGCCCGGCCTCAGAACCAGGCGCGCTTGTTGGCGACGTAGCGCTCGTGAAACTCCTCGTCCGACTTCACGAGATAGATGATCCCCTCGATGAAGGCGATGATGCTGATGATGATGCTGGGAATGCCGAGCGCGATCCAGCCCAGCAGGAACACCGCCAGCATGATGATCCCCGCGGTCGAATAACCGAGATAGAATTTATGAATGCCCAGCGCGCCGATGAAGATCGCCAGCAGGCCCGCGGCCACCTTGCTCTTGCCGTCGGCCGGCAGCGTCGCCTTCTGGACGTAGATGTCGCGGGCGTCGCTCCCCTCGGTCTGGAAATCCACGCGGTCGCCGGGCCGCGGCGGCCGGTCGGCGCGGACGTCCATGCCGCGGAACTGGTAGCGATTGCCGTCCTCGGCCGAGATCAGGCCGTGATCGGCGTCGATGTCGTACTCCAGAATTTCACCCTTCATGGCACCCTCCGTGCTGACCCGCCTGCGGAAAGGTACCCCCGGGCGGGCGGAATTGGAAACTCGAACGGCGCCGCACCATCATAGGGGAGACATGTTTTCAGGGGAGGAGTTGCGGAAATGAAAGCCGCCTTGTTGCAGCAGCCCGGGATCGCCAACCTTTCGGTCGCCGAGATGGATGAGCCGGAACCCGGTCCCGGCGAGGTGAAGGTGCGGCTGAGGGCCAGCAGCCTGAACTACCGAGACCTCGTCACTGTCGAGGGCGGTTATGGCTCGAAGCAGAAGCAGTCGGGCCTGATTCCGTTGTCCGACGGCGCCGGCGAGGTGGCGGCCGTGGGCGAGGGCGTCCGGCGCTATCAGGTCGGGGACCGGGTCACGCCGATCTTCTTTCCGAACTGGCAGGGCGGCGAGCCCTCGGCCCACGCCCAGGCGCTGGCGCTGGGCGGTTCGGCCCAGGGCTGCGCTGCGGAGTTCGGCTGTTTTCCCGAACACGGACTGGTGCCGACGCCCGACGGGCTGTCCGACGCCGAGGCCGCGAGCACGGTGTGCGCCGGTCTGACGGCCTGGCACGCCGTCGTCGAGAAGGGCGGTATCCGTCCCGGCGACTGGGTCCTGACGCAGGGCACGGGCGGCGTTTCCATCTTCGCGCTGCAGTTCGCCAGGGCAATGGGCGCGCGGGTGATCGCCACCACATCCTCGGACGTCAAGGCAGCCCGCCTGAAGGAACTCGGCGCCGACCACGTGCTCAATTATCTCGACATCACCGACTGGGGGAAGGCGGCGAAGAGCCTGACCGGCGGCGCGGGCATCGACCTGGTGGTCGAGGTCGGCGGCGCAGGCACGCTGACCCAGTCGCTCAAGTCCATCCGCATCGGCGGCGCCATCGCCATGATCGGCATCCTGGCCGGCCAGAGCGACCAGGTGAACATGGGCTATGTGCTGATGACCAACAGCCGCATCCAGGGCATCACCGTCGGCAGCCGGGAGATGCATCTGCGCATGTACCGCGCCATGGAGGCGCACGCCATCCGGCCGGTGATCTCCGACAATTTCGCGCTCGCCGACATCCGCGAGGCCCTGGCGCACCAGAAGGACGGCCGCCACTTCGGCAAGATCGCCATCGATATCTGAAGCGTACCATCGTCGACAGTGCCGCATGACTTCGGCGGTGCGCCGCGTTATGTTCCGCTCATCAAGTCACTGCCGGGACCGCGGGCCCGACCATTGCGGGGAGAAACGCCATGAATGAAGCAGTCATCGTCTCGACGGCGCGCACGCCGATCGGCAAGGCCTATCGTGGGGCCTTCAACAACACCGGGGGCGCCGAAATGGGCGGCCATGTGGTCAAGCACGCGGTCGAGCGCGCCGGAATCGACGGCGCCGAGGTCGAGGATGTGCTGATGGGCTGCGCCAATCCCGAAGGCGCCACGGGCGGCAACATCGCCCGCCAGATCGCGCTGCGCGCCGGCCTGCCGGTCAGCGTTCCGGGGGCGACGGTGAACCGCTTCTGCTCCTCGGGCCTGCAGACCATCGCCATGGCCTCCCAGCGGATCATCGCCGACGAGGCCGACGTGCTGGTCGCCGGCGGCCTGGAATCGGTCAGCCTGGTGCAGAACGAGCATGCCAACCGCTACCGCTCCAAGGACGAGTGGCTGGAGAAGACCCATCCGGGCATCTACTATTCGATGATCCAGACCGCGGAAGTTGTCGCCAAGCGCTACAACCTCTCCCGCGAGTACCAGGACGAGTACGGCCTGCAGTCGCAGATGCGCACCGCCGCCGCCCAGCAGGCCGGCAAGTTCGACGACGAGATCGTGCCGATGAAGACCACCAAGGTCGTGGTCGACAAGCAGACCGGCGAGACGTCCGAGCAGGAGGTCACGCTGGAGAAGGACGAGGGCAACCGCCCCGACACCAACCTGGAAGGCCTGTCCAGCCTGGCGCCGGTGATGGGCGAGGACGCCTTCATCACCGCGGGCAACGCCTCGCAGCTTTCCGACGGCGCTTCCGCCGCCGTGGTGATGAACGCCAAGGTCGCCGAGAAGCGCGGCCTGCAGCCGCTGGGCTATTTCCGGGGTTTCGCGGTCGCCGGCCTGGAGCCCGACGAGATGGGCATCGGCCCGATCTACGCCGTGCCGAAGCTGCTGGAGCGCACCGGTCTGAAGATGGACGACATCGACCTCTGGGAGCTGAACGAAGCCTTTGCGGTGCAGGTGCTCTACAGCCGCGACAAGCTGGGCATTCCGAACGAGATCCTGAACGTCAATGGCGGCGCCATCTCGATCGGCCATCCCTTCGGCATGTCCGGCGCCCGCATGGTCGGGCACGCCCTGATCGAGGGCAAGCGCCGGGGTTCGAAGTACGTGGTCTGCACCATGTGCATCGGCGGCGGCCAGGGCGCGGCGGGCCTGTTCGAGGTCGCCTGACCCTTCGTCGAATGCACGAAGCCAAGGGGGCTGCCGGGTGACCGGCGGCCCCCGCTTCGTTTCCGCGACTTCCCCAGCGTCAATTGCCCGGCCGCCGGCCGGCTGCTACGGTTCCGGAAAATCCGGGCGGAACGCCATGCGTATAGTTGATCTGCGGAGCGGCCGGCCGCCCGAATTTCTTCGGGAGGGCGGCGAGATGGGGGCGCTGATGCGCGCCCATGACTGGGCTTCGACTCCTGTGGGGCCGCCGGATTCGTGGCCACAGAGTCTCCGGGTCGCCGTGCGGCTTCTGCTCACCTCTTCCCATCCGATGTTCATCTGGTGGGGGCCGGATCTGATCCAGTTCTACAACGACGCCTATCGGCGGTATCTGGGCCCCGAGAAGCATCCGGCCGCTCTCGGCGCGCCGGGGCGCGAAACCTGGGCGGAGATCTGGGACGTTATCGGGCTGCAGATCGAGCATGTCCTGTCCGGCGGCGGCGCGACCTGGCACGAGAACCACCATGTGCCGATCACCCGCCATGGCCGGCGCGAGGACGTGTGGTGGACCTATGGCTACAGTCCGATCGACGACGAGACCGCGTCCGCTGGCGTCGGCGGCGTGCTCGTCGTCTGCCATGAGACCACGGAGCAGGTCCTGGCTGCACGGCGTCACGCCTATCTGCTGGAACTGAGCGACTGCCTGCGCACCCTTCATGCGCCCCGGGATATCATGTCGGCGGCCAACCGCCTGCTCGGCGAGCATCTGGGCGTCGGACGTGTCGCCTTCGCCGAGGTCGACCTGGCCGAGCGGTCAGCGGTGGTCGCCTGCGACTGGTGCGCCGGCGGGTTGGACAGCTATGCCGGCCGGCATCCGCTGAAGGCGCTGGCGCCCGCGCATCGGGCCATCCTCGAAGCCGGCGAACCGCTGGTGGTCACCGATGTCGAGAATGATCCGCTCGCGGTCGATCCGGCCGGCCGCGCCCGCCTTCTCCGGCGGTCCGTCCGCGCGCTCATCAACGTGCCGGTCCGGCGGCGTGGGGAACTGGTTGCCATTCTGGCAGTGCACGCCCCCGACGTTCGCCAATGGTCCGACTGGGACGTTCGCATGGCCGAGGAAACCGCCGGCCGGGTCTGGACCATGGTCGAACGGGCGCGGGTCAGCGAGGAACTGGCCCGCAGCAACAAGATGCTGAGGATGGCGCTGGATGCAGGTGAGATGGGCGTCTGGCGCATCGACTTCGGACGCCGGCGCACCGAGGTAGACGACCGCCTGCGCGCGCTGCTCGGTCTTGATCCCGGCAAGGACGATTATCCGTTCGAAGAGGTCGAGGCGCGCATTCACCCGGCGGATCTGCCGCGCCTGCGCGACGAGCTGGCGGCGATCGGGCCGACGGGCATCCAGCACACGGAGTTCCGGGTGCGCGATGCCGAAGGCGTCGAGCGCTGGCTGTTCGGCGCAGGCAAGCCGCTGGACGCCGCCAACCCCGACCATCATGAAGTCATCGGCGTGAACTTCGACATGACCGACCGCGTGAACGCGGCCGCGGCGCTGCGGGAAAGCCGCACCCGGCTTCGCCTGGCGCAGGAGGTGTCCGGTGTTGGCACCTTCCAGTGGAACGTTCGAACCGATGTCAATGAGTGGAGCCCGGAAATCGAACGCCTGCACGGCCTGGAGCCGGGCACATTTGGTGGCACCTACGAGGATTGGGCCCGGCTGGTGCATCCCGACGATCTGCCGGGTGCAGAGGCGGAGATCGGGAAGGCCTTCGAAACCGGCCGGCTGGAGGCGGAATGGCGTGTCCGCCGCCCCGACGGGGAGACCGTCTGGCTATTGGCGCGGGCGGTGGTGGAGAGGGATGAAGCGGGCGAGCCGCTCCGGCTCATCGGCGCGAATTTCGACATCACCGCCCGGGTCCAGGCGGAATCGCATCAGCGGATGCTGATGGCCGAACTCGACCATCGGGTAAAGTACGTCCTCTCCGTCGTGCAGTCCATCGCGCGTCAGAGCCTGTGGGAGGTCGAACCCGACGCGGTGGAGCGGCTGGGCGGCCGGCTGTCGGCGCTGGCGCGGTCGCATTCGCTGCTCGCGGATTCGCGCTGGGAAGGGGCCGGCCTGCATTCGACGGTCGAGCAGACCATGGCGCCCTACCGGCGCGAGCAAGGCGCGCATATCGATGTCCGGGGCGAGGACCTGCGTATCAGCCCGAAGGCGGCGCAGAGTCTGTCGCTGGCGTTGCACGAACTGGTGACCAACGCCGCCAAGTACGGCGCCCTGTCCGTCGAGACCGGCAATCTGGAAATCGCCTGGGGCGTGCGGGACGTGGACGGAGCGGGCGTGCTGGAACTTGACTGGCGCGAGACCGGGGGACCGGCCGTCACGGCCACTCCGGAAAGGACCGGGTTCGGCTCCAGCCTGATCCACATGATGCTCGCGGATGAACTCGGGGGTGCGCTCTATCTCGACTACCGGCGAACCGGCCTGGTGATGTCGGCGCGGTTGCCGCTGCAGAAACTGATGGATGGCGCCCCGCGTCTCGCCCGGCCGCCGCAGAATGAACGCTCGCTGGATGGGGCCGGGGTCCGGCCGCCGCCCAGCGGCGCGCTGCGCGGAAAGCGTATCCTGGTCTGCGACGACGAACGGCTGGTCGCCGAGGATGTTGCCGACACGCTTCGTTCGGCCGGGGTCACGGTCATCGGGCCGCTCACCAGTCTGCAGGAAGCGCAGCGCTGGGTCGAAGCCGACCGCTTCGACGCCGCCGTCCTCGACATCAATCTGGACGGCGAGCTGGTATGGCCGGTGGCGAAGACGCTCCGTGACCGAGGCATCCCCTTCCTTCTGGCCAGCGGCTATTCGGACACCCTGGCGACGCCGGAGGAACTGGCCGATGCGCCGCGGATCGACAAGCCGCTTTCCGGTCCCCGGCTGCTCGCCCGGCTCGCCCTGATTCTGGACGGCGGCTGAAGCCCTAGGTCACTTCGGTCCCCCGTCCGGTTCTGTGCGTCGTCAGCGGTCGACGATCATCTGGAAGCCGCCGAAGATCATGCGCTTGCCGTCGAAGGGCATTTCCATCTGGCCGGCAATACGCGCATCTTCCATGACCTTCTTCATGCCCGCGTCCCGCACTTCCCGGGAGGGCCAGAGGATCCAGGAGAAGACGACGGTTTCGTCCAGCCCCCGTGGCCCGCCATTTCTTCGTGTGCATGCCGGTCCGGCATTGCTATTCGCCGATCAGATGCAGCGCGACCCTGCGGCTGTGCGGCCGGGTGCGGTGTTCGAACAGATGGATGCCCTGCCACGTGCCGAGCTGCAGCCGCCCGGCCGCCAGCGGCACGGAGAGGCTGGTCGCGGTCAGCGCGCCGCGGATGTGGGCGGGCATGTCGTCCGGCCCCTCCGCCGTATGGCGATAGAGTGCGGGATCGTCGGCGATCAGCCGGCTGAAGAAATCCTCCAGATCCCGCAGGACGTCCGGGTCGGCGTTCTCCTGGATCAGCAGCGATGCCGAGGTGTGGCGCACATGCAGGGTCAGCAGCCCGTCCGTCAGTCCGGTTCCTCGCCGCCAGCCGTCGACCTCGCGGGTGATGTCGAGCAGTCCCCGGCCGCGCGTCCCGAATTCCAGTTCGCCCAGATGCTGTCTCACCGCGCCGCCTCTTCTGCCGCCGCCCGCTGTCCTTTCTAGGCTCCGCCGCGCTGCGCGCAACCGCCTGTCGACGCGCGCGCCATGCACCGGCATCGGAGGGGGTGTCGGATTGCGCGCAATTGGCATAGGATCGCCCTTTGCCGTCCCGGGGAGTTTGGGGCGGCGTTCATACAGGCTCATTCCTGGGGAGGATCACAATGAGTAACCTGAAAGGCCGCGTCATCGCGGCTCTGGCGGCGGGCGCCTTCGTCGTCTCCACGGCGGCTACTGCCGAAACCCTGAAACTGGCGACCGGCTTCCCGCCGGGCAGCGTCGCCGCCGAGTCGGCCGAACTGCTGGCCAAGAAGACCGAGGAATTCACCAACGGCGATCTCAAGGTGAAGGTCTTTCCGCTGTCGCTGCTGAACCTGAAGGAAACCCCGCCGGGCCTGCGCGACGGCATCGCCGATCTGGGCTATGTCCTGCCGCCGTATTATCCGGCCGAATACGCCAACACCAATCTGGCCGCCGATCTCAACATGGTGTCCACCCTGGCCGACGACCAGTCCGGCGCACCGGCGGCCGTCGCCGGCGCCATGAGCGAGTACGTCTTCTTCGAATGCCCGGACTGCCAGAAGGAATGGCGTCAGCAGAACCAGGTCTATCTGGGCACCGGCGCCAGCGGCATCTACGTCCTGCACTGCAATACCCCGGTCGTGACGCTGGAGCAGGCGCAGGGCAAGAAGTACCGCTCGGGCGGCGCGAACTTCGGCCGCTGGGCCGAGGCCGTGGGCGGCATCAAGGTCTCCATGCCGGGCAACGACATCTATTCGGCGATGGAGCAGGGCGTGCTCGATTGCGGCATGTTCTCGACCGCCGAGCTGTCGAACCTGCAGCTCTTCGACGTGACCAGCCACATTACCATGCGGGTGCCCGGTGGCCTGTTCGCTGGCGTGGCGCTGAACAACGCCAACCGCGATGCGTGGCAGGATCTGTCCGAGTCGGGCCGCCGCGCCCTGCTCGACGCTTCCGCCTATTCGACGGCCTACTTCACCTATGAGTACGTGCAGCGCGGCTATCGGAACGTGGAGAAGGGCAAGGGCATGGGCATCGAGGTCCACGAGCCCTCGCCGGAACTGCTGGAGACGAGCCGCGAGTTCGCGCGCAACGATGTCGCCACGATCGTCGAGACCTTCAAGAACGACTACGGCGTGGACAACGCCGAAGCGAAGGTCGCGAAGTTCCGCGAACTGCTGGCGAAGTGGGAAAAGCTCACTGCCGGCAAGGGCGATGATCTCGAGGCGCTGACCAGGCTCTATGCCGACGAGATCTACAGCAAGGTCGATGCCTCGACCTACGGCATGGACTGACCGTCCGCACCGATCGAAGACCCGTATGGGGGCGGCGGAGCAATCCGCCGCCCCCTTCGATTCCGGGGTTTACTCGGCCCTCCACCAGGTCGTCAGCACCGGTCCGTAGACCGGCGTCTCGCCGGGGCGGCGCAGGCCGCTGTCGACGATCATCCGCACCGTGGGCTCCCAGTAGAGGGGGATGACGTAGCGCCCGGCGCGCAGGAGCCGGTCGAGGCTGCGCGAGGCGGCCCGCAGTTCGTCGCGCGTCGCCGCCGCGGTCATCCGCGCGACCATTTCGTCCACCGCCGCCGAGCGCACGCCCGCATAGTTGCGGCTGGCGGGTTCGTCCGCCTGGGCCGAACCCCAGTAGTACCATTGTTCGGAGCCGGGACTGAGCGACTGGTACCAGTGGTTGACGATCATGTCGAATTCGAAGCCGCGCCGGCGGCGCTCGAACTGCGCGGGATCGACGGTGCGCACGTCGGCGCTGATGCCCAGCCGCTCAAGCGAGCGCGCGAAGTGCAGCGCCAGCCGTTCCTGATCTGGCTGGTAGAGCAGGATCTCGAAGGCGAAGGGCCGGCCATCGGCATTCCGAAGCGCCCGGTCGGTCCCGATCCGCCAGCCGGCCTCGTCCAGCAGATCCAGCGCCCGTTTGAGGTTCTCCCGGCGGGCCGTCGCGTCCGGGGTGCCCGGCGGGACGACCGCCGGCCCGAAGGTTTCGGGCGGCGTCTCGCTCCGCCAGGGTTCCAGCAGCCGGCGCTGCGCGGCGTCGGGCAGTCCGCTGGCAGCGAGATCGCTGTTTTCGAAATAGCTCTCGTTACGCCGATAGGCGCCATAATAGAGGTTCTCGTTGGCCCATTCGAAGTCGAAGGCCAGCGTCAGCGCTTCCCGCACCTCGGGATTGTCAAAGGGCGGCTGGCGCGTGTTGAAGACGAAGCCGCGCATGCCGGCGGGCCGTTTCATGGGCAGTTCCAGACGGTGGAAGCGTCCGTCGCGCATGGCGGGGAAGTCGTAGCTTTCCACCCAGCGCGCCGGATCGTCCTCGTAGTGGACGTCATAGACGCCGGCCTTCAGCGATTCGAAGCGGGCCGTGCCGTCGCGGAAGAACTCGTAGACGATGCGGTCGAAATTGTAGTCGCCCCGGTTCACGTTCAGCTCGCGGCCCCAGTAGTCCTCGCGCCGGAGGTATTCGATGCGGCGGCCGGGCTCGATCCGGCCGACCTCGTAGGGGCCGCTGCCGGGAATGGGCGTCAGCGTCGTGCGGTCGAAGCCGTTGGCCTCGAACCAGTGGCTGGGCAGCACCGGCATCAGCGCCATCAGCATCGGCAGTTCCCGGTTGTCGCCGCCGCGGAAATGGAAGGTGACGTCGCGGCCGTCGACCTCCACGCGGGCGACTTCCTTGTAGTAGAGGCGATGGTTCGGGCGGCCGCTGTCGCGGAGCGTCTTCCACGACCACAGGATGTCGTGGACCGTGACCGGCTCGCCATCGGCGAAGCGCGCGCCCTGGCGCAGGCGGAAACGGATCCACTTGCGCGCGGGATCCATCTCCACCTCCTCGGCGATCAGGCCATAGAGGGAAAAGGGTTCGTCCTGGGAACGCTTGGTCAGCGCCTCGAAGACCAGCCGCCAGCCTTCCGCCGCCTGGCCCCTGAAGATGAAGGGGTTGAGACTGTCGAAGCTGCCCTGCTGCGCCGCCAGGGTGAGCGTGCCGCCCTTCGGCGCGGCCGGATCGACATAGCCGAAATGGGGGAATCCGGGCGGATAGGCAGGCTCGCCGTGCATGGCGATGCCGTGATTTGACTGGGCGGTGGCGGCGGCGCCGGCCAGAGCGGCCGCGAGGCCTAGGAATCCACCTCCAGCCAGTCGTCGAAGTCGTTGCTGGAGACGCCGAGAGCCGCGTCGATCCGCACCCGGAGCTGTTCCAGGTCGGCCCGCGACATCCGGCGCGAGATCACGGAATCGTCGTTGATGGCCACCGCGATGCGATAGCCCTCCTTGCTCTCCGTGATCAGGACCGGCAGGTCGAACATGAACCGTCTCCATCCCGCCGGCGCGGCCGATCCGCTGGACCCGCGCGCCGAGGCCGTTCCATATTGCGCGCCACTTCGTTAAGAAACCGTCGATGAGGGCCAACGCCTGCTCCCGCCTTTTCGTGCCTGTCGCCAGATCACACGAGCCAATCTAGCTGAACCGAGGCTGCATGACCGACCCAATCGAAGCCGGCTTCGAGCCCCTGACCGATGCCGGTCCGTTCTCTTCCATCATCGGCCCCACATATCAGAGACGGGAAGCGGATGGCTCCCTCACTTTCGCCCTTTACGTGGCGCCGAAGCACCTGAACGCGCGCGGCGTGGTGCATGGCGGCATGCTGATGAGTTTCATGGACCAGTTGCTGGGGCGGACCGTGCACAACGAGATCGGCCGCAGGCCGACGGCGACCGTGCAACTCGACAACCAGTTCCTGGCCGGCGTGCACGAAGGCGAACTGGTGATCGGCAAGGGCAATGTCGAACGGGTGACACGCAGTCTGGTCTTCGTTACCGGCCGGCTCACCGTCGGCGAGCAGACGGCGCTGGTATCGTCGGGCGTGTGGAAGATACTCGGAGTCTGATGCGGGTGTTTCCGCCGCCGCCGCCCGGTTAGACTGGATTCACCACCTTGCACGCGGGATGGCCCATGGAAATGTCCGAGACCAGGAGGCGAAACGCGCGGCTCGTGCTGCTGACCGCGGTGTCGGACGAACGGCAGGTCGACCGCACGCTGATGGCCGCCTGGTCGGTGCGCCAGCGCCACCCCGATGCGCCGATCGCCGTGGTCACCGACCGGCCCGGGCACAGGCTCTGGCGCAGCGGGCTGTTCAATATCGTCGTCTCGGCCGCCGACCTGCCTGAGGCAAACACCGCCGACTGCTGCCTGCTGGCGTTGGAGCGCGGCATCTTCGATCGGGCCCTCCATCTCGATTCGCATTGCCGGCTGCGGGCCGACGATGTCGATCCGGCGTTCGCCGCCCTGGACAAGGCGGAGATCGCGGTGGCGATGGACGCCGAAGGTCCGTCCTCCGGCATCGTGATGATGCGGCGCACGAAGCAGGCTGCGGCCCTGCTCAAGGGCTGGTCGGAACGGATCCGCGCCGGGATGGCGACCGGCCCTGGCCTGGACCGGGTGATCCGGCGTGCGGCCGCCAACGACATGGTCGCCGGGCTGCCCGAAGGGTGGCTGCCCCGGCCGTCCGGCGGGGAGGCCGATGTGCCGCTGGTCGAGGTGCGCCGCGGCGACGTCGCCCGGCTTTACGCCGAGCTGCTCAACTTCGCGCTGCACCGGCTGCTTTCCAACGACATGAAACGGGCGGCGGCGGTCTACGCGCGGGTGGCGCTGGCGGCGCATCCGGACCTGCCCCAGCTCGGCTCCGAGCGGCTGGTGGCCCACATCTCCGCGATGTTCGGAACGAAACTGCCCCGTCTCGGCCAGCCGGAACTGGCGCAGCTCGACGCCTTGCTCCACCACGCCGCGCGGGAGGATCCGGCCGGCAATCTGCTCGGCATCGCGGCGCTGCATCTGGAGATGGGGCAGGTCAAGACCGCCATCGCGGTGCTGCGCATGGTCTACCATATGCGCTTCCGCAAGCCTGCGCCGCTGCCGGGCTGAAGCTGTATGAAATCCAGCTAATCCGGTCCGTTAGCGAAGCTCGTTTGACTTGCACCCGCAATCGGGTCAATAGCACGGCAACCGCAACCCATCGGACATCCGTGAATGCCGCAACGACCCGGACGCCAGTTCCTCCAGGTGCCAGGACCGACCAATGTGCCGGACCGCATCCTGCGCGCCATGCACCGGCCGGCGCTGGACTTCTCCAGTCCCGACTTCATGGACATCGCCACCCGGTGTCTGGCGGAGATCAAGCCGCTGTTCGGCACCTCGGGGGAGGTCTTCTTCTACACCGCCTCGGGCCACGGCGCCTGGGAAGCGGCCTTCGTCAACCTGTTCCGGCCCGGCGACACCATCCTGATGCCGGAGACCGGTCGCTTTTCGCGCACCTGGGGGGAGATGGCGAAGACGCTCGGCCTGCACGTCGAGACCTTCGAGAGCGACTGGCGCACCGGCATCGACGCCGATCGGGTGGAAGAGGCGCTGCGCGCCGATGCCGGCCACGAGATCAAGGCCGTGCTGGCGGTCCACGTGGAGACCGCCACGGGCGTGGCCTCCGACATGCCGGCGCTGCGCCGCGCCATCGACGCCGCCGGCCATCCGGCGCTGCTGGTGGTGGACGCCATCGCCTCCTTCATGACCACGCCGCTGCCCATGGACGAATGGGGCATCGACGTCATCATCGCCGCCTGCCAGAAGGGCCTGATGATGCCGCCCGGTCTGTCCTTCAACGCCGTCAGCGACCGCGCCTACGCCGCCTCCCGGGAGGGCGGGACGCTGCGCGACTACTGGTCGTGGAAGGCGCGCCTGGACATGGAGCAGTACCGGCGCTTCGCCGGCACCGCGCCGGAGCACCTGTTCTTCGGCCTGCTGGAAGCCATCGCGATGATCAACGAGTGGGGGACCGACGCCGTCTTCGCCCGCCATCGCCGTTTGGCGGAGGCCGTCCGGCGTTGCGCCGCCTGCTGGACCCGGGGCGGTGCGCTGGAGTTCAACGCGCTGAGGCCGGCGGAGCGGGCGGATTCACTTACCGTGATGCGCTGCGCCGATGGTGCGGATGCGGACATGATCCGCTTCACTGCGCGCGAGTGTTTCGACGTCGCCATCGGCGGCGGCCTCGGATTGCTGGCCGGGAAGGTCATCCGCATCGGCCACATGGGCGATCTCAACGACCCGATGATCCTGGGCGCGCTGGCGGGCGTGGAAGCCACGCTGCGGCGGCTGGATATACCTCACGAGAGCGGCCTGACCGAGGCCGTGCAGTTCCTGTCGGAGACCGCGGCCGATCCCGACCGCCGCCCTGACGGCCGCCGGTGGCTCGATCCCGCCTCAGATTAGCGCCAGCTTGCGCTCCCGGTGGAAGACGTAGAGCCCGGAGCCGACGATCACCGCGATCCCGGCCCAGGTCACCGCGTCCGGGAAGTCGCCGAAGATCGCCAGTCCCAGCGCCGTCGCGCTGATGATTTCCAGATACTGGAATGGCGCCAGGATGCCGGCGTCGGCGCGGCGGAAGGCGTGCACGACCAGAATATGGCCGCCCGTGGCGACGCAGCCCAGCAGCGCCAGCCAGGCGAATTCGGTCCAGTCCGGCAACACGGGAATGAAGACGGCCGGCATGAAGCCGCTGAACGCGCCGTACAGAAGCGCCGCGCCCGCCGTCGCCGCGCCGGAGATGCCGGCCGTCAGCTGCATGGTCACGGCGTCGCCGCTGCGGGCCAGCTTGCGGGTCAGCACCAGATAGAATGCGAAACAGCCTGCTGCGCCGACGGGCAGCAGGGCGGGCCAGCCGACCGCCTCGAAACTGGGGCGGATGATCAGCAGCGCGCCGCCGAAGCCGACCGCCACGGCAGTCAGCCGCCGCCAGCCGACCTTCTCGCCCAGCAGCACCGCCGACAGCAAGGTCAGCAGCAGGGGCTCGACGAAGAAGATGGCGATGGCGTCGGCAATGGGCAGCGACTGCAGCGCGGTGAAGAACAGGATCGTCGCGCCGGCGATCAGCACGCCGCGGGCGGCATGCGCCGGCCATACCGGCAGGGCGCGCAGCAGATCGGCGCGGCTGGCCAGCGGCAGCAGGATCAGCGACTGCATCACGAAGCGCGCCAGCGCGATCTCCGCCGCTGGCAGCCGTTCGCCGGTGTGTTTCGCGATGGCGTCGATGCAGGGCAGCGTCAGCATCGCCAGCGCCATCAGCAGCATGCCGGTCTCGGTGTCGGAACGGCGCGGCCGCGGCGCCTTCATGGCCGGCGCGCGGCGATCGCCTCGGCGCACTCCCCGATCAGCGCCGGCCCGCGATAGATCAGGCCGGTATAGACCTGCACCGCCGAGGCGCCGGCCTCCAGCTTGGCCACCGCGTCGTCGCCGGAAAGAATGCCGCCGACGCCGATCATGGGCACGCGGCCCTCCAGGCGTTCGTGGAAGGCGCGCAGCACCGCCGTCGAGAGCGGCATCAGCGGCGCGCCGCTCAGCCCGCCGGCCTCTGCGGCGTTGGCGCCGCGCAGGCCCTCCGGCCGCGCCACGGTGGTGTTGGAGATCACCAGGGCGGCAACGCCCAGATCCTCGATCACCTCGGCCACATCGTCGATGTCCTCGGCCGTCAGATCGGGCGCCAGCTTGAGGAAGAGAGGCGTTGCACGGCCGCCCGACTGCGCCCGGTGCAGCCGGTCGAAGATACCGGTCAGAGCCGCCTTGCCCTGCAGCGCGCGCAGCCCCGGCGTATTGGGCGAGGACACGTTGACCGTCGCGAAATCCGCCAGCCCGCCCAGCACCGTCAGGCACTCCGCATAGTCGCCGATGCGGTCCTCGCTCTCCTTGTTGGCGCCCAGGTTGACGCCGACCACGCCGGCCGCGCGGCGTTTCTCCAGATTGCGCGCGACCGCCTCCGCGCCGGCGGAGTTGAGGCCGTAGCGGTTGATGACGGCGCGGTCTTCGGCAAGGCGGAAAACGCGCGGACGCTCGTTTCCGGGCTGGGGCCGGGGGGTCACGCCGCCGACCTCGATGAAGCCGAAGCCCATCCGGAGCAGTCCGTCCACGGCCTCGGCGTCCTTGTCGAACCCGGCCGCAAGCCCGACCGGGTTGGCCAGTGTCAGGCCGCCGATCCGCACCGGCGCGCCGGGCACGCGGACCCGACCGGCGAGGCCGAGGCGCACGGCGCGGAGGGTCAGGCGGTGGGCCCGCTCCGCGTTCAGCGCGAAAAGCAGCGGTCTGACGATCGGGTAGGGAAGCATCGCCGGAGACTAGTCCAATCACGCCCGGTCGGAAATCCGTATCGCGGTCCGGTGACCCGGGCCCGCTCATGCTGAAATGCAACAATCGCGATCGAATCCGCTCACGTGCGGGCCGTGCCCCCTTGTTTGACGTTTGTTCAGGTCGACAGAGGCGGGCAGCGTTCGGACCATTTCCCCTATGCTGACCCATGAAGGCATCTGGACGGCCATCGACCGGCTGGCCGCGAAACACGGTCTGTCGCCGTCGGCGCTGGCGCGGCGGTCCGGTCTCGACCCGACCGCCTTCAACAAGTCCAAGCGCTGCGCCCGCAGCGGCAAGGCGCGCTGGCCCTCGACCGAGAGCATCGCCAAGATCCTGACGGCCACCGAGACCCGTATGTGCGACTTCGTGGCGATGATGCACTCCGAAGCCATCATGCCCTCCAGGCTGCACAGCGTGCCCACCGGCATGGTCAACGCCCGCCATTTCGACGAACTCGGCCGGCCGGATGGCGACGACTGGGAGCAGGTGGACTTCCCATGCGGCAGCGATCCGTCGGCCTTCGCCCTGGAAGTCACCGACGACAGCCTGGCGCCCGCCTTCCGCAATGGCGAGTTCATCATCGTCTGCCCGTCCGCCGAATGCCGCCGCGGCGACAGGGTGGCGATCTGCACCGATGACGGCGAGGTTCTGGTGATGGAACTGGTGCGTCGGACGGCCCGGCGGGTCTCGCTCCGCAGTCTGAACGACGCCGGAACGGAACGGATCGTCGACCGCAAGAATCTCAGATGGCTTTACCGCGTCGCCTGGAGCCAATATTAGCAGGGCCGGATCGGCGAGCGGCGGGAGGCGGCCCATGAAGCAGATTTTCTATTACGACGGCGCGTGGCTGGATGAGTCCCCGAAGCTCACCGGGCCGATGGATCACGCATTCTGGATGTCCAGCATGGTCTTCGACGGCGCGCGCGCCTTCCACGGCCTGGCGCCGGATCTGAGGCCCCATTGCGAGCGGCTGATCAGGTCCGCGCGCTCGATGCTGCTGGCGCCGCCGATCGGGCTGGACGAAGTCGACGGCCTGTGCCGGGAGGCGATCCGCAAGCTGCCGAAGGACGGCGAATACTACGTCCGGCCCATGTTCTTCGCCCGGGAGGGTTTCGTCTCGCCGATCCCGGAATCGACCGAGTTCGCCCTGGCGGTCTACGAATCGCCGCTGCCGGGCGGGGACGGCTTCGCCGCCTGTCTGTCCAGCCGCCGCCGGCCGGCGCGGGACATGGCGCCGACCGACGCCAAGGCTGGCTGCCTCTACCCCAATTCGCAACGGGCGCTCAAGGAAGCGGCCGACCGGGGTTTCGATAACGCGGTGATCCGCGATCCGTCCGGCAATATCGCCGAGCTGGCGACCGCGAACCTGTGGATCGTCCGCGATGGCGTCGCCATGACGCCGGTCTGGAACGGCACCTTCCTGAACGGGATCACGCGCCAGCGCATCATCCGTCTGCTCAGGGAGGCCGGCTTCGAGGTGCTGGAAACCACCCTCACCCATGAGGACCTGATGGCCGCCGACGAAATATTCTCGACGGGCAACTACGGCAAGGTGACGCCCATGGTGCGCTACGAGGACCGGGAGCTGCAGCCCGGCCCGGTGGCGCGCCGCGCCCGGGAGGCCTATTTCGACTGGGCCGCGACCGAACGCGTGATCTGAGTTTCCGCGCCGGCGCCGTCGGCTCCCGGATCGGACGCGCTCGCTGCGGCGCCGGGGCGGCGCCAGCGCCAGGCGGGCAGGTGGACGACCGCTGTCGTGCCGCGGCCCTCGACGCTTTCCACGCGCAGCTGGCCCCCGTGCAGTTCGACGAAGACGCGCGACAGCGACAGGCCGAGCCCCGTGCCCCGTCTGTCGTTGTTGCCGGCGCCCTGGTGGAACGGTTCGAAGACGCGTTTCAGGTCGTCGCGCGCGATGCCGACACCCGTGTCGCGGACCGCGACAAACAGCACGTCGGCCGCATCGACACCCGCCTGGATGGTGACGGAGCCGCCCGGCGGGGTGAACTTGATGGCGTTCGACAGCAGATTGATGATCACCTGTTTCACGATCTGACCGTCCGCGAGATAGGGCGGCAGGGTGATGTCGCGGACATGGCCCAGCTTGATCTTCTTGTTCTCCGCCATCTGCCGCAGCAGGCTGACGCACTCCTCGATCACGCCGGCGACGTCGATTTCGCTTTCCTGCAATTCGAACTTGCCCGCCTCCGCCTTGGCGAGGTCCAGCAGGTGGTTGATCGTCTCCAGCAGGTGTTCGCCGCCGACACGGATGTCCCGGGCGTATTCGCTGTACTTGTCCAGGCGGTCCGGGCCGAAGATCTGCTTCTCGATCGCTTCCGAGAAACCCATGATGGCCGTCAGCGGGGTCCGCAGTTCGTGGGTCATGCCCGCGAAGAAGCGGCTGCGGCCCAGGGCCTCGTTCTCGGCGGCGTCGCGGGCCGCGACCAGGTCGGCCTTCTGCGCCTCGATGTCGTGGAACAACCGGTCGCGCTCCTGCTGGCGGCCCTCGGCATCGTTCTGCGCATCGATGATCAGACGGTTATAGGCGTCGGAGAGACTGGCCAGCAGTTCGCGCTCACGCTCGGCCGCCCGCAGCCGCGCCGCCAGTTCCGGAAACTCGGCCTCGTCCGCCTCAGCGTTCCGCAGCCGCGCCAGGGCCGGCCGGACGGTCAGCAGCCAGGCAATGGCAGCCGCCCCCACACCCCACAGAACCGCCGCCGCCACCAGCGCCGCCATCCTGGCGGTTCCGCCGCCGCCGGCGTTCCATGCCAGCAGCGCCAGGACGCCCAGCCCGGCCGTCAGCAGGACCGCCGCCAGCGCAAGGAAGCGCACGACGATCGGCGCGCGTGCAGCAGGGCCGGTCATCTGGGAAGGGTCTTCTGCATGGGGTGGCTGCTGGTTCCGGAAATAGCGCCGCTTGCCGGCTTCTCGACTGGTTGAACGTGGGTTCAGCGGGTCCGCGGCGCCTCGCCCGGCCACGCAGCCGGACCGCCGCGTCCCGCTCGACAGGGTGGGGCAAAGCCGGGCCGGTTGCGCACGCGTGCGCGGCGGAGAAGGGGCGCGATGGATGGATCCGACAGCCCGGCGGAACCGTCGCGGCGGGAAACGCTCCCGCGCCGCGGCTCGTGGTCGAGACGTAGCTGTCGCCAGACATCCGCCAGCGCCCTGGGCGGATGCGAAAGAACGTTCTCGGCCAGCATGCCTGGAACGCCTCCCTGCCCGATGCCTTGTCTGCAGTCAGGGAGTGCCTTCTGCACCTGCTGCAGCTTCCCCTTGTGCCTGCACGCATTTCTTGCACGGTGCAGTTGATTTTTATGGATCGAGTATAGTCAAGGCCGGCAGTTTACGGAAACGGAATCCGGAAATTGTTGCGAATCTTTTTCAGGCCGCCAGCTCGCCGATGAGCGGCGCGAAGCGGTCCAGAACCGCCTCCACCTTCTCCGGGCGGGAGGTCGGCACGCCGATCACCGACCGGCCGATGCCGAGATCGCGGTAGCGCTTCAGCAGGTCCTCGTCGACGCCGACCTGGGCGAAGATCGACAGCTCGATATCGTCGGGGTTGCGGCCCGCCGCCTCGGCCCGCTGGCGCAGGTCGTCGACGGCCGCCGGCATGTCCTCCAGCAGCACGTTGATCGGCATCCAGCCGTCGCAGTAGTTGACCACGCGCTGACGGCCCTGGCCGGTGGCGGAGCCGAGAATGATCGGCGGATGCGGCTGCTGCACCGGCTTCGGATAGGACCAGGTTTCCTCAAATTTCACGAACTCGCCGTCATAGGAGGCCTTTTCCTGGGTCCAGAGCGCCTTGATCGCCTCGATCTTCTCCCTCAGCACCTTCCAGCGCCGGTCGAAGGGCACGCCGTGCTGTTCCATTTCCTCGGCGTTCCAGCCGCCGCCGATGCCGAACAGCACCCGGCCGCCGGAGATGACGTCCAGCGTCGCGATCTCCTTGGCCAGCACGATCGGGTCGTGCTGGATCACCAGCGAGATCCCGGTGCCGAGCTTCAGGTTCTTCGTCACCGCGGCCGCCGCGCCCAGCGACACCCAGGGATTCATCATGTGGTAGTACGGCTTGGGCAGGTCGCCGCCGCCCGGAAAGGGCGAGCGCCGCGATGTCGGGATGTTGGTGTGCTCGGGCAGCCAGATCGATTCGTAGCCGCGCTCCTCCAGCATCACCGCCAGCTTTTCGGGCCGGATGGAATATTCCGTGTTGTAGCAGAACACACCGAGTTTCATGGTCCGCGCCTCCCCACGCATCAGATGAGCGTCTATCGGATCACGCGAAGCCGCCCCGCGCAAGTCCGCCCCGGGTCATGGCGGGGCCCGCTCGCCCTCACTCCGTCGGGCGCTGCTCGAAGCCCTGCGGCTCGGGATCGGGGACGTCCAGCGGACGGGCGGTGATGTCCTCGACCTTCGCCGCCGGGGGGCCTGTGCGGCAGCGGCGCAGGAGCTCGTTGACCGCTGGGCCGTCGCCGACGAACAGGGCCTCGACGGTGCCGTCGCTGCGGTTGCGGACCCAGCCGCGGACGCCGAGGCTCCCCGCGTTCTCCGCGACGAAGCCGCGGAACCAGACGCCCTGCACCCTGCCGGAGATGCGCGCCAGCACCGCCGCTGTCCTCCCTTCGGCCATGGTCTCTGCCTCCACTGCCGGCGAAACCTCTGCCCGAGCCTAACACGGCGATGACCCCGGAGGTAATTGCGCCGCCCGGGGGATGGCCCGAAGCTGGCCGCCGATCCGGAGGGGGAAGCGCCGCATCATGAGCCAGGCCGAAACGACCATCGCCGCCGCGCCCGGCGCGCCCGTCAGCCCGCGCACGCGCCTGCTGCTGGAGGGGCCGGTGACGCCGACGCTGCTCAGGCTCGCCTTCCCGAATTTCGGCGAGGCCGCGGCGCGGGTCGCCTTCATTTCCTTCGACGCGGTCTTCATCGGCTGGATCGGCACCGACGCGCTGGCCGGCGTCTCGCTGGTCTTCCCGATCTTTCTGCTGATGCAGACCATGTCGGCGAGCGGCCTGGGGGCCGGGACCGCCGCCTCGATCGGCGCGGCGCTGGGGGCTGGACGGACGCGGGAAGCCGCCGGCATCGCGGCGCATGCGGTGATGCTGGCGCTTATCGTCTCGGCCGCGGCGGGCGCCATCATGATCGGCCTGGGGCCGGAGATCTTCTGCGCGCTGGGGGCCGAGGGCGCGGCCCTGGAGGCGGCGGTGACCTACTCGGCCATCGTCTTCGGCGGCATCGCCCTGGTCTGGCTGATGAATCTCACCGCCAACGCCGTGCGCGGCATGGGCATCATGACCGTCCCCGCCGGCGCCATCGTGGCGGGCGAGGCGGTCCACCTGATCCTCTCGCCGGTACTGATCCTGGGCCTCGGCCCGGTCGAGCCCATGGGCGTCACGGGCGCGGCCATCGCGCTGCTCGCCACCTATGGCGTCGGCGCCCTGATCCTGCTGGTCTACCTGTTCTCGGGCCGGGGGCTGTTCCGCCTGACCGCCGCCGACTTCCGGCCCGTCCGGCGACATTTCGGCGCGATCCTGAAGATCGGCGTGCTGGCCTCGCTGAACACCATCCAGCTGCAGGCGACGTTCCTGGGACTGACCTCGCTGTTCGCCGTCTTCGGACCGGCGGCGCTGGCCGGCTTCGGCGCGGCGAACCGGCTGGAGCTGCTGCAGATTCCGATCACCTTCGGCGTCGGCAGCGCGGTGATCGCCATGATCGCCACCAATGCCGGGGCGGGGCTGCAGACCCGCGTGCGCGCCATCGCCTGGGCGGGCTGCGGGATATCGGCGCTGATCGGGCTGGTGTTCGCAGGCGTCGCCATTCTGCTGCCCGAGGGCTGGATGCGGCTGTTCAGCGACGAACCGGCGGTCGTCGCGGCCGGCGCGGCCTATCTGCGCGCCATGGGCCCGACGCTGCCGGTGATGGGCTTCGCCTTCGGGCTGTTCTTCGCCCTGCTGGGGGTGGGAAGCGCCATGTGGCCGTTCCTGGCGGGCGCCCTGCGGCTGGCCCTGGCGCTTGGGCTGGGCGCGCTGGTGGCGCAGCGCGCGGGCGGCGGGATCGACGAGCTGTCGCTCGCGGCCGCCGGCGCGGGCCTCGCCTTCGCCGCCGCGATGGTGCTGTCCGGCCGCCGCCTGCTCTGGTCCCGGGCGGCGTCCGCGCCCGCCTGAGCTATTCCAGTTCCAGGATGATGTCGTCGACCGCCAGGCTGTCGCCGGGCCTGGCGTTGACGGCCTTGACCACGCCGTCGGTCTCGGCGCGGAGGACGTTCTCCATCTTCATCGCCTCGATGACGGCCAGGGGCTGGCCGGTCTTGACCTCGTCGCCGACCTCGACGTGCAGCTGCATCAGCGCGCCGGGCATCGGGCAGACGAGGAACTTCGACATGTCCACGGCTTCCTTGACCGGCATCAGCGCCGCCATCTCCGCGCCCGTCGGCGTGCGGATGATGAACTCGCGCGTCGCGCCGTCGAAGGTCAGCAGATAGCCTTCCAGCGTCCGGGTGACCATCGCCTGCATGCGCCGGGAACCGACATTGCCGACGAACTGCGCCTGGCCGGGGCGGTAGCGGCTTTCGACGATCATGTGGTCGTTGTCGACGGTGACGTCGGTGGCGTAGTCGCCGACCGTCGTGCGCACGGTGAAGTTCTGCTCGCCGCACTGCACCCGCCAGTCCTGACCGATCCTGGGGACGAAATGGGGCACCTGACCGGAGATCGAGGTGCCGCGCGCCAGATCGCGCAGGTGCGCGACGACGGCCACGGCGACGAGCTGCCGCTCGGTCTCCTGCTTCAGCGGCGCACCGACGAAACCTTCCGGATATTCCTCGGCGATGAAGTTGGTCGACAGCCGTCCCTCGCGGAAGCGCTCGTGATTGCAGACGGCGTTGACGAAGTTGATGTTGTGGCTGATGCCCTCGATCCGGAAACCGTTCAGGGCGTCGATCATGTTGTCGATCGCCTCGGCCCTGGTCGCGCCGTAGGTGCACAGCTTGGCGATCATCGGGTCGTAGAACATGGTGATCTCGGAGCCTTCGACCACGCCGGTGTCGACGCGGACGATGCGGTTCTCCTTCGGCGGCTGGTAGCGGGTCAGCCGCCCGATGGAGGGCAGGAATCCGCGATAGGGATCCTCGGCGTAGATGCGGCTCTCGATGGCCCAGCCATTCAGGCGGATGTCGTCCTGGGTGAGCTGCAGCTTCTCGCCGGCGGCGACCCGGATCATCTGCTCGACCAGGTCGATGCCGGTGACCAGCTCGGTGACCGGATGCTCCACCTGCAGGCGGGTGTTCATCTCCAGGAAGTAGAAATTGCGTTCCTTGTCGACGATGAACTCGACGGTGCCCGCGCTGCGGTAGTCGACGGCCTCCGACAGGGCCACGGCCTGCTCGCCCATGGCCTTGCGCGTGGCCTCGTCCAGGAAGGGGCTCGGCGCCTCCTCGATGACCTTCTGGTGGCGGCGCTGGATCGAGCATTCGCGCTCGCCGACATAGAGCGTCGTGCCCTGGCCGTCGGCCAGTACCTGGATCTCGATGTGGCGCGGCTCCTCGATGAACTTCTCGATGAAGACGCGGTCGTCGCCGAAGCTGGAGGCGGCTTCGGACTTCGCCGACTTGAAACCGTCGCGCACTTCCTCTTCGCTCCAGGCCACGCGCATACCCTTGCCGCCGCCGCCGGCGGAGGCCTTGATCATCACCGGCAGGCCGATGTCGGCGGCGATCTTCACCGCTTCCTCCGGGTCTTCGATGATGTCGGCATGGCCGGGCACCGTGCTGACGCCCGCCTTCATCGCCAGCTTCTTCGATTCGATCTTGTCGCCCATCGCCGCGATGGCCTTCTGGCCGGGGCCGATGAAGGCGATGCCGGCCTTTTCCAGGGCGGTGTAGAATTTCTGGTTCTCCGACAGGAAGCCGTAGCCGGGATGGACCGCCTCGGCGCCGGTCTCCTTGCACGCCTGGATGATCCGGTCGATGACCAGGTAGCTCTCCGAGGCCGCGGCGCCGCCGATGTGGACGGCCTCGTCGGCCATGCGCATGTGCAGCGCGCCGTCATCGGCGTCGGAGTAGACGGCGACCGTCTGGATGCCCATGGCGCGGGCGGTCTTCATGACGCGGCAGGCGATCTCGCCGCGATTGGCAATCAGAATCTTCTTGAACATCTTGTCCGCTGGTTCCCCCAAACTCTGCCGCTCCTTCTAGCGCCTTGAACCGAGGCGGACAACGCCGGAAAGGCCCCGGGGGTGGGTGACAAGCGGGCGCGCCTCGGTTCTAATCGCCGGCACTTGGGGAGAGAGACATGAACAACGCAATACCGAACGAGGCCGCGGCCCCGGCCTTCGACCTGTCGGAGGAGCAGCGCACGCTGCTCGACACCGCGGATCGCTACGCGCGCGAGCAGATCTTTCCGCTCGCCGCACGCATGGACAACGAGGAATGGTGGCCGGATGCCGAGTTCCGGGCGCTGGGCGAGGTCGGATTCCTGGGCGTCACGGCGCCCCCCGAACTGGGCGGGGCGGGCCTCGACGTCTTCGGCTCCGGCCTGCTGCTCCAGGCGATCAGCCGCTGGAATCCCGCCTTCGGCCTGGCCTGGGTGGCGCATGACAATCTGTGCATGAACAACATCCTGCGCAACGGCAACGAGGACATCCGCAAACGCTACGTGCCCGGTCTGGCCGACGGTTCGCTGATCGGCGCGCTGGGCCTTACCGAACCGGGCGCGGGGTCCGACGCGCTGGGCTCGATGCGGACGACGGCGCGCCGCGACGGCGACGACTACGTCCTCAACGGCTCCAAGCTCTACATCACCAACGGCCCCATCGCCGATATCCTGCTGGTCTATGCCAAGACCAACCCGGAGGCCGGCGCGAAGGGCATCTCCGCCTTCGTCATCGAGAAGGACATGCCGGGCTTCAAGGTCGCCCAGAAGCTGATCAAGATGGGCTTCCGCGGCAGCCAGACCGGCGAACTGGTGTTCGAGGACTGCCGCGTGCCGGCGGCCAACATGGTGGGCGAGGAGAACAAGGGCCACGTCGTCGTCATGTCCGGACTGGACCTGGAGCGGGCGATGATCTCGCCCATCTGCCTCGGCATCTGCGAGCGGGCCTACGAGCTCACCGTCGACTACGCCAGGGAACGCAAGCAGTTCGGCCAGCCCATCTCCAGCTTCCAGATGGTGCAGAGCCACATCGCCGACATGTACGTGATGCTCGAGGCGGTGCGGCTGTTCACCTACAAGGGGCTGGCTGCCGTCAACGATCTGGCCGAGGGCGAAGGCGGGCGCGGCGACGTGCACAAGATCACCGCCGCATCGGTCATGTACACCGCCAACACCATGAACCGCCTGCTGGACCTCGCGGTCCAGGTCCACGGCGGGACGGGCTACATCTGGGAATCGGAGATCAACCGCCTCTTCCGCCACACCAAGCTGCTGGAGATCGGCGCGGGGACGACCGAGGTGCGCAAGATGATCATCGCCGGCGAAATCTTCCGCTAGTCGGTTCCGGCGCCTTGACCGGTCCTCTTCGTGCCGTCGCGCGCAGGCACGGGCGCGGCGCGCTTGACCGGCGGTCCGTTAAATCGTTAGTGGCAACGCTCACGAGGTCAGGGCCGGGGGACGGGCGTGTCGGAGACTTACAGGATCTTCATCCGCGATCTGGTGCTGGCCATGGAGATCGGCGTCCACACGCATGAGCGCGGCCACGCCCAGCGCGTCCGCGTCAACCTGGAGGCCGAGACCGTCCGCGACGAGGACGACGACGGGATCGAGGGCGTCGTCTCCTACGAGGATCTGCTGAACGGAATCAAGGATATCGCCCATTCCGGCCATATCGAACTGGTCGAGATCCTGGGCGACCGCGTGCTGGACATGACCCTGGCTCACCCCCGCGTCGTCAGCGCCCGGGTCACCATCGAGAAGCTGGACGTCTTCGGCGACGTCGAGAGCGTCGGTGCGGAGATGAGCCGCACGCGCGCGCGCTGAGGCCGGGTCCCATGCTCGAAGGGATCGGACTGGCGGCGATGCGGGGCGATCGCCTGATCTTCGCCGATATCGGCTTCGCGGTCGCCGCTGGCGGCATGCTGACCCTGACCGGCCGCAACGGGGCCGGCAAGTCGACCCTGATGCGGATGATCGCCGGTCTGGCGCGGCCGTTCGCCGGGGAAGTGCGCTGGCGCGGCGAGCCGATCGCCGACGATCCGGACGCGTTCCGCGCGGAACTTCTCTATGCCGGCCACAAGGACGGCATGAAGCCCGCCCTGACCGCGGTGGAAAACCTGGCCCTGGCGGCGCGTCTGAAGGGCGGCGGCGCGGCTGAACCGCAGGCGGCGCTGGCGCGTTTCGGCATCGAGGGACTGGCCGATCTCCCCGTCGGCTACATGTCGGCGGGCCAGCGCCGGCGCGTGGCGCTGAGCCGGCTGCTGATCGAGCCGGCGGCGCTCTGGCTGCTGGACGAACCCGTGACCGCGCTGGACCGGGATGCGGTCGCGGCTCTGGGCGGGGTGATGGCGGACCACCTTTCCGCCGGCGGACTGATCGTCGCCGCGACCCACACCCCGCTGCCCGGCGTCGAGGGCGCGCAATTCGAGATCATGCCGCCGGAGAACATCGACGACTGGTACGCGGAGGCGGAGTACTGAGCATGCTTGCCGCCTTTCTCGCCGTCGTGCGCCGGGACCTGCTGCTGGCGCGCCGCCAGGGCGGGGCGAGCCTGCTGGTCATCGCCTTCTTCGTCATGGTGATCATGTTGTTCCCGCTCGGGATCGGGCCGGAGCCGGAAATGCTCTCGCGCATCGCCTCGGGCGTGATCTGGGTCGCGGCGCTGCTGTCGGTACTGCTTTCCCTCGACCGGCTGTTCCAGGCGGACCTGGAGGACGGCAGCCTCGACCACCTCGCGCTGCTGCCGGTGCCGCTGACGGTGATCGTCGCCGCCAAGATCGCCGCGCACTGGCTGACCACGGGATTGCCGCTGATCCTGGCAACCCCGGTGCTGGCGCTGCTGATGCAGTTGCCCGTCGAGGGTTTCGCCACGCTGGTCGCGGCCATGGCGCTGGGCACGCCGACGCTCAGCCTGATCGGCGCCATCGGCGCGGCGCTGACGGTCGGCGTTCGCCGCGGCGGCGTGCTGCTCACCCTTATCGTCACGCCGCTCTACATCCCCGTGCTGATCTTCGGCGTCGGTGCGGTGGAGGCCGCGCTGCAGGACTTCGATCCGGCGGCGAACCTGTTCTTCCTCGCGGCAATCCTGCTTGGCGCAATTGTGATGGCGCCGATGGCCGCAGCATGGGCGCTAAGGCTTGCGCTCGATTGATTTTTCAGGTGAATCCTGTGCGGCGGGGCTGAGACGGCGGTCACTTCTCGGCGGTTCGGTCCGTCCTATCTAGGGAGCCAGATGCACAAGCTCGCAAATCCCACGCGTTTTCTCAGGCTGACCTCGGCGATCCTGCCTTTCGCGGTGGCGGTGGCCGTTGCCTGCATCGGCGCGGGACTGGTCTGGGGCCTGTTCTTCGCGCCGCCCGACTACCAGCAGGGCGATACGGTGCGGATCATGTTCATTCACGTGCCGGCGGCGATGATGGCGATGGGCGTCTATGTCGGCATGGCGGTTTCCAGCGCCGTGGCGCTGATCTGGCGTCACGCGGTCGCCGACATGATCGCCAAGGCTTCGGCGCCGGTGGGCGCCGCCTTCTGCTTCCTGTGCCTGCTTACCGGTTCGCTGTGGGGCAAGCCGATGTGGGGCACCTGGTGGGTCTGGGACGCGCGCCTGACCTCGGTCCTGATCCTGTTCTTCATCTACATCGGCTACATGGCTCTCTGGCAGGCCTTCGAGGAGGAGGCCAAGGCGGCGATCGCGGCGGCGATCCTCGCCATCGTCGGCGTGGTCATGATTCCGATCATCAAGTTCTCGGTGGAATGGTGGAACACGCTGCACCAGGGCGCCACGCTGATCACCGTGGATGGTCCGCGGGTCGACAATTCCATGCTTTGGCCACTATTGCTGATGATAGTGGGTTTCCTGGCGTATTATGTGGTGGTCCTGATCTACCGGGTGCGGGGTGAAATCCACGGTCGCCGCAGCCGGATGATGCGCATGGCCCAGGCCGCGCGCCATCAGGCGATGCAGCCGGCGGAATGAGGGAAAAGATGTTCACGGCGAGCGGAGACAGGGCCCGATGAGCGAGTTCCTTGCCATGGGCGGCTACGCGGCCTATGTCTGGCCGACCTACGGCGCCACGGCGCTGGTGATGGTCGTGCTGCTGGTCGCCAGCGTGCGCGGCGCGAAGCGCGCCGAGCGCGAGGCGCGGGCGCTGGAGGCGTTGAGCCCCCGGCGGCGGAGAAAGGCGGAGAAGCGTTGAGCAGGAAAATCAGCAGGAAACGGCAGCGGCTGGCGCTGGTTCTGATCGGCTTGCTGTTCGTGGGTGGCGCGGTCGGGTTCTCCCTGATGGCGCTGAACGAGGAGCTGGATGTCTTCCGCAGCCCGACCCAGCTGGTCGAGAACGGCTTTCCTGAGGGCAAGCGGTTCCGCGTCGGCGGTCTGGTCGAGGACGGCTCGATCGAGAAGGAAGGCATCATCACCCGCTTCAGGGTGACGGACGGAGTCAACGCCATCGAGGTCTCCTACAACAAGATCCTGCCCGACCTGTTCCGGCATTGTCAGGGCGTCATCGCCCTTGGCGAACTTGACGGCAGCGGCCGCTTCGTCGCCCATGAGGTGCTGGCCAAGCACGACGAGAACTACATGCCGCCCGAGATCGCCGACACGATGCAGGGCCCGGGCAACTGCGAGGGCAAGATGCAGATGAGCAGCGCGAAGGCCGTGAACTGATGGCCCCCGAACTCGGACAATACGCGCTGGTGCTGGCGATCATCGTCGCCACCGTGCAGGCCATCGTGCCGCAGATCGGCGCGGCGCGGCGCGATGCCGGCTGGATGGCCATTGCGACGCCGGCGGCGCAGGCGCAGTTCCTGCTGGTGCTGTTCGCTTTCGGCTGTCTGACGGTCAGCTTCGTGACCTCGGATTTCTCGGTCGCGAACGTCGTCGCCAACAGCCATTCACTGAAGCCGATGATCTACAAGATCAGCGGCGTCTGGGGGAATCACGAAGGCTCGCTGCTGCTCTGGATTCTGATCCTGACGCTTTTCGGCGCTGCCGTGGCTCGGTTCGGCGACAACCTGCCGCCAACGCTGAAGGCGCGCGTGCTGTCGGTGCAGGCGATGATCGGCGTCGGCTTCCTGGCCTTCATCCTTTTCACGTCCAATCCCTTCGCCCGGCTGGACCCGGCGCCCTTCGAGGGGCAGGGGCTGAACCCGCTGCTGCAGGATCCGGCGCTGGCGATCCATCCGCCCTTCCTCTACCTCGGCTATGTCGGCCTGTCGGTTTCCTTCTCCTTCGCCGTGGCGGCATTGATCGAGGGCCGCGTCGACCCGGCCTGGGCGCGCTGGGTCAGACCCTGGACGCTGGCGGCCTGGATGTTCCTGACCTGCGGCATCTCGCTGGGCAGCTACTGGGCCTATTACGAACTCGGCTGGGGTGGCTGGTGGTTCTGGGACCCGGTGGAGAACGCCTCCTTCATGCCCTGGCTGGCCGCGACTGCGCTGCTGCACTCCTCGATCGTCGTGGAGAAGCGCGACGCGCTGAAAAGCTGGACGGTATTGCTGGCGATCCTCGCCTTCTCGCTTTCGCTGCTGGGCACGTTCCTGGTCCGCTCGGGCGTGCTGAATTCGGTCCATGCCTTCGCCACCGATCCGGCGCGCGGCGTCTTCATCCTTGCCTTCCTTGGCGCCGTCGTCGGCGGTTCGCTGGTGCTCTATGCGCTGCGCGCGCCGATGCTGAAGGGCGGCGGGGTGTTTCAGCCGGTCAGCCGCGAAGGCACGCTGGTGCTGAACAACCTGCTGCTCACCACCGCCTGTCTCACGGTCCTGCTGGGCACGCTCTATCCGTTGTTCCTCGATGCGGTCACGGGCGAGAAGGTCTCGGTCGGCCCGCCCTATTTCAACGCGACCTTCGTGCCGCTGATGACGCCGCTGGTGGCGGCGCTGGCCATCGGGCCGATGATGGCCTGGAAGCGGGGCGATCTGACCGGCATCCTCAAACGCCTGCGGTTCGTCGCCATGGCGGCCTTCGTCGCCGCGGTGGCGACCCTGTGGGCCGCTTTCGACATATCGCTGCTGGCGGTGCTGGGCATGGTCCTGGTCGTCTGGCTCGGCTTCGGCGTGCTCTGGGAAATGGGCGAGCGGGTGAAGCTATTCCGGGTCTCCCCCGGCGAGAGCTGGCGGCGCGCGCGCGGCCTGCCCCGGGCCAGCTTCGGCATGAGTCTGGCGCATCTGGGCGTTGCGCTGATGGTGCTCGGCATCACCGCCTCGGAGACCTGGCAGGAGGAAATCCAGACCATCATGCGGCCGGGCGACACGCAGACCGTGGGCGATTACGATCTGACCTTCGTCGGCGCCCAGACGGTGCCGGGCCCGAACTACGAATCGCTTACCGGCGCCTTCGTCGTCACCAGGGACGGTCAGCCCGTCACCGTGCTGCAGCCCGAGATGCGAACCTTCACCAGCCCGCCCATGGAAACCACCGAGGCCGCCATCCGCTCCAACTTCGCCGGCGACCTCTATACAGTTCTGGGTGAGCCCGATGGCCAGGGCGGCTATGCCGTCCGGCTCTATTACAAGCCGCTGGTGATCTGGATCTGGCTGGGAACGCTGTTCATGGTCGCCGGCGGCCTGGTTTCGCTCAGCGATCGCCGACACCGCATTGGCGCCCCGGCACGCCGCGCGGCACAGGCGCCGGGCGACGCCGCCATCGCAGGCGCTGGAGACTGAACATGTCCGAACAGGCCGAAGAACAGCCGACGGGCGGCTCGTCCCTGCGCTGGCTCTGGGCGTTGCTTCCCGTCGCCGTTTTCGTCGTGATCGGCGGCTTCCTCTTCCAGGGGCTTTCGCTGGATCCGAAGTCCATCCCGTCCGTGCTGATCGACAAGCCGGCGCCGGAGTTCGACCTGCCGCCGCTGCCGGGCAAGGACAACGGCCTCTCGCGCGCCGATCTGGGCGGCGAACCGGCCTTGGTCAACGTCTTCGCGAGCTGGTGCGTGGCCTGCCGGGTGGAGCATCCGATCCTCATGGAGATGCAGAAGTCCGGCGAGGTGCCGATCTACGGCCTCAACTACAAGGACAGGCCCAACGACGCGATTTCCTGGCTGGACCGTTTCGGCGATCCCTATGACCGCATCGGCTCCGACGTGAACGGCCGTGTCGGCATCGACTTCGGCGTCTACGGCGTGCCGGAGACCTTCGTGATCGACCGCAACGGCGTCATCGTCGACAAGGTGATCGGTCCGATCACGCCGCAGATCCTGCGCGACAAGCTGCGGCCTCTGCTGGCGGAGCTGCGGAAATGACTTTGCTTCGGCCGTTTCAGTTCCTCCTGCTTGCCGCGGTGCTGGCGTTCGCCGTGCCCGCACAGGCGATCTTCACCGAGAAGCCGCTGGAGGATCCGCAGAAGGAGGCCCGCGCGCAGGAGCTGATGAAGGAACTGCGCTGCCTCGTCTGCCAGAACCAGGCGATCAGCGAGAGTCACGCGCCGCTGGCCCGCGACCTGCGCGTGCTGCTGCGCGAGCGCATCGCCGCGGGCGACACCAACGAGGAAGCCCGGGATTACATGGTGGCCCGGTACGGCGACTGGGTGCTGCTGGATACGCCGATGAAGGCGACGACCTACCTCCTGTGGTTCGGTCCGCTGCTGATCCTTGTTCCCGGCCTCATCATCTCGGCGGTCTATCTGCGGCGCCGGCGGGCGGCGGGCAGGGCCGGCGGCGGCAATGAAGCGCCGCTGACCGAGGCCGAGCGCGCCGAGCTGGACCGCGCCCTTTCCGATCAAAGGTAGCTGCACTTGCTTTTCTGGATCCTGATCGCCGCGATCACGCTCGCCGTGCTTCTCTTCGTGCTGCGCCCGCTGGTCGGCGCCGGGCGGGGCGCTGCGCGCCGCGGCGACTACGACATGACCGTCTACCGCAGCCAGATCGACGAACTGCGCGCCGAGGAAGCGCGCGGGGTGATCTCGCCGGCCGAGGCGCGCGCCGCCCGCAACGAGATCGAACGGCGCATGCTGCAGGCCTCGCGCGACGCCGAACCGGACGTGCGTGAAGGCGGCGGCGCGCCCCTGATCGTGGGCCTTGTCATCGCCGTCTCGGTGCCGGTCGGCGCGGGGTTGCTCTATCTCGCCATCGGCAATCCGGACCTGCCTGCCCAGCCGCTGGCCCAGCGCATCGAAGTCCCGGCCGGCGCCGCCCGCATGGCCGCGGCGCAGCCGGGGGCGCCGTCGGCCGAACAGGGCCTTGAATCGGTTTCCAACATGGTGGGCAACCTGGAACGCCGCCTGGAGGAGGATCCGGAGAACTTCGAGGGATGGATGCTGCTCGGCCGCAGCTATGGCGTCATGGACCGTTATGGCGACGCCGCGGGGGCCTATGCGAAGGCGGCGGCCCTGCCGGAGGCCGCGAGCGATCCGGCCCCGCACATGCAACTCGGCGAGGCACTGGTCTTTTCCTCGAACGGGGTCGTCATCGAGCGCGCGCAGGATGCCTTCCGCCGCGCCGTCGAGATCGACGCCAATCATCCCGGCGCGCGCTATTACCTGGCGCTGGCGCGGGGGCAGGGCGGCGATCTGAAGGGGGCCTATGACGGCTGGGTGTCGCTGGCGCAGGATTCTCCTGCCGACGCGCCCTGGCTGCCCGCGCTCAGGGAACGCATCGCCGAGGTGGCCCGCGACCTGGACGTCGAGCCGCCGGCAGAGCTGATGGACCGGATGGCCGCGGCCGGCGCCGCGCCCGGACCTTCCGCCCCGCCCGCACCGGCCCAGAGCAGCGACGCCGCCGCGCCCGGCCCGTCCGCCGAGGACATCCAGGCGGCGCAGGAGATGTCGGCCGACGACCGCCAGGCGATGATCCGAGGCATGGTCGAAGGACTGGCCGCGAGGCTGGAAGAGAACCCGGACGATTATGACGGCTGGATGCGGCTCGCCCGCGCGCGCGGCGTGCTGGGCGAGACCGATGCCATGATCGAAGCCTATGAGAACGCGGCACGGCTCCGCCCGGAGGATACGGAAACCCGGCTGGCGCTGGCCGGCGCGCTCGTGGACGCCGGCGGTGATGGCCCGTTGTCGCCCAGGGCGGTCGAAGCGTTCCGCGCGGTGCTGGAGGTCGATCCCGACAACCCGGATGCCCTGTGGTTCGTTGGCCGGGGCGAGGCCGAGGCCGGCCGGCCGGAGGCCGCTGTACAGTCATGGCGGAAACTGCTGGGCACCCTGACGCCGGGCAGCGACGCCCATACAGCCGTCCAGGCCCAGATCGAACGGCTTCAGCAGGGACAATAAAAAACGGAGACGCCGAGGGGTTGGCGTCTCCGTTGGAAGTGCGGTCATGACTTTCGTCATGCCGATCAAGGGAATGCTGCGGCGACTGAAAAACTCTACGACGCCAGGCGCCACGCATTGCCATCAGCAATCGGCGTGCCATGGCCAGTCTGCGGCCTGAAACAGGCGGTTCCCCTGAAATTGCGGCCCAGACGGTCAGCGCGTGATGTCCCAATGCGGGGCGAATGGACTTGCCGCCGCCTTCCAACTAGCATCCCGCTACGGCGAAATGTGCCGAAAGGATACAATCGGTTCCGGCGGGGCAAAGGGGATGGCGCCGTCCGCCGCCGAGGCAGATGGAGCAGCCATGAGACACCTACCGGGCGGGGAGAACTTCAGTCAGCAGGTGCCCGCCGGCGACGACCGGGAGCGCATGGTCTGCGACGAGTGCGGCTGGGTGCATTACGTCAATCCGAAGATCGTCGTCGGCGCAGTCTGCCGCCACGGCGACAAGGTGCTGCTCTGCCGCCGGGCCATCGAGCCGCGCCGGGGCTTCTGGACCATCCCGGCCGGCTTCATGGAGGAGCGCGAGACCTCGGCCGAGGGCGCCGCGCGGGAGGCCTGGGAGGAGGCCGGCGTGGAACTGCGCATGGGGCCGCTGCTGGCGGTCTACAACATTCCACGGATTTCCCAGGTGCAGCTCATCTACAAGGCCGAGCTGGCCGCGCCCGGTTTCGAAGCGGGCCCGGAATCCCTCGAGGTCGCCCTGTTCGATTTCGACGAGATTCCCTGGGACGAACTCGCCTTCCCCAGCGTGCGCTGGGCGCTGGATCAGGTCCGCGAGGTCTGGGACCGCGACGACTTCGCGACATTCGGCAACCCGCCGGGCGAAACCGGCCGCATGACGCCGCCCTGAGCGGTCAGCCCTGCCGCTCGAAATAGACGAGATCCATCGAAGGCGGCTCGAAACCCAGATGCCCGATGATGGCGTGCGCCTGGCCCCGGTGGTGGGTCTGGTGGTTGAAGACGTGGCCGAGAATCAGATCGAGCGGATTGGCGAACGTATCGCCGGCCATGTTGCGGTAGCTGAAATCGCGTTCGAAGTCCTCCGGCGAGAGCCGTCCGGTCCAGGCCAGAAGCCGTTCGTCCTCGGTCTCGCGGGCGTCCCGCAGCGCGCCGAAGTCGTCGAACAGCACCGCGTCCAGCCGCGCCGGGGCTTCGCCTTCGCCCGTCAGCCGCTTCAGCCAGATGCGGTCGGCCACCAGCAAATGGTTCAGCGTGCCGTGAACGGAGCCGAAGAAGGCGCCCACGTCGCGGCGGTAGGCCTCGTCGGGGATCTTCGCCGCCGCGTCGTAGACCAGACCGTTGGCCCAACGGTTGTAGCGGGCCATGCGCTGGAAATAGGCCGGAAACATCAAACCCTCCCCTGCCCGCCGATCGGCGGTTTCATCGCCGTTCGAAACCCGGTACACATCGAAATCGCGCCCGCGTACCGGGTGCGAGGCAACCCGAAGGAGTCTGCGAATGCGTCGACTGATGCTGGCGCTTGTAACCGTACTATCTATCGCGACGACGACCAATGGCGAGGCGGCGGATTTGGAAAACACACTCTATATCGACCTTGAACATGGCCGCGTGGTCATCGAGATGCTGCCCGGCGTGGCGCCGAAGCACGTGGAGCGGATCAAGGAACTGGCCCGAGAGGGGTTCTATGACGGCGTGGTCTTCCATCGCGTCATTCCCGGATTCATGGCGCAGACCGGCGATCCCACCGGCACCGGCCGCGGCGGTTCAAAGAAACCCGACCTGCCGGCCGAGTTCTCGAATACGCCCTTCGAACGCGGCACTGTCGGCATGGCCCGGTCCCAGAACCCGAATTCGGCCAACAGTCAGTTCTTCATCATGTTCGACCAGGGTTCGTTCCTGAACGGCCAGTACACCGTGTGGGGCCAGGTGACCGAAGGCATGGAGCATGTCGACGCGATCGCCACGGGCGAGCCGCCGCGCAATCCCGACAAGATGGTGACCGTGCAGGTGGCGGCCGACGCAAAGGACTGACCATCGTTGAACTACTACCTGGCGGCCACGGTGCTTCGCGCCTTTTCGCTCAACGGCGCCACCAAGGCGCTGTACCGCTGGCTCGGCAACCGGAAGACCGAGCGCAAGCTGTCGATGGAGCGGGCCGGCTGGGTACTCGACCGGATCGCCGAGGCGGAACTGCCGGAGCGTCCGGTCTTTCTGGAGCTCGGCACGGGCTGGATGCACGCCTACAGCGTCTTTCCCGCGCTGATCCATGAGGCCGAGGTTCACTGCTTCGACGTCTGGGACAACCGGGCCTTCGCAGCGTTCCGGGCGGCGTTGCCCCAGGTCCGCCAGGGGCTCGCGGGCCTCGATCTGACGCCGGCGCAGCGGGAGCGGGCCGAAGCGCGGCTGGCCGGGCTCGAGCGCGCGGAGAGCTTCGACGACGTCTACGCCGTCCTCGACATGCACTACGCCATCGATCATGACGGCGTTCTGCCTTATCCGGACGGCCGCTTCGACATGGTCTATTCGGTCGACGTGCTCGAACATGTCGTCGCCGAGGGCTTCCGGCGCGCCGCCGAGGACTGGTTCCGGGTGCTGAAGCCGGGCGGGCGCATGGCGGCCCAGGTCGGGCTGGACGATCACCTCGCGCACTACGATCCCTCACGCTCGAAGAAGCATTATCTGCGACATTCGAAGGCCGCGTTCAGCCGCTGGCTGGAGAACGACGTGCAGTACATCAACCGCATTCCGGCCGGCGAGATGATCGCGATGCTGGAAGGCGTCGGCTTCCGCACGCTGGCGGCCGAGCGCTGGAGCGTCGAGGATCCGGACCGGCTGCCGGTGCACGGGGACTATGCGGGTCAGCCGCCCGAGGATATCGCGGCCTGGCGGCTGCTGCTGACCATGGAGAAGCCGGCAGCCTGACCGGCACGGAGCGGGAGGGGTTCATGAACGCGATCGATCTGAAGGGCAGACGAGCCATCGTGACCGGCGGGGCGCAAGGCATCGGCCGCGCGATCGCCGAGCGTTTCATCGCCTCAGGCGCGGCGGTGTCGATCTGGGACCGCGACGAAGCCCTGGCCGCGGAGACCGCCACGGCGATCGGGGCGACACCCGCGGTGGTCGACGTCACCGACCACGCGGCCATCGATGGCGCTCTGGCCGACACGATGGCGGCGCTGGGCGGCCTCGACATTCTGGTCTGCAATGCCGGAATAGCCGGCGCCAACCGGAAGGTCTGGGATTACACCCCCGAGGAATGGCGCCAGATCATCGAGATCAACCTGATCGGCGTCTATCTGTGCTGCCGCGCCGTGGCGCCGAAGCTGATCGAGAACGGCTATGGCCGGATCGTCAACATCGCCTCGGTCGCGGGCAAGGAGGGCAATCCCAACGCCTCGGCCTATTCGGCGTCGAAGGCCGGGGTCATCGCGCTGACCAAGTCGCTGGGCAAGGAACTGGCCGACCGCAACGTGATGGTCAACTGCGTCACCCCGGCCGCGGCGCGGACGGCGATCTTCGAGCAGATGAGCCAGGAGCACATCGACTTCATGCTCTCCAAGATCCCCATGGCCCGTTTCGTCGAGCCTTCCGAGATCGCGGCGCTGGTGACCTGGCTCGCGTCCGAGGACTGCAGCTTCACCACCGGTCAGGCGATCGACATCTCCGGGGGTCGCGCGACCTACTAGACTGAACCCGCCCCGGGACTCGATCCCGGGGCCCATCACTTTACCGCTGCCTCACTGGACCCGCGATCAAGTCACGGGACCTGCAGGTGGTGGCGATTCAACCTCCCCCGGAATTGCGCCGCAGCTCGTCCTCGACGAAGTCCATGCGGTCCTTGCCCCAGAACAGTTCGTCGCCGATCAGGAAGGAGGGCGCGCCGAAAACGCCGCGCTCCAGGCCTTCCTCCGTTTCCGCGATCAACAACTCGCGGACGGCGGGGCTTTCCACCTCGGCTTCGAACGCTTCGGGATCGACGCCCAGCCTCTCGGCAAGGCGGCCGAGGCCGGCGATCTCCGCAATCGAATGGTCGTTGCGCTCCCAGTAGGCCTCCAGCACGGCGGTAATGAATTCGTGCTCCAGCCCGCGGCCACGCATGGCGAGGGCGCCGCGCAGCGCGCGGCTGGTCTTGATCGGAAACACGTCGGGGAAACGGAAGGCGAGGCCGTATTTTGCCGTCCAGCGCTCGAGGTCGCGCTTGCGGTTGGCGATCTTCGCCGGCGGCTCGTCCATCAGGACATAGTCATGGTGGCGGAAGACGTGACCGAGATTGAAGGCGCGCGGGACGACCGCCGCGCCATGGCGCGCCGCGATCGGCGGCAGCAGCTTCCACGCGAAATAGGTGTTGGTGCTGCCGGGATCCCAGAAGAACTCGATCGCGGTCATGGCCGCCACCGGCGAGCGGGGCCGCGGCGGTTCACTGCAGCACGTACATTTTCAACGGCATCCATATCCCCATGACAGTCATCATCAGGTTCTCGGTCAAGGAGATCGCGCCGAGCGGTACGTTGGAACTGCCGCCGACGCAGGCGCATTTCAGTTCGCGCTTGTCGACATAGACGGCCTTGAAGACCGACACCGATCCGACCAGGCCGATGAACAGCGCCACCGGCGCGGCGAGCCAGATCAGCGCGCCCGCCAGCATCAGGATGCCGGCGAAGGCTTCGGCATAGGGATAGATGTAGCCATAGCGCACCCAGCGCCGGGCCAGCAGGTCGTAGTTCAGGAACATGGTCGAGAAGCCCTCGACATCGTCGAGCTTCTGCAGGGCGAGCAGACTCATCGCGGTCGCGATGAACCATTCCAGTGTCCGGATGGCGAGAAGGTCCGCGCCGGTGGCGATTCGCACGGCCATGGCGATCAGGAAGGCCATGATGAACAAGGCGATCACCGGCCGGTAGGTCGTGTCGTCCTGCTCCTCCGGGGGATCGTCCTTGCCCAGCCAGACCCTCAGCTCGTCATAGCCGCCGACGCGCTCGCCGCCGATGAATATCTGCGGCGTGGTGTCGACGCCGTGCTTCTCCTGGAAACGGTCGGTTTCGTCGCGGGTTTCCAGCCAGTGGTCGTCGACCTGGTAGCCCTCGCGCTCCAGCAGATCCCTGGCCTTCAGGCCGAAGGGGCAGAGGTGGTCGGGCATGACCATGCGATGAAGCTCGGCGACCTGGCCGTCCTCCGCGTCCGCCTTCGCGGTTCGCTGATCGTCTGCCATTTCTGTGCTCCCGCAACGTTACCGTTGTTCGTGCTCCCCCTCTTGAAGAAGGGGTTGAGGGGCACATGGCGGTTTCGCGCGCCGCTTCAAGCGCGGCGCACGGGTTTGCCTCAGCCGGATTCGGGGCGTTTGGCCTTGAAGCGCCGCATGCCGGACAGCCAGCGGTCGACATCGAGGGCCTTGCGCTTCATGTACTCGCGCACCTGCTCGTGGGGCAGGATGAGGAACTCTTCCTTGTCCATCGTCTCGATCACGCAGTCGGCGAGCTGCTCGGGCTCGATCATGCCGTCGACCGAAGCCACCGAGACGTTGCGGCCCGAGGTCATGGCGGTCCGCACCGCCTGCGGCGCCAGCACCGAGACATGGACGCCCCGGTCGCCATAGTTGATCGAGAGCCATTCGGCGAAGGACACCGCGGCATGCTTGGTCACCGAATAGGTGGCGGAGTTGACGTGGGTCAGCAGGCCGGCGGCGGAGGCGGTGTTGATCAGATAGCCCTCGCCGCGGGCAGCCATCTTCTCGGCCACCGCGCGCGCGGCATAGACATGGGCCATGACGTGGATGTCCCAGTTCTGCTGCCAGTCGGCGTCGGAGCTCTCCTCGCCGCCCATGCGGGCGATGCCGGCATTGGAGACGAAGACGTCGATATGGCCGTATTCATCCTCGGCCGCCTTCACCAGCCGCTTGATGTCCTCTTCCTTCGATACGTCGGTGACGACCGCGAGTCCGTTCACGCTGGCGGCGACCTGCTCTAGCTTGTCGGCCTGCATGTCCGCGACGACCACGCCCTTGGCGCCTTCTTCGTGAAAGCGCTCCGCCAGCGCCTTGCCGATACCGGATGCGCCGCCCGTGATGACGCAGACCTTGCCCTTGACCCGCATGGATGATCCTCTCGATGGTTGTTTCGTGCCGTTGGGTTCTGAATAACAGCCGCGCAATCCGGCGAGAAGTCTTGACCTCTGCAACCTAGCCCCCCTTTATTCGGGGCACAGGCGCACCACTTGAAAAAGCGCAAGGGGATCGTCGCGCCGGGGGGCGGCGCCGTCCAATTCCAACGAGAACGGGAGATCCGACATGGCATTTCAACTTCCTGACCTGCCCTATGCCAAGGACGCGCTGGAGCCGCACTACTCGGCCAACACGCTCGACTTTCATCACGGCAAGCACCACAACGCCTATGTGACCAAGGCCAACGAACTGGTCCAGGGCACGCCGCTGGACAACGCCTCGGTCGAGGAAGCCATCATGGAAGCCCACAAGCAGGGCAATCAGGGGCTGTTCAACCAGGTCGCCCAGATCTGGAACCACACCTTCTTCTGGAACGGCATGGCGCCCGGCGGCGGCGGCGAGGCCAAGGGGGATATCGCCGACGCGATCAAGGCCGAGTTCGGTTCGACCGAAGAGATGGCTGCCAAGTTCAAGGCCTCGGCGGCCGGCAATTTCGGCTCCGGCTGGACCTGGCTGGTGCTCGACGGCGGCAAGCTGAAGATCCACAACACGTCCAACGCCGGCACCCCGATGACCGACGGCCTGACGCCGGTGCTGACCGTCGACGTCTGGGAGCACGCCTATTATCTGGACTACCAGAACCGCCGGCCCGACTACGTGCAGGCGTTCTTCGACCATCTGGTCAACTGGGACTTCGTCAACGCCAACATGAAGGGCTGAAGCTGCGGGCGGGACGACCCGCCCCCGTGCAGCCGATGACCGACAGGGCCCGGACCGCCGTCCGGGCCCTTTTTCGTCTCACCGCCTCATGTCACAGCCCGGACACACCACATGCGTTCGGAATCATGCTATCCATTCACCCGTTGCGGTCATTGCCGGGGGTCGGGGAAACGGTTTCCGGACGACATGGTTCTCCCGCCGCCGGAGGGGCCTAACACCCTCCATGGCCGGGAGGCAGCAACAGCGAAAGGCCGTTCCCGTCGGCGCGGGGGCGGCCTTTCCTTTTTCTGGTGCCGTTGCTGGCGGTAGGGTTCCCGCGGCCGGTCTCAGGCCGCCTTTTCCAGTTCCGCGTGCCATTCACCGCGGGCGGCGGCCCAGTTCATCCGGGCGCGGTGCAGATAGGCGCGCTGTCCGGCGGCGACGTTCTCCGGCTTGCCGCTCCAGGCCTTCAGCGCCGACTGCTGCAGCGCGCGGCCATAGGAGAAGCTGAGCTTCCACGGAAGGTCGCCCAGGCGGTTCATGGCGTCGAGGTGCGCGGTCGCCTCTTCCTCGGTCTGGCCGCCCGACAGGAAGACGATGCCGGGCACCGCGGCCGGCACGCAGCGCTTCAGGGTCTGGATGGTCGCGTAGGCGACTTCCTGCACGCCGGCGCGGTTCGCCGCGTCCTGGCCCGAAATCACCATGTTGGGTTTCAGCAACATCCCCTCCAGGGCCACGCGCTGGGCATGGAGCTCCGCGAACACCGCCTCCAGCGTATCCTCGGTCACCTTCTGGCAGCGGGCCAGGTCGTGGCCGCCGTCCATCAGCACCTCGGGCTCGACGATCGGCACGATGCCCGCTTCCTGGGAGAGCGCGGCGTAGCGCGCCAGGGCATGGGCATTGGCGGCGATGCAGTAGTCGCTCGGCAGATCGTCGGTGATCTTGATGACCGCGCGCCACTTGGCGAACTCGGCGCCCAGCTTGCGGTACTCCTCGAAGCGTTCGCGCAGCCCGTCCAGGCCTTCGGTCACGGTCTCTCCGGGCGCGAAAGGCAGGGGCTTGGCGCCCTTGTCCACCTTGATGCCCGGCGCGACGTCGGCGTTGCGGATTAGGTCGACCAGCGGCGTGCCGTCGGCCGCTTTCTGGCGCAGGGTCTCATCGTACAGGATGATGCCGCCGGTGTACTTGCCGTGGTCTTCGGCGCGGAACAGCATCTCGCGGTAGTCGCGGCGGTTTTCCTCGGTGTTCTCGACGCCGATCTGGTCGAAGCGCTTCTTGATGGTGCCGGTGGATTCGTCGGCCGCCAGGACTCCCCGACCGTCGGCGACGATCTTCATGGCAACGGCATTCAGGTCGCGATCGGACATCTTCTCTCTTGCTCCCGCTCGGTCATCGTTGAAGGACGGCGACGCCCGGAAGGACCTTCCCCTCGATCCATTCCAGGAATGCGCCGCCGGCAGTGGATACATACGAGAAATCGGCCGCCGCGTCAGCGTGGTTCAGCGCCGCAACCGTGTCGCCGCCACCGGCGACGGAATTGAGTTTGCCGGATTTCGTCAGGCGCGCCGCGGCCCGTGCGATCTCGACCGTGGCCCGGTCGAAGGGCGGCGTCTCGAAGGCGCCCATCGGGCCGTTCCACATCAGCGTACGGCAGTCCTCCAGCCGTGCGACGGTCTGGGCGATGCTCTTCGGCCCGACGTCCAGGATCATGCGGTCGGCGGGTACCGCCGCGATGTCGACGACATCCGAATCGACATCCGCCGCCAGGCTGTCGGCCACCACGGCGTCCAGCGGCAGCAGAATCTCGCAGCCCCGGTTCTCGGCCGCGAACATGATCCGCTGGGCGGTGGCGACCAGATCCGGCTCGGCGAGCGAGCGGCCCACCTCGAATCCGCGGGCCAGCAGGAAGGTGTTGGCCATGGCTCCGCCGATGATCAGCAGGTCGACGCTGCCCGAGAGGTTCTCCAGGACGTCCAGCTTGGTGGATACCTTGGCCCCGCCGACCAGCGCCGCCGCCGGGCGCTCGGGGTCGCCCAGCGCGCTCTCCAGCGCGGTCAGTTCCGCCTCCATGCAACGGCCCGCGACCGTCTCCAGCCGCCGCGCCAGGCCTTCGGTCGAGACATGGGCGCGGTGGGCGCAGGAGAAGGCGTCCGCGACGAAGGCGTCGCCGAGCGCCGCCATGCGGTCGGCGAGAGCGTCGTCGTTCCTTTCCTCGCCGGCGTGGAAGCGGGTGTTCTCCAGCAGCAGCACGTCGCCGTCGGCCATCGCGGCGATGCCCTTCTCCGCCGGCTCGCCGACGCAGTCCGGCGCAAAGCCGACGGGCCGGCCAAGACGCTCGGACACTGCCGCGGCGACCGGTTCCAGCGACAGTTCCGGTTGCCGCTCGCCCTTCGGCCGCCCGAAATGGGCGAGCAGAATCACCTTCGCGCCCTTGTCGGAGAGTTCCCGGATCGTCGGCAGAACGCGGTCGATCCGCGTGTGGTCGCTGACCCGGCCGTCACGGAAGGGTACGTTCAGGTCGACGCGTACGAGCACGCGCCGGCCCGCCGCGTTGAGGTCGTCGAGCGTGCGGAACCGGCTCATGCGATGGCCCTCCGCTCAGATCAGACGGCCCATGGCGACCGCGGTGTCGCCCATGCGGTTGGAGAAGCCCCACTCGTTGTCGTACCAGCTCAGCACGCGCACGAAGGTGCCGTCGATGACCTGCGTCTGGGTCAGGTCGAAGGTCGAACTGGCCGGCGAGTGGTTGAAGTCGACCGAGACCAGCGGCTCGTCATTGACCTCAAGCACGCCTTTCAGCCGGCCTTCGGCGGCCTGCTTCATGGCTTCGTTGATCTCTTCGGCCGAGGTCTTGCGCGACGCCTGGAAGGTGAGGTCGATCAGCGAGACGTTGTTGGTCGGCACGCGGATCGCCGTGCCGTCCAGCTTGCCCGCGAGTTCCGGCAGCACCAGTCCGACGGCCTTGGCCGCGCCGGTCGAGGTCGGGATCATCGAGGACGCGGCGGCGCGGGCGCGGCGCAGGTCGCTGTGCAGGGTGTCGACCGTGCGCTGGTCGCCGGTATAGGCGTGGATGGTGGTCATGAAGCCGCTCTCGATGCCGATCGAATCGTTCAGCACCTGGGCGACCGGGGCCAGGCAGTTGGTGGTGCATGAGGCGTTGGAAACCACCTGGTGGCCGCTCTCCAGTTTGTCGTGATTGACGCCGTAGACCACCGTGAGGTCGGCGCCGGAGGCCGGCGCCGAGACGAGCACGCGCCTGGCGCCGGCCTGCAGATGGGCCGAGGCCTTCTCCTTCGACGCGAACAGGCCGGTGCACTCCAGCGCGATGTCGACGCCCATGTCGCCCCAGGGCAGCTTCGCCGGATCGCGCTCGGCCAGCACCCGGATCTCGCCCTTGCCGTAGTCCATGCCGCTGTCGGTGGTGGTCACCTTCATCGGAAAGCGGCCATGCACGGTGTCGTAGCGCAACAGATGGGCGTTCGCCTCGATCGAGCCGAGATCGTTGATGGCGACGACCTGGATGTCGTTGCGGCCCGATTCGGCAAGGGCGCGCAGAACCAGGCGGCCGATGCGGCCGAATCCGTTGATGGCGACACGTAGCGTCATTCTTCTTTTCCTTCCTGACTAGCCGAGCCGCCCCTTGGCGGCCTCCGCGATCGCGGCGGGCGTGATGCCGAAATGTTCGTAGAGCTGGTCGGCGGGCGCCGATGCGCCGAAGCCGGTCATGCCGACGAAGCCGCCATTCTCCCCGACATAGCGTTCCCAGCCGAAGGGGGAAGCGGCTTCCACCGCGATGCGCACCGTCCCGGGCCTGAGCGTCTGGTTGCGGTAGTCCTCATCCTGCGCATCGAAAATCTCGCGGCAGGGCATGGAAACGACCGAGGTCGGGATGCTGTCGGCCTGGAGCTGCTTGCGCGCCGCCAGCGCCAGCGCGACTTCGGTTCCGGTCGCGATCAGCGTGACTTTCGCCTCGCCTGCGGCCTCCTTGAGGATATAGCCGCCGCGGGCGGAGAGATCCTTAGCTTCTGCGCGCACCTGCGGCGTGCCCTGGCGGGAGAGCGCGAGCACCGACGGGCCCGAATCGTGCGCCAGCGCCAGTCTCCAGCACTCGGCCGTCTCCACCGCGTCGGCCGGACGGAAAACGCGCACGTTCGGGATCGCCCGCAGCGCGGCGAGATGTTCGACCGGCTGGTGGGTCGGACCGTCCTCGCCCAGACCGATCGAATCATGGGTCATCACGTAGATCACCCGCTGACCCATCAGCGCCGAAAGGCGGATGGACGGGCGGCAGTAATCGGTGAAGACCAGGAAAGTGCCGCCGTAGGGGATGACGCCGCCATGGAGCGCCATGCCGTTCATCGCCGCAGCCATGCCGTGTTCGCGCACGCCGTAGTAGATGTAGGAACCCGCGAAGTCGCCCGGCGTCACCGGCGTCATGGCGCCGGTCTTGGTCAGGTTCGAACCGGTCAGATCGGCGGAACCGCCGACCATTTCGGGCAGCGCCGGCTGCAGCACCTCGATGGCCATCTGTGAAGCCTTGCGCGTCGCCACGTTCGGCTTGTCCTGCAGCAGCTTGGCGATATGCGCCTCGATCCCGGCCTCCCAGCCGTCGGGCAGGCGGCCCGACATGATGCGCTTGAAGGTCTCGTGGCGGTCCTGGTCGATCTCCGCCAGGCGCACGTCCCAGGCCGCCGAGCGGGAGGCGCCGCGGGCACCGACCAGCCGCCAGGCGTCGAGCACGTCGTCGGGCACCTCGAAGGGCGCGGAAGTCCAGCCGAGCTTCTCGCGCGCCGCCTGGATCTCCTCATCGCCCAGCGGGGCGCCATGGGTGGCTGCTGTGCCCTGCTTGTTGGGCGCGCCGTAGCCGATGACGGTCTTGCAGGCGATCAGCGAGGGCCGCGGCTCGTTGCGGGCGGCCTCGATCGCGTCGGCGACCGCCTTGTGATCGTGGCCGTCGCAGTCGAGCACGTGCCAGCCAAGGGCGGCGAATCGCGCCATCTGGTTGTCGGAACAGGCGAGGTCGACCGAGCCGTCGATGGAAATGCTGTTGTCGTCGAAGAGGACGACCAGCTTGCCCAGCTTCAGATGGCCGGCGAGGCTGGCCGCCTCGTGGCTGATGCCTTCCATCAGGCAGCCGTCGCCGGCGATCACGTAGGTGAAGTGATCGACCACCGTGTCGCCGAAGCGCGCGTTCAGGATGCGCTCCGCCAGCGCCATGCCGACGGCGTTGCCCAGGCCCTGGCCCAGCGGACCGGTGGTGGTCTCGATGCCGGCGGCGTGGCCGTATTCGGGATGGCCGGCGGTGCGGGAGCCGAACTGGCGGAAGTTCTTCAGCTCTTCGATGGTCATGTCCGCATAGCCCGTCAGGTAGAGCAGCGAATAGAGCAGCATCGAGCCATGACCGGCGCTCAGCACGAAGCGGTCGCGGTCCGGCCAGTCGGGCCGGCGCGGATCGAACGCCAGGTACTTGCTGAAAAGCACCGTCGCTACGTCGGCCATGCCCATGGGCATGCCGGGATGGCCGGAGTTCGCCTTCTGGACAGCGTCCATCGACAAGGCTCGGATGGCGTTCGCCATCTCGCGCGGATCAACATTCATACGTTCTGGGCCTCGGCGCTTCTGGACGGCATGTCCGACGAACCTTCACGCCCGGCCGGAACGCCTCGCTGGTGAAATGACGTTCGCTGTCCGGGCACAAGATGCCCGGGCCGCCCCGCTGATCGGCGCAGCCCGAAAGCGGCGGCAAAATGCCGGGCGGTCGTTCGGGCGTCAACCACGGCGAACCCGAATTCGCCAAAACCGGAACGGTCGGTGCGGGAGCTTGTTGACGGCAAATCAGGCTTGTTTCTATGGTAACGTGTTAGCAGCGGCGGCTAACGCCATGCAGGACCGATGATAATTGTCCATGAATGACCTCAGGCCCCGGAATTCGGACCCGTGGGAGCGCATTGCCTCAGCCATCGAGCGTCTGGAACAGGCCGGCGCGGCGGACGTTGTGCGTCGAACAGCCGCAGAATCATCCGACGGCGACGCGCGTGCGCAACTGGCCGCGGAGGTCGAAGCGCTGAAGGGCGACAATGCCGAATTGCGGGACCGTCTGGCGGAGCGCGAGGCCGTGGTTGAGCGGCTCCGACGGGAGGCCGCGCGCATGGCCGGACAGGTGGATCGCGCGCTGGAACAGCTTTCCCTGATCGTGAAGGGATGAGCCGATGCCGCACGTGACCGTTTCCATCAATGGCCGGGACCATGTCATCGGCTGCGGCGAGGGCGAGGAGGATCGTGTCCGGCAACTCGCGGCCTTCGTCGACAAGCGCGCCACCGAACTGGTCGACGGCGGCATGAAGGTGCCGGACGCGCGGCTGATGATGATGACCGCGCTGATGATCGCGGACGAACTGGCGACCGCCTATGAGGAGCTGGACACCGCGCGCGCCGGCGGCGGATCGGACGGCGGCGCCAATGACGGCCGGGCCCGGGAGATCGCGGATCGGCTGGAGGCGCTGGCCGAGCGCATGGAATCTTTTTCCTCCACCGGCTGAGATCACTCGCACTTTCCGCGATTCGTACTACATTGACGGCTCGGGCGGACCACTGCGGGGTTCGTCAGACCAGCGAAGCCCCTGGGCCAATGAAGTCCTCTAGGGAGCTGTCACTGTCCGGGGCCGTGGTCCCGGATACAACGGCGCCCACCTGGTTAGCCAGGCCACAGAGGTGCTTGCATATGTCGACGGCTTTCGCGGGGCCGCCCGAGCCACGCCTGAGCGGGCTTCTTGTCCCGCGGCGACGGCGTTTCGTCGCCCTATATGGTTTTCCTGGACGTGAAGAGGCCACGGGGGACGCCATTCCATGATCAGACTGCTCGCTCTCATCTTCATCCTGCTGATTTCCGTCTCGGCGCGGGCGGAGACGCGTCCGCCCATGGTGGCTGCGGCGCACCCGCTGGCGGCCGAAGCCGGCATGGCGGTGCTGCGTGACGGCGGCTCGGCGGTGGATGCGGCGATCGCCGTGCAGGCGGTGCTGACCCTGGTCGAGCCGCAGTCATCGGGCATCGGGGGCGGCGCCTTCATGCTGCACTGGCATGCTGGGGAGGGCCGGCTGGACGCCTATGACGGCCGCGAAACCGCGCCGGCGGCGGCCACGGAGGCCCTTTTCCTGAACGACGACGGCACGCCCCTGGGCTTCTTCGAAGCGGTGGTCGGCGGCCGCGCGGTCGGCGCGCCCGGCGTGCTGCGCATGCTCGAGCTGGCGCACGCGGATCACGGCAGGCTCGAATGGGCGCGGCTGTTCGAAGACGCCATCCGCCTGTCGCGCGACGGTTTCGACGTGACGCCCAGGCTGCATTACCTGCTGGATCGCGACCGCTATCTCAAGGCCTCGCCCAGCGCTGCGCCGTACTTCTACGATGCAGACGGCGCGGCCTGGCCTGTCGGCCACATACTGCGGAACCCGGCGCTGGCCGAGACGCTGTCGCTTGTCGCCGAGGGCGGAGCCGACGCCCTGCACGAGGGCCCGGTCGCGGCGGACATCGTCGCCGCGGTTCGTGGCCATGCGGAGAATCCGGGGCTGTTGAGCGAAGCGGATCTGGCCGGTTACGCGGCGAAGCGGCGGCCGCCCGTCTGCATCGGCTATCGCTCGCACCGGGTCTGCGGCATGCCGCCGCCGACCTCGGGCGGCGTCGCGGTCGCGCAGATCCTCGGCATGCTCAGCCGATTCGACCTTGGCAGCGCCGGTCCCGCGCCTGTGCTGGTCCATCTGGTCGCCGAGGCGGAGAAGCGCGCCTATGCTGACCGGGCGCGGTTCCTGGCCGACAGCGATGTGGTCGATGTTCCCGTGGCCGAACTGCTCGATCCCGACTACCTCGCCCGCCGCGCCGCGGAGATCGATGCGACGGTGGCCTCGGGCGAGGCGGAGCCCGGCCTGCCCCGGCAGCGGGGACTGCGCGACGGCGATGATCTGACGCAGCCTGCGACGACTCACTTCGTCATCGCGGATGCAGCGGGCAACGTGGTTTCCATGACGTCGTCGGTGGAGAACGCCTTCGGCTCGCGCATCTTCGTGCGCGGCTTCCTGCTCAACAACCAGCTCACGGATTTCTCCTTCGCGCCCGACGACGCGGAGGGGCTGGCTGTCGCCAACCGCGTGGAGCCCGGCAAGCGCCCGCGCAGCTCCATGTCGCCGACCATCGTGCTGGATCGGGAAGGAGGCTTCCGCCTGGCCATCGGCTCGCCGGGCGGCAGCCGCATCATCGGCTATGTGGCCCGGACCCTGATCGGCGTGCTCGATCTTGGCCTGACGGTGCAGCAGGCGATCGACCTGCCCAACTTCGTCAACCGCAACGGGGCAACCGACCTGGAAGATGTGGCGGAAGTCGAAGACATGCGGCGCGCGCTGGAGGCCATGGGCCACGTGGTGAACGTGCGTGGCCTCAACAGCGGCCTGCACGGGATCGAGCATGTCGACGGGGTCTGGCGCGGCGGCGCCGATCCCCGCCGCGAGGGTGTCGTGCTGGGCACGGAGTAGGGGCGCAGCGCGGGTCCGTCTGAAAGCGAAAATCCCCCACCCGGATCAGCTGCGCGGATCCACCCTCCCCCTTGGCAAGGGGGAGGGAAAGGGAGGGGGATCGTCTCGAGTTCGGGCGGCCGTCAGCCGCCGGAGATCAGCTCCGCCTGCTTGACCATGGCCTCGGCCTGCTTGATCGAGGCGATGTCGATCAGCTTGCCGTCGAGGGCCACGGCGCCGCGGCCTTCCTTCTGCGCCTGCTCCATGGCGGCGAGGATGCGGCGGGCCTTCTCGACTTCCTTCTCGGCGGGGGTGAAGACCTCGTTGGCGATGCCGATCTGCTTGGGATGGATCGCCCACTTGCCCTCGCAGCCCAGGATCGCGGCGCGCTGCGCCTGGGCGCGGTAGCCGTCCGGGTCGGAGAAGTCGCCGAAGGGGCCGTCGATCGGCCGGAGACCGTTGGCGCGGGCGGCGACCACCATGCGGGCGATGGCGTAGTGCCACATGTCGCCCCAGTGATAGTCGCGCTTGCCGGCGTCGTCGGCGTCGGTCAGCACGCCATAGTTCGGGTTCGGACCGCCGATGGAGGTGGTGCGCGCCTTGGTGGAGGCGGCGTAGTCGGCGACGCCGAAATGCAGCGATTCGTTGCGCGGGCTGGCGGCGGCGATCTCGTCGACATTGGCCATGCCAAGCGCGGTCTCGATGATCATCTCGAAGCCGATGCGCTTCTTGCGGCCCTTGGCGGCCTCGATCTGGGTGACCAGCATGTCGACGGCGTAGATGTCGGAGGCGGTGCCGGCCTTCGGGATCATGATCAGGTCGAGCCGCTCGCCGGTCTGCTCCAGCACGTCGACGACATCGCGGTACATGTAATGGGTGTCGAGGCCGTTGATGCGCAACGACATCGTCTTGTTGCCCCAGTCGATGTCGTTGAGCCCCTCGATGATGTTCTTGCGCGCCTGCGGCTTGTCGTCGGGCGCGACCGCGTCTTCCAGATCGAGAAAGATGACGTCCGCATCGGACTTTGCGGCCTTTTCGAACATCTGCGGCGAGGAGCCGGGCACGGAAAGCTCGCAGCGATTCAGGCGCGGCGTGGTCTGTTCGACGATCTTGAAGCTCATCGCAATTCCCCCTGGAAGAAAGTTCTCCCGGCTATAGACCGTGGCTCAGCGCCGGGCAAGCGGATGCGCGCCCCTGACGAGGTCCGTCAGACGCTCATCCTGCACGTGTGTATAAATCTGCGTGGTCGAGATGTCCGCGTGGCCGAGCAGTTTCTGGAGGCTTCGCAGGTCTGCGCCGCCGGCCAGCAGGTGGCTGGCGAAGGCATGGCGCAGCACGTGCGGAGAGACGCGCGCGGGACGGATGCCGGCCGTCCCGGCCAGCTTCTTCAGTTCCAGCGCGAAGTGCTGGCGGGTCAGGTGGCCCGCCGCGCCGCGCGACGGAAACAGCCAGTCCGACGGCCGGCCGGCCGTCAGGAAGCGGGCGCGGACCGCGTGATAATCCGCCAGCGCCGCCAGCGCCTCCGGGCTCATGGGCGCCAGCCGCTCCTTGCCGCCCTTGCCGCGCACCATCAGGAAGCGGCCGTCGCCGCTGAGCGTCGGATGGGGCAGGGTGAGCAGTTCGCTGACCCGCAGCCCGGCGGCGTAGAGAATCTCGATCAGGCAGATCAGGCGCACGCCGCGATGGTCGCGCCGGGCGCGGGCCGCAGCGATCAGCGCGCCGATCTCGTCCACCGAGAGCGTCTTCGGCAGAGGGCGGCCGCGCTTCGGCGCATCGAGGGCGAGGGCCGGATTGTCGGCTCGCAGCCCCTCGGCCAGCAGGAAGGCGTAGAGCCGGCGCGCCGAGGAGGTGCGGCGGGCCTGGGTCGCCGCCGCCAGACCCTGACGCGAGAGATGACCGAGCCAGGCCCGGAGCGCCTCCGTGTCCGCGTCCGCGATGGCGCGCCCGCGCCCGGCGAGCCAGCCGGCGAGCCCGTCCAGATCGCGGCGGTAGGCGGCGATGGTATTGGCTGCGGCGTTGCGTTCGGCCGTCATCATGTCGAGAAACAGCTCGATCAGCCGGGCATCGTCCGGCCGCGGTGCGGGGACCTCAGTCTCCCTGGGCAATGACCGCCTCGATTGCGAGTTGCCTCGCTTCCGCCTGCAGACCGGCGCGGCGCAGGACGCCGGCAATGGTCGACAGGGTGACGGGATCCAGATTGCCGGCGCTGTCGGCCCCGGTCAGCGCAAGCGCCGCCAACAGGGCTTCACCGGTCGAACCGGTGCCGGAGGCCATGACGAGTTGCCGCCAGAGCGCTGGTTCGTCGACACCTGCGACAGTTTCCATGTCCTCGGCGAGGAGGTCGGCCCACAGGTCCGCATCGGCTGGCTGGCCCAGCGCGTCCAGCGTCATCAGCACCCTGAGCGCGCGCGTCCTCCCTTGCGGCTGGTCGCCGGTCACCGACCACCACACGCGAAGCTTGCGCGTGTCGGTGCCGGTCAGCCCGGCCACCTGCGCCAGCGGGAGGAAGGCCGTGTTGGCCTGGACCAGGTCGCTGCCGCCGCCGCTGGCGCCGCGGCCGAGGATGTGCGTCCAGGCCTCCGCGCGCTCGTAGCCGCCGTTCAGCAGCGACATGCGGATCGCCGCCGGCGCCAGGAAGGCGATGGCGGAACCGGGCTCGAGGCGCTCGAGAATGCCCCGGGCGTAGCCGGCGGCCAGGTCGTGCTCGCCGGATTCGGCGGCGCGGCTCCAGAGTTCGTTCAGCGCCTCGGCGCGGCCTGCCACCTCCTGCGTGACCATCGCCGAGACCACGGGCTCGCGATAGGGGCTGGGCGAATCGGCGGCGCCCTCCATGTCGTAGACCAGCATCACGACCGACGGCGCCAGCCCCGCATGGGCGACCGCCCGTTCGCCGGCCGCAATCCGCGTTGCCGGATCGTGTCCCGAGCCCGACGCGACGATGGCGGCCAGATAGGGCGGCAGGTTCCCCGCCCGGGTCAGGGTCGCCGAGGGCGCGGCCTGAAGCATCGCCAGGTGCAGCGCACGCATCGACGGGTCCGCCTCGACGGTGACGGGGGTCTCGTCAGCGACGGCGTCGGCCAGGTCGCGGAAGATCGGGTCCGGGTTGCCGGATTCGGCGATCAGCGAACGCATCAGTTCTGCGTCGGCGCGGCGGCCGGCCCGCAGGTCGCAGAAGACGGAAGCCCGTTGCCAGTAACCGCTGCCGCCGGCGCGGACGGTCGCCTGAACGGTGTCGCAGGCGCTGTCGGCCTCGCCCAGTGCGAACTGCGCTTCCGCCAGAATTTCCGCCACCTCCGGTTCGGAGATGCCGCCGCCGGCCGCCTCGGCCAGGGCCACGACGCTCTGCGCCTGGCCCATGGTCAGCAGATGCTCCATCCTGAGGGCCAGCAGTTCCGCGTCGGATATCCCGCCAGCCGGCATGCGGCCTGTCGACAGCAGGAGCCGCCGCGCCAGATCCCGTGCTGTGGCCGAGCGGTAATAGGGCGGCAGACGGCGCAGCAGCGCCGCAACGGTTGCGCGGTCGGCGCCGTTCCAGAGATCCTCCGGCAGGCCGCTTTCGCCGGGGCCGAGCAGCCCGACGGACGCGCGTCCGGGCGCCTCCAGACGGTCGACGCGGACGTCCGACTCCCTGACGGGACCGGGACGCTCCGACGGGGCGGCGTCCGGCACCAGGCTGCGCGGGGGGTTCTGCGCGGCTGCGCCGGCGACGGCCAGCAGGATGGCCGCGGCGGCGGCCAGGCCGAGGCCGGCCCTAGCGCGAGAAACGGTCATTGGGCACCACCTTGCGGACTTCCTTGGTGGGCGGCGGGATGTCCCAGGTCGCGACGAAAATCGCGCCGCCGGCGACAAGCGCCACGACAAGGACGACAATGATGAGTAGAAAGCGGCGCATGGTTCGGCGGAATTTCCCTGAGCTACGACAACGGGTTTACCAGTCCGGCCTCGCCGTCCGAGATTGCCGGCGTACGGCAACCTGTAGAATATGAAGCGGACGCGAAAAGTCTATCGGCCATGTGTGGCGCATTCAAATCCGCGCACTGGCCGGCGGGAGAAAGGAAGCTTGTCGATGCCCAATGCGGGCGCGGCGCCGATGCCGGAACAGACGCGGGAGCCTTCGCTGGTGCTCGTCGGACTGATGGGCGCGGGCAAGAGCACCGTGGGCCGCCGCCTCGCGCAGCGGCTGTCGCGTCGGTTCGTGGACGCCGACGACGAGATCGAGCGCGCCGCCGGCATGTCCATTCCGGAGATCTTCGAGCGCTTCGGCGAGGCGCATTTCCGCGATGGCGAACGCCGCGTGCTGGCGCGGCTGCTGGATCAGGACGGCATCATCATCGCCACCGGCGGCGGCGCCTTCATGCATCCCGAGACCCGGCGGATGATTCGCGACCGCGCCCGCTCGATCTGGCTCAAGGCCGATCTGGATACGCTGGTCCGGCGTTGCGCGCGGCGCGCCGACCGGCCGCTGCTGAAGGGAAGCAGCGCGCGCGAGACGCTGGGCCGCCTGATGGAAGAGCGCTACCCGGTCTATGCCGAGGCGGATTTCACCGTGGAAAGCGGCGGCGACGCCCACGACCTGGTGGTCGAGCGAATCATGCAGGTCATCGGAGCCGATCAGCCATGACCCGGACCGTGCGGGTGGATCTCGGGGCCCGGAGCTACGACATCGCCATCGGCGCCGGGCTGCTCGCCGGGGCCGGCGACGCTATGAAGGCGGTCCTGTCCCGGCCGCGCGTCGTCATCGTCACCGACCGGAACGTCGCGGACGCCCATCTGGGTACGGTCGAAGCATCCTGCGTCCGGTCCGGGATTGAGACCGCCGCCATTGTGCTGCCACCGGGCGAGGCGACCAAGTCCTTCGCCGAACTGGAACATCTCTGCGGCGCCCTGATCGACCGGCGCGTCGGCCGCGACGACATGATCCTGGCCCTGGGCGGCGGCGTCATCGGCGATCTGGCCGGTTTCGCCGCTTCGATCCTGCGTCGCGGAGTCGACTTCATCCAGGCGCCGACGACGCTGCTGGCCCAGGTCGACAGTTCGGTCGGCGGCAAGACCGCCGTCAACGTCCCCCAGGGCAAGAACCTGATCGGCGCCTTCCACCAGCCCCGGCTGGTGCTGGCGGACGTCGCGGCGCTGGATACGCTGCCGCCCCGCGAAGTGCTGGCCGGCTACGCCGAGGTGGTCAAGTACGGGCTGCTGGGCGACCGTGACTTCTTCGACTGGCTGGAGGTCAACGGACCCGCCATCGTCGACGGCGACCGGGCGGCGCGGATCGAGGCCGTGGCCCGGAGCTGCCAGGCCAAGGCCCGGATCGTCGCCGCCGACGAGCGCGAAAGCGGCGAGCGGGCCCTGCTCAATCTCGGCCACACCTTCGGCCACGCGCTGGAGGCCGAGGGCGGCTTTGACGGCACCATCCTGCACGGCGAGGCCGTGGCCATCGGCATGGTCCAGGCCTTCGAACTGTCGGCGCGGCTCGGGTTCTGCCACGGGCAGGACGTCGAGCGCGTGCGCCGCCATTTCACCGCCGTCGGCCTGCCCACCCGTCCGGCCGACCGGGGGCTGGACGGCGCGCCGGCGGAACGGCTGCTGCATCACATGGCGCAGGACAAGAAGGTCCGCGACGGCCGTCTGACATTCGTGCTGGTGCGGGGCATCGGCGAGGCCTTCGTCACCCGTGACGTGGAAGCCCCCGCGGTCAGCGCCTATCTCTCCAGCGAGGTTGCCTGACCATGGACTGGCAAATCATCATCTCCATCGCGGCGATCGTGCTGCTGCTCGTGCTGTCGGGGTTCTTTTCGGGTTCCGAGACGGCCCTGACCGCGGCATCGCGGGCGCGCATGCATCATCTCGGACGGCTGGGGAACAAGCGCGCGGTCCGGGTCAGCAGGCTGGTCGAGCAGAAGGAGAACCTGATCGGCTCCATCCTGCTCGGCAACAACCTGGTCAACATCCTGGCGTCCTCGCTGGCGACCAGCGTGCTGATCGTGCTGGTGGGCGACGCCGCGGTGGCGGTGGCGACCATCGTCATGACCCTGCTGGTGCTGATCTTCTCCGAGGTGCTGCCCAAGACCTACGCCATCCGCAACCCGGACGGCTTCGCGCTGGCCGTCGCACCCGCCATCGATTTCCTGGTCCGGATGCTTTCGCCGGCGGTCTATGCGGTCCAGTTCGTGGTGCGCCTGACGCTGCGCGCCTTGGGCGCGCATCGGCTGGCCGACAACGACATCTCGGTCGAGGACGAACTGAAGGGCACGATCGAACTGCACGCCCGCGAGGGCACGGTTCGCAAGACCGCCAAGGACATGCTGGGTTCCATCCTGGAACTCGACGACGTCGACGTCTCCGAGGTGATGATGCACCGCCGCCGGGTCGTGACGCTGAACGCCGACAACCCGCCCGAGCAGATCGTCGCCGATGCGCTGGCCAGCAACCACACCCGCATTCCGCTGTGGCGCGGCGAGCGGGAGGAGATTGTCGGCGTCCTCCACGCCAGGGATCTGGCCCGGGAACTGGTGAAGAACGACGGCGATCCATCGAAGCTCGACATCGACGAGATAGCCCGGGAGCCCTGGTTCGTGCCCGAAACGACGACCCTGCGCGAGCAACTCAACGCCTTCCGGCGCCGTCACGCGCATTTTGCCCTCGTCATCGACGAATACGGTTCGCTGCAGGGCATCGTGACCCTGGAGGACATTCTGGAAGAAATCGTCGGCGACATCTCCGACGAGCACGATCCGGTCACGGCCGGCATCAAGCCGCTGCCCGACGGCACCTACGAGATCGAGGGTTCGGTCACCATCCGCGATCTCAACCGGCGCTTCGACTGGAATCTGCCCGACGAGGAGGCGACGACCATCGCCGGACTGGTCGTCTACGAAGCGCAGGCGCTTCCCGACAAGGGCCAGATATTCCGCTTCCACGGCTTCACCTTCGAGGTGCTGGAACGCCGCCGCAACCGCATCAACCGTCTCAGGATCACCCCGCCCGAGAGCGAAGAATAGCGGCCGCCGCGCTTGACCGCCGAACTCGCTGCCATCATCGCGCCTGTCTTCCTGATCGCCGGGATCGGCTTCGCCTGGGGCCGGCTGCGCCTGCCCTTCGATACGCGCACTGTGACGGCCATCGCCACCAATGTCAGCACGCCGGCGCTCATCCTGGCGACTCTCGCCGGTCTGGAGGTGACGCCGGAAGCGGTCTCCCGGATGGCGCTCGCCACGGCGTTGACGCTGGCCGGCTTCGCCCTCGCAGGCGCTGCGTTTCTGCTTCTCTTCCGCATGTCGCTCAAGGCGTTCCTGACGCCGGTGATGATGTCCAACGCCGGCAATATGGGCCTGCCGCTCTGCCTGTTCGCCTTCGGCCAGGAGGGGCTGGCGCTGGCCATCGCCTGTTTCGCCGTGGTCGCGGCCTGGCATTTCACCTTCGGCATCGCCATCGTCTCGGGCCGGCTGTCCTTCCGGACGATCCTGCGCACGCCGGTGGTGCACGCCAGCATTGCGGGCTTCGTCATCCTGCTGACGGGCTGGACGCCGCCAGACTGGCTGGACAATACGCTGCAGGTTCTGGGCGGCATCGCCATCCCGCTGATGCTGATCGCGCTGGGCGTCTCGCTCGCCTCGCTGGAGGTGCGGAGCCTGCGCGACGGCGCGATCGTGGCCGTGCTGCGCCTGTCGGTCGGGCTGTGCATCGGGTTTGGGGTGGCCGAACTGCTGTCGCTGGAAGGCGCGGCGCGCGGGGTCATCCTGATCCAGTCGGCGATGCCGGTCGCGGTCTTCAACTACCTGTTCGCGGCGGCCTACGATCAGCGTCCCGGCGCGGTGGCGGGCTCGGTGCTGATCTCCACCGCCGTCTCCTTCCTGACCATGCCGTTCCTGCTGCTGTTCGCCATGGGACGCCTGTAGGAGCCTACAGTCCGGCGATACGGGCGATCGCACCGATGTCGAGATGCGCCTCCAGATGCGCGGCGAGTTCGTCGAGCGTCTGTTCCACCAGGCTGGCGTGGACCAGCGTGTTGTCCGCTTCGGCGCCGAGGCCCGCGAGGAAGGCCCGTCGGAAACCGTCGTCGCCGAACAGTCCGTGGACGTAGCTGCCGAGCACGCGGCCGTCCGCGCTGGCCGCGCCTTCCGGGTGGCCTTCGACCTCCAGCCAGGGCCGCGACCGGTCGGGACCTTCGGTGCGTCCGATATGGATCTCGTAGCCCGAGACCGCCGCGCCGCTCGCCGGGTGGCTGCCCGCCACCGGGACGGTGCGTTTCTCCGCCGTCATAACCGTCGCCACGTCCAGCAGGCCGAGCCCCTTCACCGTCTCGGCCGGACCCTCGACGCCCTCGGGGTCGGCGACGGTGCGGCCCAGCATCTGATAGCCGCCGCAGAGGCCCAGCACGCGCCCGCCCCGCCGCGCATGGGCCAGGATATCGATATCCCAGCCCTGGGCGCGCAGATGGCGCAGTTCGCCGGTGGTCGACTTGCAGCCGGGCAGCAGGATCAGGTCCGCATCGCCGGGCAGGGCGCGGCCGGCGGCGACGATCTCCAGGTCGACCCCCGGCTCCGCGGCCAGCGGATCGAGGTCGTCGAAATTGGCGATACGGCTGAAGGCGGGCACGGCGATCCGGAAGGCGCCCTCGCGCCGGCGCGGACGCCCGGCCAGCTCCATCGCGTCCTCTGCAGGCAGCCGGTCGGCATGGGCGAACCACGGCACCACGCCCAGCGCGGGCCAGCCGGTGCGCCGGGCGATCAGGTCGCGGCCGTCGTCGAACAGGCTGGGATCGCCACGGAACTTGTTGACCAGGAAGCCGCGGATGCGCGCCCGTTCGGCCTCCGGAATCAGCGCGTGCGTGCCGACGATCTGCGCGATCACCCCGCCGCGGTCGATGTCACCGGCCAGGACGACCGGGATGTCGGCGGTCTCGGCGAAGCCCATGTTGGCGATGTCGCCGGCGCGGAGATTGACCTCAGCGGTGCTGCCGGCGCCCTCGACGATCACCAGGTCAGCCTCGGCCGACAGCAGGCGGAAGCTCTCCAGCACCTTCTCCAGCAATTGCGGCTTCAGCTTCGCGTAGCCGCGCGCGCGCGCGGTCGTCAGCCGCCGGCCCTGGACGACGACCTGCGCGCCGGTCTCGCTCTCGGGCTTCAGCAGCACGGGATTCATGTGCACGGTCGGTTGGACGCGGCAGGCCAGCGCCTGGGTCGCCTGGGCGCGCCCGATTTCGCCGCCGTCGGCGGTCGCGGCGGCGTTGTTGGACATGTTCTGCGGCTTGAAGGGCCGGACCGTGAGGCCACGGTCGGCGAACAGCCGGCACAGGCCGGCCACCAGCATCGACTTGCCGACGCTGGAGCCGGTACCCTGCAGCATGATGGCGGCACTGGCCATGTTTGCGCCCTCCCGAACCAATCCGGCTCAGGCGATAGCCGTTGCGGCGCGTCGGGGAAAGCGTTTCGTCAGGGCACCAGCTTGTAGCCGCCGGGTTCGGTCACCAGGATCTGCGCCTCGGACGGCAACGGCTCGATCTTCTGGCGCAGGCGGTAGATGTGGGTTTCCAGCGTGTGGGTCGTCACTCCGGCGTTGTAGCCCCAGACCTCGTGCAGCAGGATATCCCGCCCGACCGCCTTCTCGCCCGCGCGGAACAGGTATTTCAGGATCGAGGTTTCCTTCTCGGTCAGCCGGACCTTCTTCTCCGACTGCTTGTGGACCATCATCTTCTGGGCGGGCCGGAAGCTGTAGGGACCGATGGTGAAGACGGCGTCTTCGCTCTGCTCGTGCTGGCGGAGCTGTCCGCGGATCCGGGCCAGAAGCACGCCGACCTTGAACGGCTTGGTGATGTAGTCGTTGGCGCCCGATTCCAGCCCCAGGATTTCCTCGGCGTCCGAATCCGCGCCCGTGAGCATGATGATGGGCATCTTGAAACCGTTCTTGCGCAATGCCCGGCAGACCTCGCGCCCGTCCGTGTCCGGCAGGCCCACATCCAGCAGGATCAGGTCGAAATGCTCCTGCCGCGTCATTTCGATCCCGGCCTGGCCGGAACTGGCCTCGCGCGTCTCGAATTCCTCGTGCAGGCCCAGCTGTTCGGCCAGCGTCGTGCGCAGAGCCTCGTCGTCGTCGATCAGCAGGATCCTCTTGCCACCCATCATGGTCCAACCCCTCAGTGTCAAATCAATTCTCGAGACATGAGACAAATCTGATCGGCAAACACGCCGTTCAACCTGTTTCATCGCCACAACGCCGGGCCATCACCAATACGTCACATTTTCGATTTCAGGTCACATCAACGTGTGAAGGCAAGTGATCGAAATGTGGCGCGCCTTGCGGCGCCGGGCCGGATTGCGCGCGCCGAGCCTTCAAGAAGCCGCGACGACGGAGTATAGCTTCCCGCACCGAACCGGAGGAGAACGCGATTACCCCCGTCCCGCCAACCGAAGAGCGCCTTCGCGCCGTGCGCGAGGTCGACCGCGCCGCCGCCGATCTGCGCCGGGGTCTCCCGGTCTGCATCGGCGACAAGGCTTCGGCCGGCGTCGCCGTTTCCGTGGAGACGGCAAGCGCAGCCGATTTCCGGGAGATGACGATGTTCGCCGGCGGTCCGGCGCAGCTGGCGCTGACGGCGCGCCGGGCCAACGTGCTGCACATCCTGCCGTCGGGCCATCCGGTGCAACTCGTTCCCCTGGACGAGCGGCTGAACCGCGACCTCGCCGCCGAGATCGCCGATCCGGAACACGATCTGAGCGGCGGACTGCGCGGCCCGTTTCGGCAAGTGAAGGACGCGCCGCCCGCATACGCTGTCGCCGCGGTGCAGCTCTGCAAGATCGCGCGCCTGCTGCCTGCGGCCATCGTCGCCCCGCTCGCCGCCGGTGCGGATCCGGACAGCCATGGACTGATGACGGTTGCGGCCGGGGCGATCATGGCGCGGGAGGCTGATTCGGCGGCGGAGCTGAAGCGGGTGGCAGCGGCCCGGGTGCCGCTGTGGGACGCGGAGAACACCCGGCTGACCGCGTTCCGGCCCGCGGACGGCGGCCTGGAGCATCTCGCCATCGTCGTTGGCGACCCGCCGCGCGACCGGCCGGTGCTGACCCGGGTGCATTCCGAATGTTTCACGGGCGATCTGCTGGGCTCCATGAAGTGCGATTGCGGCGAGCAGCTTCGCGGCGCGCTGGCGGCGATCGCGGCGGAAGGCGGCGGCGTCCTGCTGTACATGGCGCAGGAAGGGCGCGGCATCGGCCTGATCAACAAGCTGCGCGCCTACGCGCTTCAGGACCAGGGTTTCGACACCGTCGACGCCAATCTCAGGGTCGGTTTCGAGACCGACGAACGCCTCTTTGCGCCCGCGGCCGAGATGCTGAAGCGGCTCGGCTTCTCCGCCGTGCGGCTGATGACCAACAATCCGGAAAAGGTCGCGGGTCTGGCCGCCGAGGGCATCGAGGTGGTCGAGCGCGTGCCACACAGCTTTCCCGCCAATCCCCACAACGCCGACTACCTGGCGACGAAGAAGAGCCGCACCGGGCACTTTCTTTAGGTGCCGGCCCGCCGGGGGGTGAAATTTCTGCCGGGCGACCGAATGCCGCGATACCCACGGCGGCGGAATTCCGCGGTCCTTCCGCTGGCCTGCGCCTTGCTTACGGACGGTCATGGTCATCTATCCCATGAACATGTTCCCGATGCGGGGCGAGCCGCCGCCGGTATCGCCTGAGCCGGCGGCGCAGGCCGGAGGCGCGGCCGGCGAAAGCGAGCTCGGGTTCTGGGATATTCTGGACGTCGTCAATCCGTTGCAGCATCTGCCGGTGATCGGCGCGATTTACCGCCACTTCACCGGCGACGAGATCAGCGCTCCCGCGCGTATTGCCGGGGGGCTGCTCTTCGGCGGCCCGATCGGCATGGCCGCCTCGGCAGCCGATGTCGGGTTGGAAGCGGTCAGCGGCGACGATCTCGGTGGCCATGTCTTCGCCTTGCTGGACGGGCAGGCCGCACCGGCCGACGGCCGCGCCCTGGCCGAGCACCGCAGCGCGGCCAGCGCCTATGGCGCGCAGGGCGGCGGGGGCGGCGTCAGCGCCTACGAGATCGACATCCCCGCCTGACCGCTCAGAGCGCCTTCTGGACGCGTGAATGCACGTCCGGCCCGATCACGTTGGCGAGAAGCGATTGGCGGTGCGGGTCAACACGCCATATCATTGTCCAATTGGGTCAAGCTGACGCCACAATTGGAAAGCAAACGGGGGCAAGCGCAGGCTTGAAGCGCGTGTGGGCCACTCATAAATGCGTTGAAGCCTGTTTCCCCAGATACCCGGCTAGGAGCAATACACAGTGACAACCAATCGCATCGATCGACCCGTCGGGCGCGGGACCGCTGTTGCGGCTCGTCCGGAGCCCGGCCGGTTGATGAGCTACGGCGTGGCCCTGCTGGTCCTGCTGTCCATGATGATGGCGGCAACCGCGAGCTTCGCCAAGTCGACGCCGGAGAGCTTCGCGCCGCTGGTCAAGCGGCTGAAGCCGGCCGTGGTCAATATCCAGGTGACCCAGCAGGCCGGCAAGACGGGCCCGCACGAGGGTTTCGAGATGCCGCAGGTGCCGGAGGGCTCGCCCTTCGAGGAGTTCTTCAAGGACTTTTTCGACCGCCGCCAGCAGCAGGGACCCAACCGTCGGCCGCTGACCTCTGTCGGTTCGGGTTTCGTGATCGACAAGGAAGGTCTGATCGTCACCAACAATCACGTGATCGACGGCGCCGACGAGATCCGCGTCTTCTTCCATGACGGTGAGAGCCTGGACGCGGAGCTGGTGGGCACCGACCCGAAGACCGATGTGGCGCTGCTGCGCGTGCAGCCGCGCGATGGCATGAACCTGACGACAGTGACCTGGGGCGATTCGGATACGGCCGAGGAAGGCGACTGGGTCGTGGCCATCGGCAATCCCCTGGGCCTGGGCGGCACGGTCAC